>CAVUGA010000001.1:0-12807 GCA_963740685.1 uncultured Solirubrobacterales bacterium
CGAGTCCCCGCCGGGCGAGAAGCAGCGAGGCGGCGCGAGGGGTCGGCTCGATGCCGCGGCCGCCGGGACGGAGGGCGGCCCAGTTCTCCGCCCCGAGCCAGGCCTGCAGGCTCGCGGCGTTGTCGACCCGGATCGCGATCCGAGAGCCTCGCTCCTCCCGTCCGAGGAGGAGCGCGTCGGTCGCGAGGTCGGGGGACGGCACGGCATCCCGGACGGCGACCAGCCCGCAGTTCTCGCAGCGGTCGATCACCTGGTCCTCCCGGGGGCCGTTAAGCGAGGGCGCGCCGGCAGGCGCGACCCGTTTCATGTCGACTTCGACCCAGACGAACAGCGGCTCGCCGCATGCCGGGCAGCGGGTCGCGTCGGTGGCCGCCCCCTGATCGAGGCTGACGGCGCGCCGCCGCCGGGTGCCCAGCCCGATCGCCATCCGGCTCAGCCCCCGACCGGGGCCGGATCGCGGTTCTCGAAGATCTGCCGGCGCACGTCGAAGCGCTCGAGCCCGGTGAGGAAGCTCTTCGGGTCGAACGCCTGCGATGGCGCCAGCCCGCCCCGCCCCTCGAAGCCGCGCTTCGACGCAAGGATCGCACCCCTCGTGATCGCGGCGGCGGTCAGCCCGTAGACGTCCCTTCCGCTGATCACGCCCTTGCGCTCGACCTCTCCACGCTTGGCCTCGCAGACGATCATCCACTGCATCTTCTCTCGCTGCTCCGGCGTGGGACCCTCCGGCAGCCGCGAGATCGCGGCATTGGCAACGCGCTTCAGCGGAGTCCTCATCGCCATCCCGATCGGGCCGACCAGCGCCGTGAAGAGCTGGGCCAGGCGGTCGCTGTCGAAGTCCCCGGCGTTGATCGCCGTCCGCACGTTCCGGGTGGGGATGTGCCGCGGCGCCGTGATCTGCTCCCCCGCGGGGTATCGCATCATCCGCTGCCTTCCGACCGGGGCGGGGAACTCGTAAGTCCCGCGTGACGCGCCGCCCCGATCCTCCACCCACTCCATGTTCCGCCACTCGAGTCCGCCGCCCCGGATGATCTCGACGGTCGTACGGGCCGTCCCCTGACTCGGCTTGAATCCATGCCAGCTGTAGTGCATCGACAGCTCGTCCAACTCGCCCATCCCGTCGGCCGTGAGCGAGGCGATCATGTCGCCGGGGACGTAGTCGAAGCCCATCGCGGGGATCACGGCCACGCCGGCGCGAGCCGCGCCCGGCCCGTATCGATCGAAGGCCATCTTCATGTAGGGCTGCTCGCCGGTGGTGTCGAGGTAGTGGGTCCCGGTCTCCACCGCCGCCGCAAGCACCGGCTCGCCGAAGCGCACGAACGGCCCGGCGCAGTCGATCACGGCAGCGCAATCGGCGAGCAGCTCGCGGATGGACCCCGGGTCGTCCAGCCTGGCGGCCCTGGCCGGTGCCTCCAGATCGAACTCCGCCCGCAGGGCGTCCAGCTTCGCGGGATTGCGGCCCGAGACGATGAAATCGGACTCGGCCTTGGCGAGCTCGGCAACGACGAGCCGGCCGGTGTATCCGGTGGCCCCGTAGACGGCGATGGGCCCGGTCTGGCGGGAGAGAAGCGGCATCGCGGCCAAGATACAGTCCTGCCAGTTGGAGGCCTCGACCCCCGATAGCTCGCTGCCGAGCAAGCAGGAGGTGCTCGCCTTCCAGGCTCGCTGGATCCGGCGCGCCGGCGCGGCCGGGCTGTTCGGTGCCTTGGTGGTGGCCGCCGCCATCGTCCTGCAGCGCATCGGGCTCCATCTCCCCAACGGGGACTCCGATGCGGATCAGCTCGTCTTCGAGCATGCGCATAGCAGCCGCCTGATTTACTCGTCCGTTCTCCAAGGCATCGGCTTTGCGCTGTTCCTGGGCCCGTTGCTCTTCCTCTTCCGCGCCGCTCAGGCTCGCTCGGTGCGGGTCCGCAGCTTTGCCACCGCGCTGATCATCATCGGGCCGCTCGCCTTTGGCCTCGGCCTGGCGACCTCCTCGGTGGGCAGCACGAAGGCGGCCGACAAGTTCGTGACCCAGGAGCCGGCCGTCGTACAGCAGGCTCGCCAGCACGCGGAGCAGCAGGCGAAGGCGCCCGCCGCCGCCCCGACCGGCTCCACCACGACCGGGACCGGCACGACCGCCACCGCGGCCAAGCCGAAGACGCCTGATCAGGCCGCGAGCGATGCGCGAGAGGGGCTCGCCGACCACATCAACAAGCACACCACCCTGCTGATCGTCGGAGGCCTGATTTCGACCGTAGGCGTGCTCGCCCTGGTGTTCGGGATGATCTACACGAACCTGTGGAGCATGCGGACCGGCCTTCTCTCCCGGTTCTGGGGAGCACTGGGCATGGCCTTTGGCCTGTTTCTGATCATCCCGCTGTTTCCGCCGGTCCCCGGGCTGGTCCTCTGGTTCGCCGTCCTCGGGCTGATGTTCCTCGGGCTCTGGCCGCGCCCACTGCCGCCCGCCTGGGCGGCCGGCGAGGCGGTTCCCTGGCAGAGGCCGGGAGACGACCTCGGGCCCCCGCCGTCCCAGCCGGGGGAGCCGGGCACGGTCGAGGGCAGCGGGCGCGAGATCTCGGAGCAGCCGCTGCCGGAGGGCACCCGGAACGGCGAGCCCCCGCAGCCGCCCTACGGCGAGACGCAGGGACAGCGGCGCAAGAAGCGCAAGCGCCGGGGCTAGACGGCTTCGCCATAAACGGCCGCCACAAACACCGCGGCCGAATTAAGGCGGTGCCGCCATCAGCTCGACCCGGTGGCCGCCGGGCGCGATCGCGAAGGCGCGGTCCGCGCCCCAGAGCTGGCGGGTGTCCTCGACCTGGAAGCCGGCGGCGCGAAGCCGCTCCTTGGCCTCGGCGTGATCGGGCGCGACCACGGCGGCGTGACCGAGGACGGGCGCCGTGTGGGCCTCCGTGAGGATCAGATGGATCTGGGTGCCGTCGCGCTCGAGCCAGCGAACGGAGTCGCCGAGCACCTCCGCGGCCGGGACCTCCTCGAAGCCGAGCAGGCCCCAGAACTCGATCGAGCGATCGGCCTCCGCCGGCGGCACCTCGAGCGAGACGTGGTGAAGCATCGTCCGAAAGCTACATCCAGGTCAGTCGTCCTGTCCCAGGGCCTCTGCGAGCTCGCCGCGGCCTGAGACCTCCAGCTTGCGGTAGGCCCGGCCCAGATGTGTCTCCACGGTCTTCGTGGTGATGAAGAGCGCCTCGGCGATCTCGCGGTTGCCCAGGCCGGTTGAGGCCATCTGCGCGATCCGGCGCTCGCGGGGGGTCAGTGCGTCGCTCCCGCGAGCGCTCGCGCGACGAGGTCGCGCGCCGGTCGCCACCAGTCGCTCCCGCGCGGTTTCCTCGAGGCGGTCGGCGCGGCAGCGGTGGGCGAGGTCGAGCGCCTCGGCGAGAGCTTCGCGCGCCGCCAGCCGGTGACCCTCCTCGAGCAGCGCTGCGCCGAGGTCGCAGAGCGCCCGCGCGAGCTCCAGGGCGGCCTCAGACCCCCGCAACGTCTCGACGGCCTCGCGCAGCAGCTCGATGCCGCGATCGCCGCCGGCGACGGCGCCCGCCGTTCGCAGCGTCAGCCCGATCTCGCGCGGCGCCCCGAACCTGCGCGCCGCTGCGAGGGCCTGATTGGCGAGCTCTCCGGCGAGCTCCAGCCTGCCGAGCCGCATCGCCGCCATTGCGGCCCCCGAGCGCCAGGGCACCACCCCAGGGTGCGATGCACCCAGGGGCTCGAGGCGCTCCCCGCAGGCGAGGAAGTCCTCCAGGGCCGCCGCGTCCTCCCCCCGCGCGAGAAGAAGCCGGCCGCGCGCCTCGAGCAGGTCGCTCCAGGTGAAGGTCTCCGACCAGCGCTGCTCGCCACCGGGAAGGTCGATGGCCGCCGCGGCCGCGTCCAGCTCGCCGCGCTCGATCAGACAGAGGGCGAGGACGGCGTGCACCGCGGGGAGCTCGGGCTCCCATCCGTAGCGGACCGTGTCGAGCGTGCTCTGCGCGTCGACGATCGCGTCATCGAGCCGGCCCAGCCGGTGCATGACGTGAGCGCGCACGTGGGAGAGCGTGCCGAAGGCGAGCACGGCGCCGCGCTCGCGCGCGGACTCGAGCACCGCGCTGAGCGCGCGCTCGGACTCGGTCAGCGCCCCCGCCATGAACAGGGCGGTGGCCGCCAGTGAGTAGGCCCCCATCGCGGTGGGGCTGGTCACGTCGGGCAGCGGTCCCTCGAGCGATGCTCTCGCCAGCTGCTTGACGTCGTCGATGTCCCTGCCCTGGAGGGCGGGCGCGAGCGCGCCATGAGCGAGCATGAGGCGCTCGGCGGGGGTCGCGACCCCCCTCGCTGCGCGCGCCAGGATGTCGTCCAGCTCCCCCGGTGAGCTGGTCGCGTCGGCGAAGCCGATCGCGGCCCGCGAGGAGCGCAGCGCCATCGCCAACTCGTCGTGGCCGTCGCCGGAGTCGGTGAGCTCGTCGAGGCCGCGCTCGAAGAGCTTCGTGGCCTCGGGCCTGCTCGCGTCGACGAGTGCCATGCCGATCTCGAGCGCGGTCTCGGCCCGCCCGCGCGGGCTCTCGATCGCGTCGATCGCCTCGCGCGCGTGATCCGCGGCCGGCTCCTCGTGCGCGCGGGTCTCCGCCAGGGCAAGCTCCCTGAGCAGCCCCGCGCGGTCAGCTTCGGCGACCGTGAACTGCAGCGCCTCCCTGAGGTAGTGGGCGGCGGCGCTTGGCGCTCCCCGTTCCCGGGCCCTCGTCGCGGCCGCCCTCAGAGCCGGAACCGCCCAGTCGCCCGCTGCGCCATGGGCCTCGACCAGCTGTGACGCGATCAGCTCAGGTCAGCGCCGGCGTCGCGCAGGAGCAGCGCCGCCCGGGCGTGGGCGCGTGCCCGCTGCGCGTCGGGTATATCGGCATAGACGGCCTCCCGGACTATCGGGTGGACGAAGCCGAGCAGGGGACCCGGCTCGAGGACGGCCGCCCCGGCCAGCGCATCGGCGGCAGCGGCCGCCTCGTCGGACCCGAGCCCGCCGAGCTCTGCGGCACGCTCCAGCGGCGCCCCGTCGCCGAGCACGGCCACGGCGGATGCCAGGCCGGCCGCCGGCGAAGGCAGCCTCTCGATGCGCCCCAGGATCGTGCGGGATACCGGCGCGTCGCGGAGAGCCGCGGCCTCCCCGGCGGTCGCACCGCCGCCGGCCGCCATGGCAGCAGCCAGCTCGCGCACGTAAAACGGGTTGCCCCCGGTGGCGGCCGCGCAGGCGTCGCAGAGCTCGTCATCGGCGGATTCGAGCTCGAGCCTGACAAGGCGGGCGACGCCATCCGCGCTGAGCGGCTGGAGAGTGATCACGTTGGCGAGCTCGTGTGCCGCGATCCGGGCGCCGAGCCTGCCCTGGGGACCCGGCTGTCGCGGCCGCGCCGTGACCAGCATCGCCACCGGAAGCTCGTCCAGGCGCTGCAGCAGGTAGTCCAGGAAGCGCAGCGAGGGCGGATCCGCCCAGTGCGCGTCATCCACCGCGATCAACAGCGGCGCTCGCTCTGCCGCGTTCGCCGCCAGCCAGTGAAGCCCGTGCAGGAGCGGGAACTCGCTGTCTCCCCCGGTACCTGGTGCACCCGGGTTCGCCGCGAACAGCGGCTCGGACAGGGCCGCCGCCCCGGAGAGCAGAGCCTCCCGCTGGTCGTCCGGGACGGCCAGGAGGGGCTCGAAGAGCCGGAGCACGACGCCGAAGCTGAAGTCGCGCTCGAGCTCAGCGCCCCGAGCGCGCAGAACCGCCATCCCCTCCGCGCTCGCCGAGTTGCAGGCCTCCGCGACCAGACGTGACTTGCCGAGTCCCGCGCCGCCCTCCAGCACCAGGCAGCGGCCGGAACCGTCACGGGCGGCCGCGAGCGTCGCCGAGATCGCGCCGAGTGCCTCGCTGCGCTCGAGGATCGTCGCCTTGCGGGCTCGCGATGATGTGGAGTCGAGGCTGGCCATCAGAGGCAGCTCTGTCGCTTATACGAGCAGCAAAAGATCAGGGTTGCAACCCTGACGACAGGATCGACGGCACCGCCGAGACTGCCGGGCGTGCAGATTCCGCCCGAATCGGATGCGTCGAACAGCGGCTCGCAGCCCGCGGGCGCCGAGGAGGACAGCAATCGGCGCCAGACGCGCGAGCGGGACCTGATGCTGGAGCTCGATCAGGTGACCCGGAGGCAAGGCAAGGGCGACACGAAGGCGCCCCGAGCCTCCTCCGCCCAACGAGAGGCGCGCACGGACGCGAGCCGCGCCGAGGAGGCAGTCGACAAATGAAAGCTCACCCTGCCCGGATCACGCTCGCCTGGGCTGGCGGTAGCGACCGCCGCCCTGGCCGGAGCGGCCCTCGCGCCCAGGGCGTCGGCGGCAACGATTACGCCCACTGTGACCAGCGACGACTTCACCGTCAACGGCAACTGCACGCTGCGCGAGGCGGTCCAGGCCGCAAGCGGCAACGGGACCGTCGATCAATGCCCCGCGGGGGAGGCCACCGCTCCGGACGAGATCGTCCTCACGCAGCCCCTCTACAACCTGACGCTCTCCGGCGCGAACGAGGAAAGCAACCTGACCGGCGACCTCGACGTCTTCCTGGGCGTGGCCAGCCCGCTGACGATCACCGGGGACGACGGTGAGTCCACGATCGACGGGGGCAACGCCGACCGGGTGATCGACGTGAAGACGTCGACCGACTCCTCGCTGACCCTCGACCACGTCAGGCTCGATCACGGCCACCCGCCGTCCGCCGGCAACGGCGGGGCGCTCCGGGTTCCGGGGTTGAACTCGGTGACCCTGAACAGCTCGAGGGTGACCAACAGCACGACGGCCGGCGTCGGCGGGGGCATGCAGGTCGTCGGCGACCTGACACTCAACGCCAGCACGGTCTCGGGGAACGTCTCGACCGCGCTAACGGGGCTGGTCGGGGGAGGGATCCGGGCCACCAAGAGCTTGACGATCAACGGGAGCTCGATCACGAGCAACAGCGCCACCGCCCCCGACGACACCAACACCGACGACGTCTTCGGTGGGGGCGTCGCCGCCAGCGGCGGGGATGTGAGCGTCTTCGACTCGACGATCGCGAGCAACACCGTCACGGCGTTCGACAGCGCGGACGCGGCCCACGGGGGCGGGATCTACGCCGAGAACGCGCCATTGCGAATCGAGCGCAGCACGATCGACAACAACACCGTGAGCTCCGCCAGCGGCCTGAGCTCCGGCGGCGGGATTGACTACACGGACCTGGGGACGATCAACGGGATGCTCGTCATCCAGAACGTCACCCTGACCGACAACCACGCCCAGATCGACGGGGCGGGGCTCCAGGTTCGCGGGGGGAGCACGGCCATCAGGAGCTCCACCTTCACCCTGAACTCGGCGGGTGGCCCTGGCAGCAGATCGATCCTCTACGACACCGCGAGCGTCTCGGGCACGTCGCTGGCCGTCGGCGCCACGATCCTCTCTGAGAACGGCACCAACGAATGCTCTACCAACGGCTCGATCGCCTCGGCCGGCTTCAACATCGACCGCGGCACCACCTGCGGGCTGACCGGCACCGGCGACCTGCAGAACACGGACCCCGGGCTGCTCGGCGAGGCCGACAACGGTGGCCCGACGGTCACGCACGCGCTCCCCGCGGGCAGCCCGGCGCTGGACCGGATCCCGGTGGCCTCCTGCAACGGGGTCGACGGCACTCCGCTGGGCACAGACCAGCGCGGCGCGCCCCGGGGGTTCGACGAGGACGGGGACGGCCTGGCCGAGTGCGACGTGGGCGCCTACGAGCTCAACCGCTGCCAGGGGAAGATCGTCGACCGGCTCGTCTCCCACGGCTTCACTGGGACAGCGGCGCCCCACGTCATCCTGGGCTCCGACAGCGGCAATCTCATCGATCTCAGGGAGGGCAACGACACGGTCTGCGCCGGAGGCGGCGACGACGCCGTGATCGAGCGCCCAAATGGCGGCACCGACGCGGTCGACGGGGGCCCCGGCTTCGACACGCTCTTCCTCGGCAACGCCGCCCCGCCAACCAGCTCGGCGGGCACGGTCGACCTCGCCGCGGGCACGGCGTCCTCGACGGGGATGAGCGCCTCGCTGAGCTCGTTTGAGAACGCCTCCGGCTCGCCCGCTGACGACACCCTGATCGGCGACGCCGGCCCCAACAGGCTCGATGGCCAGAGCGGCGCCGACACGATCGACGGCGGAGCCGGACCGGACACCCTGCTCGGCGGCAACGACGACGACCAGCTGTTCGCCCGCGACGGGATCGCCGACACCGTCGACTGCGGCGGCGGCGCGGCCGACAGCGCCCAGACCGACCGGCTCTCGCTCGACGCGGTCAGCGGCTGCGAGAGCGTCGACGCCATCCCCGAGCCCACGGTCGAGCCGCCCCTAGCCGGAGCGCCGGCGGCGAGCACGCAGACGGCGAGCACCAAGACGAGGGCGAAGTGCAAGAAGAAGAAGAAGAAGCATCGGAGGCACGCCGCGGCGGCCAAGAAGAAGAAGTGCAAGAAGAAGAAGAAGAAGAGAAGGAAGTGACCAGGGCGGGTTGTCACGCGCTCGCGGTGGCGGTCCTCGTTTCGCTGGCGCTGCCCGCCGGCGCTGCGGCGACGACGATCGACGTCACCTCGACGGCCGACAACAAGACCGACGATCAGCTCTGCACGCTGAGGGAGGCGGTGGACGCGGCCAACACCAACGCGGCCGTCAACCCCGCCGGGGGAAACGACTGCCCGGCGGGTTCGCTCGCCAACACCGACACGATCGCCCTCGGCTTCGGTACCTACGCGATCGGCGGGGCGGCGGGAGATCAAGACAACGTCAGCGGCGATCTCGACATCAGCGGCCCCTCCGGCCCGGTGGCAATCGAAGGACAGGGACCCGGCTCGACGACGATCGACGCCAATGACTCCGACCGCATCCTCGACACGCTCGACGCCGGGAACCTGACCATCGAGGGCCTGACCGTCACGGACGGGACGGTCGTCAACGGCGCCGGAGGCGGGATCCGCGCCCAGGACGCCGGCCTGACGTTGATCGACGCCGTCGTCAGCGCCAACACGATCAACGGGACCGACCCCACCGACATGCGGGGAGCGGGTGTCGACGCTCAACGCAGTCTGACGATGACCAACAGCACCGTCGGCCCGAACAACGTGATCATCTCGAGTGGCGCCGGAACCGGCACCATCCGCGGCGGAGGGATCTTCGTTGGGACGAGCGCCCCGGCCACGATCGACCGCTCGACGATCAGGAACAACGGGATCCTGGGGGCCGCATCCCAGACGCTCACGGGCGGCGGCCTGGCGACGAACATCGCCGAGGAGAACCTGACGATCACCAACTCCACCATCAATGACAACGGGATGAGCGGCGGGGGCACCCAGCACGGCGCCGGAGTCGACTGGGAAGAGCAGGGAAACGACGACACGCTCAGGGTGACCAACTCGACCTTCAGCGGCAACAGCGTCGGCTCCTTCCAGGACGGAGGCGCCATCTTCATCCACGGCGGCACCGGGAACACGATCGCCTTCTCGACCTTCGGCCCCACGACGCCGGCGGACATGAACGGCGCCGGCATCTACAAGGACTCCGGCGCGGTGGCGGTGCGCGGCTCGGTCTTCGAGACCAACACCAACGACGACTGTGGCGGCTCGCCGCCGAGCTCGCTGGGCTTCAACGTGGAGAAGAGCGGCGACGACTGCTTCTTCAGCGACTCGACCGACCTGCTGACCACCCTGCAGCTGCTCGATTCCGCCGGCCTTGCCGACAACGGCGGGCCGACGAAGACGATCGAGCTCTTCGCCGGCGCCCCGGCGATCGACACGATCCCGGCGGCGAGCTGCCTCGGGGCGGACGGCGCGGCGCTGACCCAGGACCAGCGGGGGGCCCCGCGGCCCGACGACGGCGACGGCGACTCAACCCCCGAGTGCGAGGCGGGCGCCTACGAGCGGGTCGCCTGCGGCGGTACCCAGGCGAAGGTGATCGGGACTCCCGGCGACGACATCCTCACCGGCACCGTCGGGACGGATGCCATCCTCGGGCTCGGCGGCAACGACACGATCCTCCCGGGTGCGGGGGCCGACCAGGTCTGCGCGGGTCCCGGCAATGACACCCTTGCCGGGGGTGACGACGACGGCGCCACCGACTTCTACCGGGGCGACGCCGGCTCGGACACCTACGACCTCTCCGACTTCCTCGACGCCGCCACGGTGAACCTGGCCACGCACCAGGTCGAATCGGGCGGAGCCCTGGGCAACGAGCTCTTGAGCTCGATCGAGAACGTCACCGGCGGGCAGGGACCGGACACCCTGATCGGGGACAGCGGGCCCAACCGCCTCGACGGCGGCTTCGGCGACGACCCGGCGATCGTCGGCGGCGGCGGCCACGATCAGCTGATCGGCGGCTCTGGAAACGACGGTCTGCTCGCCCGCGACGGGCTCGCCGACACAGTGGACTGCGGCACCGGCCCTGCCGACAGCGCCCAGACCGACCGGCTCTCGCTCGACGCGGTCAGCGGCTGCGAGATCGTGGATGCCCTCCCGGAGCCCACGATCCCAAAGCCCACGGTCCCAGAGCCCTCGGTCCCAGAGCCCACGGTCACGCCGCCGACCGGCGGAGCGGTCGCCGCCCAGGCGCAACAGAAGGCGAAGTGCAAGAAGAAGCACAAGAGGCACGCCGCGGCGGCCAAGAAGAAGAAGTGCAAGAAGAGGAAGAAGAAGCACTAGCCGAATAGGCGAAAGATTGGGGTGCCTCCCTGATGAAGAACCCGCCCTGAATCCCCAGAATCGGCTCGATGAGGCAGGGCCGAGGGCTTCCCCGCCGGTTGACCGTCTTCCCTCCGGTGGCCACGATCGCCGTCGCCGCCGGTCTGGCGGCGACGGGCGCGCAGGCGGCCATCATCAACGTCAACAGCCTCGATGACGATGGCGGCCTTGGGGACTGCGAGCTGCGCGAGGCGATCGTGTCCGCTAACACGGACGCCGGAGTCGACGCTTGCGCGCCCGGCAGCGGTCCAGACACGATCAGGATCACAAAGCCGGGGACGATCTCGTTCACGGTCGCGACCGAGCCGATCAGCTCGCCCGTCACCATCTCCGGGTTGGGAGGGGCCTCTGCGATCAGCTCCAGCGCCGGCAGGGTCTTCGAGGTGGCGGACGCGACGCCGGGCCCGGCCGGCAACCTCACGCTCAAGTCCCTCCGGGTGACCGGCTCCGCGGGACAATTCAATGGAGCGGGAATCCTCAACGGCGGTACGCTCCAGCTCAACCGGGTCCAGGTCGATCACAACCAGGCAGTGGGGTTCGACGGGGGCGGGATCGAGGGGGATTCGAACAGCTCGACAACGATCACGGACAGCGAGATCGGGCCTGGGAACGCCGCTGGGGCAGCCGGCGGCCCCGCGACCGGCGGCGACGGCGGCGGCATCAACGTCATCAACGGCGCCCTGACTGTGGTGCGGTCCTGGGTGCACGGCAACACTGCGACCAATAACAGCGGCGGGGCCGACGGCACCGGCGGGGGGATCGACATCGTCGATGTCTCCTCCTCCGTTCACACACACAAGATCATGGACTCCGTGATCGCGGGAAACTCGGGCGATCGCGGCGGAGGCTTGTTCTCGAGCATGGGCGCGGCGCCGGCGCAGACCGCCGCGGTCGACGGCACCACCTTCTCCGGAAACACGGCTCGCGCCGGGGGCGGCGCCCTGCTGTTCAACGACGGAACGATCCTGAACTCCACCTTCAGCGGCAATTCCACGCCGGTTGGTGGCAACGGCGGAGGAATCGTCGCTGAGCCAGCGAGTGCCACCAACCTGAACGTCCAATTCAGCACCTTCTCGGGCAACGAGTCTCCCGTGGGCAGCAGCGTCAGGTTCTTACCCAGCGGCACCGGGACGATGCACCTGGGCGGTTCGGTGCTCCAGAAGGGAGCCGGCGGTACGGGGAATGAGTGCTCGATCAGCTCGGGTGCGATCACCTCGCAGGGCTACAACGTGGTGGCCGACAGCTCGTGCGGGCTGACCGGCGGCACGGCCGATGCCCAGGGAGTCGTGCCGCAGCTCGGCCCGCTGGCCGACAACGGCGGACCCGGGGCCGGCGTTCCCCCTGGAATCGCGATTCGCACGCATCTGCCGCAGAGCTCAAGCCCCGCGCTCGACCGCGCGTCCTGCAACCTGCCGCCCGCCTTCACCGTCGACCAGCGTGACTTCGCACGGCCCTGGCCCGTGGGGAGCATGTGCGACTCCGGCGCGCTCGAGTTCACCGACCCCGATGGCGACGGGATCGACTCTGGAGTGGACAACTGCCCGGCGGTCGCCAACCCCGGCCAGCAGGACAATGACGGCGACGGTCTCGGCAACCCCTGCGACCCGACGAAACCGAAACCGAACAGCCCACTCTCCGCGGCCGCGCCTCCCTCCAACGCCTTCTCCCTGGGCAAGCTGCTTCACAACAAGAAGAAGGGGATCGCATTCCTGTTCGTGAGCCTGCCGGGTCCGGGCGAGGTCGCGCTTGCCGGGAGGGGCCTGAGGTCGATCGAAGGCGCGGGAGTCGCCCGCGCGAGCCTCGCAGTCCCCGGCGGCACCGTGAAACTAAAGGTGGCGCCCGCGAAGAAGGGCAAGAAGGCACGCAAGATCCGCCGCGCCCTGCTGCGCAAGGGCAAGGCGAAGGTCAAGGCGCTGGTGAGCTACCTGCCGGCGGGTGGTGTGACGAACACCAAGGTCGTCAAGATCAAGCTGGTCAGGCGCCGCTGAGCGCTAGAAGATCGTCAGCCACCCCCGGCGCGCCGACCGGGAGGAGGCGCGGCGGGCGACCAGCCCCGATGCCAGCAGCGCCAGGCCGACCAGTGCCAGGGCGCCGACCG
>CAVUGA010000002.1:0-18709 GCA_963740685.1 uncultured Solirubrobacterales bacterium
CTCCGGATAGTGGAAGGGCTTCGGCAGGTAGTCATCCGCGCCGGCCTCGAAGCCGCGCAGCCGGTCGGCCTCGCTGGTGCGGCCCGAGAGCACCAGCACCGGCAGCTCGGGATCGATGCGCTCGCCGGAGCCGCGGACCTCCCGCAGCACGTCGATCCCCGGAGCATCCGGAAGCTCGAGGTCGAGGAGCATCAGGTCCGGGTGGTTGTAGCCGCAGAGCCGCAGCGCGTCCGAGGCGCTCGGCGCCGGCAGGGCGCGGTAGCGGTCGGCCGTCAGGTGGTCGCAGAGGAGATCGCGCGTTGGGTCGTCGTCCTCGCAGACGACCACCGTGGCGAGCTCTTCGACGTCCGGCAGCACGCCCTCTTAAGGGTGAGGGCCGCGAGGACTCTCCCCCGCCTCGGACCGCGGGCCTAGAGGTGGAGCCGGCGACGCTCGAGCTTGTGCTCGCGGTGCTCCTCCGGCGCCGGCTCATATCCCCCGGTCCGCCGCACCAGGGCCCAGGTGAGGATCGCCCCCACAGAGACGAGGCCGACGAGGACCCAGGTCGAGTCGCCCAGCGCGGTGGCGAACGCGCCGGCGGCGTCGCCGGGATGCTGCTCGAGCCGGTCGTCCTCGATGCTCTGGAAGACCGCCGTGACGACCGCGAGCGCGACCGCGCCCGCGGTCACCCGGATCATCGCCAGCACGCCCGCGGCGATCCCGGCCTTGGCACGCGGCATGGCCAGCATCGCCGCGGTCGACATCGGCGCGTAGACGAGGCCGAGGGAGATGCCGAAGAGCAGATAGCCGGGCAGCAGGACGCCGTACGAGCTCGAGGCGTCGATCCGGGTGAGCAGGGCCAGGCCGACCGCACCGCAGACCATGCCGAACGTCATCAGGCCGCGCGGGCCGAAGCGCTCGATCAGGGGGCCGCAGAACGGCGAGATGAAGACCATCGGCGCCGTGATCGGCAGCACGAGCACCCCGGCCGCGACCGGTCCATGGTCGAGGATCTCCTGCAGGTACTGGGGCTGGAAGAAGATCACGACCCAGTAGGCGCCGACGAGGGCGAACGCCGCCGCCGAGGCGCCCAGATAGGGCCGGTTGCGGAACAGGCCGAAATCGACGATCGGGGACTCCACCCGATGCTCGACCGCCCAGAACGCGGCGAGGAGCAGCAGGCCCGCCGCCAGCAGGCCGAGTGTCTTGCCGGACCCCCAGCCCCACTCGTCCGAGCGGACCAGCGCGAAGACGACGGCGAACAGCCCGGGCGTGAAGGTCGCGAGGCCGGGGAGATCGAGCTTGGGAGCCGAGGTCTCGTCGCGCGACTCGTGAGCCGCCCAGCGGGTGATCGCTATGCCCGCGGCGCAGATCGGCAGGTTGATCCAGAAGATCAGCCGCCAATCGACGTCGATCAGCACGCCCCCGACGAGCGGCCCGATCGCGAGCGCCAGCGCCGAGACCGCCGCCCAGATGCCGAGGGCCTGGCCCTGCTGCTCGACCGGGAACGCGTGGCTGACGATCGCCAGGGAGAGCGACAGCATCGCCGCGCCGCCCGCCCCCTGGATCACGCGCGCCGCGACCAGCACCAGGTCGTCCCCGGCCACGGCCGCCAGCACCGAGCCGGCCGCGAAGACCGCCATCCCGATCAGGAAGACCAGGCGCCGGCCGTAGATGTCGCCGAGCCTCCCCGCCGTCACCACCAGGACGCTGATCACGAGCAGGTAGCCGTTCAGCACCCACTGCACGTTGTCGCGGGAGGCGTGCAGCTCGCGCTCGATGGTCGGCAGCGCGAGAGCGACCACGGTGGAGTCGAGCATCAGGATGAACAGCCCCAGGCACGTGCCGACGAGCACCCACCAGTGCCGCCGCGATTCGGCGGCCGAGGTCACTCCGGGGATGGCAGCTCGAGCACGGCCATCGCGCCGGGGCAGCGTATGACCCGGCCCGGCGGCACGGCGCGCCGGAGCTCCAAGACCCGGCCCTCAGCGTCGAGGAAGACCAGATCGAGCCGGAAGAGCATCCCGAAGGTATGGACGCTGCGGCAGCGCGGGATCAGCAGGCCGTGACCGGCGCGTCGCCGCGAGAGCAACGCGAGCCCCAGCAGCCGGCTGAGGCGTGTCGTCGCGACGGGGACCTGGAGGCCGAGCGGCGCGGCGCGCTCGCAGCGGCGGAAGCGCAGTGGCGTCTCCACCCCTCCATAAGCTCCGGCGCCGATGGAGTACGCGGCACAGCCACCCGTCGCGGTCGCGCGACCCGATTCGACCTTCCTGCAGCGGGTCTTCCTCTGGATGTTCGTCGGGCTCGCCGTCACCGGCGGCGTGGCGGCGGCGATCGGCTCGTCCGACAAGCTGCTCACGGACATCACCGAGACGCCCGGGATCGTCATCGGCGTGGTGATCGCCCAGCTGGCGCTCGTCCTCCTGCTCGTCTTCATGCTGCCGCGGATGTCGGTCGGGCTGGCGACCTTCCTCTTCCTGCTCTACTCGGCGACGGTCGGCGTCACCTTCGCCTTCCTCTTCGAGCTCTACACGACCCAGTCGATCTTCACGGCGTTCCTGATCACCGCCGGGATGTTCGGCGCGCTGGCCGTCTGGGGAGCGGTCACCCACATCGACCTCTCCAAGGTCGGCGCGATCGCCTTCATGGCGCTGATCGGGCTGATCCTGGCGACGATCGTCAACATCTTCTGGGCCAACTCGACTCTCTACTGGATCACCACGTACGCGGGGGTGGGGATCTTCGCCGCCCTGACCGCGTACGACATGCAGAAGCTCAAGCAGATCAACCAGCAGGGGCTGACCGGCGAGGCCGAGGGACGCGCGGCGATCATGGGCGCGCTCGCCCTCTACCTCGACTTCATCAACCTCTTCCTCTTCCTGCTGCGGATCTTCGGCCAGCAACGCTAGCGGCACCGCTCGCAAGGTGGGCCGATCTCACGGCCGCCGCTTTGAAAGCAGCGCTTTTCGACCTAGCCCTCGCTCCTCGCGCAAACCCTGACTATCGCTCAGCTGGCTCGACCGTTTCGGGGCGGCCGGGTTCCGTCTGCGCCTCGCCTCGGCGAAGCAGGTAGATCGCCGCGCCGAAGGCCAGTGCGAGCCCGGCGAGCACCCCTAGCTCGAGCAGGAAGTTATGGAGCTGCTGGCCGGAAGGTATCTGCTCGACCTTGGCGGTGATCACCACGACCCGCCGGACGACGGCGATCAGCCCGATCAGCAGGAAGGGCTCCGCGTGAATCTCACCCTCGTAGAGCACCAGCGCCAGCGTGTGAAGGAGCTCGGCGACGATCAACAAGAGCAGGACCCGATCGAGGACCTGGAGCCCGATCAGGACCGCATCGTCGTTCGCGTCGATGCCCTGTATGACACCGTCGACCGTGCCGACGATCACGAGGATCCCCGCGGTGGCGAGCAAGACGCCGACGGCGATGTAGATGGCCTCCTGCACCCAGGCGATGCCACCGGTGACCGCCTCGGGCCGAGAAGGAAACCTGATGCGCGACCGTGCTGGCGGGGACGGGTCGGCCATTCCGACATTATCCGCGCGTTCCGACCGGGGAGCTGCGAGTTCAGGCGCGGGCTGGCGATACTCGCCCGACCGGCGCGAGCGGCGCCACGTCCCACGACTTACTTCGCGGGACAGCTCAAGGCTGCCTCCTCTCGTTGTTCCCGTCAGCTTTCAGCGTCCAGCTCAAAATGCTGCTTCGACGAGAAGGGTGTACGACCCGAATACCAGGGAGCGAGTCTTGGGCGCCACCGTAAGCTGTCGAGGTGATCTGGCTGCTGCTGGTTGTGCTTCTGCTGGCGATCATGCCCCTCGTGCTCGCCACCGCAGGGGTCAGCATGCTCGCCTGGGCCGTCACCTACTTCGCGGTCTTGGCGGGTTTCGTGCTCGGGCTCGGCATCAGCATGCGTGCAGGGCCGAAACACCGCAACCGTCGTTGAAAAAGCAGTACCAGGCCCCGGCGCCTACTTGCACCACGGGTTCCGCGGCACGCTCTTGCACGGGTACGGCATGTTCTTGAGCTTCTTGTTCGGAAGCTTGTGCATGACGATCCCCTGGCGTCGCGGGTAGTGATCGTTGGGGCCGCACGGAGTCCCGAACAGCATCGCGTTGCACTCCACCTGGGTGACCAGATCGAGGTTCTGGTTGGCCGGCGCGGTAGGCCCGCAGGCAGGCTGCGTCGACTGGAGGTTGGCGGGTGAGGTGCCGTCGGGCAGGGAGTTCCCAGAGAAGCAGTTGATGGGGTTCCCGTCCGTGAACGTGATCTGGCCGATGTCGCCGTTGGTCGCGTTGCCGAAGAAGCCGTTCCCCTGGAACGTGTTGTTCCTCGCCGCATTGCCCCAGTCGTCGTACAGGCACCCAAACGGCCCGCCCGTCTCAACGCCGCCCTCGCAGTGAGCGACGGGCGGAGGGGTATCCGTGTCGGGGAAGGGAATGAGGAGGAGACCCCACGACCCGTTGTGGACGAACTTGTTGTTCATGATCGTGTCGTTGCGGCCGCCCGCGATCGACATCCCGGTGCCGACCGGCCCCGCGCCGGCCGCCCCGACCCGCGGCACGTCCGGGTTATTGTTGTCGTGGACGTAGTTGTGCATGAAGACCCAGCATGAGCTTGTGTGGGTGATCGAGCTGGTCGCGTTGCCGGGGCAGGCGCCGTCCTGCGGCGAGGGGGCATCGTCGTTGTTCTGGCTGTTCGTGTCGAAGCCGTCCTGGTTGTTGTCGAACTCCGAGTTCTTGATGATCAGCCAGCCGCCCGCGTTGGTGCCGGAGTAGCCCAGGGCGCTGTACTCCGACCAGGCGTGGTCCATCACCTGGTTGCAGAGCTGCTGACAGGCCCCGATGTAGTAGCCCGAATCGCTGAAGTTGCTTGCGTAGGTCTGGAACCACTTGCCGCTGCCGCTCGAGTTGCTCGAGAAGATGCCGTAGCTGGCCGCGCTCGCGTCGTCCTTGTAGAAGGTCGACGTCGCGCTCAGGTATGAGCCCTTGAACGGACCCATGCCGATCTGGCCGGAGCCGTCCCCACCGTTCCACCAGATCTCGTTGCCCTGGCCGCTGCTCCCCGAAAGGAAGTTGCAGACGGTCAGGTTGTCGATCCGGGTCTTGTTCGCCTTGAAGACGACGATCCCGTTGCGGCCCTGAGGAGTGCCGTCGGAGCCGTTGACGCCGAAGTTCTGGACGGCCGGGTCGGAGCTGCAGTGCTTGCCCTTGTGCGGAAACGTGCCGTCGACGATCACCTTCTTGCGGCTCATCCCGCGGAGATGCAGGCCCTTCTTGGTGATCAGGACACCGGCGGGCGGAGGTCCGTCCTCGCTGGCCGGTCCGGTGACCCGGTCGTAGCTCTCGTGGTAGTCGCCGGGGCCGACGAGGATCCAGTCTCCGGGCCTGGCCTTGTTGACCGCGGCCTGGATCGACTTGAACTTCCCCTTGATCCCCTTGTAGGTGCCGACCCGGAGGACGCGCCTGCTCTTGTGGGCCGCGGCCGGCGTCGCGGCGAACAGGGCGAGCGAGAGAGAGAGCAGGAGAAACGCCGGAAGAAGACGCAGTGCCCGGTGTCCAGCCATGTCGGTCTTTCCCTTCAGCTCGCCAGTCGGTTCGCGGACCACGATCCCAAACGCGAGCTGTTGTTGCCCCACCGGCACCCTACTACGGGATAGCCGCTTTGGACGAGAAGCAGCGGTCTGTAGCTTCAGTCCGTGGCTCAAGCGGGGAAACCACCGTCGCTGTACGAATGGGCGGGCGAACGCGAGGCCTTCGAGCGGCTGATCGGAGCCTTCTACGACCGGGTCGAGGGCGACGAGCTGATCTCACCGCTCTTCCCGGGCGGCGTCAGCGAGGAGCATCGCCACAACGTCACGCTCTGGTGGATCGAGGTCTTCGGCGGGCCGACGGACTACACCGAGCAGCTCGCCGGCTACCACCGGATGGTCACCAAGCACCACGACCTCGCGATCACCCCGGAGCAGCGCCTGCGCTTCGCAACCTTGATGAGCCTCGCAGCCGACGACGCCGGCCTTCCCGCGGACCCTGAGTTTCGCTCCGCCTTCATGGCCTACGTCGAGTGGGGAACCCGGCTCGCCCTGCACAACTCACAGCCCGGCGCCGACGACGTGCCGCAGGAGGCACCGACGCCGCGCTGGGGCTGGGGAGTGGCTCCCCCGTATCAGCCGTGAACGAGGTCCAGAAAGGCCCAGACGGCCGACCGCGCTGTCCGTGGGCCGTGGGGACTTCCGACTATGTCGACTACCACGACTCCGAATGGGGCCGGCCGCTGCATGACGAGACAGAGCTGTACGAGCGGCTCACCCTCGAGGCCTTCCAGTCGGGGCTCTCCTGGCTGACGATCCTCCGCAAGCGGGAGAACTTCCGCCGCGCGTTCGACGGCTTCGACGTCGAGAAGGTGGCCCAGTACGGCGCACGGGACGTCAAGCGCCTGCTCGCCGACGCGGGCATCGTGCGCAACCGCAAGAAGATCGAGGCCGCGATCACCAACGCGGAGGCGGTGCGGGAGCTGCACGCGGCGGGTGAGTCGCTCGACGAGCTGATCTGGGGATTCGCGCCGGACCCCGCGCCGCCCGCCCCGAAGACGCTCTCCGATCTGGAGCCGACGACTCCCGAGTCCAAGGCCCTCGCCAAGGAGCTCAAGCGGAGGGGATTCGTCTTCGTCGGGCCGACCACGATCTACGCGACGATGGAGGCGATCGGGGTGGTCAACGACCACCTGGAGGGGTGCGCCTTTCGCTAGCAAACCGTCGACGCCAATCCTGGGTTCCCTTTTGCTGCAACCGGCCGTTCAGGGGGGCCGAAAAACTGGCGACGACGACCTTCATCCGCAAAGATGCACCAACGCCGTGGACGAGACCGCACGCAGAGGAAACTACGAATCGGGCGCCGACTACGTGCTCGAGTACGGAGAGCTCCGCTTCTCCTTCAACGAGCGGGACTTCGCCCAGCGCGTCGAGCAGGCGGCGGTCAAGCTCGACTTCGTTCGCCAGGGCCTCGACGAGCACGAGCTGGAGGATCTCCTGGAGCTCGCGGTCAACGGGGAGATCCGGGAGCCCTGCTCCCCCCTCGGCGGCCATGTCAACGAGAACTGGGAAGAGCTCGTCGGCCCCTCGAACAAGAGCCTCGTCCACTGGCTTCGACGCCTCGTCTTCCGTGGCGCCTGGCTGGACCAGCGGGTCAAGGAGGGCGAGCTCGACATCGTCTTCGACGAGTCGACCCAGACCTTCGGATACGTCCAGCCGGACCGCGACTCAGAGCTGATCGAGCTCTCAGCGGAGCCGTCCTGGGCCGCGATCGCCTACGGCGGCCGCGACCGCGCCTAGCCCTGCAACCAGCTCGGCGCTGAGGTCTTCGGGACCTCGCTCGCGATTCGCTGCATCAGGCCGTAGAAGCGCGGCAGCTCGGGATAGACGATGGCCTTTCCGGTCGTGATCAGGCCAACGGAGATCGCCCGCTCGGGGTCTGCCCAACCCATAATGTTGATCAGGCCAAGATGCCCGAAAGCCAGGTCGGTGTCCCGGCCGTAGAGGCTGACGTAGTCCGCGCCGAGCATCAGGCCGTAGGAGAAGCGGGTCGGGAAGATCAGGGAGAAGTCGATCTCGAGGTGCGACTGCTCCGTCAGCGCGCGCCGGATCGTGCGCTCGGTCATGACGCGGACGCCGTCCATCTCCCCTCCTGCGCGGAAGATCTCGAAGAACCGCGAGAGCTCGTTGGCGTTCGTGACCGTGCTGGCCGAGGGGATCAGCGCGGTCAGGAAGCGCGGGTCGTTCGAGTCCTCGACCACCTCGTCGAGCGGCGCGCCGAGCACCCGCGTGGCCAGGGTCGAGAGCGGCGGCAACAGCGGCGGGCCGGTCACGTAGCTGAGCGCGACCTCGTCGACGTCGTCCGGCCGCACGCCGTAGTTCATCCACCGGAACCCGAGCGGATCGAGGATCTCCTTCGCCAGCACGTCGCGAACGGTCTCCCCGGTGACCCGCCGGACGATCTCGCCGAGGATGAACCCGCCCGAGACAGCGTGGTAGGCGAGCAGGCGGCCTGGCCGGACGCTCGGCTTCGCCTCGCAGATCAGCCTGACGATCCGGTCCCAGTCGCTGAGCGAGTCGAGGTCGAGAGCCCCCTTGGGCATGGAGGCGACGCCGGCGCGATGCGCCAGCACGTGGGCGATGGTCGTCCCCTCCTTGCCGTTCTGGGCGTACTCGGGGATGTACTCGCTGACGCGGTCGCCGATGTGGAGCAGCCCGCGCTCGTCGAGCAGGTGGATGACCATGGCGGTTACCGCCTTCGAGGCGGAGAAGATGCACGCTGGCGTCTCGGTCGTCATCGGGACCTTGGGCGTGTCCTCGGAGTCGGCCGGCCCATTGCCGCGAGCGTGCCCGATCGCTCTGTCCAGTACCACCCTCCCCTCCCTGCGCAGGCAGAGCTGAAGGCCCGGATGGACGCCGCTGCGGTAGAGGTCGAGCGCCCCTGCCCAGATGTGCTCGACCGTCTCTGCGTCGAGCCCCACGGCGCCGGGCTGCTCCTCGGCGGCGACCGTGGTCACCGATTCGAGCTCCGAGGGAACCCGGACCCGATGCAGGACATCCGGTACTCGCGGCAGGCGCGGCAGGTGAAGGACGTCCGAGAGGTGAGGGCGTCGCGGCGCCATGGCCGGCTAGAGCCGGGCGAGCAGCTCCGCGTTGCTCCCGGTCGCCACGATCTGATCCGAGAGCGCCTGGGCCGCTTCCTCAGTCTCCATCCCGCCGAGCTCCTCGCGCAGGCGGCGGACCTTGTCCATCTCCTCGGGATCGCGCAGCTCGTCCTCGCCGGACGCCCGGCAGTCGGCCACGACCAGCGCGGGCACGATGCCCTTGGCCGCCAGACCGGCGTCGAGCCGCAGCAGGAGGTTCTCGGTCGTCTCCAGCGCCTCCCTCACCTCCGCCCCGCGCTCGTCCGAGTCCAGCACGGTCGCAATCACGGTCAGGGAGCCGCTGCCGTCCTCGGCGAGCTCTCGGCCCGAGCCGAAGATCCTCTTGACGCGACCCGGGTCGCGGTAGCCACGGGCGAGCCTGCTCAGCGAGTCGATCAGGACGACCACGTCCTCGCCGGCTTCGGCGAGCCGCTTGGCATGTCCCATCGCCAGCTCGGCGGCGCGAACCTGGTCCCGCGGCTCCTGGTCGGCGGTGGCCGCGAAGATCTCGGCCTGCGGAAGGGCCTTCTCCCACTGCGGCACCTCCTCCGGCCGCTCGTCGGCGAGCAACACGCAGAGATGCGCGCCCCCGTCCGCGATCGCGGATCCCAGGGTGCGCAGGAGCGTGGTCCGGCCCGAGCGCGGCTGGGCCAGGACGAGGACCCGCTGGCCAAGCGCCAGGGGCCCGAGCAGGTCGACCGCGCGGACCAGCGGGTCGCCGGGAGCGTCGGGCGGGAGCAGGCGCCGGTGCGGCGGCGCGGCGGTCAGGTCCTCGAAGTGCCCGCGCTCCTCCTCCGGGGGCTGCCCGTTGACAGTCTCGATCCGGACGAGGGCGCGATGGCGCTCCCCGCGGCGCGGTGCCCGGGCGGGGCCGCTCACCTGGTCGCCGGGACGCAGCTCGCAGCGGCGGATCTGCGATGCGGAGACGTACACGTCACCCTCCGCCTCGCTCAGGCCGCTCAGGCGGAGAAAGCCGTAGCCCTGCGGCATCCGGTCGAGGACGCCGGAGACCTCCTCGGTCTCGGCCTCCGTCTCGGCCTCGGGCTTGGCCTCCGTCTCGGCCTCGGGCTTGGCCTCGGTCTCGGCCTCGGGCTTGGCCTCGGTCTCGGCCTCGGGCTTGGCCTCCGTCTCGGCCTCGGGCTCCGGAACGGGCTCCCCTTCCCCCTCCGATCTCTCCGAGATCGCCTCGATCAGCTCGTCGCGAGGCAGCATCCGGTAGCGCTCCACGCCGAGCTCGCGCGCGCGGCGATGAAGCTCCGCGAGGTGTTCGTCGGTCAGGGCCATCAAGGCGCGCATGCTAGAGGCACGGATCCAGGCACCGCCCGCTACCGCGCGAGCGCCCTGCCCGGGTCAAGGCCCTCGGCCTCGCTGACGCCTCTCCATGCCTCGGTCTCGGCCGCTACGCGCGAACCGCTCCAATCGAGCTCCCGCCCGAGCGCGGCGGCGACCGCCTCGACCCGCTCGCCGTCGCGAAGCTCCGTCGCCGCCACCAGCCCGAGGCGGGTGCGCCGCAGGAGGACGTCGGCGACCGAGCGCGCCTGCTCGCTCCCGGCGGCGACCACCACCTCGGCCATCAGGTCCGGGTGCCCGGGGACGATGGGCTCGGCCAGCTCGGGGCGCCGATCGCACAGGTCGAGCACGTCCCGGGCGGCATGCCCGTAGCGGAACGCCAGCTGATCGGCGGCGCCGTCGGGGAGGTCGAGGCCCGTCTCGAGATCATCTGGTCGGGCCGGCATCCCCAGAGGGATGTCGTCCGTGCGGCATTCGGCCTCCCGCCCGTCTCGCTGGACGATCCGATCCACGACCTGGGCGGCCATCCGCCGGAAGGTGGTCAGCTTGCCGCCCGTGATCGTCAGCATCCCCGATGACGTCTCGTAGAGCTCCGCGCGGCGGGAGATGTCCACGGACTTCTTCGGATCGCCGGTCGAGATCAGTGGGCGCACGCCTGCATAGGCGCCGGTCAGGTCGCCCGAGCCGAGATCGGTCCCGAAGTACGAGTTGAGGGCATCCAGCAGGTACTCGACGTCGTCCCCGCTCGGGGGCACGTGATCGATGTCGCCGTCGTAGTCGAAGTCGGTCGTCCCTGCGAGCACTCGCCCGTACCAGGGCAGCGCGAAGATCGTGCGGTCGCCGGCCGCCGGCACGATGCAGGCGGCGGTGCCGATGTCGAGATCCTCGGCCGACAGCGTGATGTGTGTCCCGCGGCTGGGCCGGATATTCGGGATCTCCTCCTCGGCGAGCAGCTCCTCCGGCCGAATCCGGTCGGCCCAGACGCCGGTGGCGTTGACGACGTTGTCGGCGTGGACCTCTATTCGCTCCCGGGACTCGGCCTCGGTGAAGGCGACGCCCGCGGCCTGTCCGCTCTCCTCCAGCACCTCCGTCACCGCGGCTCCGTTGACGATCACCGCGCCGAACCGCTCCGCCTCCCCGAGCACCGTGAGCACGAGGCGCACGTCGTCCGTCTGGCAGTCGTAGAAGAGGTAAGCCGAGCTCGGCTCCATCGGCTCCAGCGCCGGGACCAGCTCCGCCGCCTCCTCGCCGGAGATCGTGCGGTGCCGGTCCGGCGACCAGTACTCGGCCTCCTCGCGGTGCTCGTTGCGCTGGCTGCGACCCCGCCCGATGCGCGAGGTCGCCATCACGTCGTACATGTTGAGGCCGATCCCGATCGCTCGGTTCTTGCGCTCGCCGCCAAGCGCCGGAACCAGGAACGGCGTCGGGTAGACGAGGTGGGGAGCGAGGCGGACGAGCAGCTGGCGCTCCAGCAGCGCCTCGCGCACCAGCCCGAGGTCGAAGTTCTGCAGGTAGCGGAGGCCGCCGTGGACCATCTTCGAGGAGCGGCTCGAGGTGCCCTGGCCGAAATCGTCACGCTCCACGAGCGCAACGGAGTAGCCGCGCGAGGCGGCGTCGAGCGCCACCCCCGCGCCGGTGATCCCGCCGCCGACGACGACCACGTCGAAGCGGTCCTCCTGCATCGCCGCCAGCGCTCGGTCGCGGGAGATCATTCGAGGAACTCGATCACCTGGTCGGCGGGGAGCCGCTCCGGCGCCCGCTGCTCTTGGACCGGCCTGCCGAGGTGGAGGAGACCGACGAAGCGCTCGTCCTCGGGCATTGCGACCGCCGCCCGTCCCCCCGGCGTGCGGAGGACCTCCGGCGTCCTCCAGTAGGTGGCCAGTCCCCGGCCGTGAGCGGCGAGCAGGACGATGTAGGCGGCGCAGGCGGCGGCGTGCAGGTCCTCCTCGTCCTGGATCGGGTCGCCGGTCAGGGCGCACGAGCAGACCACCAGCGTCGGGGCGCGGTCGAGCTTCGATGCGGACTCCGGGCCGGCGGCCACCTTGAGGCGCTCGAGCGCCTCGGGTCCGATCACGCGAAATCGCCACGGATTCGTCAGGTTGTGGTTCGGCGCCCACCGCGCCAGGTCGAGAACCTCCTCGAGCACGGCGCGATCGACCGGCTCGGGCCGGAAGGCCTTGTGGGTGCGACGAGTGCGGATCGCCTCCTCGACTTCCATTCCGGGAAAACTAGGGCAGGCGCCGCCGGTACATCACCCAGCCTCCCCAGACCGCAGCGGCGATCAGCGCGGCGGCTGCGGTCGCAATGAGCCAGCCCGGGATGGCACCGCCTCCGTCGTCCTGAGTGGAGGAGGCGGGCGCAATCGGAACGGGGTCGCCCGGCTCGGCGGGCTGGGTCTCGGTCGGGGACTTCACCGACGCCTTGCCGGGGGACTGTGCCCTTCCGCTGCCGCCGCCGGCCGAGACTCCCCCTGTCGCGCCTGCCGCCCCACCGCCGCCGGCGCCGGCGCGGGACGTGATCCTGGGCACCGGGTTGAGCGGGAAGGCGGCGCCGTTGACGGCCAGCAGCGCCTGCCCGGTCACCCAGACCGGCGTCTGATCGCTCGTGGACGAATAGCGATAGTGGCCGTCCCCCGCCTGAGCCGATGCCAGATAGGCGAGCGATGAGCCGCCGCGGCGCACCGACGACGGCGAGACGCCGGCCGCGAGGAGCCCCTGCGCGGCCCAGGCGGTCGACTGCGCGTTGACGGGGCCGCCCGTCAGGGCGAAGCCACCGCCCGGGCGCTGCACGTCGCGCAGATAGGAGACGCCCGCCCGGATCCCCGCGCTTCCGCCGGCCGCAGCGAGGGCCTGCAGGACCGCCCCCGTGCTGTCCGCGTCGCTGGCGGCCTTGGCCGCGAATCCCCAGCCGCCGTCCCCGTTCTGGTTGTCGCGCAGCCACGCCGCGGAGCGGGAATTTCCCCCGCCCGCCCCCGCCGCACGCAGCGCGAGGATGCCGAACGCGGTGGGGTTGACCTGGCCGCCCCACGAGCCGTCGCCGCCGCGGCGGGCCAGCAACCGCCTGACCAGGTCATGGCCCTGAAAGCGCCGCGGGTCGAGGCCCGCACCATGCAACAGCAGGATCGTCCGCTCGATGTCGCCGGTCGTGCCGATCTCCCCGACGGTCCCCGCCAGGTAGGAGATGGGAGTGGCGTCGCCATGGTCGACGTCGAGGGGATTGACCCCGGCAGCCTCCAGGCCGAGCACCGCCCAGCCGGTCATCGCGGGGCTCGATTCCTCGCCCGGGGCGAACCCGAATCCCCCGTCGCCGTTCTCCGCGGATCGAAGCCAGCCGACCGCGGTCCCCGAGCCGCTCCCGGAGGCGTCGGCCCGCTGGCCACCGAGGAGAGCGGGCCCGGCGATCAGCACGCCGACGATCAGAGAGGCGGCGGCGGTCGCTCCCTTTGCCGGCGGGGCGGCGGCGGACAACGGCTTCCACGCGAACTCGAATCGGCTGCGGTAGCGCAGGAGCATCCGCGCCATCGCCGGCCCCGCCACCAGCGCCAGAGCGGCGTTGCCGGCGGCATGGGCGATGTTGAAGGGAAGGCCGCGGGCCGAGAGCGCCAGGAAGCGGTGAAGCGACTGCTCTCCTCCGTAGGTGACCATCAGCGAGAAGTCGAGCAGCGCCCCGTAGGTGAAGCCCGCCAGGGCGCAGACCGCGGCCAGCCCGACGCGCCCGACCCTTCGCCCCGTCGCCGCCGCCAGGCCCGCGCCGAGCACTCCCGTGAGCCCCCAGCCCGCCATCTGCCAGGGCGTCCACGGGCCCTGGCCGAGCCAGAAGTTCGAGACGAGCCCAGTGAGAGCCCCGACCGCGAAGCCGGGCGCGCCGCCGAGCGCGTAGCCCGCGATCACGGCGACGTCCGTGCTGGGCACCACGTTCGGGATCGGCGAGAAGGCGACGCGTCCCGCCACCGAGATCGCCGCGAGAGCGGCGACCAGGGCGACGATCTGGGACGGCGGACGCGAGCGCTCGTACCAGGCGAAGCCGCCGAGCAGCGTCAGCGCGAGCATCGCCAGCACGCCCGCCTGCCAGCTCACGCCCCGCCTCCGCGCGCCGGGGCCGCGGCCTCACCCGCGCTCGCGATCGCACCGCGGATGGCCGAGATGCCCTCCTCCACGGTGATCGCGCCGCCCTCGAGGATGCGCGCCACCTCGCTCGAGAAGTACCAGCCACCCGAGAGGAGCTCGTGGGCGGTGCCGTCGGCGGCCACCTCGCCGCGGGCCAGCAGGACGACGCGGTCGGCGAAGGTCGCCGCGAACTCGACGTCGTGGGTGGCGATCATCACGGCCGCCCCGCGGGACGAGAGCTGTCGTCCCAGCTCGGCCAGGTCTCCCTTGCGCGCCCGGTCCATTCCGCGGGTGGGCTCGTCGAGGAGCAGCGCACCCGGCAATTCACCGTCTCGCGTGTCGCGCCCGGCGACCACGATCGCCAGGGCCAGGCGCTGGCGCTCGCCCCCTGAGAGGTCGCGAGGATCCGCGTCGGTCAGGCCGTCCAGTCCGAAGCGGCCCAGCGAGGCGGCCCCGTCGCCGCCGCGAAACTCATCGCCGACCCGCTCGTGGACGAAGAGGTCACCCGGCCTCTGGGGCAGGAGAGCCACCCCGCCCGGCGATTCGCTGCGCCCGCGCTGGGGCTCGATCAATCCGGCCGCGGCCCTCAGGAGTGTGCTCTTGCCGGCGCCGTTGCTCCCCATCAGCGCAACACGCTCGCCCGGCTCGAGGTCGAGGTCCACGCCCCGCAGCGCCTCCGTCCGCTCCTCTCCCTGCCCCAGCTCAACCCAGAGGTCGCGGAAGGACAGGGCGATGTGCGCACCCCGCGCGGGGCGCCGGCGGCCGGGGTCCGGCGCGAGCCCCCCGGGGTCAGGTCTTGCATTCCGACATGTGTGATTGCAAGACCTGACCCCTGGAGGGTGCGGCGCGCCTCGCGCACGCTCGCCGGCACCGGCAGGCCAACGCCATGCAGCAGCCGGGCGCCGGGAGTCGTCAGCGCACGGTCGCGCTCGAGCGCCCAGCTCAGGAAGTCCGAGGGGCCGCCGTCGAAGGCGATCTCGCCCTCCTCCAGCGCGAGCGCCCTGTCGGCCGCCGAAAGGCAGCGCTCCAGCCGGTGCTCACCGAGCATCACCGCAACCCCCCACTCCTCGTTCAGACGGCGCAGCAGCGAGATCAGCTCGTCGCCCGCCACGGGGTCGAGCTGCGAGGTGGGCTCGTCGAGCAAGACCAGCCTGGGGCGGGTGGCGAGAGCCGCCGCGAGAGCCACTCGTTGGAGCTCACCACCCGAGAGGGTGTCGGTCGTCCGCTCCAGCAGCCCGTCGATCGCGAGGGCGAGCGCAACCTCCTCGACCGCCCTCGACCGAGCACCCGGGGACACTCCGCGGAGCTCCAGCGGCAGCTCGATCTCCGCTCGGACAGTGGTGCTCACCACCTGCGTCTCAGGCTCCTGTGCGACCAGGCCCACGGCCTCGGCGAGCTCCGCCGGCCCATGCGAGCGCACGTCCATGCCGGCCACTGCGAGCTCGCCCTCGATCTGACCGCCGTGGAAGTGCGGCACCAGGCCACAGCAAGCCCGCAGCAACGTCGACTTTCCCGAGCCCGAGCGCCCGGCGATCACCACGAACTCGCCGGGCTCCACCCGAAGGTCGACGCCTCGAAGCGCATCCGCTCGCCCGCCCGGGTACGCATAGGAGAGACCGCTCGCTCGAAGGACGGCCTCAGCCACGCGAGCGCCACCTCCGCAGCACGAACGGAACGCCTGCCAGCGCGATCACTGCGCAGCAGAGCGCCAGGGTGATAGCGCCCACGCCCAGCTCGATCCGCGGGTAGCTCTCGAAGGCGCCAGCCCCCGCGACCCGGGCGGCGACGGAGGCCAGGACGATGGCGACGCCGGTCGCGTAGAGCGGCAGATCGTCTCGGGAGCGCTCCCGCCGGCGCTGGGGGCGAACGGCCAGCGAGTGGCCGCGAAGCTCGAGGGTGGCGGCGACGTCGACGGCGCGATCGAGCGAGCCCTCGACCAGCCGCCGGGCCATGGCCGCCCGACCGACCGGCTCGGCGCCGGGACCGCGAAGGGCGGCCGCCTCACGCTGTCGAGCGCCGTCGGCGGCGGCGAGCGGCACCATCCGCGTGACGAGACCCGCCGTCATCGACGAGCGGCGAGCGACCGGACGCAGCGCGCGCAGGACGCGGTCAGGATCCACACAGGCTGAGTAGACCGCGAACGCGAGGACCACGGCGACGACGCGCAGTCCGATCGCTGCACCCGCCGCAAGCGACTCGAGGGTCACATCCGTGTTGCCGAGCACCGGCATCTCCCAGCCCCGGATCAGAACGGTGTCGCCCCTGTGGGTGACCAGGGCGTTGACGGCGATCATGAAGAGCAGCAGGGGCAGAGCCAGCCGCAGCGAGGCTCGCACCGCACGACCGGCTCCGGCCGCGACGCCCGCGAGCGCCGTCGCCACCGCGGCGGCGATCAGCACGAGCGGGCTCGAGTAGATGAAGCCCACGACCGCCAGGGCGCCGAGATAGGCGACCGCGGCGCCGGGAGCGGCACGGTGCAACGGGCTCCGGCCGGGTGTATAGGCAAGAGCTGATCTCACTGTACGGGCACCCCGATCGCACCCGCCCCGGGCTGTGTGGCGACCGCGTAGTGGTTGCGCAGAGCATCGCCGAACAGGTTCGCCGCGGCCGCGACGCCCTTGGCGTCGGTGCCGGTCACGACCCATGTGGGAGGCCCGTCCCCCGGGCGCAGCGCCGCAATCAGCCCGCCGCCCTTGCCAATGCTTCCGGCGGGCTGACCCTGCTGGTTTAGCAGTTCGAGCAGGGGTTTCCTGGTCCCGACGAAGTGGGCGAAGACGCCACTGCGATCGGGTCCGGCGGACAGCAGCCCGACGTCGCGGTCGCTGCGTATCTGCTTCCAGGTCCCGACGTCGAGCTCGATTGCGCCCGCTGGCGACCCGGGCTGCCGAATGCCCGCCGCCGACAGACGCCGTGACACCGCCGCGCAGACCGGTTTGCCGGCCCGGCAATCCATTGAAGTCGGCCAGTGATTCCCTTCGAATCCGTGCGCAAACGGCTCCGGCCACGAGCCCACCACCGCGGGAACCCGCATCGCGGCGGTCCAGTCGCGGTAGTCCCACCAGATCCGGTCGCCCCCTGAGAGGTCGTACTGGGCGGCGCCGATCGGCGATTCGATCCCGTTCACGTAGAAGAACCAGTCGCTGCTGCGGCCCCCGCCCTGAGCGCCCGCGAGGCCGTCGATCGACTGAACGAAGCCGCCCCCGTAGCGCGTCGTGATGTCGGCGTTTCGGTCGGTCACGCGGAGGACGGTGTCCGACTCTTTGATCGAGTCCGTCTTCTGGGCAAGGACCTTGTCCCCATAGTCGCGGGTGACCGTCAGATTGACGTCGCCCTCGTCCTTGCCGGGCCCGAGCCCACAGCCGGCCGCCGCCGTGGCGCAGAGCGCCAGGGCGGCGGCCAGGACGCGGACAGGGATCACTTCTTGCTCTTCCCCTTGTGCTTGCCGCCCTTCTGCTTCTTCGCGGCGCGACTGCGCTTCTCGCAGTTCTTCGCGATCTTGTCGCGCTTGTCGGCCTTGACGCTGTCGGTACCGCCGCCGCAGTTGACGCGATCCTTGCCGCCACCGCGAACGTCGATGCGGTCATCGCCGCCCTTGGCCCGGATTCTGTCGTTGCCGCCGCGTGGCTTGAACCGGTCATCACCAGCGGTCCCGAGCATGTTGTCGGGGACATCCGATCCGACGATCAGACGACCATTCGCCGGGGGACAGTCGGCGACCGGATCCGCCGTGCAGATCCTGGTCATCGCGCTCGGGATGTCGTCCCCGAGCGTCGCCTGGATCTGCCGCGAGCCGGTGCCGTTGACGGTCACCCGGGCGTTGCCGGCCGCGTCGGTGATCACAGGTCCGCTGCCGCCCGAGACGACGGCGCCTGCAGCCGGGCTGGCACTCCCGTCGTCCGCGTACGCGAGCACCTGCACGGGGAACGGGGTCCCCGCCGGCTCTCGCACCGGCGCGTTCAGGACGAGCTCGGGCGGAGCCGGGAAATTCGGCGCCAGGTACCAGAGCACCTGCTGTCCGGCGTGGATCGGGAACTGCGAGCCGCCCACCTGTAGCCCGATGTGGTCCACCTTCGTGTACCAGAACGCCGAGCCGGATGCGACCTGTCCGCCGATGCCGCAGACGCCAAGTCCGAACCCGTCGGGCACGAACTTGTCGGTGAGCTGCAGCGGGTTCAACCGCTGCCGGCTCTCGGCGGCCTCCACGACGACGCCGAGCGCGTTCGCGCCCGGGACGCTGACGCCCTGTCCGGTGCCGCCGCTTCCGGGCCCGAAGCACTCTGCCTGGGGACTGGTCGGCATGGTGGTCGTGTCGCTGTACTGGGTGATGTCATCCAGCTGGCCGCTCGGGCCAACCACGCGCAGATCGTCGCCGACGCTTGCACTCGCGCTGGCCGAGCCGAGCACGGCAAGCGCGATCAGCGACGCCAGCGCCGCAATCGAGACAGTGATTCTCATCTGTGAGCCACCCCTTCCTCGAGGGTCGTATTGGCTGGCCGGGGACAGGTCTCCTGGCTTCCGGGCTCGACTGCCGCGCCTTCCCAGGGAGTCGAGGACTCCCCAGTGGTCGTTGCGTCAGCTCATCACCCGGTCACAGTGGCGGGACCGCGCCGGCTTCTCACCGGACTTCCCTTGACCACCGGCCGTTGTGAATGGCTCATCCTAA
>CAVUGA010000003.1:0-34760 GCA_963740685.1 uncultured Solirubrobacterales bacterium
GGCGGAGCGCCGGGCACGACCTTCCGGTCGCCGCGATCGTGATCGCCGGGGTGATCCTGGCCGGCTTCATCGTCTTCGCCAGCCGCAAGGCGCTCGCCGCGCACCGCGATGAGCCCGTACGGACGGGCTCGGAGGAGCTGGTGGGCGCGGCCGCCGAGGTGCGGGAGCCGCTCGATCCGGAGGGCCAGGTGTTCGTCTCCGGCGCGCTCTGGCGAGCGCGCGCAATCGGCGGGGGCCCGATAGACCTAGGCACTAGAGTGCGCATCAAGTCGGTGGACGGCCTGACACTCGAGGTCGAGCCCCTCGCCGATCGAGACCCGGCAAGCGTCGAGAAAGGGACCTGACACATGGCGATAGCGATCGGCGTCCTCGTTGTAGTCGTCTTCTTCGTCCTGATCTTCCTCGGCTCCGCGGTCCGGGTCCTGCGGGAGTACGAGCGGGGAGTGATCTTCCGCCTCGGTCGCCTGATCGCCCAGAAGGGCCCAGGGCTGATCCTGCTGGTGCCCGTGATCGACCGGATGGTCAGGGTCGACCTGCGGACGGTGACGCTCAACATCCCTCCCCAGGAGGTGATCACGCGTGACAACGTGCCGGCTCGCGTCAACGCGGTGGCCTACTTCCGGGTGATCGACCCGAACAACGCGATCGTCGAGGTCGAGAACTTCCTGCTCGCCACCTCGCAGATCGCGCAGACGACTTTGCGGTCGGTGCTCGGCAAGGCGGACCTCGACCAGCTGCTCGCCGAGCGCGAGCGGCTCAACGAGGACCTGCAGAAGATCATCGACGAGCAGACCGAGCCCTGGGGCGTGAAGGTCAGCACCGTCGAGATCAAGGACGTCGAGATCCCCGAGCAGATGCAGCGGGCGATGGCGCGCCAGGCCGAGGCCGAGCGAGAGCGGCGCGCGAAGATCATCAACGCCGAGGGTGAGTTTCAGGCCGCCGAGAAGCTCGCGCAGGCCGCCGACATCATCTCCAAGAACCCGGCGACGCTCCAGCTGCGCTACCTGCAGACGCTGCTCGAGATGGGCGTCAACCAGAACACGACGATCGTCTTCCCGCTGCCGATCGAGTTCATCGACGCCTTCTCCCAGATGGTGAACCGCGCGAACAAGTGACCGCCACCGTCACGGTGCGCTCAACCCGTGACGCCAGTGAGATCGAGGCCGCGATGGACCTGCGCATCCGGGTCTTCTGCGATGAGCAGGGCGTCTCGGAGGAGGAGGAACGCGACGAGCTCGACGCCGAGGCCACCCAGATCGTCGCCCTGGGCGACTCCGCGGTGATCGCCACCTGCCGATTGCGATATCCGGACCCCCGCACGTGCAAGCTCGAGCGGATGGTGGTCGAGAAGCGGCTGCGGGAGCTGGGCGTCGGGGCCAGGCTGCTCGCCGGAGCCGAGGCCGAGGCGCGGGAGCACGGCGCCTCGGAGATGCTGCTGCACGCGCAGCGCCGCGCCGAGCCGTTCTATGCCTCCAACGGGTACCTCGCCGAGGGCGAAACGTTCATTGACGCCGGGATCGAGCACGTCCGGATGAGGAAGGCGCTCTAGGTGGCCGACGAGAAGCCCGCCCCCGAGATCCGCCTCGACCAGCTCACCGGCCTGCGGACGATCCTCTCGCCCGCTCGCGCCGACCGCCCCTTCGACTTCGGCGATGCCGCGCCGGAGGAGGACAGCGAGGCCGCCGAGAAATGCCCGTTCTGCGAGGGCCGTGAGGACCGCACCCCGCCGGAGGTCTGGGCAGACCGGCCCGGTGGCGGCGGGCCCGACACGCCCGGCTGGCGCGTGCGGGCCGTCCCCAACCTCTATCCGGCGCTGGCGCAGACCACTGAGGACGACGCCGCGGCGACCGGCGAGGCCGAGGAGGGCCTGACGGCCGCCGGGGACCCGCTGCGAGCGTCATCCCGCGGCAGGGAGCCGGACCAGTTCAGCGCTTCCCGCGCGACCGGGTTCCACGAGGTGATCATTCACTCGCCGCGCCACCGCACCTCGCTCGGCCAGCTCGACGATTCCGAGCTGACGGCGGCTGTCGCCGGCTGGCGGGCTCGGATGAGCGCGCACGCCGAGCGGTCCGCCTACGTCCAGCTGATCGTCAACGAGGGCAAGGAGGCGGGTGCCTCCCTCGAGCACAGCCACGCGCAGCTCTACGCGCTGGGGTTCGTCCCGGCTCAGGTGGCGCGCGAGCGGGAGCGCTTCGCCTCCTACAACCAGCACACGATGGGTGGGGACCTGCTCGCGCAGATCGCCTCGGAGGAGGTGCGCCGCCAGGAGCGCCTGGTCGCCATCGACGACGACGCCCTGCTGATCTGCCCCTGGGCCTCCCGGTCGCCCTTCGAGTTGCGGATCATCCCCCGCCGGCCGGCCCCGAGCTTCGAGCGGGACGGCGAGGTCGGGCTGGGGATGCTCCGCACCGCGCTGCGGGCGCTGGAGACCCGCTTCGACCGCGTCCCGCAGCTCAATGCCTGGACGTTGACGGCTCCTCGCGGGGCCGAGCCGTTCCACTGGCATCTCGACATCGCCCCCAGGATCGCCATTCGCGCCGGCTTCGAGATGTCGACCGGCGTGGAGCTCAACGTCTTCCCGCCCGAGCGCGCGGCGGCCGAATTGAGGGAAGCGTTGTCCTGATGGCCGAGGGCCCGCGAGACGCCAGCACCGCCGGGATGAAGGGCGAGGGGTTCTACGACGCCAATTCGGAGTACCAGCGCCGAGTGATCGAGGCGGGCGCCGAGCTGATCCGCGAGGCTGCTGCCACGCTGGAGAGCGACCCCTCCGCGGGGGCGCTCACAATCGTCGACTACGGGGCGGGGACGGGCGCCACCTCGGTGGGGGCCGTCGGAACGGCGATCGCAGCGCTGGGCGAGCGTCGCCCGGAGAGCCCGATCGAGGTTATCCACAACGACGTCCCGGGCAGCGACTTCACCCAGCTGTTTGCCAACGTCGCCTCCGAGGACGGCTATCTGAGGACGGCGGAGGGCCCGGTCTACGCTCTGGCGGCGGCGGGTTCCTTCTTCGAGCAGGTGGTTCCCGCCGCCTCGGTCGACTTCGGGATGTGCTCCAACGCCTCGCACTGGCTGCGGCACCAGGTCACCGCCCGGATTCCCGACGGCATGTACTTCTGCGAGGCATCGGGACAGGCACGCGAGGAGGTCACCGAACAGGCCGCCGGAGATTGGCTCTCCTTCCTCACCGCGCGGGCGGCCGAGCTTCGGAGCGGGGGGCGGCTCCTGGTCCAGGGAATCGCCAGCGACGAGAGCGGAGAGCGCGTCTCCGCCTCCCGGCTGCTGCGGGTGATGTGGCGTGCGGCGGACGACCTGGCGGCGACGGGCGAGCTCGACCGGCAGACGCTCGAGGGATACGTCTTTCCCGTCTACTGCCGCACCCCGGCCGAGGCGAGGAAGCCGCTCGAGCCGGGCGGGGAGCTGGCCGGGAAGCTGGAGCTCGTCGCAGAGCACTTCGACGAGGTGCCCAACCCGTACTGGGAGTCGTACGAGCGCTCCGGCGACCGGGAGGGCTATGCGTCCGAGTACGTCGAGTTCGTCCGCGCCTTCGCCGAATCCACGATGCTCGCGAACCTGTTCGAGCCCGGCGCGAGGGGCATCAGCCCGGATCAGCTGTCCGCGCGCTACTTCGAGCGGCTGCGGGCGCTCAGCGCCGAGGATCCCGAGGCGGGACGCTACGAGGCATGGATCCTGCGCCTGGTGATCGGCCGCGTGTAGGCTCCGCCGCCCGTGAGCCCGCCCGTCCGCCGACCCATTCCCCGCTTCGTCGCCGACGCGAGCACCGAGGGCCTGCCCTACGGGCGCTGGGGCGCGCGCCTCCGCGACGAGTTCGCCAAGGCCTGCGAGCCCCATGTCTCCGAGGCGGGAGGCCCGCCCGGCGAGGTGACCTGGTTCCCGGAGCGGGCCTGGGGCGGTCGGGTCTACGTGCCGGCCATCGCTCCCGTCGAGGGCGCCCGGGAGCCGAGCGAGTACTTCGGCTTCGTCTCCTTCGTCCGGCCCGCTGAGGCCGAGCAGGGTGAGGCGGGCTCCTTCGAGGCGAAGGCCGACTTCACCGACGTCACCGCCGACCAGAACCCGGACTGGATGATCGACCTGAACGAGGAGGTGATCGGGCCCTGGCGCGGCGAGAGCGACCGCCGGGGGGACGTCACCCTCGTCTGGGGGACCCCTCTGGTCCGCGGCGCGACCGCTGCCACCGCCGAGCTCGACGCCGAGGTCGTCGACCAGACGCCCGTGACCGACGAGCGCTTCACCCTGGTCGCGCTCGACGCCGTCAAGGGCTTTCCGGACGAGCTCTACCTCGAGGTCAAGCTCTGGAGCTCACAGGGCCAGCAGCTGGCGATCGAGAGCCTCTATGACGAGCCGGAGTAGCGCCCTGGAGTAGCCCCCTAGTGGGTTCCGACGAAGCGCCGGATCCAGCGGACCGCCGGCGAGCGATGCGGGTAGTAGAGGTCGGAGACGTGCCCCCGGTTGGGAACGATCCGAAGTCGCGATGACGGGTAGAGGCTCGCCACCTGGCGGGCCTCCCGGACCGTGGTGATGTCGTCGAACTCGCCGGAGAGCACCAGGACGGGCAGCCCTGCCGGCTGGGTGGCGCCCGGCGGCACGGGCGGCTGCATCCGCGCGGTCGGTGGGGGCCAGGCGAGGCATCCGGTCAGACCGGTGGCCGGCAGGGTCATCCACTGGCTCACGGTCAGCGGCGCGAACAAGTGGCGGCGGGGGAACGCGGAGATCGCCTGATCGAGCTGCGACGTGCGCTGGGCGAAGTCGGCCGTTCGGTCCCAGGCCACCGGGTAGTCGTTGCACTCGACCGCCGAGCCCATCCCCGTGGAGAAGTAGCGGAAGTCACCGTCGCCGGGGCGCCCCTCGCGAGCGATGTGATCGAGGCGCCCGGGGTCGCCCGCCAGGTACTCGGTGATCGCGCGGTTCAGCGCCAGGTAGGAGTTCGGCGACCAGGTCCCCGCCTCGAGCAGGTGTTCCAGCGTGCCGTTGAGCGGCCCCCCGGTGCGCTGGATCCGGGCGAGCGCGTGGCGGAATCGCTGCTCGCCGTCCCATGAGCAGCGCAGTCCCTTCTTGCCGCAGAGAGACTTGGCCCGCGCGCGGCAGGACGAGCTCCGAGCGCAGCTCAGCTTCAGCGCCTGCATCGCCGCCGGGTAGATCGTCCGCCAGAACGCATCGTCTGCCGGGTAGGCGGAGGAGAGCACCAGCGAGCGCAGGCTCGAGGGGTAGCGGACCGAGTAGGCCTGCGCCAGCAGGGTCCCGTAGGAGTCGCCGTAGAGCGTGATCGGCCCCAGGCCGAGCGCGGTGCGGACGGCCTCGATGTCGGCCGCGGATTCGGCCGAGGTGAACCCCTGGTAGCGGGCCCCGAGCTGGTTCGCGCAAGAGGCGACGGCGATCTGCTCGGGGACCATCCCCCGTTGCAGCTGCGTGCAGTTGACCGCCTGCGAATGCCCGGTGCCGCGCTGGTCGATCAGCACGAGGTCCCGGCGACGCAGCAGCGGCCCGAAGACGGCCCGGAAGGACTTCGCGGAGTCGAAGTTGGTGCTCGCGTAGCCGGGACCTCCCTCGACGGCGAAGATGGTGCCGACCGCCGGCTTCTTCGCCAGCTCTCGAGGGCGGACCGCGAAGAAGATCGACTGGTCCCCGACGCCCGGGTCTCCCCGCACCGCCGGCACGGTGATCCGGCCGCAGCGGAACCGGGGCCCGGCGCCCAGGTTGCAGGGGCTGACCAGCGGGGAGTCGCTTGCCGATGCCCTCTCGTCGGCACCGCTTGCTTGGGCCGAGCCGTAGGCGCCCAGGAGCAGCGCTCCCAGGATCGATGCGAACAGCATCGAAAGTGGCAGTCGAGGCACCGGCGGAGCCTAGACCTACATCGCCATCAGGGCGTCCGACTTATCCGTCTCCGGCGCCCTCGCCTTGCCGTCGCCACCCTTCCGATCACGATCCCGGCGAGGATCTCCAGCACCACCGACGGCAGCTTCACGGCCGGGAAGAAGCCGAGCAGCAGAGGCGCGGCGAACGCCACCGCAACGACGATCAGGAGGTTGTCGAAGGCAGGCATTGCAGCCAGTACGCCGGCGCGCAGAGGCGTTACGTCACACTAGAAATCGACCCCGATAGCTCACAGGAGGACGCGATGACCGGCGAAGAGCTGAAGAGCGCACTGCAAGACGCGAACGAGGTCGACCTGACGGTCACCGGCCGCAAGACCGGGAACGAGAGCTCTCGACCCATCTGGTTCGTGCTCGAGGGAGACAAGCTGCTGCTGCTCCCGGTCAGTGGCACGGACAGCAACTGGTACCGGAACGTCCAGAAGACCCCGGCGATCGGCCTGAGGGCGGACGGCGCCGAGTTGCGCACCGACGCCGAGCCGACCGAGGACCCAGGCGTCGTCGACCACGTCGCGCAGGTATTCGGCGAGAAGTACGGCGCCGACCGGGTGAAGGAGTACTACCCGAACCTCAACGCCGCGGTAGAGGTCCCCCTGACCTGACGCGGTGCTTCAATGGCGCCGGGCCCCGATAGCTCAGCTGGATAGAGCGACTCCCTCCTAAGGAGTAGGCCCCAGGTTCGAATCCTGGTCGGGGCGTTCGGCTGCAACCGAGGGCCCGAGACTGTTCAAATCGGGCTGAGGTTGCGACCATCTCTCGAGGAGGTGTCCGGCCCCGTGCCGGATCTTGAGAGATGCGATGAGGGACCAATCGCAGCCGAATAGCAGCAAGCGCCTGCCGTACATGCCCGGCCTGGATGGGCTGCGGGCGATTGCCGTGCTGGCGGTGTTCGTCTACCACTTCCACAACGGCGGCGGCTGGCTTCCGGGCGGGTTCCTCGGCGTCGACGTCTTCTTCGTGATCAGCGGCTACCTGATCACATCGCTGCTGCTCAGCGAGTTCCGCAAGGAGGGGCGGGTCGACCTGATCGCCTTCTGGCTGCGGAGGGCGCGGCGCCTGCTGCCCGCCGTCGGGGTGCTGATCGCGGTCGTGATGGTCCTCGGCGCCTTCTTCGACTTCGGCCAGATCTCGACTCTGCGAGGCCAGGCGCTCGCCTCGATGGCATACGTCACCAACTGGGACCTGATCTTCAGCCACCAGTCCTACTTCCAGGAGTTCGCGCGCCCCTCGCTCTTCCGCCACCTCTGGTCGCTGGCGGTCGAGGAGCAGTTCTACCTGCTCTGGCCCCTCGTCTTCGCCGCCTGCATGACCCGGTTCGGGCACCGCCGCCTCGTGGTCGGGGTGATCGCCGGCGCCATCGCCTCGAGCCTGCTGATGGCCATCCTCTTCGATCCGGTCAACCCCAACCGCGTCTTCTACGGCACAGATACGCGAGCCACTCCGCTGCTGATCGGGGTGGCGCTGGCGTTCTTCTGGAACCCGGAGCAGCTCAAGGCGAAGACCGGGACGCTGGCGCCCGCGGCACTCGACGCGATCGGGGCCTTCGGCCTGGCGATGCTGCTGATCACCTTCCTCACCGTCCACGACTACGAGAAGTCCCTCTACCACGGGGGCTTCCTGCTGCTTTCCGTGTGGACGGCGCTCCTGATCGCAGCGCTCGCCCACCCCGCCGCGGACATCGGCCGCATCGTGGGCAACCCTGGGATGCGCTGGCTCGGGCTGCGCAGCTACAGCTTCTACCTCTGGCACTGGCCCGTGCTCGAGCTGACCCGTCCCGGAATCGACGTGCCCCTGCATGGCCCCGTCCTGTTCGCGCTGCAGCTCGGGGCGACGCTGGCTCTTGCCGACCTCTCCTACCGCTACGTCGAGCAGCCCTTCCGCCGGTCCACCAGCTGGCAGCGACCGGACTGGCTGCGAATCGGGCGCGTCGGGATCGCGGTGGGGGTGACCGCCGTCGTGCTCGTGGTGGGCTGGAGCGGGATCGTGCCCAGAGGCCATCCCGGCCAGCTCCGCGTGGCGTCCGCGCAGATCACGCCGAAGAAGACCTTCGTGACCCATCCCGTCTCGGTTTCCAGGGCGGTCTCCGAGGCCTCCGGCGGCAGGGCTCCCGTCAAGGCCAGGCGGGCGAAGGGTGCGAAGGCGAAGGCGCTTCCGGTGCTGGCACTGGGGGACTCGGTGATGGTCGACGCGCGCTCGGGACTGGCGCACCTGCTGGGACCATGGCTGACGCTGAACGCCGCGGTTGGCCGGCAGCCGACGGACATCGTCTCGCTGCTCCACAACTACGCCGCCGCCGGCAAGGTCCCCGACGACGTCGTCCTGCAGCTCGGCAACAACGGCCCGGTCTACTCGGACGACCTGGAGAAGCTGCACGACGCCCTCAGAGGCGTCCCGCATGTCTACCTGGTCAACGTCGAGGTGCCGAGGAGCTGGCAGGGCGAGGTCAATTCGGTTCTCTCCGACGCCGCGCACAACTGGGGGCAGGCGCGGCTCGTCGATTGGCATGAGATCGCTTCCTCACATGGCGGGATCACCACCGACGGCATCCACCTGACCAGCAAGGGGATCGAGCTCTACTCGCGCCTGGTCGCGTCGTCGGTCCGGACCGCCAACAGCAGGGGCTAGTCGCCGGCGGGCTCGGCCTCGGGGAAGGCCTCGGCCGGCTCGAGCGTGGGCGGGGCGATCTCCACCCGGCTGCCGCCGTCGGTCTTGGCAGTGTAGAGCGCGACGTCGGCCCTCCGGAGCAGCTCGTCCAGAGGCTCCTTGCCGTCCCCAGGCGGCGACTCCGGCGGAGAAGCTCCCCAGCTCGGGAGTCGTCTCGCCGAGGCGGTCGACGGCTGCCATGGCATGGCCGTCCGAGGTGTCCATCAGGAGCGCCCCGAACTCGTCGCCGCCCAACCGGGCGAGGATGTCCCCGGCGCGGAGCTCCGCGCGCATCCGGTCGGCGGTCTCGACCAGCACCCGGTCCCCCTCGTCGTGCCCGCGGGTGTCGTTGATCTCCTTGAGGCTGTCGAGATCGAGGAGGAGGAGTCCGACCGAGGTTCCCTCCCGAGCCGCTCGTGACATCTCCCGCTCCGCGGCCAATCGCCAGCCGCGCCGGTTGAGCAGGCCGGTGAGATCATCCACCGTCGCCTCCTTGAGCAGGCGGGAGTTGAGTGACTGTGTCTCCCGGGTCACGGCCCGCAGAGAGAACGCCACGCTGAACCCGATCAGCAGGAGCACGGTGGCGTGGCCCCAGGAGATCGGATACGCCGGCGGCCCGAAGATCAGCATCGGCAGATAGGCGCAGGCCGCCAGGACCCCCATGCCGACGGCCAGCTCCCGGTCGGTCGCCTGCACGCCGAACCAGATCATCGCCATCATCATCAGCACGGCGTACCCGGAGGCCGCGCCGCCGGAGTACGCCTGGAGCATGGTGAACGCCAGGATCCCGCCGTAGGCGGCCGCGTAGAACGGGATCGGCTGGCGCCGCGTCATCAGCGTCACCACGACCGGCGCCGTACACGCTCCGATCGCGCCGATGAAGAAGACCGTGTGATGCGAGCCGAAGTCCGTGGCGGTCGCCACGGCCACCGGGACGACATTGCCCACGACCGCGAAGCGGAGGGCCCGCCTGCGTTGCCTCGAGCTGTAGCGCATCGGTGCTGCCATCAGCAGGTGCGGGGCGACCGGAGCCTCAAGTCGAGACAACCCCTACCGGCTGACCCTAGCCTCCGGTAATCGCCGATGCATCCACAGAAATGGCGCAAATTTGTCCATTCCCGGCTAATGCTGAGGCGCAGCCCAGGCACGCTCGGCGCCGGCGAGGAAGGCTTCGAGTCGCTCGTTGTAAGCCGCCCCCGTCGAGGGGACGGTGTGACCACGGCCGGGGATCACTGCTCGCTCGGCCGAGAGCGCGTCCGCCAGCGAGTCGCAGACCGCCTCGAAGGCCGGGGAGTGGTCGCCGGAGACGACCAGGACCGGGAAGCCCGCTGCGGCGAGCCGCTCCAGCGGGATCTCCGCCTCCCATGACGGCCTCTCGCGCTTGAGCAGCTCGACGCCGTGCAGGAGCTCCCCCGGCAGCTCCTCCGGCGTGTCATAAGCGGAGCCTGCGCCGCCCCGGAACAGCCGCAGAAACTCCTTCGATGGGATCGAGGAGGCATTCTCGAAGAGGAGCTCTCCGTTGGCGATCATCTCGTCGACCACCGGCGTGCCCTCGGCGACCCGCAGGCAGCCGGGCTCCGAGACGGTCAACGAGCGGACAGCGTCAGGCCGCTCGGCGGCGGCGAGCAGCGCAATCACCGCCCCGTAGGAATGCCCGACCAGGTGGGCGCCATCGCCGAGCAGGTCGGCGAACATCGGCGCCTCCACCTCGAAGTCGTTGCGCTCCAGCGGCGGGCTCTCCCCGAACCCCGGACGGCTGGGAATCATCAAGCTCCAGCGCTCGGCAAGCTCCCGCTGCTTGCGCCAGGTGAGGCCTGGGCCGACTATGTCCCCGTGGATGAAGAGGATCGGCGGCCCGTCGCCGAGCCGCTCAACCTCGAGCATGCCGCCTCAGCGCCAGCAGGTGGTTGCGGAAGCCGACGCCGAATCCCGTCGGCTTGCCGCGGTAGTTCTGGATCAGGCTGGGACCGGCGTGGCAGGTCCAGCCGCCCTTTGCGTCCCAGGCCCAGCCGAAGTAGGAGATCCCGTGCCGGTCGGCCCAGCGCATCCATTTGTCGATGTAGTCGTGGCGGCAGTCGGTCTGGCCGAGCTCGCCGACCACGACCGGGACCGAGGCGGCCGTCGACGCGATCGCCGCCTTGCACCCACGGAGGCAGGGCGCGAGGTGATGGCCGTAGTTGTGCTCCGATGCCACCAGCCGGCCGAGCGGGTCGACCGGCTCGTGAGCGAGCCACCCGGAGAGGTTGCGGGCGTAGTCGGTCCCGCCCAGCATCAGCGGTTGAGTCGCACCGGTCGAGCGCACCGAATCCACCAGCTGCTGCATCCCCGCGGCCCGGTAGGCGGGATGGCGCTCGGAGAAGCGGCCCCCGGCCGGCAGGTCGCAGCCGGCGAGCCAGCAGTCCCAGCCGATGTCGTGCGGCTCGTTGTAGAGGTCGAAGACGAGGGAATGATTGGCGGCGAAGTGCGAGGCCACCGAGCTCCAGAAGGCCGGCGAGGAATCGGCGTCCGGCATCGGGATGATCCCCAGCGCCCTCTGCCCGGCGGGGGCGGCGACGTGCTCGTCGATCACCACGTAGAGGCCCGCCTGGTTGAGGCGCGCGACGAAGCCGTCGATCGCGTTGCGATAGGCCTGACCGCCCAGGGCCGGCTTGACGCCATCGATGCCGAGCCAGCAGTCGGGGTTGAGGGGCAGGCGAACCGAGTTGATGCCCCATTTCTTCATCGCCCGGATGCTGCGGGGGCCCGTGGGCCCGTCGAAGAACCCGAAGCCCTCCGCGCAGGCGTACTCGGAGCCGCTGCGGCTGACGCCGAGCAATCTGACCAACCTTCCAGACTCGTTGACCAGGTGGTTCCCCGAAACGCCCAGGCCATGCGCGGAGGGCGACGAAACGGCGCTGATGCACAGCGCGAGCACGACGATGCGTAAGGGCCGCGTCATCTCCGAACAAACCCTACGATCACCGCGATGAAGCTGATCATCCAGATTCCCTGCCTGAACGAGGAGGAGTCGCTACCTCAGGTGCTCTCCGAGCTGCCGCGCGAGGTGGCGGGCTTCGACCAGGTGGAGTGGCTCGTCATCGACGACGGCTCCACGGACCGCACGGTCGAGGTCGCCCGGCGCCACGGCGTGGACCATCTGGTCCGCCTGAACAGCAACCGGGGGCTTGCCGCCGCGTTCCAGGCGGGCCTCGACGCCGCGCTCAAGCTCGGTGCCGACGCGATCGTCAACACCGACGCCGACGGCCAGTACCGCGCCTCCGACATCCCGCGCCTGGTCGAGCCGATCGTCAGCCGCCGGGCCGACATGGTCGTCGGCGACCGCCAGGTTCAGAACGTCGAGCACTTCTCCTTCACGAAGAAGCTCCTGCAGCGGACCGGGAGCTGGGTGGTGCGCCAGGCCTCCGGGACCAAGGTGCTCGACACGACCTCGGGCTTCCGCGCCTACAACCGGGAGGCGGCCCTGCAGCTGATCGTCGTCTCGCAGTACACCTACACGCTCGAGAGCCTGATCCAGGCGGGCAAGATGTCGGTGGCGATCGAGGACGTCTCGATCTCGCCCAACCCGACCGAGCGGGAGTCGCGCCTCTTCGGATCGACCTCGGCCTACGTCCGCCGCAACGCCTACGCGATCTTCCGTGCCTACACGCTCTATGAGCCGCTGCGGGTGTTCATGATGCTCGCCGTCCTCTTCGGCGTGCTGGCGCTTGCCGCCTGGTCGCCGTTCCTGTTCGACTGGATCGTCAACGGGGACCGCAGCGGGCACATCCAGTCCCTGATCCTCGGCGCCGTGTTGATGCTCGCCGCGGTCCAGATGTTCGCCCTGGGGATCATCGGCGACGCGCTCGCCGGCCAGCGGGCGATCGCGCAGCGCGTCTACGAGCGGGTCAGGCGCCTGGAGCTCGAGACGGGTGTCGAGCCGTCCAACTACGAGCGCGGCGATCGAGGCGCCGCCAGGCGGCTCACCGTGGAGACGATCGAGACCTCCGTCGCAGGATGAGCACGGTGAGGTTGGATGCCGCCGACACCGGCGGAAACGTCACCGACAAGTACGGCAGCTCCAACCCGCTCGTCCGCCGGGCGATGGCCGGGTTCTTGGGCAAGCTCGACGAGATGGTCGAGCGGACCGGCGCCACCGACGCCCACGAGGTGGGCTGTGGCGAGGGCGAGCTGTCCATCCGGCTGGCGCGCAATGGAATGAACGTCAGGGGAACGGACGCCTTTTCGCAGGTGCTCGAGGAGGCGCGCGAACGCGCTCGCATCGCCGGGGTCGAGATCGACTTCGAGGCGACCCCGGTCGAGGACCTCGAGCCGGACCGGCACGGCGCCGAGCTGATCGTCTGCTGCGAGGTGCTCGAGCATCTCGAGGACCCTGAGCGCGCGCTCGAGGTGCTCGCCGGGCTGGCCCGGCCCTGGCTGATCGCGAGCGTGCCGAGGGAGCCGCTCTTCCGGGCGCTCAATCTGGCGCGGGGCTCCTGGGTCAGGCAGCTGGGCAACACCCCCGGGCACCTGAACCACTGGTCCAGACGGGAGTTCGTGCGGTTTCTCACCTCCCGGTTCGAGGTAGTGGAGGTGAGGACCCCGACCCCGTGGACCATGGCCCTCTGCCGCGTACAATCGCCGACTTCATGAGGCGCCTGCGTCAAACGTTGCATGGATCTCGCCCGGGCGTCGCCGCGGTGGTCACGCTCGGCGTCGCCTGGGGGCTCGTCATGCACCAGATGGGCTGGGCGCAGATGGGCCACTTCGACCAGGTCCAGGCCTTCTCAAAGGGCCAGGCCCAGATCGACCAGTGGCACTGGAACACCAACGACAAGGCATGGGTCGACGGCCACTTCTACTCGGTCAAGAGCCCCGGGGTCGCCGCCCTGACCACCCCTCTCTACAAGGCGATCGAGGATCTCGGCGGGGACAAGCTCGCCCGCGCCGCCGTCGACAACGAGCGCCAGACCGCCCATCCGAAGTGGTACCCGCAGAGCGTCATCCCGCTGGAGAACTACGGCTACGACGTGGAGCGCGGCATCCGAGCCCAGCATGCGGTCGAGGAGTCGACGCCGATCGTCTGGGCCCTCACCCTGCTGGCGGCCGTGATCCCGGGGATCCTCCTGCTGCTCGCGGTGCGCTGGGCGGCCGACCGCTTCCTGCCGGGCTACGGCACCGCCGCGGCGATCACCCTGGGCCTGGCCACGGTGATGATGACCTTCTCCGCGGAGTTCTTCTCCCACGTGATCTCGGCCGGCATCGCGTTCGCTGCCTTCTGCCTGTTGATGAAGGAGAGGGACGGACCTCCGCGGCCGTGGATGGTCGCCGGGGCCGGCCTGCTGGCCGGGCTGGCCGTGACCTTCGAGTTCCAGACCGGCCTGATCGGAGTGGTGCTGTTCGGCTACGCGCTCTCACGCAGGACTGACTGGCTACGCCGCGGGGCCGTGTATGCGGGCGGCGCGGTCCTCGGGGCGCTGCCGATGCTCTCCTTCAACCTCTGGGCCTTCGGCAATCCGCTCAAGCTGGCCTACGGGGACGCCGTCGCCTTCCCCGGCGCGACCGGGCACGACGTACTCGGCCTCAACAGCCACGGGTTCTTCGGGATCACCGCGCCGCGATTCGACAGCGCCGTCAGCCTGCTGCTCGCCGGCCGGGGCCTGCTCGTCCTCACTCCGATCGTGGTCATGTGCGTGGTCGGGGTGTTCATGATGCGCCGCGACGGGCACCGGGCCGAGGCCAACACGATCCTCGCCATCGCCGCCCTCTACTTCACCTACAACAGCGGGTACTGGCTGCCCTTCGGCGGCGGCACCCCCGGCCCGCGCTTCCTGATCCCCGCCCTGCCCTTCGTCGCGCTGGGGCTGCCCTACGCCTACAAGCGGCTCCCGGCTCTGACGCTTGGATTCGCGATCCCGTCGGCGCTCCTCATGCTGATCGGGACCCTGACCTACCCGCTGCTCGGGAAGCAGGGGACGGGGACCTGGGCGGACTGGCTGATGGAGGGCAAGCTCGAGCACACCGTGCTCACCGGATTCGGTGTCACGAACGCCTGGCTCGCGGTCGCCCCGTTCGTGGCGGCCGTGTTGACCTCGGTCGTGCTCGCGGTCAGAGCCAGCCCGTCGGTCTCGCTTTCCGACTTCCGGTTCGCGGTGCCCGCCGTCCTCGGCTGGGCCTGCGTCTCGGCGGTCGGCCCCTCGATCGCCGCGGACGACATCAGCCCCCTCGCGCGGGGCAACGCCTCGGCACTCTGGCTGGTCGCCTCGGCGCTGCTGCTCTCCCTGGCCACGCTCACCGTCGTGCGGCTGCGCGAGCGACGCGCTCAGTCCGACCCCGAGGTGCCTCCAGCGCGAGAGCCCGCGCTTGGACCCGGGCTGGCGTTCGACGAGCCGACCTCGTAGAAGACCAGCCCCGGGCGATCCGGCAGCCGGTAGCGCCTCAGCGGCAGGCCGTCGATTGGCTTGCGGACCGCGCCGGCCTGCGGCGTCCCGTTGGTGAGACCGAGGTGGAGAACCACCGTGCGCACGCCGTATTGCTGGAGCTCCGCAGCGGTTGCGGCGTCGGGGAAGTTGGCCATGTCGCGGACCAGGTTCAGCACGACTGCGGGGTTGGTGCTGGCTCGGCCGTTGACGAGCTCGGGGAAGCCCTGGGTTGACTCCAGCTGAAAAGCCCGGTTCTCCTTGGCGGTGAGCGCCGGCAGGTGCAGCTGGGGTTGCGGGATGTCGGCGGTCGAGGGGCCCGACGGCGGCACGGGCGGCTGCGCCTGATTGTCATAGGGATCGAATGGCAGGCTCCGGCCCTCGGTGACGATCGCCAGACCGAGCACGCCGGTCACGGCGATCGCGGACCAGCTCGGCCATCGCCTGCGCCCGGCCGCGCGAATCGCCGCCTCGGCGCCCGCGGCGGCCAGCAGGGCGAGCGCGAGCGACGAGAAGGTCGCCAGCCGCCCGGGGGTGCGGATCGCGTCCCAGCCGGGGAGCACATCGTAGAGGACGCGGTAGGGCCAGAGCAGGCCGCCTCCCTCCCGGAAGCCGAGCTCGAGCACCATGATCGCCACGGCGGCGACTCCGATTCCGATGCGCCATCGCTTGCTCAATGAGCTCGACCAGAGGCCGATGACGGCCAGCGCCAGGATCACCGCACCGGGGAAGAGGGTCTTCTCCTGCCAGGTCGTGAGGGTGTCGCGAATTCCGGCCGTTGCCGCGCCCCAGACGAAGTTCTCCTCGGGTGCGGTCAGGAAGACCTTGAGCGGACCGGAGAAGGCGGCGACCTCATGGGGGCTCCGCTTGGCGGCCGGGAAGTTGTCCGCGATGTAGAGGTATGGGTGCGCGATCCAGTAGGAGACCGCGACGAAGAGGACGGCGCCGGCAGCGCCCGCGACGATCATCCGGCGCGGTACCGGCGGCCTGCCGCGAATCAGCCACGCGACGACCGCGATCAGGACTGCCCCGCCGAGCCCGTAGGCAAACGGCAGGCCGAGCACCCAGCCGATCGACACCTCCCAGGCGGCGACCACCCAGGCCCCGAAGAGCCACCACGGTCGCCTCAGCCGGATCCCCCGGACCGCGAACGCGATCGCCAGCGGAATCCCGCCGCTCGAGATCACCTGCAGGTGCCCGTCCTGCTCGAGCCTGTATGGGGCGTAGGCGAACGCCGCTCCCGCGATCACCGCGCCCAGCGGGCCAAGGCCCAGCTCCCGGGCCAGCAGGTAGGCGCCGAAGAAGGCGAGCGCGTAGGCGAACAGGAACAGCAGGTCGTAGCGGACCATCGCCGCATGCGGCCCGCTGCCGATGATGCCCGCGGGGGCATAGCCGATCAGTGCGTCGCCGAAGGCCAGGGAGTCCTTGAGCGGCCAGAAGCGGTTCGCATCGAAGAAGTGCAGGAGCTGGTGGAGCAGGGCGTGGCCGCCCCACGCCGGCTGCCAGGCCTCGGCCAGGGGGTCGCCGATGTCACGCGGGACCGTGCCGCCCAGGTGCAGGAGCAGGGGCCAGGTCATGACGATCGCGAGCATGCAGGCCCCGATCGCGGCGAGCCCCACCTCTCGCCTGCTCATCTCTCGCGGCGACATTGGCCGGGCATCCTCGCAATTCGCGATGCCAACGTGCTCCGCCGTCCACATGCTGCAGACGTGGTCGTAGCGCTGATCGTGATAGGCGTGATCGCCTTCGACCCGCCCCCTGGCCTGCAGGTCGAGATCACCGGCGCCTCCGGCGGCGATCCGCTCGCGATCAAGGGACCGGGCTGGTAAGCGCAACCCGCTATGCGTCGGGCCGCTCCGGATAGAGCTCGTCGATCGTGACCAGCGGCCGGTAGGGCGCGCCGGCGGCCTCCTCGATCGCCTCGCCGCCCCCCGCCAGGCGGTCGACCACCGAGACGACGCCGGCGACCTCGTGTCCCTCCTCCAGGATCCGCTCGATCGCGCGCACCGTGGATCCTCCGGTCGTGACGACGTCCTCGACCACGAGGCAGCGGGTGCCCGGCTCGAGCACCGGCCCCTCGATCCAGCGCTGGAGGCCGTGCTGCTTCTTCTCCTTGCGGACGAAGAACGCGATCAGCCCGTCGCCCGCCTCAGCGCCGATCGCGGCGCTGGCGAGCGGGTCCGCGCCCATCGTCATCCCGCCGACGGCGGTCGCTCCCCGCTCGGCGGCCTCCGCGGCGAGCAGCTTGCCGACGGCGCGAAAGGCTGGCGGCCGCAGGATCGCCCGCTTGGCATCGACGTAGTACTGGGCGGTCTGGCCGCTCGAGAGGGTCACCGCGCCGATCACCAGGGCGTGCTCCCGCAGCTCGGCCAGCAGGACGTCGTGCGCGCCCTCGAGATCCGTCGGCATCGGGGCATCCTAGGATGCGTCCGATGCGGACGGGGTACAGGCTCGCCTTGGGCACCGCGGGCATCACGATCGCCGTCGCGATCGTCCTCCTGATGGTCGAGGCGGTGGGAGCCACCCGCGACGCCCATGCGTACGGCCAGGTCCCCGTCCCGGGACGGGAGTCGGTGAACCTGCCGGCAGGCGACGTGATCATCTTCTACGGGGAGCGCATCGGCGAATTCGAGCACTCGCCGCTCAGCGTCCCCCCGAACCTGAGGCTCCGGGTGCGGACCACCAACGGGCAGGAGCTGCTCGGCTCCACGCCATACGCCTTCAACCAGTTCGACGACGGCGACTACGTGCGGCGCTCGATCGCCAAGCTCAGGGTCCCGGAGGCCGGTGATTACGAGGCCGTCGCGCCGACACGCGTGTCCGGCGGCGCCGACCCCGTGATCAGCTTCGGCCGCAACGGGACGAGGAACTTCGTCTACGTCCTGTTCGTCCTCGTCGGAGGCCTGCTGCTGGCGGCGATCCTGGGCATCGGCACGGCGATGGTGGCCCGCCGGGAGCGCAGCCGCCCCTAGCCCTCAGAGGTAGACGTGGATCGCGTCGCCGAGGTGGATCCAGTTGTAGATGTACGTCGAGAACGGGATTGGATTCCTGACGCAGCCGTGGCTCGCGGCCTCGTGCATCGGCACCGGGTTGTAGCCGTGGGTGGCGTACCCGCGGATGAAGTAGACGGAGTAGTACATGCCCTCCGAGTTGTAGCCCGGGTCCTTGCGGTAGAAGTGATACGTCCCCCGGACGGTCGGCGTCGAGGGCTTCCCGGTCGAGACGTGGAAGGTTGCCACGACGTGGTCACCATCCACCAGCGCCATCACCTGGCGGGAGATGTCGACCTCGACGTGGTGGCCGGAGCGGTAACGGGGCCGGAACGCGCCCCTCCCCATCAGGAGCTTGCGGAAGATCACCGGCTTGTACTGGTAGTTCCGGGCCATGTTGTTGACCTTGCGGAACGCGAGGGTCGCGAGCTGAGACCCGAGCCCGTAGTGGCTGCTGACGTGGCGGCCGACGTAATAGCCCTCATCGACCAGGGACTGGTTGTAGAGGCGGGTCACCGCTCCCTTGCGGAGGTGCTTCGGGACCCTCACCGAGAATCGCTGGGGTGGGGAGCTCTGGCCTCCGCTCGTCGCGGTGACCTCGTAGGCACAGCAGGAGTCGACGACGAACGGGAAGGAGAACTTGCCGTCCCCGCCGACCGCGAGCTGCTTCTTGTCCACGGTGCGGCCGCTGGCCTCGACGGTGATCGTCACCTGAGCGCCCGCCGTCGCTCCAGGAATGGCGCCGTTCGCGGTCACCTTGCTGAGCAACCCGGGCTTCTTGGGACCGTTCAGCGCCAGCGTCGGGGGACCGGTCGCGGCGCTCGCCGCGGCGGGCAGCACGAACGCCGCGGTGGCGGCGATTGATGCGAGGGCGCACGTCAGTGCGACCCGTTTGATCCTTGTTCCTCCCCTACGAATCACGACGCGGGATTGTGCACGATCGGGCGGCCGGATGCATTTGACAAAAACCGCGCTAGGCGACCAGTTTCTTCCGCAGCGCCCTGACCGGAATGGTGAAGAGCACGGCGCTGACCGCGGCGAGCCAGGCGGCGTTGCCGACCACCGAGGTGAGCTCCGGCCCGGTGGCCAGGCCCCGAGTGATCTCGACCAGGTGGTAGAGCGGCATGAACCAGGCCACCACGCCAACCCAGTCGGGCAGCTGGTTGAACGGGAAGAAGATCCCCGAGAACAGGAACATCGGCGTGATTCCGAGGGTGAAGAAGTACGAGTAGAGATCGATCTTCGGAATCAGCGTGGTGAACGTGTAGCCGATCACCGAGAAGCAGAGGCCTCCCAGGAATACGAACGGCGGGATCAGCAGCGCCCACCAGGACGAGACCAGGCCGAAGGCCGAAACCACGACGAGCACGACGCAGCCATAGACGGTGGCCCGGCTCGCGCTCCACGCCAGATCCCCTGCGACCACGTCCTGCACCTCGACCGGCGTCGAGAGGACGTTGTCGTAGAGCCGGAGCTCGTTCATCCGGAAGTAGACGTTGTAGGTCGTCTCGAAGGCCGACGACCACATCGCGGCCGACGCGATCAGGCCGGGAGCGATGAACTCCTTGTACGGGATCCCGTTGATGTGGGCGACGTAGGTGCCGAGCCCGAAGCCCATCGCGAGCAGGTAGAGGAACGGGTCGATGAAGGTGGGGAGCAGCGCGCCGCGCCAGAGCTTCGAGAAGACGCGGGCGTTCCGCAGCCAGACGGCTCCGGCCAGCCGCGGGACGGGCACCATGTCGCGTATCGGGATCCGGGGGCCGAGGCCCGCGAAACCGGGTTCCTCCAGCATGGCCATTACTCGCGCAGGCTCCGTCCGGTGAGTCGCAGGAACACGTCCTCGAGGGTGGCACGACGAACCAGCGCGGACTCGGTGGGGAAGGAGTCGTGGTCGAGTCCTTCGAGCACCGCCTCGGCGTCATCCGCGTAGAGCATCAGCGTCCGCTCCGAGAGGTCGTGGCCCTGGATGCGCCCGTTGAGCGAGCCGACCAGCCGGTCCGGATCACAGTCCTCCTCCAGGCGCAGCTCCAGCACCTCTCGTCCGACGTGCTGGAGGACCAGGTCGGATGGCCTGCCGTCGGCGACGATGCAGCCCTCGTCCATGATCACCAGGCGGTCGCAGAGGCGCTCGGCCTCCTCCATGTAGTGGGTCGTGATCAGCAGCGTGACGCCGCGCCGGCGCAGCCGGTCCAGGGCGTTCCACACCGCCAGGCGGGCCTGGGGATCGAGCCCGGTCGTCGGCTCGTCGAGGACGACCAGCTCCGGGTCGCCCATCAAGGCCCGGGAGATCAGCAGGCGGCGCTTCATCCCTCCGGAGAGCGCGTGGATGCGCTCGTCGGCCCGATCGGTGAGGAGCGAGAAGTCGAGCAGCTCGTCGGCTCGCTTGGCGGCCCTCTCTCCGTCGATCCCGAAGTAGCGGGCCTGCTGCAGCAGGTTCTCGCGCACGGTCAGGTCGCCGTCGAGGTTGGTCTCCTGGGGCACCACGCCGAGCCGGCTCTTGATCTGGCGCCGCTCGCTGCTCGCATCCATGCCGAGGACGTGGAGCTCGCCGCCGTCCACGGTCGCCAGCCCGTAGATCGTCTTCATCGTGGTGGTCTTCCCGGCCCCGTTCGGCCCGAGGAAGCCGAAGCAGATCCCGGGCTCTACCTCGAAGTCGATCCCGTCCACGGCGACCCGGTCGCCGTAGCTCTTGGCGAGAGCGCGGGCGCTGACCGCCGGACCGGCTGCACCGTTCAGCATTGACCGATCACCACGCCGATCGCGAGCGCGTTGTTGAGGAAGTGGGCGAGCATGCATGGGTAGAGCGATCCGGTCTTGTTGTACAGCCAGGCGAGCCCCACCCCGAGCCCGGCCAGCGGGATCGCGGCGGTCGGCCCGGTTGGGGCGTGCACCAGCCCGAAGATCGCTCCGGAGAGGAGGGCCGAAGGCCACAGCGACCAGCGAGTCCGCAGGCCGGCGAAGAAGAAGCCTCGGAAGAAGATCTCCTCCGCGAATGGCGCGAGCACGATGATGGCCAGCACGGCGAAGATTGCGATCCCGATGCCCGGATTGCAGACCCCGAGCTCCTTGCCGATGTCCTCCTGGTCTGGCTGCACCACCAGCGCCGAGAACGCGATCGCCCCGGCGTAGTAGACACCGAGCACGGCGAACATCCAGCCGAGTGCCGACGGCTCGAATCTCCTCAGGCCAAGGCGCCCGAGGGCCTCCCTCAGGTCGAAGTGCCACCCGGAGGCCATGCCGATCGCGACCGCCACCAGGAACCCGTCGAACAGTGCCTGGGTGGCGAGGATGGCCGCGTCGCTCGCCTTGTTGGGATCGGCGATGTTCGGGTCGAAGGGGAGAACCAGCAACGGCGGGACGATCACCACCAGCAGCAGACCGCCGATCAGCCCCCAGATCGAGTCGCCGAAGCCCCACGGAATCTCGGGCAGGCTGGGCTCGTCGGGCTCCGGCTCCACCGCCGGAGCGGGGGCCGGTGGAACGACCGGCTCGGCGCCGCCACGGATCGGCGCCGGCGCAACGCTCGGTGCGCGCCGCACCACGACCGTCTTCGCTGCCTTGTCGCCCAGGCGCTGCTTGCGCTTGCTCGCGGCGATCATCAGCTCGCCGACCAGAAAGAAGTCGATCAGGCGCAGCAGGTTCCGGATGCTCGCCTGGCCGTAGCTGAGCCGGGGATCGCCGTCGACCGAGCGAACCTCGATCCCGGTCGCGTTCTTGCCCATCGTCTGGCCCCAGCGCCACTCGCAGAACGCGAAGTAGTTGAACCAGAGTGAGAAGAAGACGATCACCGACACGATCGCGGCCGTGTCGCTCTCGAGCGCCGCGCCGCCCACGACCCAGACGTAGATCCAGAAGTAGAAGAAGACCCAGCTGACGTTGTCGATCAGCGCGGCGAGGGCCCTCCGCCCGAATCCCGCGTAATCCCCAGCCGGCCCCGGGTCATGGGAGGGTGCTCCGCCAGGAGCAACCCGCTTCGTGGCGGAGGAGGCGGCTCTTGTGTTGGTGAAGTCAGAGATGCTGATCGATCTCCCTCAGCGAGGAGATGTCGCCATCGCCGCCGTCACGGTCGATCAGCAGCGGGCGGATGCCGGCCGCCCTGGCGCCGGCGACGTCCTCCTCGGCCGTGTCCCCCACGTGCAGGGCCTCCCCGGCCTCGCAGCCGGCCAGCTCGAGCGCCGCCGCGAAGATGGCCGGATCCGGCTTGCGAGCGCCGGCCCCGGCCGACGTGACGACTCCGTCGAGCATCCGCTCGATCCCGCAGCGCTCCAGGACCCGTGGCAGGGCGCAATCCCAGTTCGAGACGGCGATCAGGCGGAGGCCGCGGTCGCGGAGCCCTTGCAGCGCCGGCGCCGCGTCGGGGTAGGCGGAGAACCGGATCGCATCGACCAGCTCGTCGACCGTGACCTCGAACTCGAGCTTGCCGGAGACGATCGCGGCGCAGCGCTCCCGCAGCTCCCCGAGCGAGGCCTCGTCCCGCCCCTCGTGGGCGTGCTCCTTGTAGTAGGCCATCTCCGCCTTGAGCGCCTGGACCAGCTGCTCGTCGCCGACGTCTGCCGGGACCATTTCCCGCAGGGAGATCCACGGCGGCTCGAGCTCGACGAGCGTGCCAAGGGCGTCCAGGAAGACAGCGCGGGTCTTCATCGATTGAATACTGCCCCACGCCATGTACGTAGCCGCGGAACAGAGCTTCTGGCAGGCGCACGGCGACGAGATCTCGGCCGCGATCACGGTGATCGTCGCCGTGCTGGTCGCGATCGTCGTCGACCGCGTCCTGATCGGGCGGGCTGTCAAGGCGACCACGCGCCTCGACACAGGGGAGCTCTCGCGCGAGGCACGGACCCGGCTGCGATTGATCCGCCGCCTGCTCTTCCTCGCGATCATCCTGATCGGGGTCGCCCTGGCGCTCAGCCAGTTCGCCTCGATCAAGCGGTTCGCGACCGGAGTGCTGGCCTCTACAGCGGTGCTGGGAATCATCATCGGCTTCGCCGCGCGCCAGGTGATCGCCAATCTCGTGGCGGGAGTGGTGGTGGCCTTCACTCAGCCCATCCGGATCGGCGACCTGGTCTCGATCGGGGACGAAATCCACGGGCGAATCGTCGACATCTCACTCACCTACACGAGCGTCGACGCGGGCGATGGCAGCCTGATCATGGTGCCGAACGAGAGGGTCACGACGGACTCCGTCGTCAACCACTCCGCCGGCAACAGCAGCGCGCCGATCACCGTCGAAGTCTGGTTACGCCCAGATGCGGACGTGGAGGCCGCTCGCACGGCACTCGAGCACGGCGAGGTGACCTCGGCGCACCTGATGGAGCTGACGCCCGAGGGCGCGAGGCTGCAGGTCAAGGCGGCGATTGACGCCGGCGCCGACCGGGAGGCGCACGAGACGGACCTGCTGGAGCGGGCGCAAGGCGCTCTGCGCGATGCAGGTCTCCTTAGATCCCCCTGACCGAGCCGACTACCCTTTCGGGGCGTTATGACGCAGCGAACGCGAAGACGACGCCGGCGCCTTCGGGAATCGGGCAGGAAGAAGCTCCTCTTGGGCCTCGGCCTCCCTCTCGCCATGGTCGGGCTCGCCGTCGCAGTCGGTGTCGCGTGGGTGGTCAGCGTCTACGACTCGGCGCCCTCGCTCGCGAGCCTGCAGCCGATCACGAAGGGGGACGTGTCGAAGGTGTACGCGGCCGACGGCTCCCTGATCGGGGTGATCCACTCGGACACCATCCGGCAGCCGGTTGCCAGCTCGAAGATCCCGGAGGACCTCAAGAACGCCACGGTCGCGATCGAGGACAGGAGGTTCTACGACCACGGAGGCGTCGACCCCTCGGCGATCATCCGCGCCGGCTGGGAGGACCTGGTCGCCGGCGGCAAGCCGCGCGAGGGCGGCTCCACGATCACCCAGCAGCTCGTCCGCAACCTCTACATCCAGAATCCACAGGACACGGTCAAGCGCAAGATCATCGAGGCGCGCCTGGCCAATGAGGAGGAGGGCCAGCACTCCAAGGACTGGATCCTGACCAAGTACCTGAACACCGCTCCCTACGGGACCAACGAGGGTGCCACCGCGATCGGCGTCGAAGTGGCGGCCGAGACCTACTACTCCAAGCACGCCAGCGATCTGACCCTGCCCGAGGCGGCGATGGTCGCGGGCCTGCCGCAGGCTCCGTCCCAGTACAACCCGTTCCTCAATCCGCGGGCGGCACTGGCCCGGCGCAACGAGGTGCTGCAGGCGATGAAGCAACAGGGCAAGATCACCGACAGCGAGTACACGACCGCCATCGGCGAGGATCTGGGCCTCCACCCGGGACACAAGTACAGCCGGATCAGCCAGCCCTACATCTTCGATCTCGTCAAGCAGGAGCTGGAGGACCGCTACGGGCTGAACACCGTCGAGAACGGCGGACTCAAGGTCTATACGACGATTCAGCCCCGGCTCCAGGAGGCAGCTCAGAGCGCCGTGGACTCCTGCTCGGTCTGCTACTCGGGCGGCGGGCCGGCGTCGGCGCTGGCCTCGATCGACCCCTCGAACGGCGAGATCGTCGCGCTTGCCTCGACCCAGCGCTACTCGTTGTCCAGCCAGTTCAACTTCGCCGCGCATGCGCAGCGCCAGCCTGGGTCCTCGTTCAAGGTCTACGACCTGACGGCGGCGATCAAGCAGGGCATCGATCCCGACACCACGTACTACGACGGCAGTTCCCCGAAGACGCTCGAGACCGGCGGCTCGACCTGGACGGTCAACAACGCCGAGCCGGGCGGCGGCGTGATGCCGCTCACCCAGGCGACCTGGGACTCGGTCAACGTGATCTTCGCCCAGCTCGGCCTCGACGTCGGTCCCGAGAACATCGCCCAGACCGCCTACCAGATGGGGATCACCTCACCGCTTGGGGTCAAGCTTCCAAATGACATCCCCTGCAAGGGCGGGCCGAACTGCTTCATCCCCCCGGCCGACGCGATCGGCGGCCTCAGCGTCGGCGTCACCCCGCTCGAGCAGGCCGACGCGTACGCCACCCTCGCCAACGGCGGCGTCCATCACGACGCGACCGCAATCGGCAAGGTCGTCTTCCCCGGCGGCAAGGTCGACGAGCCCAGCGCCGATGAGGGCAAGCGCGTGCTCACCCCAGGGCAGGCCTATGACGTCACGAAGATCCTCGAGGGCGTGATCACCAGCGGCACCGGCGCCGGCTACACGAGCATCGGTTGTCAGTCGGAGGCCGGCAAGACCGGCACCAGTGAGGGACTGTCCGACGCCTGGTTCGTCGGCTACACCCCGCTGTATTCGACCGCCGTCTGGACCGGGCATCCGCTCTCGCGCGACTACACCGGGTACGGCGGTCCCACCTCCGGGCCGATCTGGCGCTCCTACATGGAGGCGGCCACGGACGGGAACTGCCCCGACTTCGAGGTTCCCTCGAGCCTGCCGACCCTGTCGTCGTACCACGGGGCGCACACCGCATCCAGCTCGAGCTCGTGCTACTCGAGCTCCAGCAGCTCGAGTAGCTCCAGCAGCTCCAGCTCGTGCTCGTCCACCTACACCCAGACCACCACAACCGACAGCAACAGCAACAACAACAACAACAACCACGACAAGGGCGCCTACGCCCCGGGCGTGGGCCAGAAACCCGCACCGACGCCCAAGCCGAAACCGACGCCGGCGCCCACGCCCACGCCCACGCCTGCTCCCGTCACGCCGCCCCCGAGCGGCGGCGTCACACCCTGAGCTTCGATCTCGATCGCAAGCAACGGCCTAGCCTAGGCCCATGCCGGCGAGCGAGTTCGACCTGATCGGCGCCATCAACGATTGCCTGCCGCTGCAAGGGGAGCGGATCCGCATCCCCAGCGGAGACGATGCCGCGGTCGTCGAGCCCCACACCGCCACCGCCGTGTCGGTGGATTCGGTCGTCGACGGAGTCCATTTCAACCTCCATGCCTTCGGCCCTCGGCCCGTCGGGCGCAAGGCCCTCGCGGCAGCACTCTCCGACCTCGCCGCCATGGGAGCCACTCCGGGCGAGGCCTACGTCGCCCTCGGTGCGCCGGCCGAGCTGGAGGACGAGGTCCTGCTCGGGATCGCCGGCGGACTCGCCGAGGTGGCGAGACGCGAGTCGGTGGCGATCGGGGGCGGCGACCTGGTGAGCTCACCGACGCTGTTCCTCTCCGTCACCGCGGTTGGCTACGAGACCGGGGACGCCGAGCTGGTCACCCGGGCGGGAGCGAAGCCGGGGGACCTGATCGGGGTGACCGGAGAGCTGGGCGGAGCGGGTGCGGCACTCGCGCTGCTCGAGTCCGGCGAAGCAAGGCCCGAGGTCCCATCCGAGCGGCGCGAAGAGCTCCTCGCCAGGCAGCTCGACCCGAGGCCACGCCTGGACGAGGGTCATGCGCTGGCCGAGACCGGCGCGACGGCGATGATCGACATCAGCGACGGGCTCGGAGCCGACGCCGGCCACCTGGCGAAGGCCGGCGGCTGCAGGCTCGAGATCGACCTCGACCGGATTCCGATCGCCGCCGGCGTGAGCGAGGTGGCGGGCGGGGACGGCGCGGCGCTCGAGCTCGCCGCCGGCAGCGGCGAGGACTACGAGCTGCTCGCAGCAATCCCGGCGGAGGCCTTCGTCGGGGCAACGGCGGCCGTGCGCGAGGCGGGCGGCGTGCTCACCGAGATCGGCTACGTCACGGAGGGCCGCGGCGTCGCGCTGCGCCTGCCGGGCGGGGGCGAGATCCAGCCGAGCGGCTTCGACCAGAGGCGGGGATCCCTCTCCGGCTCTGGCTGAGGCTCGGGCTCGGGACTCGCCTTCCCTTCCGGTTCGTTCTCGGGTTCCTCATCGTCCGGGGGCTCGGCCCCCTCCTCGGGGGCGCTCGACTGCCGGTGCACCGAGATCTCGCCGGGTTCCTCGAACGTCACCCCGCGGGGCGGCCGCGCGGGGCTCCGGCCTGCGACCGCGACGATCGCGACGCCCGACCCGGCGAGAACGCAGGAGAGCAGCGCCAGGGTCGCCCCGATCTGCCCGTCCGCGAACATCAGCACCAGGTCGTGCCAGACCCCCAGGCCCGCATCGAATCGGCCGGCGAGGTTGGCGAGCAGGGCAACCAGCGGCAGCAGCCCGAGCAGGACCAGTCCGCCGGCGGCGAGCCGGCCACCCGCCGGCCTGGTGGCCGCTCCGAGCCACGCGTGCAGGCCGAGCGCAACCAGGAGGGCCAGATACGGGTTCACCGCCCAGACGCCGAGGGCGGCCAGGCAGGCGACCAGGAGCGCCGCGGGGGCGGCGCTCGCGACCGCCCCCGCCGGCGGTGGTCGGAGCGGTCGCAGGAAGAACGCGATCGCGCCGTAGGCGAGAACCGCCACCACCACCGAGATGGTCCCCCCGGCGCCGAGGGACTCAAGCCGCGGATCGAAGGGGAATTCGGGGCTGGGCAACAGGCCGACCAGGGCGGCTGCGAGGAGCACCAGCAGGGAGCCGAGGAACGGAACCGCCCGCAGCGCGGTCCAGAGGAAGCCGCGCGCAGCCTCGATCGGGCTTCGCGACCCGGACGCGAGTCCGAAGCCCGCGGCGAGCCCCACCGGAAGCAGCAGCGAGAGAGCCAGCATCGCGATCGTCCATCCCGGCAGCAGGTTCCCCGCCAACCCGATGTAGCCGTTGGGGCCATGCTCCACGGCGCCGGGGGATGAATCGAGCACGAGGATCAGCGACAGCGCGGCGCGGCCGAAGCGAGCGAAGGTGTCCGTGCTGAACTCGTCCGAGACGTCCCGCGAGGGATCGAGCGGCAGCTCGCCGTCGGATGAGAGGCGAACGGCGGGCAGGCCCGCCTCGACCAGCGGGCCCTGCTCCCCCAGTCCCGCCGGCAGGGCGAGCCTGAACAGGTCGGTGAGAGGCCCCTCGTCGCCCGCCGGGGTCGCCGCCTCCTTCGAGACGGTCGAGTTCGCCGTGTCGTCGAGCTGGCTGGCGGTGCTCTGCGGGCCCGTGGACCAGGGGATCACGAGCGGAGCCGTCGGGTGCTGCACGGCGGGCTGGCTCAGCACGATGGCGGCGTCGAGCAGCGACGCGTCGCTGTAGTCGCGGATGAAGCGCTTTACCCCCAAGGCGCCGATGCTGGACCCGTCCGTGGAGACGAAGACCAGGGTCTTGTCGTGCGAGGAGCCCGAGAAGCTGTTGGCGATCTCGAGCATCGCGGCCGTCGACGCGGAGCTGGTCAGCGCTCCGCTCCCCTGGGCGACGTCGCGCGGCGCGATCAGCGCGATCTGACGGTTGGAATCGCCGGGAAGAGTCGCGATCAGGTTGCGCAGGTGGACGTCGTGCCCGTGGAAGGAGCCGTCGAACCGCTGCTCCGAGACCGTCGCCCCGTCGATACCGGAGAACTGCGCCTTGACCTGCTCCGCCATCGCATTGTCGGCGGCCGAGCCGGGCGTTGGATAGGCGGCGGTCTCCGCGAGCTGCTTCGCGAGGGGGGCTGCGCTCGACGGGTCGAAGGCGTCGGGAGGGACACCGCCGGAAAGCGAGGACGGCACGCCCTGGAGGGAGAACATCGCTATCACGGCCGCGACCGGGACGGCGAGCAGCGCAAATCTGTAGAGGCGTAAATCGATCATTCAGGTATCACGGGCGTGCGCCCTAACCTTCATGCATGGCGCGAGGACAGGCGCGGATCCTGCTCGTGGACGATGAGCAGGCCGTGCAGACGCTTCTCACCTACCCGCTCCGCAAGGAAGGGTATGAGGTGGTGGAGGCCAAGGATGGGCAGGAAGCCTTGGATCGCTTTGGCGAAGAGCGGTTCGATCTCGTGGTCCTCGACATCATGCTCCCGAAGCTGGATGGGATTGAGGTGTGCAGGCGCCTGCGCACCCGTAGTCAGGTGCCGATCATCATGCTGACGGCGAAGGGGGACGAGGTCGACAAGGTCGCCGGCCTCGAGATGGGCGCCGACGACTACATCACCAAGCCTTTCTCGGTGCGTGAGTTCCGCAGTCGCGTCAAGGCTGCGCTGCGTCGCGGGAAAATGGCCGGAGCGGGGGCGCTCACCGGGGACAAGCCGATTCGCGCCGGGGATCTGGAGATCGACTTCGAGCGCCGGTCGGTGCTGCTGTCCTCCGAGCCGATTCAGCTGACCTACGTCGAGTTCGAGATCCTCGCCACGCTCGCCGCGGCACCCGGCCGCGTGTTCACGCGCGAGATGCTCCTCGAGCACATCTGGGGCGACTCGACCTATCGCGATCCCCGCACCGTCGACGTCCACATCCGGCACCTCCGCGAGAAGCTGGAGTCCGACGCAAAGCAGCCCGAGTACCTGTTCACGGTGCGCGGCGTCGGCTACCGATTCCGCGACACGGACCGCGATTGAGACCCGCTTTCACAATGAAACGCCACGTCCGGATGCGACCCAGTACCCGCGCCATTGTGAAACCGGGTCTGAGACTCAACACCCTCCGCAATCGGCTGGTGGCGCTGATCACCCTGATCACGGCGGCGGCGATCGGGTTCGTCTACCTCTACGTGGTGCCCCAGCTGGAATCGAGCCTGACGGCCGAGAAGCTCCGCCGGCTCGAGAGGCTCGGCAACGAGCAGGCCCCCCGCCTGGCCCATGCCCTCGAGTCGGGAGCCTCGCAGCAGCAGGTCGAGGAGCTGGTCCGCACCACGGCACAGTCCACTGAGAGCAGGGTGACCCTGCTCGCCGTGCGGGACCTCTCCGGGGGCCCGGCACCGGCCTTCGTGGTGGCCGACTCGCAGGCCGAGGCCACCGCGATCCAGGGCCGCTACCTGACCGCCGATGCGGCGATCTCCGACGGGAAGGTCGCGTCCGGCGTGGAGCACGTCGCGGGAACACGGGTCGCCACGTCGGCCGTCCCGATCGACCTCGGCGGTCAGACGCGCTGGGTCCAGGTGCTCTCGACCTCGCTCGCGGAGGTGAACGACGACGTTGCGCTGGTCCGCCGCCAGATCCTGATCGCGGGAGGGATCGCCCTGATCGCCGCATCGCTGATCGCCTACTGGGCTTCCGGCGCGGTCTCGCGGCGGCTCCGCCGGATGCGGCAGGCGGCGGAGGCGGTCGCGGACGGCCATTTCGACCAGCCCATTCCGGTCGACTCCTCAGACGAGCTGGGTCAGCTGGCGCGCAGCTTCAACGACATGCAGCGCCGCCTGGCGCGCCTGGACAGCTCTCGGAAGGAGTTCATCGCCAATGCCTCGCACGAGCTGCGCACCCCGATCTTCTCGCTCGGAGGCTTCGTCGAGCTGCTCGAGACCGAGAATCCGAGCGCGGCGGAGCGGCGGGCCTTCGTCGCCGAGATGCGCGGAGCGATCGAGCGACTCCAGAAGCTCACCATCGACCTGCTGGACCTCTCCCGCCTCGACGCGGACGTGATGGAGATCGGGCGGGAGCAGGTGGACCTGAAGGAAGCCGCCCGGCAGGTCGCCAACGAGTTCCGGCCCGCCGCCAAGTCGGGCGGCTCCACGCTCCAGGTTCGTGGGCGCGGCCAGGTGGTCGCCCTGGCGGACCTAAATCGAGTCTCACAAATCATCCGTATTCTCATCGACAATGCCATCACCCACACGCCCCAGGGAACGAACGTGACGGTCACCGCCGTGCGCGGCACCGACAGCGCGGAGCTGATCGTCGGCGACGACGCCAAGAAGGGCATCGACCCTCGGGCGATCGACAAGGTCTTCGACCGCTTCTACACCGGCGACACCGCGACGGGCTCGGGGCTGGGCCTCGCCATCGCGGACGAGCTCACTCAGCGCATGGGCGGCCGGCTGGCGGTGGTCTCCCGCCGGGGCCACACCGCATTCACCCTGAGCCTGCCCCTGGCCGAGCGCCGCAAGCGCCCCCGTGAGCCGGCCGGAGCGGTGGCGTGAGCAAGCTGCGAACCAGTCTTCTTGCGGTCGTGGCCGCGGCATTGATCGCCGGCGGCTGTGGCGGGGGTGGCGGCGACAACTCGAGCAGCGGCGCCGGCGCCACGCCGACCACCACCCAGCAGGTGGTGGTCCAGGCGAGCGACGGCAGCTTCAACCCTGCCCAGATCTACAAGGACGTCTCACCGGGCGTGGTCACGATCACCTCCGTCTTCAACGGCGGCGGAGACTCGGTCCTCGGCAGTAGCGGTACCTCCGCCGGTCAGGGCTCCGGCTTCGTCGTCGACAAGAACGGCGACATCGTCACCAACGCCCACGTCGTCACCAGCGGCGGGCACCTGAACGGCGGAGGGACGCCGCAGGCGGCGAAGCAGGTCTTCGTCGAGTTCGGAGACCGCAACCGGGTCCCGGCCCAGATCGTCGGCTTCGACGCCGACGCGGACGTGGCCCTGATCAAGGTGGACCCGGACGGCCTCGACCTCGTGCCGGTTCCCCTCTCCGACCGGTCCACCTTCGCCGTCGGCGAGCCGGTGGCGGCGATCGGCAGCCCCTTCGGCGAGACGCAGTCGCTTTCGATCGGGGTGATCTCGGCGACCAACCGCACGGTCGAGGGCCTCACCAACTTCGGCATCGACAACGCGATCCAGACCGACGCGTCGATCAACCCCGGCAACTCGGGCGGGCCGCTGCTCGACTCGAAGGGTGAGGTGATCGGCATCAACGAGCAGATCGCCTCGAGCTCGGGCAGCAACTCCGGCGTCGGCTTCGCGATTCCCGTGACCTCGGTGCGCTACTCGCTCGACCAGCTGCGCAACGGCGGCAAGGTCGAGTACGCGTTCCTCGGGGTGACCAGCGAGTCGCTCTACCCGCAGCTCGCCGAGCACCTTGGCCTCGACACCAAGAGCGGCGCGTTGATCACCGACGTGGTCGGGGACAGCCCCGCCGACAAGGCCGGCCTCAAGGGCTCCACCGGCGAGACCACCTTCCAGCTGCAGCACGTCAAGACCGGTGGCGACGTGGTGATCGCCGTCGACGGCAAGCCCGTCTTCCAGAACAACGACCTCTCCGAGCTGGTCGCCCTTCACAAGCCCGGCGACACGGTCACGCTCGACGTCATCAGGGACGGCCACCACGCGACGGTCGACGTCACGCTCGGGTCGCGACCCGCTGACGTCAACCAGTAAGAACTGAGCCGCGATGCAGATTCGGCAACTGGTCACGGACCTCGCCGCGACCCTGCGCGAGGAGGTCCTGCCCCACCTGGGAGCGCACGCAGGGCGTGCCCATTCGGGCGAGGCCGAGGGCGGGGACGTCACCTTCGAGATCGACGAGCGCGCCGAGGCGCGGATGGAGTCCTTCCTGGCCGATCGCGCCCCCGAGGTGTCCTTCTACTCGGAGGATCGCGGGCTGGTCTCCCCCGCGGGCGACCGGGCCGAGTGGGTGCTGATCGTCGATCCGATCGATGGGACGCGGCCCGCGCTGGCCGGGCTCGAGTCATGCTGCGTCTCGGTGGCGGCCGCCCCGCTCGACTCAGAGCCGGCGATGGCCGACGTGCAGGTGGGCTGCGTGCTGGAGCTGAAGAGCGGCGCGAGCTTCGTCGCGGAGCGCGGCCGCGGCCTCGAGCCGGGGGCGAGGCTGTCCGAGAACACCTCCCTCGAGCGGATGTTCTGGACCTACGGCTTCAGGGGGCGCCCTGCGCGGGCGCTGATCGAGGTGCTCGCGGAGCTGATCGACACGTCGTCGGTCGGCGGCGGCACCTTCGACCTGGGCTCCGCCACCTTCGACATGACACGTGTGGTCACCGGCCAGCTCGACGCCTACATCGAGCCCGGGCCGCGAATGATCGACGACGTCCCCGCCGTGCGCGCCGAGTTTGAGCGAGTAGGCGACGGGGCCGTCCTCAACAACTCGCCGTACGACGTGGCGGCCGCGACCATCTGCCTCCAGGAGGGCGGCGCGGTGGTCACCAACGCCTACGGCGAGCCGCTGGATGACCGCCCGCTGCTCGGCTCCGGTCACGAGTTCCAGATGTCATGCGTGGCCGCCGCCAACGCCGAGCTCCACTCCGCGATCTGCGCCGAGCTCGACTCGGGCATCGAGCGGCTGCGCGCCAGCATCTAACGGGTTGCTCCTCGCTTCCCTGCGGAGCACCCTCGAACAAAACGAGTACGTTTCCGCCCTTGTCCGATCAAGCAATCAAGGTGGGGCAGTGCTCCAAGAGGTAGCGCTGGGGAGCAAGTCCCTGGCCGACTACACGCACCTGGCCGGCCGCGGCCTGGTGGACGAGATCCGGGGGCTGGCCGAGAACCTGCAGGGCAAGCGGGTCCTGCACGTCAGCGCGACGGCCTTCGGCGGCGGCGTCTCGGAGATCCTCTACACGCTGGTGCCGCTGATGCGGGACGTGGGCCTGGAGACGCACTGGCAGGTGATCATGGGCCGCGAGGAGTTCTTCAACGCGACGAAGCTCCTCCACAACTCCCTCCAGGGCGACCCGAACACGCTCACTCCCAACCAATGGGAGCTGTTCGACCACTACAACAAGATGAACGCCGACAGCCTGGAGGGCGAGTGGGACGTGATCATCGTCCACGACCCGCAGCCGGTCGGGATGCGAGAGGCGGCCACCGACCATTCGAAGAACTGGGTCTGGCGCTGCCACATCGACCTCTCCGAGCCGAACCCGGAGCCGATCGGGCGGCTGCTGCCGCTGATCTCCGAGTACGACGTCACGGTCTGGCACATGGAGCAGTACGTGCCGAAGGGGCTCGACGGCCACGGCGGCGTCCGCATCGTCCCGCCCGCGATCGATCCGCTCTCCCCGAAGAACATGGCCCTCTCGCCCGACGACGCCTCCTACGTCTGCAATCAGTTCGGGATCGACGTCGACCGGCCGCTGATGACCCAGGTCTCCCGGTTCGACCCTTGGAAGGACCCGATTGGCGTGATCGACGCCTACCGCCAGGTCACCAAGGAGATACCCGAGGTGCAGCTGGCGCTGGTCGGATCGATGGCCACCGACGACCCGGAGGGATGGGAGTTCTTCCACCGGACCTTCGAGTACGCGGAATCGGACCCCGACATCAAGATCCTCAACAACCTCAACAACGTCGGCGCGATCGAGGTGAACGCGTTCCAGTCGCAATCCGACGTGGTCGTCCAGAAGTCGATCCGCGAGGGATTCGGGCTGACCGTGGCCGAGTCGCTCTGGAAGGCGAGGCCGACGATCGGCGGGGACGTCGGCGGCATCCCGCTGCAGATCGTCGACGGGGAGGATGGATACCTCGTCTCAACACCCGATAAGGCTGCCGAACGCTGCGTCCAGATCCTCCAGGACCCGGAACTGGGCAGGAGGCTGGGCCGGGCGGGCAAGGAACGGACCCGCGAGCGCTTCCTGACTCCCCGCCTGCTGCTCGACTGGCTGCGGATCTTCACCGACCTGAACTCGTAGCGGCCACCCACGGTTCTCGTCCAAAGCGCTACTCCGACAGCCCGGCGGCTTCGAAGGCTTGCCCACGAGACTCGAACAGTCGGAAGCGGACGACCTTCGAGTCCTCGAGATACCAGAGGGCGAAGAAGTCGCGCTCGCTTCTGATCCCGCTGCTCTTGCCCGTTCCAGCCTGGCTGAAGACGCATAGGACCGAGTCGCCCGCGTCAAAGTATTCGCGGTAGTGGATCTCGTAGTCCCTCCAAGGGCCGAGCCAGTCACGGAAGAACTTGCGCACCTCCTGGCGACCGTGGTAGACGCCCGCCGAGGGCAATCCGCTCGCCGAGGTATCCCAGATGATCTCTGGGTGGAAGTAGTTGCGCCCCACATCGGAGCCTCCCTCGGCGAAGCGCTGCGAGAACTGCTTGACGATCTCCACGTTCTCCTCTGACATCGCCTGGAGTATCTCGCGGCGAGTGCCTGCGGGGCGGCCGGTCGTGGCCGCGATCTGATGCCGAATGCGTCAGCCGCGATCGCTCCGGCTGATACAAACGCAGGGTGCCCGACACGCATCCCCTGACGATCGT
>CAVUGA010000004.1:0-84835 GCA_963740685.1 uncultured Solirubrobacterales bacterium
TTGAGGATCCAGAGGTCGCCGTCGTGGTGCTCCTCGTCGACGATCACCGCGACCGCGTCGGGCATCGAGCCCAGGTGGACGGGGATGTGCTCCGCTTGCATGACCAGCTCACCGGCGGGGTTGAACAGCGCCGTCGAGCAGTCGTGGCGCTCGGTGATGTTCGGTGAGTGCGCCGAGCGGATCAGCACGGCGCCCATTTCGTCGCAGGCGGCACGGAGGGCGCCGGTCATCACCTGCAGGGCGACTGGATCGAGTCCGCTCAAGTCAGCTCCGCCCTGACCGTCCCTGACTCATCGACCGCGGCGTTCCACCTCGGAGGGAGCACCAGCGTCGCCTCTGGCAGCTCGAACACGCACGGCCCGTCGGCCTCGAATCCCGCCTCGGGCTCGCCCTGGAGCACGCGCGTCGTAACCCACTCGCCGTCGAAGCGGGCCTCGCGCTCGCCCTCGCGCAGCTTCCCGTCCGCGGCCGCCCGCGGGTGCGGCTCGGGTCCTGGCTCGAAGGCGGCGACCCGGATCGTGACCAGCTCCAGCCGGCCCTCGGGATCGCGATAGCCGTAGCGAGCCTCGTGCTCGCGCGCGAAGTCCTCGGCGAGCTGGGGCGGGTCCGGACGCGGCGGGCCCGGGATCGGCAGCTCGAACGCCTGGCCCCGGTAGCGCAACTCATAGACCACCTCGAGCTCGGCGCCCTCCATCCCGGCCAGGAGCGGCTCGCTGAGGGCGTCGACCTCCGAGGCAACGCGCTCGGCGGTGATCTCCTCGCCCGCGAGCAGGACCGTGCGCGCGGTGTCCCGCCGCCGCCCGGCGGCGATCAGCCCAAGGGCCGAGAGCACGCCGCTTGCCCGTGGGCAGACGATCCTCGAGATCTCGAGCTCACCCGCCAGCGCGGCGGCGTGCATCGGGCCCGCCCCGCCGAAGGGGAGCAGCGCGTAGTCGCGTGGGTCGATCCCGCGCTCCACGGTGACCACCCTCAGCGCGCGAATCATCTCCTGGTTCGCCACCCGGATGATTCCCTCGGCCGTCTCGATCGCGTCGAGGCCGAGGTCCTCGCCGAGGGAGGCGATCGCGCTCCGCGCCGCATCCTCGTCCAGCGCGACCCCTCCGGCAAGCTCCGAATCCGGCGAGAGATAGCCGAGCAGCAGGTTGGCGTCGGTGACCGTCGACTCGATGCCGCCACGGCCGTAGCAGGCGGGCCCCGGCTCGGCACCGGCGGAGCGCGGCCCGACGCGAAGGGCTCCGCCGGCATCCCGCCAGCCGATCGAGCCGCCGCCGGCGCCGACGGTGTGAACGTCGACCATCGGCAGTTGCACGGGACGGCCATCGATCTCGCGGGAGTCGGTGCGGCGGACCTCGCCGCCCTCGACCACGCAGACGTCGCAGGAGGTGCCGCCCATGTCGATGCCGATGGCATCGGGATCCCCCGCCTCCTTGGCCAGGAGGGCGGCCCCAACTGCGCCCCCGGCAGGGCCGGAGAGCACGCTCCAGGCTCCGGCTCGAGCGGCCTCGGCCGCCTCTGCGGTGCCTCCCGAGGAGCGCATCACCTCGGGCTCGGCGAGGCCGCGCTCACGGCAGGCATCCGCCAGGCTGGTCAGATAGCGGCCGAGCAGGGGAGAGAGGTAAGCGTCGATGACGGTCGTCGAGAAGCGCTCGAATTCGCGGAAGGCAGGCAGCACCTCGTGCGAGGCCGAGACGTGCACGCCCGGCAGCGCCTCGCGCAGGGCCGAGGCGAGGCGCGCCTCGTGCTCGGATTCGCGGAAGGCGAAGAGCAGGCAGACCGCGATCGACTCGACCTCGCCGCCGCGCAGTTCGCCGATGAGCCGCTCGATCTCCTCGTCGGTCAGCTTCTCGATCACGCCGGCGGGACCGACCCGCTCCGTCGCCTCGAAGCGGTCCTCGAGCGCGACCAGCGGGCGCGGCCTGGCCCGGCACGGGTGGTAGAGGCTGGGGCGGGCCTGGCGGCCGATGTCGAGCAGGTCGGCGAAACCGCGCGTTGCCACCAGTGCCGTGCGTGCGCCCCGCTCCTCGAGCAGGGCATTGGTACCCACGGTCATTCCGTGGGTAAACGCATCCACCGCGCCGGGCTCGGCGCCGGCCCGCTCCAGGACCTCGTCGACCGCGGCGATCACCCCGCGCGACTGATCCTCGGGCGTGCTCGGGACCTTCGCGCTGTGCAGCCGATCGCCGTCGAGCAGCGCGGCGTCGGTGAAGGTCCCTCCGACGTCGACGCCGAGCAGCATCGCTCGACGTTATCGATGCCGAGCTTGATCTAGGCGGGTGATCCACCCGTCCGCGACCGATGCGAGCCTTACGGCGTGCTGTCCGTCATGTCCATGCTCCGGCGCATGCTCAGGGCGATCAAGTACTCGGCCAAGGAAGAGCACTTCGCCGTCGTAGCGGGAGCCGCGGTCACCCTCATATTGGTCGGGACGGTCACCTATTCGCTTGGCGAAGGCTGGAACGTGATCGATGGGTTCTACTTCGCCGTCTGCACGCTGACCACGTCGAGCATCGCCGACCCGAACCTCACGCTGACGCATGAGGCGCTGAAGCTCTTCACCGCCCTCTACGTGCTGACTGGCATCGGAATCCTGGTCGAGCTGGCGCGAGAACTCGGCGTCGGGTTCGTGAAAGAGCACGCGGAGCGAAGCGCCACAAGACACGCCAGACGCCACAAGGAAGATCCGCCCGAGACACAGTCGGCGGGATAGCTCGAAGCCGCCGGGCGAGGGAATGTCGGGCCGCTATGCCGCGGCGATTCCGATCGCCAGCGGGTGGACGAGCGCGGGCATCCAGCGCCAGCGGTCGCGTTCGACCGTCTCGACCCGGAGCTCGCTGTCGCGGAGCAGGTCGACGGTCGCGCGATTCGCGTTGCACCCTGCGGCGAACGCATGCCACGGCCGGTGCAGACGGTCCTGCCAGCGGGCCAGGCGTCGCGAGTCCGACCGCACGTGCTCCAGAAACAGCAGCTTGCCGCCCGGCCGGAGGACCCTGGCGATCTCGTCGATCGCCTGGCTCGGTTCGTCGACCGTGCAGAGGACCAGCGTCGAGACCACGGTGTCGAAGCGGTCGTCCTCGAAGGGAGTCGTTCCGCATCGGCAGCCATCACCGAGGAGGGGGTCCCAGAGCGCTTTGCTCGCCGCTCGAGCCGGGCGGCCATCGGCGGCGCGGGCTCGGTCAGGACCAGCTCCTCCAGGCCGTCCGGGTAGTGGGGGAGATTGAGCCCGGTTCCGGCGCCGAGCTCGAGCACCTGTCCTTTCGCCCGACGGAGCAATTCGGCTCTTCGCTGCGCCATCCCGGTGCGCTCGCCCACCCACAGAAGCGGGTCATAGACCGCGCTGAAGACGCCTTCCCAGACCTTGCTCATTGTCGCCCCTCTCGCTCGTGTGAACTTGTCACCGGTTCTACGAGGGGACGGAAGGCCCCGGTTTGGCGGACCAGTGTGCGGTGCGCCACAGAGGCCCATTCATTGCGCGGCGAGAGCCCCCGGTGGGGGCCCTTCACCGGTCTCTCACTCCCTGGTCCTGCCTAGGCTGCGGCTGCCTCGACCTCGCGCACCTCGAACGTCTCCTCGAGATGCTTGTGCGAGGGGCAATAGTCCCGCCCCGGCAGCGGCTCGCGCTGGCATGGGGTGCCCTTGCGAGTGCTGGCCAGGCAGTTTCTCTCCTGGCCGTCCAGCGTCACGTCGGCGGGCAGGGATTCGAGGAACTCCTCGATCAGCTCGATGTGCCGCTCGATGACCATGTAGACCCGAACCTGCTCGGCGAGCGCGAAGTACTCGCGAACCTCGGTGAACAGCGTCTTCGCCGGCCGGGCGAAGTAGCGGCGATCCGAGACCAGCCGCTGAATGGTGGCCTCGCACGCTTCCAGCAACGTCTGCCGGGCGGCGAACGTCCTCTCGACGCCCCCGGAGGTGTCGATGCGAGGAGCCAGGTCCCTGTAGATGGAACGACTGAATTGATACATCCGTGATCTCTCCTTACCCCCCTGAAGCCTCATCCGCGGGCCTTCCTGCCCTTGGAATCTCCAGGCGATTGGGGATTCAACCACGCGCATACCCAAAATTGGGTTAAGGGCGGATTAAGTAGTTTTAGGTAGTCTCGGACCCGCGCTTTTGAGTAGGCGTGCCTACTCCCACGCCTGCCAGGCGAGCTGATCGCCCCGGCAGACGAGGTGGCGGCCGTCGAGAGCGGTGTCCCGATCGGGGTATTCCAGGCGGCGGTGTGAGCCGCGCGATTCCCTTCGCTCGAGCGCAAAGCGGGCGATCAGCCGGGCGAGCCGATAGGGGTCCGAGAGGAGTCGCTCGAGGCGGTCGGCGCTGCGCAGCGGGCCGGCGAGCTCCCAGACCGCCACTCGGGTCTCGGCCGGGGGTGGTTCGAAGCGCCATTCAGGGACGGCTTCATCATTGACGGCGGCCACAAACCCCGCCGCCGAATCCACAGCTGCGGCTGACGCCGCAGCTGCCGCCCGGGCTCCGAGAACGAAGCACTCGGTGAGGGAGTTCGAGGCGAGGCGGTTCGCTCCGTGCAGGCCCGTGCAGGCGCACTCGCCGACCGCGAACAGGCCCGGAAGGGACGAGCGTCCCTCGAGGTCGGTGGCGATCCCGCCCATCACGTAGTGGGAGGCCGGTGCGACCGGGATCGGCTCCCGAGCCGGGTCGTGGCCCGCCTCTCGAAGCGCCTCGAACACGCTCGGAAAGCGGGTCTCGCTCAGCTCCCGCATGTCCAGGAGCACATGGTCGGAGCCGTCACGCTTCATGCGGTCGAGCACCGCCAGGGTGACCTCGTCACGTGGCGCGAGCTCGTCTGTGAAGCGCTCGCCGGCCCCGTCCAGGAGGGTGGCGCCCTCGCCGCGGACGGCCTCGGTGACCAGCAGGCCGTCGTGGCTCGACCCCGGTGCCGCCAGCGCGGTCGGGTGGAACTGGCAGAGCTCGAGGTCCGCAAGCTCCGCTCCCGCCGCGTGAGCCATCACGGGCCCGGCGCCGATCGCCCCCCAGGGGTTGGTGGTGCGGGCCCAGAGGGCGGCGGCGCCGCCCGTGGCCAGGATCGTCGAGCGGGCGCGGATCGCTCCGGCGTCGGTGATCACCCCGTGACAGCGATCGCCGTCGCTCCACAGGGCCAACGCCGACGTCCTCTCGATCACCTGGACACGATCGTTCTCGGCCGCGAGCTCGGTGAGTCGCTCGGTGATCCGGCGCCCGGTGGCGGCGCCCCCCGCGTGGACGATTCGCCGGCGCGAGTGTCCGCCCTCCAGAGCCAGAGAGAGCGCCTCGTCCGGGTCGCGGTCGAACCTGACGCCCCGACGCTCGAGCTCCCAGACGACCCCGGGGGCCTCGGCGGCGAGGAGCTCGGCCGCCGAACGGCGGCACGCGCCGCGACCGGCGACGACGGTGTCCTCGACGTGCTGCGCGGGCGAGTCGTCAGGGCCGATCGCGGCCGCGAGCCCGCCCTGCGCCCAGAAGCTCGAGCTCTCGCTGAGCGGCTTCCTCGACACCATCGCGACCCGAGACCCGCCATCCGCCGCGGTCAGCGCCGAGTAGAGGCCGGCGGCGCCCCCGCCCACCACCACTACGTCAAGGAGGTCGTCGGGCGTCATCGAGCCGCGAACCGTACTGTGCGCGCATCCCGGGTCTCTACCTGCGACATCCGAGCTCGTTCGATCACGACACCGGCGGCCATCCGGAGAACGCGAGGCGGCTGACCGCGATCGAGGAGGCGATGTCCGAGCGCGACTGGCTCGGGATGGAGCTGGTCGAGGCCCCGGCGGCTACGCGCAGGCAACTCCAGCGCGTCCACGGCGACGCCCATGTCGACGAGATCGAGGCGCTCTCCGCCAAGGGGGGCGGGATGATCGACCTCGACACGATCGCCAGCGCCGGCTCATGGGAGGCGGCGCTCCACTCGGCCGGGGGCGCGGTGCACGCCACGGAGCGCCTGCTGGAGGAGGGGGGCTTCGCTTTCTGCGGCCTGCGCCCGCCGGGCCACCACGCCGAGCGGGACCGGGCGATGGGCTTTTGCCTGTTCAACAACGTTGCCGTGGCTGCGGCTCACGCCGTCGCCGAGTGTGGGGCCGAGCGGGTACTGGTGCTCGACTGGGACGTCCACCACGGGAACGGCACGGAGTCGATCTTCTACGGGTCCTCCGAGGTCCTCTACTCGAGCATCCATCAGAGCCCGCTCTATCCAGGAACCGGGGCGGCGACCGACTTCGGCAGCGGCGCCGGAGAGGGCTACACGGCCAACCTCCCGGTCCCGCCGGGGAGCGGCCCGGACGAGTTCCTCGCCCTGGTCCAGCACGTGGTGGTGCCGATCGCCCGGGAATGGCGGCCCGGCCTGCTCTGCGTCTCGGCCGGCTATGACGGGCACCGCGATGATCCCCTCGCCAACTGCGAGCTCGACGACGCCGCCTACTGGGACATGGCGGCGACGACGCGGGACCTGGCCGGCGAGCTGGGTGTCCCCCTGCTCATCTGCCTGGAGGGCGGCTATTCGCTCGCGGCGCTGGCGCGATCGGTGGTGGCGACCCTCGACGCGGTCTCCGGCGGTGGTGCCCCGCGCGTGGCGCCGAGCGCGCCCGCGAGCTCCTACCGGGATCGCCTGGCCAGGTTCTGGACCGGGCTGGCCCCGGCCTAGCCGGAGCTCAAGCGGTGAGCTGGTCCCGGATCTCCGCCATCAGCTTCTTCGGGAGACCGGGAACCCCGTCGAGGTCGTCGACGGAGGAGAAGCCGTCCTGGCGCTCGCGGTAGGCGATCAAGCGGGTGGCCTGGGTCACCGACATACCCAGCTCGCGGAACTGCTCGAAAGTTGCCTTGTTGAGGTCGAGCGGTGCGCCGCCGCGGCGGGTCTTGGGCTTCGCCTTCCCCTCCTTGGCCTTGGTCTCCTCGGCCTTTGAGGCGCTCTTCGATCCGGTGCCCGCCTTCGCCGTCGAGCCCTTGGTGCCTCGCTTCGACTCCGCATCCTTCTTTGCCTTGGCGGCCTCGGCCTTTCGCTGCTGCGCGGCCTTCGCGCGGGCCACCTTCTTCTCCGCGGCCTCCTTCTCCCGCGCCGCCCTCTTCTCCGCGGCCTCCTTCTCCCGCGCCGCCTTCTTCTCGGCCGTCTCCTTTGCCCGAGCCGCCTTCTCGCCCTGCTCGGCGGGCTTCTCCTTCGCCTCCTGATCGGCCCGCGCTGCGGCCTTCTCGGCACGCCTCGTGCGCCGCGCCTGGGCACGCCGGCGGAGGAAGCCCACCTTGGGCTTCACCGCCTCCTGCTCGTCGGTCTCGGGCTCGTCGGGCTTCGCAGGCTGAGGCTCGGCGACCTCGGGCTCGGCAGCCTCGGGCTCGGCGGCCTCGGCCGCGGCTTGCGCGGGCAGCTCGATTCCGACCGAGGCCGCATGCGCCTGCGCGCCGCTGGCCCGTTCCGTCACGGACTTGATCCGATCCTCGAGCTGGCGGAAGCGACCCTCGCGCTCCTCCGTCACCTTCTTGCGGTCCTCGTCGGAGGCCTCGCCGAGCTTGCTCTCGGCGGACTCGGCTCGTTCCTCGGCCTCGCGCAGCTGATGCTCAGCGGCCTTCAGGGCCCGGGCCGCCTCCTCGAGCTCCGCGGCCAGCTCATGCTCGCGCTCGGCAAATGACCGCTCCGCCGCCTCCTCGGCCTCGCGTTTGGCCTGAGCCGCCTGGCGCTGGGCGCGCCCCTCCGCCTCACGCTCCAGCTTCGCGACCGTCTCTTGCATGCGGTCCTCGGCTTCGGTGTTGGCCTTGTCGGCCGCCTCGGCGCGGGCGGCGGCGACCTGCTCCTTGACGCCGCGCTCGGCGTCGCGCTGCAGGGCACGGGTCTGGCCGCGGAGCCACTCCGCCGCGGCGTTCCGGGCTTCGCTCTCGGCGTCGAGCCGCTCGGTCTCAGTCGCCTCGACCTTCGCCTCGGCTCGCTTGGCCCGGCTCTCGGACTTCTCGATCAGCTGCTCGCGTGAGCCCCGTTCCTCCTCGAGCTCGGTGCGGAGCGCCTGGATCTCACCCTGGAGCCGGCGCTCGGTCTCGGCGCGGACCGCCTCTCCGGTGACCTGGACTCGCTCCTCGGCCTCCGCCCGAAGCGTCCGCTCCTGCTCGGAAAGGCGGCGCTCGGCCTCCTCGGCCATCCGGGCCTGCGTGTCGGTCTCGACCTTGGAGAGGGCCTCCTGGATCTTCGCGTCGGACTCGGCCTGCAGGCGGCGCATCTCGGCGTCGAGCCGCTCCTCGGATTCGCTTTGCAGCCGGGTCTGCTCCGCGGCCAGCCTCGACTCGGCACCCTCGACCCGTTCGCCGGCCGCCTCGATCTGCTCCGCGATCTCGTCCAGTCGGCGCTGCGCCGCCTCGGCGGCCTCCGTCGCCGCCTCGTGCTCGCGGCGCATGGATCGCTCGCGGATCTTGAGCTCGGACTCGAAGCGGATCTCGGCCGCTCGGCGGGCGGCGTCGACCTCCTCGCGTGCCCGCGCGTCGGCGTCCGACTTGATGTCGGCGATCCGCTTGGTGAGCTGTTGCTCGAGCTGGCTGCGAATCGTGCGCTCCAGCTCGGCGCGCGTCTCCTCCAGGCGCTCGCGCTCCTGGGCGGAGAGGCGCTCCTCGGCCTCGGCCACCTCGGCCTTGGCCTCGTCGGAGAGCTGGGAGCGGACCTCCTCCTCGGCCTCCAGGCGGGCCCCCTCGACCGCCTCCTGGATGCGCGCCTCTGTCTCGGTCTCCATTGCCGCGATCTGGGCCTTGAGCTGCTCGGTGTGCCGGCGCAGCCTTTGATCCGCCTCCCGGCGGACCTTGCGCTCGGCCTCCTCCCGAACCTGCTCGGTGTCCCCGGCCGCGCTCTCGGCCCGCTCCAGCCTCTCGCGGGCGTCCTTCAGGGCGGCCGCCGCCTCGTCGCGCTCGTCGATCAGCTCCTTCTCGCGAGACAGCATGCGCCGCTCGAGCTCGGCCTCGAGCTCCCTTCGGACGTCGCCTCGCTGCTCGCGCAGCCAATTGGCCGCGTCCTCGCGGGCCCGCGCATCGGTGACCGTGACCTCTCCCGCCGCGGCCCGGGCTTCAGCCTCCTCGAGGCGGCGCTGGACCTCCTCGAGCGACCTGGACGCCCGCTCGCGCTCCTGCTCGAGGTCCTCCTCCAGGGCCAGGATCTCCGCCGTGGCCCTCTCCTCGGCCTGGCGGCGGGCGGCGTCGACCGCCTGCTCCATCCCGGCGTCGCGCTCGCCGTTGGCGGGGGTCGTGCCCGGGACGCCGGTGCCCTCGGCGGCGACCGGGCGATCCTCAGCTCCCACTACGGGGCGGACGACCGGGGTGCGCTTGGGGGCGGGCCGAGCCTTTGGCTGCTCCGCGCCATCGTTAGGGCGCTCGGTCATCGAGGCGATCACTCTACGCGACGTGTCCGCCGGACCTCGGCTCGCCGAAGCACACCGCGGGCGCGGATCTGGCGCGGAGGCGTTCGCCTTCGGCCACACGCCGGTCTGGTTCCGTTCGCCGGCGACGGCGAGCCTCGCGGAAACGAGCCGAGGAGGTTTCTTCATGCGAGAACTCGTCGTCCGAGCCCAGCTCGCCGTCCACGATCTGAGCCGCCGGCTGCTGGGGCCGCCGGCCCGGAGCGGCCAGGGGACCGTGGAGTACGTGGGCCTGATCCTGCTGGTCGCCCTGCTGATGGTGGGGATGGTGGCCGCGATGAAGGGCTTTCAGGGCAAGCAGGGCCTGGAGCTGGCCCAGACGATCGTCGACAAGATCCGCGAGGCCGTGGGCCAGGTCACGTTCAAGTAAGCGGCCCCTGTATGGGTGGGCTTGGGCGCCGGCGTTTGGTGCGAGACTGGCGCCCATGCCCGCCAGCCGCAGCTACGACCGCGCCCCCGCCGACCTTCGCCCGGTGACGATCGAGCCGGGCTTCGTCCGGACCGCCGACGGGTCGGCCCTGATCTCACAGGGCGAGACGCGCGTGATCTGCACCGCCTCGGTGAGCGAGAACGTGCCACGCTGGATGGAGGGCAAGGGGCGTGGCTGGGTCACCGGCGAGTACGCGATGCTGCCGGCCTCCACCGGCGACCGCAAGGCGCGCGACATCAGCCGCGGCAAGCAGGACGGGCGCGGCGTCGAGATCCAGAGGCTGATCGGCCGGTCGCTGCGCGGGGTGGTGGACTTCAAGGCCCTCGGCGAGCGATCGGTCTACGTCGATTGCGACGTCCTGCAGGCCGACGGCGGCACCCGCTGCGCCGCGATCACAGGCGGGTTCGTGGCGCTGCAGAGCGCGCTCGCGAAGCTGGTCGACGCCGGGACGATCGATGCCCTGCCGCTCAACCAGTCGGTGGCCGCGGTGAGCGTCGGGATGGTGGACGGCACGGCGCTCTGCGACCTGGACTACAACGAGGACTCGACGGCGGAGGTGGACGCGAACGTGGTGATGACCGGCGACGGCGGCCTGGTCGAGGTTCAGGCGACCGCGGAGCGAACGCCTCTCTCCCGGGCCTCGCTCGATGAGCTCCTCGCGCTCGCCGAGGCCGGGATCGCGAGGCTGCGCGAGGCACAGGAATCGGCAGTAGGCGAGCTCCCGGCCTGACAGCATCTAGCCGGCAATGTCGGCATTGCTCCTGGCCACCCGGAACGAGCACAAGCTCCGCGAGCTCCGCGAGGCGCTGCCCGGAGTCGAGATCGATCCGCTGCCGCCCGAGATCCAGCTGCCGCCCGAGGACGCGGAGACATTCGCCGGGAACGCGCTCGGCAAGGCGCGCGCGGCGCACGCCGCAACGGGCCGCGCCGCGGTCGCCGATGACTCCGGGATAGAGGCATACGGCCTCGGGGGCAGGCCAGGGGTGCGCTCGGCGCGCTACGCCGGCGAGAGGGCGAGCGACGAGCAGAACCTGGCCAAGCTGCTCGAGGAGGTCGGCCGGCAGGAGGACCGGCGGGTGGCGTACGTCTGCGCGATCGCGTTGGTGGAAGAGGACGGGTCCGAGTCGCTGTTCGAGGGTCGCTGCGAGGGAAGAGTGACGAGCGAGCCGCGGGGGAGCGGCGGCTTCGGCTACGACCCGGCCTTCGTCCCTGATGACACCCCTCCGGGCGACGACCGGACGATGGCGGAGCTGACCCCGGCCGAGAAGCACGCGATCAGCCACCGCGGCAGGGCGGCGAGGAAGCTCGCGGCCCACCTCGGGGTCGAGGTGCCCGGGTGAGCTCCATCGGGCCGGTGGGTCGAAGCCGCATCACCAAACCGAGGGCGGCCGCCGTGTCGATCGCCTCCAACGCCGCCCTGATCGCCCTGAAGCTCGCGGCCGCCGCGATCACCGGGTCCGTCGCGATCCTGAGCGAGGCGCTTCATTCGATGATCGACCTGATCGCCTCGGTGATCGCCTTCGTCTCGGTGAGGCGCGCCGACGAGCCGGCCGACGTCGAGCATCCCTACGGGCACGAGAAGCTCGAGAGCCTCGCCGCCTCGATCGAGGGGATGCTCATCCTGGCCGGCGCGGGGCTGATCGTCTACGAATCGGTCCACAGGCTCGCGACCGGCGCGAGTGTCGAGAAGCTCGGGGTTGGCATCGCGGTGATCGGCTTCTCGGCGCTCGCCAATGCCGGCGTCGCCGCCTTCCTCCGGCGACAGGCGCGCCGCCACCGCTCGCCCGCGCTCGCCGGTGACGCCGCCCACCTCGGCACGGACGCCCTCACCTCCGTAGGGGTCCTGATCGGCCTGCTGCTGGTCCAGATCACCGGGGCGGCGGCGATCGACTCCGCCGTCGCGATCGCCGTGGCGGTTGTGATCGTCTTCGCCGGGGTGCGGATCCTGCGGCAGTCCGCTGCGGCCCTGGTGGATGAGGCGCCCCCGGCGGAGGAGATGGACCGCGTTGAGGCCGCCATCGCCCGGGCGCGGTCCGGAGCGCCCGAGATCGTCGGCTACCACAAGCTCCGCGCCCGGACGACCGGCCGCCGGCTCTACGTCGACCTGCACGTGCAGTTCCGCACCGGCACCACCCTGGAGCGGGCGCACGCGCTCGCGCACGAGCTGCGCGACGCGATCGAGTCCGACCTGGGCGACGCCGAGGTCCTCATCCACGTGGAGCCGGAGAGCTCCCGCCGGGATCCGGCGGAATCGCCCACCGCGTATCGCGCTGGATAGGACGGCTTCGCCAATAGGTCGCGGCTGCAGGCGACCGCTAGAGCAAGTTCACTGCGGCGGCCAGCCCCACGGCGCCGACCACGATGCTGTAGCCGGTGTATCCGCCGACCGCCAGGAGGATCACCGAGATCCCGCAGATGATCACGACCGTGAGCCAGGAGCTCTGCTGGAGAGTCACGCTCGCTATTTTGGCGTAGTGCCGTCCGTTGACGCCCCGACCCTCTCCGACGCCGGTCGGGCCGTGTCCTATCTCGAGGAGATCTCGCCCGAGATGAGGGGCTGCGCGATCCTCTCAAGCGCCGGCGAGGTCCTGGCGGCAAGCGGCGACGGCGATCGCTGGGGTGAGGTCGGGCGAGATCTGGTGGCCGCCGCCGACGCCGCGGGCGGCGAGCCCGTCGCCCACGCTCACATCGCCACCGGCGACGGAGAGGCCTTCTGCGTCCGAGAGGGCGGACTGACCGCGGTGGCCGTCACCGAGCGCTTCACGCTGGCGTCGCTGATGCTCTTCGACATGCGGATCACGCTTCGGCAGCTGGTCGCGTCGGGCGCCGCCGGATGACGACCAAACCGCACCGGCTGCTGCTCGACCGGGTCTCCGGCTATGCGGACGAGGCGGCCGCATACCTCCGAAGGCGCCGGCACCTGCGCAAGCCATTCGCAAGGACCTACTACAGCGGCGGCCGCAGCGCCGCCTTTGCGGCCGACTCCGAGGAGGGGCGGGCGCTCTTCCTGGCCGCCTCGCGCTTGATCGAGGTCGCCGGCCCGCCGCGACGGGCCAGGAGTCCGAAGTGAGCCTGATCGAGGACGGGATCGCCACCCGCGTCCTGGGGCGGGCGCTCTCGCACGGCGGAGACTTCGCTGAGCTCTTCTGCGAGGAGCGCCACGGATTCACCCTCTCCATCGACGAGTCCCGAGTCGAGCGCCCGCAGTCGGGCAGCGAGCGGGGCGCCGGCATCCGGGTGATCGACGGTGAGGTGACCCGCTTCGCCCACGTCGACGGCCTGGCCGAGGAGGATCTGATGCGAGCCGCGGATGGGCTCGCCTCCGCCCTCGACGGCGATGGGACCGAGTCGCTCGCCCTGAAGGCCGCTGGGCCGCCCGAGCTGCAGGAGATCAAGATCGATCCCGCGGGCGTCCCAGCCGAGCGCAAGGCCGCGGTCCTGCGAGAGCTCGACGAGCGCGCGCGTTCCGCCGGATCGGAGGTGGCCCAGGCCTCGGCGAGCTACAGCGAGGGAAGGCGCCGGGTCGCCGTCTTCAATTCCGAGGGCCTCGAGGCGAGCGACGACCGAACCCGGGTGCGCCTCGGGGTGCAGGTCGTGGCGCGCAGGAACGGCACGGTCGAGACCGGCTTCGAGACGCTCGGCGAGCACGGGGGCTTCGAGCTGCTCGACGGCGACCCAGCCCGGATCGCGGAGCAGGCCGCCGGCAAGGCCCTGAAGCTGCTCGGCGCCGATCCGGCGCCCGCCGGTGAGATGACGGTGGTCGTCGGCGGTGGGTTCGGCGGTGTCCTCTTCCACGAGATGACCGGCCACGGCCTGGAGGCAGACGCTGTGCAGAAGGGCGCCAGTGTCTACGCAGGCAAGATGGGGGAAAAGGTCGCCGAGCCGCTCCTCAACGCCTATGACGACGGAGTCATGCCGCACGAGTGGGGGACCGGGGCCATCGACGACGAGGGAACCCCCTGCCAGCGGACCGCGGTGATTCAGGAAGGGAAGCTCACCTCCTATCTCTACGACCGCCTCCGCGCTCGCCGAGACGGCGTCGAGTCCACGGGCAACGGCCGGCGGGCAAGCTTCCGCGACCTGCCGATTCCGCGGATGACAAACACCTACATCGAGCCGGGAGACGCGGACCCCCAGGAGCTGATCGCCGAGGTGGACAGGGGCTTCTACGCCGTCTCCTTCGGCGGCGGCCAGGTCGACCCCGCGACCGGCGACTTCGTCTTCGGGGTCTCCGAGGGCTACCTGATCGAGGGCGGCAAGGTGACCAAGCCCTGCCGAGGCGCGACCCTGATCGGCAACTGCCTCCAGGCGCTCACCCGGATCGACGCAGTGGGGAACGACTTCGAGATGAAGACCGGCTTCTGCGGCAAGTCCGGTCAGACCGCGCCGGTCGGCACCGGCCAGGGCCATGTCCGGATCAAGGGCATAACCGTCGGCGGGACCGCCGTATGAGCGATCTCGAGGACGTTGCGCGCCGCGCGGTCGAGGCGGCGACCGCCGCGGGAGCAAACGACGCCGAGGCCTGGAGCGAGGGCTCGCGGAGCCGCGAGATCCGGGTCCACGCCGGCGAGGTCGAGAGCCTGACCGAGGCGAGTGGCCGCGGCGTCGGCGTCAGGGCCTGGATCGGGACACGCACCGGCTACGCATACGGCACCGACCTCTCCGAGTCCGGCCTTGCCGAGCTGGCGGAGTCCGCGGTGGGCGCCGCCCGCGTCGCCGACGAGGACGAGAACTCCGTCGCGCCCGACCCGAGCGGCGAGCCGGCCGAGATCAAGGGATTGCGCGACCCGGCGGTGGCGGACACCGAGACCGCCGAGGTGATCGACCTGGCCAAGCAGATCGAGCGCATCGCGCTCGATCGCGACAAGCGGGTCACCGGGGTGGAGGAGGTCGTCTACGTCGACGAGGACGGCGACGCGGCGATCGCGACCTCGCGCGGCGTCTCCGGGAGCTTCGGCTCCTCCGTCGCCTACTCGTTCCTGCAGGCGATGGCGGCCGAGGGCTCGGAGGTCCAGACGGGGCTCGGTTTCGGGGTGGGCCGCTCGCCGAACTCCCTGAACGCCGAGGAGATCGGCGGGGAGGCAGGGGACGAGGCCGCCTCGATGCTCGGGGCAAGCAAGCCCAAGTCGCGAACCTGCCCCGTGGTCCTCTCGGAGCGGGTCACTGCCAGTTTCGCCGGCTTCATCGGTGGCGCGGTCAGCGCGGACGAGGTTCAGCGCGGGCGCTCACCGTTCGCCGAGCGGCTCGGGGACGAGCTCGCGTCCGCCGCCTATGTGCTTGCCGACGACGGGATCGATCCCGGCGGCCTCGCCAGCGCTCCCTTCGACGGCGAGGGGACGCCGCGCGAGCGGACGCCCCTGATCGCGGACGGCAAGCTGCTCGCCTACCTGCACGACTCCTACACGGCCCGCCGGGGCGGGGCGCGCTCCACCGGAAACGCTGCCCGGTCCTCGTACCGCTCGCCGCCCTCGGTCAGCCCTTCGAACCTGGTGCTCGAGCCCGGCGATCTTTCCCTCGAGGGGCTGCTCGAGCGCGCGGGGGACGGCGTCTACATCACCGAGGTCGCCGGCCTTCACTCTGGGGTCAACCCGGTCACGGGCCGCTATTCCGTCGGCGCCTCCGGGCGGGCGATCCGCGGAGGTGAGCTGGCCGAGCCGCTGCGCGAGTTCACGATCGCGGGGGACCTGCTCGGCACCCTGGCCGCGGTACAGGCCGTCGGCTCGGAGACCCGCTGGGTGCCGTTCGGCGGGTCGGTGAAGACCGCGCCGATGCTGGTCGGCGAAATGGCCATCGGCGGCGCGTAGCGACGGACCGTCACAAGCCGATATTTTGGCTTCAGCAGCCGCTGTTAGGCTCGGCGCGAACTCCAATCCTTAGGAGGAGATGACGTGACCAAGGCTGAGTTCCTCGACGTGCTCGCAGGCGACAGCAGAATCGGCAGCAAGAAGGAGGCTGGACAGGCCGTCGACGCGGTGCTCGACGCCATCATGGACGTCCTCCAGGGCGGAGGCGAGGTGAACTTCACCGGCTTCGGAAAGTTCGCCGTCGCCGAGCGTGGCCCGCGCCAGGGTGTCAACCCGCGCACCGGCGAGCGGATCTTCATCCCGGGCGGCAAGGTGCCGCGCTTCTCCGCCGGCTCCGGACTGAAGAAGAAGGTCAAGGGCGGATAGCGACCCAGCCCTTCGCAGACAGGCTCGCGACGCTCGTCGACGAGCGTCGCAGCCAGGTGTGCCTGGGCCTTGACCCGGATCCGGCTGCGCTTTCCCCGGACGCCGCGCCAGACGCCGACCTCACCGACGTCGCCGATCGGGCCGCCTCGGCCGTCTTCGAGCACTGCCGCCGGCTGATCGAGGTGGCCGGTCCCGCCTGTGTGGCGGTGAAGCCGCAGCTGGCCTGCTTCGAGAGGCTGGGCGCACCCGGCTGGCGGGCCCTGGACGAGGTCTGCTCGGCCGCTCGGCGGGCGGGGCTGCTGGTCGTCGCCGACGGCAAGCGGGGCGACGTCCCCGTGACCGCGAAGGCCTACGGGCAGGCGCTCGTCGGCGAGGCGGAGACGCCGTGGGGCACTGTCCAGGGCCTGGGCGCCGACGCGTTCACCGCCAACCCGCTGCTCGGCGAGGACGCGATCGGGGTGCTGGTTGAGGCGGCTCGGGAAGCCGGCGCCGGAGTCTTCGTGCTGGTTCGGACCTCGAACCCGGGCGCGGCGCGGCTGCAAGACCTCGTGGTCAGCCGGCCCCGGACGCGAAGCGGAGGAGCCGGCGTTGATGCTGGTCCGGTGCACGAGGAGCTCGCCAGGCTGGTGGCGGAGGGCGCCACGCGGCTCGCTGGAGTGTCCGGGCTGTCCGGGCTCGGTGCGGTGGTCGGCGCGACCGCCCCCCAGCACCTGGGCCGGCTCCGCGAGCTGATGCCCGATTCGATCTTCCTGATTCCCGGAATCGGCGCCCAGGGCGGCAAGCCGGAGGACCTCGGGCCGGCGCTGGCTCCGGGACGCCCCGCATCGGTGCTGGTCGCTGCGGCGCGAAGTATCGCCGGGGCGGACGATCCCGCCGCGGCTGCGGAGGAGCTCCGCGAGGCGGTTTGGAGCCTCAGTAGTTAGCCGGCAGTACCCTGTCGAACCCTCGAATGCCGGACTACAAGCCGAATCAATTCGTCCGCGTGTTCGCCGTGCTGGCCCTGATCGCGGCCCTCATCCTGGTGGTCGCCGTCGTGGCGACCTCGAGCGGGGGAGGCGGCGGCGGGGACAACGGTGACTCGCACAAGAAGGCCCATATCAGCAAGGCCGGCGAGAGGGCCGTGCGCAAGGGCGTCTGGATCGTCCATTCCGGCGACACCCTGGGAGCGATCTCGCTGAAGACCGGCATCGATGTGAACACGCTTCAGGCGCTCAACCCGAACCTCGATCCGCAGACCCTCCTCGAGGGCCAGCGAATAGCGTTGCGCTGACGGTGCTCGGAATCGAAGGCAGGCGGGGAAGGGGGCGCGTTCGCGCGGCGATTGCCATCGCGCTCGCGACCATGCTCATCGGCCTGCCGGCTTCGGCCGTCGCCGCAAGCGGCCCCAAGCTCGACGCCAGGGCGTGGATCCTGATGGACCCTCGCGACGATTCCGTCCTCGCGAGCAGCACCCCCAACAAGCGGCTGCCGATCGCCAGCACGACCAAGCTGATGACCGCGTACCTGGCCCTCAAGCACCTGAAGCCGAACCAGATGATCGCGGCGCCGTCGTATCACCCGAGCGCCTCCGCCGAGGTCGAGCTCGGCCTTCGCCCCGGCGAGCGGCTGCGGGTCCGGGACCTGCTCTACGGGCTGCTCCTGCCAAGCGCGAGCGACGCCGCCGAGACGCTGGCCGTCGGGGTCTCGGGCTCGGTGCCCGCCTTCGTCACGGAGATGAACCAGACGGCCCAGCGGCTCGGGCTGACCGACACGAGCTACGCGAACCCGATCGGGTTGGACGACCCGGACAACTACTCGAGCGCTCGCGACCTGGTCACCCTCGCCTCGATCCTCCTCCGCAATCGGCTGTTCGCCAGGATCGTCAACACCCCGAGCGCGACGCTGCACAGCGGGGACCACCTCCGTCAGGTGACCAGCCGGGACACGCTGCTCAACGAGGTCCCCTGGATCAACGGGGTCAAGACCGGCCATACGCTCGGCGCGGAGTACGTCCTGGTCGGCTCCGGCACCCAGAGCTCGACGACCCTGATCTCCGCGGTGCTCGGCGCTCCCGACGAGCCCACCCGCGACGCGGACACGCTGAAGCTCCTCCAATACGGGTTCTCCCTGTATCACCCGGTTCAGCCGGTCCGAAAGGGTCAGGAGCTGGCCGATCCCAAGCTCGATTACCGCAGCGATCACCTCTCACTGGTCGCCAGGGACGCCCTTCCGGTCAACCTGCGACAGGGCCAGGACGTCGCCACCCACGTCACGGCACCGGAGGAGGTCAGCGGTGCCGTGCGGGAGGGTCAGGTGCTCGGCCGCGTCAGGGTCACGGTCGATGGAAAGCCGGCGGCGGCCAGCCCCCTGGTCGCGTCCCGCTCGGTTGGCGCGGCGACCACCGTCGACAAGGCGATCACGGCCGCGAAGAATCCAATCGTTCTACTTCTGCTCGGCGCGATCGTGATACTCCTAGGACTGCTGCTGACGAGACGAGGACGCGGTTCGAAGGAGCCCGAGACGGCCGCCCCGCGAACTCGAGAGAATCGGCGACAGTCCCCCCAACAGCGGACCCCGGAGGAGAGGCGCAGGATGCACGAGGAGAGAATGCGCAGGAGGCGCCAGAGAGCGGAGCGGGAGGGGGGCGCCGGATGATCCTCACCGTCACCCTGAACGCCGCCATCGACCGCACCGTCGCGGTTCCGAGCTTCCGGCAGGGCCATCGCCATCGAGCCGTTGAGGCGAGCACCGTCGCCGGCGGCAAGGGGGTCAACGTCGCCCGCGCCCTGAAGCTGCTCGACCGGCCCGTGATCGCCACCGGGCTCGCCGGCGGCCCAACCGGCGCCCGTCTGATGGAGCGCCTCGCCGAGGAGTCGATCCTCACGGACTTCACCTGGATCGCCGGCGAGTCGAGGACGAATCTCGCCGTCGTCGATCCCACCTCCGGCGAGCAGACCGAGATCAACGAGCGCGGCCCGGATGTCAGCGCCGAAGAGCTCGACCGGTTCCTGGAGAAGCTGCTCTACCTGGCGCGCGGTGCTCGCATCTGCGCGATCGCCGGCAGCCTGCCGCCGTCCGTCCCGGCGTCGTTCTCCGCCCAGATCGTCGAGGAGCTCAAGCAGATCGGGGTCGACACGATCGTCGACACCGACGGCGAGCCGCTCGTCGCCTCGCTACGCGCCGGGCCTGCCGCTGTGACGCCGAACGTGCGCGAGGCGGAGGGCGCAGTCGGCCATGAGTTCAACGATCGCGAGGACGCCCTGCTCGGCCTGCGCAGCCTGGTCGAGCTCGGGGCGACCGACGCGGTGATCACCCGGCACGAGGGCTGCGTCGCGTCGCTCCTGGACGCAGACGATCGCCGCCACGCCTACGAGGTCACCGCCCCCCAGGTCGAGCCGGTCGCCACCGTCGGCTCCGGAGATGCCTTCCTCGCCGGCTTCGTCGCCGCCCGCTACGACGGCCGCCCGCCGGAGGAGTGCCTGCGCTTCGCGGTCGCCTGCGGCGCCGAGTCGACCCAGCACTTCGGCGCGGGCAGCATCGACCCGGCTGAGGTCGAGCGGCTGCTGCCGGGAGTCGAGGCGCGCGAGCTCGAAGCCCCCGCGACCGTCTAGATCCCGGCAGGGCCCGGGTTGACCGCTGTTATCCTTGGCCGAGCGTTGGTAAGGACCCTCCGAAACGCCGCTATCACCGCATTTCCGGCCCCGCGACGCGGGGTTTTTTCGTCCGCGAACGAACCTAGGATCTGCCAATGGAAGTAGAGATCGGCCGCGGCAAGAAGGGCCGCAGGGCATACGGCTTCGATGACATCGCGATCGTCCCCTCGAGGCGGACCCGCGACCCCGACGACATCGACATCACCTGGACCCTCGGTCCGTACCGCTTCGAGCTGCCGCTGCTCGCCTCGGCGATGGACGGCGTCGTCAGCCCGAAGACCGCCGGCCAGATCGGCAACCTTGGCGGCCTCGGCGTCCTCAACCTGGAGGGGATCTGGTCCCGCTACGAGAACGCCGACGAGAAGCTCGATGAGATCGCTGCGGCGCCCAAGGAGGTCGCCACGCGGATCATGCAGGAGATCTACGCGGAGCCGGTCAAGGCCGAGCTGATCGCACAGCGGATCGAGGAGATCAAGGCCGACGGCGCGGTGGCCTGCGGCTCCCTCACTCCGCAGAAGGTGACCGAGCACTACGAGACCGCCCTCGAGGCGGGCCTCGACATCCTCGTCATCCAGGGAACGGTGATTTCCGCCGAGCACGTCTCGACCCAGACCGAGCCGCTCAACCTCAAGCAGTTCATCGCCGACCTCGACGTGCCCTGCGTCGTCGGCGGCTGCGCCTCCTACAACACCGGGCTCCACCTGATGCGGACCGGCGCGGTCGGAGTTCTGGTCGGCGTCGGCCCCGGCGCGGCCTGCACGACCCGCGGCGTGCTCGGCATCGGCGTTCCGCAGGCCACCGCCATCGCCGACGTGGCCGCCGCCCGCGGCCAGCACATGATGGAGACGGGCAACTACTGCAACGTGATCGCCGACGGCGGCATGCGGACGGGCGGCGACGTCTCCAAGGCGATCGCGGTCGGCGCCGACGCCGTGATGATCGGCTCGCCGCTGGCACGCGCCAAGGAGGCACCCGGCCGCGGCTTCCACTGGGGTATGGCGACCTTCCATCCCTCGCTGCCTCGCGGTGCCCGGGTGGCCACTCACCAGGACGGCACCCTCGAGGAGATCGTGCTCGGGCCCGCCCAGGACAACGACGGCACCTTCAACCTGATGGGTGCGCTGCGGACCTCGATGGCGACCACCGGCTACGCGGACATCCCCGAGTTCCATCGGGCTGAGGTGATGGTCGCGCCGGCGCTGATGTCCGAGGGCAAGCAGCTCCAGCGCGAGCAGTCGGTCGGCATGGGCTCGAACGGGCGCGCCACGGTCGCAACGGCGGTCGCCGTCAGCGATGACTGACGGCGACGCACCGGTCGCCAACGCCCAAAGCGGGAGTGCTCAAGCGGCTCGGCCCGCGGGTCCTGACGCCGCGGGCCCCTCCATCCTGCGGGCGACGGCGTCGTCCTCGGATGGAGCCTCCCGCGGCGCCACCCGCGGGAGAGCGCAGGAGGAAGTCCTGGTGTTGGACTTTGGGGGGCAGTACTCGCAGCTGATCGCGAGGCGGATTCGCGAGTGCGGCGTCTTCAGCGAGCTGCTCCCGCACGACACGCCGCTCGAAGAGATCAAGGAACGCGGGCCGCGTGGGCTCGTGCTCTCCGGTGGGCCTGCCTCCGTCTATGCGGACGGGGCGCCGGCGCTTCGGACGGAGCTGCTCGAGCTCGGCATCCCCGTGCTCGGCATCTGTTACGGCATGCAGCTGATGGTCCACGAGCTCGGCGGCCGCGTCGAACAGGCGCCGGCGGGTGAATTCGGCCGCAGCCAGCTGACGCTTCGGGACGGCGGCGGCACCCTGCTCGAGGGCCTGCCCGCCGAGCAGCAGTGCTGGATGAGCCACCGCGACACCGTCTTCGAGCCGCCCCCGGGCTTCACCGCCCTCGCCTCGAGCACCGAGTCGCCCGTCGCCGCGTTCGAGAGCACAGAGCGCGGCCTCTACGGGATCCAGTTCCACCCGGAGGTCGTCCACACCCCGTACGGCACCGAGATCCTCACCCGCTTCCTCCGCGACGTCGCCGGCTGCAGGGAGCGGTGGTCACCCGCCTCGGTGATCGAGGAGCAGGTGAGCTCGATCCAGGCCCAGGTCGGCGACGCTCGCGCGATCTGCGGCCTCTCCGGCGGAGTCGACTCGGCGACCGCGGCCCTGCTGGTCCACCGCGCCATCGGCGACCGGCTCACCTGCGTCTTCGTCGACCACGGGATGATGCGCAAGGACGAGGCCGAGCAGGTGGTCACGGCCTTCCGCGAGCAGCACGGCATCCAGCTGGTCCACGTCGACGCCGCCGACCGTTTCCTCGACCGCCTCGCCGGCGTCGAGGACCCCGAGACAAAGCGGAAGATCATCGGCGAGGAGTTCATCCGCGTCTTCGAGGAGGAGGCGGGCAAGGTCGAGGACGCGCGGTTCCTGGTCCAGGGCACCCTCTACTCGGACGTGATCGAGTCGGGTGGCGACGGCCGCGCGGCGGCGACGATCAAGTCGCACCACAACGTCGGCGGCCTCCCGGAGGAGATGGAGATGGAGCTGGTCGAGCCGCTGCGGATGCTTTTCAAGGACGAGGTGCGAGCGGTGGCGGCCGAGCTCGGGCTTCCCGAGCGCTTCGTCTGGCGGCAGCCCTTCCCGGGTCCCGGCCTCGCCATTCGCGTCGTCGGCGGCGAGGTCACACGCGAGCGCCTCGACATCGTCCGGGAGGCCGACGCGATCCTCCAGGAGGAGATCCGCGCAGCCGGCCTCTACCGCGAGCTCTGGCAGTCGTTCTGCGTGCTGCCGGTCGTCCGCTCCGTCGGCGTCCAGGGCGACGAGCGCTCCTACGCGCACCCGATCGTGATCCGCGCCGTGACCTCTGACGACGCGATGACCGCCGACTGGGCGCGCCTGCCCTATGACCTGCTGGAGCGAGTGTCGGCCCGGATCATCAACGAGGTCCGAGGCGTCAACCGCGTCACGCTGGACCTCACCTCGAAGCCGCCCGGCACGATCGAGTGGGAATAGCGGCCGGCCTGCAGCCGCCGCAGCTCACTTCTTCTTCGACCTCGGCGGCTTCGCGCCGCGCTCGAAGGCGCCGATGTCGGGCTTCCTGCCTCGCCTGAAGCCGCGCTGGTCGTTCCCACTCGCGGCGGGGTCAGCGTGGTCGATCGCCCTGGAGCCCTTCTGCAGCGCGATGGTCTTGGTCGGCCCACCATTGTTGACGAGCTTGCCGAGCTTCAGCTTCCCGCCGAAGAGGTCGCCGATGACACCGAAGCCGTTGCAGCCGGCGGGGTTGCCGACCAGGTTGTAGCCCCGGGACTGGATGGCGTTGCCGAACGGAGTCGCGCAATCGGATGCCTGCGGCTTGTGGAAGGTCGCGACGGTGTTGAGGGCCATGATCGTGTTGACGCTGAAGACGTCGTCGTCGTCCTCGGTGTAGATGCCCCCGCCCAGCCCCGCCCGCTGGACACCGGATTCGAGTGCCGTGTTCGCCTGGTTCCGCGCGACGGTGACGTGGTCGAGCGCCACGGTCGCATGGGATCCGAGGAGCGTCGTCGGGTCGTTGGAGCCGATCCCGCCGCCGTCTCGTCCGGCCTTGTTGTTGGCGACCGTCGAGTTCTCGGCCTGCAGGCTCACCGCCGGCTCGGCACGCGGTGCGTTGATGCCGATCCCGCCTCCGCTTCCGGTCGTGGAGTTGCCCGAGACGGTCGAGCTGCTGATGCTCGAGTAGCCCGAGCCGGCGTCGAGGGCGACGCCGCCGCCATATGAGCGGGAGTGGTTTCCGGTGACAGTCGATTGGGACACGCCCACCACCGACCGCCACTCATTCGGGGTCTGCGGGGCCGCCTCCGGTGGAATGGCCTTTCCAGGGCTGAAGATCCCTCCCCCGGCGCCCCTGGCCGAGTTGCCGCCGACATGGGAGCGAGTGACGTCGAGGCCGCAGTAGCTGAAGATCCCGCCGCCGTCCCCACCGGCGCTGTTGTGTGTCGCACGGCTGGCAGTGAAGCCCATCTGACCCTCGGGGCCGGCGCAGGGCTGGATGAAGTAGATGGCACCCCCGTCGCTCGCGGCTTTGTTGCCCTTGAAAATCGACTTGGAGATCCAGCTCGGACCGCCGGCGAAGTAGATGGCGCCACCGCGACCGTCCGCGGTGTTCTTGATGAAGCGGGTCTGCCTCACCCTCGGATCGCCGATAACCGCTCCGCCGTCGCCGTTGTCGCCCTGGGTCACGCGGGCGTGACCATCTCGCAGGATCAGTCGCTCGAGCGTCGGGGAGCCGGCGAAGACGCGGTCGATTCCGTTGGCGTCGATCGTCGCCAGCGGCCCCCGGCGCCCCTTGGTCCTGACCTCGACATCGGGGAAGTGCAGGTCGAGATCCCCGGTGAGGGCGTTGTTCTCGCCGGCGCCGCGCCGGGTCAGCACGTAACGCTTGCCCGGACGGAGCACGATCTTCCCGCCTTGGGCAGTGTCCGCGGCGATCACCGCCTCGCGCAGGGAGCAGTTTTTCTTCCTGCAGCCGTTGGGCGCCGGATCGTCGGTGCGGGTCGGGTGGTAGGTCTTGGCGGAGGCGGCGGACGCGCTGGTGAGCAGCACGAGCCCTACGAGGCATCCCGCCAGCAGGCTTGTGAACAGATGCGACCGCGTGAGCGGCCGGCGTATCGGGTGATTCATTCGTTTCGTCACTGGACTAACCCGAGACTTGGCTCGAAGGAGCGATTTCTGATCGGCCTACTCGGCGCTGTCGTAGAAGAGCCGCTTGCTGACCGAGTACTGGCCCGGCGGGGGCTTCGGCTCCTCCTGCAGCGGGCCGCCCGATTGCTTGTCCCAGGCGCGCAGGTGGGGGAGGGGATCGGTGCGGCTGCCGCCGGCGAACCAGCGGCCCTTCCAGATCTCGAAGTGCAGGTGGCAGACGCCGCTGTCCGTACCTGTGTGCCCCACGGAGCCGATGCGCTGCCCGGCCCGGACCCGGCGGTTGAGGCCAACTCGCGCGCGGCCCTTCATGTGGCCGTAGACGAAGTCGAAGCGAGTTCCCTCGCCGTGCAGCACTACGTAGTTGCCGTAGCCGGTCGAGTGGCCGGCGGAGCGCACCACCGCGGAGTGGGCCGCGACGATCGGCGTGCCGCAATTGGCGATGATGTCCTGGCCGGTGTGGATGGAGCCGTCGGTCCGCTTCGCGCCGAAGCCGGTGACGTCGAGGTTGCCGTAGTTGTGTGGCCCCCTCAGCGGATAGCGGTAGCGCTGGTAGGCGGAGGCGGGGGTCGCCGTCGCCGCGGCTGCGATCGCGATCACCAGGCAGGCTGGGACGAGTCGGCGGAGACGCATACCCGGGCTGGAACACATCAGGCGCCCGGTTGTAGCAGCCGCTTCGGAGCGGGCGAGTCCCTAGAAGCCCTGGTAGGTCTGCAGGTAGGGCAGCGGGTTGACCGGATGGCCGCCGCGATACCACTTGCCGAGCCAGAGCTCGAAGTGGAGGTGACAGGCCGTCGCGTCACCGGTCTGGCCGACGACCCCAATCTGCTGGCCGGGCTGGACGATCTGGCCCTTCCTGACCGGAGCCCGCGCGGCGAGGTGCGCGTACATGTAGTCCTGGTGCAGCTTCTTGTTGCGGATCACGACGTAGTTGCCGGCGAGCTTCTGGAAGCTCACCCACTTGACCTTCGCGCGGCTGACCGCGACCTCGGGGGTACCGCAGGCGGCCATGATGTCCTGGCCCTGGTGGCTGTGGCCGCTCCGGGCGGCGCCGAATCCCTGGCCGATGGTGTGCGCGCCGGCCACCGGGAAGATCATCGAGCCGGGAGGCGCCGGGCCGGTGGTCGTGGTCGGGTCAGTCGTGGTGCCGGGCGCGCCGACGCCGCCGCTCTGGGCGAAGGCGCCCTGAGCTCCGAGCGCGGCCGTCGCAATCGCCAGCGCAGCGATCAGCGCCGCTCCCCTTCGGGACGTGCGACCAACCGGTTTGTCGATCAACGCGCTCCGCACTCTCTGCGGCCTACGGAGTTAGCTGGCGGGCTCGCGCCGAGAGCGGCGCTACGAACCAGTTGGTTGCGATTCGCCCCTGGGGTGTGAACCCCTTTGGGTCCTCCGTTCCCCTCGAGTGACTCGAGGGGACTTGGCCTTGCTGGCGCGGCAGCATAACAAGACTGGGGGTCAGGTCTTGCACGTGCACGCAGGTGCACGTGACAAGACCTGACCCCGGTGGGACTTGCTACTGGATGTAGCCGTCCTCCTTCAGGTACTGCGTGGCCACGGCGGCCGGATCCTGCTTGTCGATGTCGACGCGGGCGTTGAGCTCCTGCATCACCGGCAGGGTCAGGCCCTTCTGCACCTTCTGAATCGTCGCCTGGTAATCCGGCCCGGCCTTCTGGACCGTCGACTGATCGGTGACCCAGATGACATTCCCCGAGGGGAAGATCCCCTTGTCGTCCTGAAGCAGGACGTACTTGTCCGGGTTGGCCGAGAGCTGAGCGTCCGACGTGAACACGATCGAGGCGTCGGCCTGGCCCTTGTCGAGGACCGTGTACCGCAGCCCGATGTCGACCGGGTTGAACGACGCAAACTGCAGGCCGTAGGTGTCCTGCAGGCCGACCAGGCAATCGGCACGCTCGCGGCACTCCGGCGACCCGTAGAGGTTCAGGTCCTGGGACTTGCCCTGCAGGTCGGAGATCTTCGTGACCCCGAGCTCGTCGGCCTTGCTCTTCAGCATGCCGAGCGCATTCGCGTCGGCGAACGGCGTCGGCTCGAACGCGGTCTGTCCCTTCGGCTGGAGCTCCTGCTGCGCCTGGGCATAGGCGGCCTGGGCATCGGCGGGAACCGTGTCCTTGCCGAAGATGGACTGGAGGAGCGTCGACGTGTACTCCGGATACCCGCTGATCTCTCCGTCCTGGAGCGCCTTGTAGGCGATCGTCTCGGAGCCCAGGTTGAGGTTGGTCTTCACGTCGTAGCCGGCCGCCTGGAGGGCCTGCGCGTAGATGTTCCCGAGGATGTACTCCTCCGTGAAGTTCTTTGAACCCACCGTCAGCTGAATGCCGTTGTTGGCGGGATTCGACTTGATCAGGTTGGCGGAGTTGCCCCCACTCGTCCCGGTGTCGTTGTTGTTGCTGCCGCCCCCACAAGCGGCAACGCCTAGAGCAAGCACCAGCGCCGCAATCAGCACGAAGGCCGCCCTCTTTCGCGAATGGCCGGTCACCACGTGACCCTCCTCTCGTCTGGGGCTTGCTGCACCCCTGTAATGGACCGGGAGATCCTATGCCGCCGCACCGGCGCGCGCGAGCTTCAGACCTCGCGGCGTCAGCACCCACTGCAGCCCCGCCAGGCTGAGCTCGAGGGTCAGGGTGAGCAGCGCGATCAGGATTGCGCCGGCAACCACGCCGGCGTCGCCATAGACGTTCCGGCCGAGGATGTAGTCCCCGAGCGTGCTCACCCCGGCGAGGGAGGCCAGCGCGACAGTGGCGATGATGTTCACAGCGCCGGTGCGCACGCCGGCCATGATGGTCGGCACCGCAAGGGGCAGCTCGACGCGCCGGATGACCTGCAGCGCGCTCATCCCCATCCCCCGGGCGGCCTCCACGGCGTTTCGGTCCACCTGGCTGACCCCGACGTAGGCATTGGTCAGGATCGGCGGGATCCCCAGCACGGCGAACGCAAAGGTGACGTTGAGCAGTCCCACGCCGATGAACGCAGCCACGAAGGCGATCAGGGCGAGCTCGGGCACCGCCCGGCCCGCGTTGCCCAACGAGATCGCGAACGCCTCGCCCTTGCGGATGTGGCCGAGAGCGACCCCGGCGGGCAGCGCGATCGCTGTGGCCAGCCCCAGGGCGAGGAAGGTGACCTTGAGGTGCTGGCCCGTCAGATGCAGAACCTGGTCCGGGCCGCCGACGAGCGTGCCCTGGATGCGCGCCTCCTGCTGGTGGAGGATGAAGTCGATCGCGTCGCCGAAGACACCGAGGAACCCGAGAGTGGCGTGCAGGCTCACGGCGTCGCCTCCCTGCCCGGCCGCCGCCACGGTGCGAGCAGGCGCTGGGCCAGGAGCAGCAGGAGATCGAACGTGATCGCCATCAGGATCATCAACCCGCCGGCGATCACGATGTTGGTCTTGAAGGTGAGCTGCTGGTAGAGCGGCTGGCCGAGGGTGTTCACGTTCGCGAACACCATCAAGCTCGCGACCGCCACTGTCGAGACGGTGGCGATTCGGAGCCCCGCGATGATCTCCGGCATGGCCAGGGGAAGCTCGACCCGCCAGAAGAGCTGGCGCTCGGTCATCCCCATCCCCCGTCCCGCGTCCTTGCTCTCCGCCGGGACGTTGGCGAGGCCGGCCACGATGTTCCGGTAGATGATCTGGAGCGTGTAGGTGGTGAGGACGATGATCGCCGTGGTCCAGCCGAGCCCCGTGATCGGCAGGAGCAGGAAGATGAACGCGAGCGACGGGATCGTGTAGAGGACCCCCGTCGTGCCGGTGAAGGTCGGGACCAGCCAGCGCCGGCGATGCGAGACCACGGCCATGCAGAAGGCGATCAGGAAGCCCACGGCCACGCAGACGAGGACCAGCAGCAGGTGATTGAGCAGCGGGGTTGTGTAGCGGTCGAAGTTGTCGAACGCCCATCCGGGGCAGAAAGCCTTGTTCTGGGCCACGCAGCTGGCGTTGCCACCCGTCCGGTTGTGGATCGTGACCTGGCTCAGGAGGGGCGCGATCTCGGCGAGCAGGGGATTCATTCGCCCAATGGCCGCTCGACCGCGGCGTGCTCCTCCACCTTCGCCTGGGGAGAGACCAGGAACTCGGAGATGATCTCCACGGAGAGGACGCCGGCGATTCGTCCCCGGGCGTCGGTGACCGGCGCGTACTGGGTCTCGGTCTGAAGGAGGTCGGCGAGCGCGTCCCTCATGACGTCGTCGAGATCGAGGAGAGGCTCGGGTCCGCTGTCGGGCTTCTGGGGAACCGTGTCGCCCCTCAGGTCCGCGTCCGAGAGCCAGCCGAGCGGTCGCCGCTCGGCGTCGACGACCAGGGCGTGGGGGACCTCGGCGCCCTCCAGCTTCGCCCGCACCTCGGCCGTTGACTGGCCGACGAACGCGAGCGGCGCCTCCCACAGGTCGATGTCGCGCACTCTCATCAGGGCCAGCCGCTTGAGCGCGCGATCGGCGCCGACGAAGTCCTCGACGAAGTCGTCGGCGGGCGCCATCAGCAGCTCGGCGGGGGTGGCGTACTGCGCGAGGCGGCCACCCTGCTTCAGGATCGCGATCCGATCGCCCATCTTGATCGCCTCGTCGATGTCGTGGGTGACGAAGAGGACCGTCTTCTGGATCTCGGCCTGGAGACGGAGGAACTCGTTCTGGAGGCGCTCCCGGTTGATCGGGTCGATGGCGCCGAAGGGCTCGTCCATCAGCATCACCGGTGGGTCCGCGGCGAGGGCCCGGGCGACGCCGATCCTCTGCTGCTGGCCACCGGAGAGCTGGCTGGGGAAGCGATCGCCCAGCGCCGGGTCGAGTCCGATCACCTCGAACAGCTCCTCGACCCGCTTCCTGGTGCGGTCTCGATCCCAGCCGAGCAAGCTCGGGACGGTCGCGATGTTCTCGGCGATGGTCCGATGTGGGAAGAGCCCCGTCTGCTGGATCACGTAACCCATCGCGCGGCGCAGCTCGGTCGGATCGCGGTCGCGCACAGAGGTATCCCCGATCAGGATGTCGCCCTCCGTGATCTCGACGGTCTGGTTGACCATCCGCATGGCGGTGGTCTTTCCGCACCCGGACGGCCCCACCAGTACGCAGATCTCGCCGGCAGGCACCTCCAGCGAGAGATTCGTGATCGCGGGCTCGGTTTGCCCCGGGTACCTCTTGGTGACGTCCCGGTAGGAAACCGATGCTGCGGCGGGCCCAGCCTCCACTGCGGGCTAGCCTACCGGCGCTATCATCCGCCGGCCGCGGGATTGGTGCGCGGCTCTTTTTATGGCCACTGCGACTGCGATGAAGACCTATCAGGCGACTGCCCAGGACCGTGAGCGGGACTGGTACGTCGTGGATGCCGAGGGCAAGACCCTCGGCCGTCTCGCGACTCAGATCGCCGACGTGCTGCGGGGGAAGCGCAAGCCGACCTACACGCCGCATGTCGACGTCGGTGACTTCGTCATCGTCGTCAACGCCGAGAAGATCGCCGTGACCGGTAAGAAGCGCGAGGACAAGCGCTACTGGCGCCACAGCGGGTACCCGGGCGGCATTCGCTCCCGCACCCTCGGCGAGCTGCTCGAGTCGCGCCCCGAGGAGGTAATACGCAAGGCCGTCAAGGGCATGCTCCCCCGCAACCGGCTCGCCCGTCAGCAGCTTCGCAAGCTCAAGGTCTACGCCGGCCCCGAGCATCCCCATCGGGCCCAGCAGCCCGAGCAACTCGACATCGAGACGAGGGGGCGCGCGGCAGCGCGACCCGATTCATGATGCAAGACGACGACCAGAAGCAGCCCGACGAGGAGCAGGCACCCGCCGAGGAGCAGCCCCAGGCCGAGGAGCAGGCTCCCGCCGAGGAGCAGCCCCCTGCCGAGGAGGCTCTCGCGGAGGACGCCGCAGCGGAGGACGACGCCCCCGCCGAGGAGCAGGCCGCTTCGGCGGATGAGGCTCCCGCCGAGCCCGCCGCTGAGCAGGCCGCCGAGCCCGAGCCGGCCGAGGGCAAGCAGAAGAAGGAGGAGGTCGTTCCCGGTGCCGAGCTCGATCCGATCGCGATCGAGACCGAGCGCCCGCTGGACGCCGAGGAGCGCGCCCGCCGGGAGGCCGAGGAGGAGGAGCGCGCGAAGCGCGAGCGGGAGCTGATCGGAGAGGTGGACGAGACCGCCCCGGTTGCGGCCAAGCCCGCCAAGCTCTCCGGCGACGCCAGCTATTCCGCGACCGGGAAGCGGAAGTCCTCCATCGCCCGAGTGATCCTGCGCCCCGGTGACGGCAGCATCCAGGTCAACAAGCGGAGCCTGGATGAGTACTTCCCGCGCGCGTATCTGCAGACCGTCGCCAAGCAGCCTCTTGTCCAGAGCGGGTACGAGGGCAATGTCGACGTTCGCGTCCGAGTGCACGGGGGCGGTATCTCCGGCCAGGCGGCCGCGGTCCGCCACGGCATCGCCCGGGCGCTCTGCGACGTCGATCCCGCGCTTCGCCCTGAGCTCAAGCGCCGGGGCATGCTGACCCGCGACGCGCGGGTCAAGGAACGCCGCAAGGCAGGCCTGAAGAAGGCCCGCAAGCGCCCGCAGTTCAGCAAGCGCTAGCGTCCGCCCGCGTGGCGGAGAGGAGATTCTTCGGGACCGATGGGGTCCGGGGCCCCGTGGGCGATCTGCTCACCCCCGACCTCGCTGTGCGGCTCGGCCGCGCGGCGGCGCTCCAGGCCGAGGCCGAGCGCCCTCAGGTCCTGATCGTCCGCGACACGCGTGAGTCCGGCCCGATGCTGGAGGAGGCCCTCGCCGCGGGAGTGGCCGCCGGGGGAGGGGACGCGATGCTCGGCGGGGTCCTGCCGACGCCCGCCGCGTCGGTGCTGGCGCGCCGGCTGAGCTTCGATCTCGCCGCTGTGGTCTCCGCATCCCACAATCCCTTCGGCGACAACGGGATCAAGTTCTTCAGCTCACGGGGCGTCAAGCTCGACGACGATTCGGAGCTCGGGATCGAGGCGCGCATGGACGATCAGACCGGTGAGCGTGTCGGGGGCGTGAGGGTGCTCGAGGGGGCGTTCGACGACTACATCAGGGAGCTGCGAACGGCCTTCCAGCTCGACCTCTCCGGCCTGCGCATCGCCCTCGACTGCGCCAATGGGGCCACCCACCGCGCCGCCCCGGTGATCTTCGGTGCACTTGGCGCGGATCTCGTGCTGACCGCGGTGGAGCCGGACGGGCGAAACATCAATGCCGCCTGCGGCTCGACGCACCCAGAGACCCTGGTCGACCTGGTCAAGACATCCGGCGCCGACATCGGTTTCGCATACGACGGCGATGGCGACCGGGTGCTCGCCGTCGATGGCACCGGGCGGCTCCACGACGGCGACGACCTGATCGCGCTGATCGCAACCGACCTCCAGGACCGCGGTGAGCTGGAGGGCGGGGTGGCGGTGACCGTGATGACCAACTTCGGCTTCCACAAGACGATGGAGGCGGCCGGCATCGAAGTCGCCCAGACCCAGGTCGGCGACCGCTACGTGATCGAGGTGCTGCTGGATCGTGACTGGCGCCTTGGCGGCGAGCAGTCGGGACACATCGTCTGGACCGACTTCGCGCCGACGGGCGACGGGATCGCAGCGTCGCTCCTCACGCTGCGCGCGCTTGGCGGGCGCCGGCTCGAGAAGGTGGAGCCCTTCGAGCGGCTGCCCCAGCGGCTCGAGAACGTCCGGATCGCGGATCGCGGAGCCGTGGAGGGCGCCGTCGCCCTCTGGAGCGCCGTCGATCAGGAGAACGCGAAGCTCGAGGAACGCGGCCGCGTGCTCGTTCGGGCTTCCGGGACGGAGCCGCTGGTGCGGGTGATGGTCGAGGCACCGGACGAGACGGAGTGCGAGGCGATCTGCAAGCGCCTCGTCGAGATCGCCAAGCGCGAGCTTGCCTAGCGGTTTCGCTCTACCCTGTAGCACCCCTTATGTGCGGCATCGTCGGATACGTAGGTGACCGACCGTGCCGGGACCTGCTGATAGCCGGGCTGGAGAAGCTCGAGTACCGGGGCTACGACTCCGCCGGCATCTCAGTGATCTCGGACGGCGAGGTCGACAGCGTGCGCGCTGTCGGCAATCTCGCCAACCTGCGGGCCGCGCTGGAGGAACACGCCTCGAATGGCGCCGGCAGTGTCGCCGTCGCGGAGAGGCCGGCGACGATCGGCCTCGGCCACACGCGCTGGGCGACGCACGGCCGGGTCACTGAGGAGAACGCCCATCCTCACGGCGACTGCCAAGAGAAGATCCACATCGTCCTCAACGGCATCGTCGAGAACCACGCGGAGCTGCGGCGCGAGCTGATCGGCGAGGGCCATGAGTTCACCTCCGAGACCGATGCCGAGATCGTCGCCCACCTGATCGAGCGCCACTACGACGGCGACCTGACCGAGGCGGTCCGCAGGGCCTTCGCGGATCTGCGCGGCCACTACGCGTTCGTCGCGATGCACAACGATCACGAGGACACCCTCGTCGCGGCGCGGAAGGAGTGTCCGCTGATCGTCGGTCTCGGCGATCACGAGAACTTCATCGCTTCGGCGATCCCCGCCTTCCTGGCCGAGACCCGCCACGCCCTCGGAATCAAGAACGATGAGCTCGTCACGATCCACAAGGGCGAGGTCACGCTGATGGGTGCGGACGGCACCGTGGTCGACGGGCGCGAGCCGATCGAGGTCACCTGGGATGAGGACGCGGCCGAGAAGGACGGCTACGCCACGTTCATGCTCAAGGAGATCCACCAGCAGCCCGACGCGGTGGCGGAGACGATCACCGACCGGCTGCCGAGACTGGATGGAGTCGACCTCTCGGACGTGGACCTCGACGACGACTTCCTGAAGGAGGTCGAGCGGATCGTGATCGTCGCCTGCGGGACCTCGTACCACGCCGGCCTCGTCGGCCGCTACGCGATCGAGCAGTGGGCCCGGGTCCCGGTCGAGATGGACATCGCCTCGGAGTATCGCTACCGCGATCCGGTGCACCGGCCCAACGACCTGGTCATCGGGATCACCCAGTCGGGGGAGACGGCCGACACCCTCGCGGCGATGCGTCTGGCGCGCGATGGCGGCTCGAAGGTGCTCGCGATCTGCAACGTGATGGGGAGCCAGGCGACCCGGGACGCCGACGCGGTCCTCTACACGCGCTCGGGTATCGAGATCAGCGTGGCCGCGACCAAGACCTTTGTCTGCCAGGTGGCGGCCGTGTACCTGCTCGGCCTTCGCCTCGCCGAGCTGCGAGGGACGATGGAGCCGCCGCGCATCGCCGAGCTCGTCGCCGAGCTCAAGTCGCTTCCCCACAAGATCCAGGAGACGATCGTCTCCTGCGACGAGCGCGTCAAGGCGATCGCCCGCTCCCAGCACGACCAGCGCTTCTTCATGTACATCGGCCGCCACATCGGGCTGGCGGTCTGCCTGGAGGGTGCCCTGAAGCTGAAGGAGATCTCCTACATACCCGCGGACGCCTACGCGGCGGGCGAGATGAAGCATGGGCCGATCGCCCTGCTGGACGAGTCGACCCCCGTGGTCGCGGTCGCGACGGAAAGCCCGGTGGTCGAGAAGATCCTCTCCAACATGGAGGAGGTCCGGGCCCGCGGCGCCGACGTGGTCGCCGTGGCGACCGAGGGCTCCGAGGGGGTCGAGGAGGCGGCCGACCAGACGCTGTTCGTGCCACGCACGGACTGGATCCTGCAGCCGATAGTCGCGATCGTGCCCCTGCAGCTGCTCGCCTACTACATCGCCCGCGAGAACGGCCTGAACGTCGACCAGCCTCGCAACCTGGCAAAGACGGTTACCGTCGAGTAGCTGGGCTACGATGCCCGCCTCTTGAGCTCCCGCCGACTCCCCGCGCTGCTCGCTGCCTGCGTCGCCGTTCCCGCGGCGATCCTGGCGGGCTGCGGTGGCGGCGGTGGCGGCAGCACCGATGTCGGCCCCGCAGCAGCGGTGCCCGCGAACACGCCGATCTACCTGGACGCCACCGTGAAGCCGACCGGCTCGGCCAAGACCGATGCCAACGCCGCGCTGGGCAAGATCCTCCACACCAGCGATCCCGGCGCGAAGATCGTCTCGCTGATCGAGGACCAGTCGAAGGCGGACGGCCATCCGATCAGCTACCAGCAGGACGTCGCGCCCTGGCTCGGCGAGAAGGCGGGCGTCTTCTTCACGTCGCTCGGCCAGAACTCGCAGGGCTCGGTCGTAGTAGAGACCACCAACCCGAGCGCCTCGCTCGCCTTCGCCCAGAAGGCCTCCGGCGACACCGCGACCGATCCCGCGCCTCAGACCTACAACGGCGCCTCCTACCAGACCGACAAGAGCCAACGGGGCCAGGTCTTCGGCACCGTCGGCAACTTCCTGGTCGAGGGGGACCTCGCGGGCTTCAAGGCGGCGGTCGACGCCAACTCCGGCGACTCGCTCGGCGACACCAGCGACTTCAAGGACGCCATCGGCGACCTGCCGGACAACCGCCTGGGCACCGTCTACACGATCCCCAAGAACTTCATCGCCGCCCTCGGGCCCGACCAGTTCGATCCAAACAGCCAGGCCCTGCTCGAGAAGACCGCGGGCGACTCGCTCACCGAGCCCGCCGCGGGTGCGCTGACGGCCTCGGCGGACAGCATCGAGCTCGAGGCGACCGGCGGCAGTAACGGGGTGGACACGCCGGAGAGCGCTCTGATCGGCGCTGTTCCCTCGCAGGCGTGGCTCGCTTTCGGCGTCGGCAACCTCGGGGACAGCCTGAAGCGGAGCCTGGACCAGCTGAAGACCGCCATCCCGAACTTCGATTCCACGGTGCAGCAGATCCAGACGACCACCGGGGCGTCGCTCGACCAGCTCGAAGGCGCTCTGGGCGACGCGGTGATCTACGTCCAGGGGACGACCCAGTCCACGCTGGCCGGCGCGCTCGTCGTGCAGACGAAGAATGCGAACCTCACCGGCAGGCTGCTCAGCCAGCTGCAGGGGCTGCTCCAGCTCGGCAGCGGTGGCATCAAGCCGCTGCGGCTCTCGGGTGGTGGCACCGGCTTCCAGATCAACGATCCGAGCGTGGCGCCTCGGCCGGTCGAGATCGCCCAGCAGGGCGACAAGTTCGTGATCGGCTACGGAGCCAACTCCGCCGAGCAGTCGCTGACGCCTACCCAGGCGCTGGCCGATGCACCGACGTTCACGACCGCCCACGGCCAGGTCTCCTCCCTCGGCACCGATCTCTTCCTCGACTTCCCATCGGTCTTCGCGCTGGCCGAGTCCTCGGGCGCCAAGTCAGACCCGGGGTTCCAACAGGCCAAGCCGTACCTGAACGCGCTCAGCTATCTGGTCACCGGTTCGGGCAGCAGCGGCGACAAGGCCGAGTTCAAGGCGGTAGTGGGGCTGAAGTAGGCAGTGGCCGTCGGAGTCGGCATCGACCTGATCGAGATCGAGCGCCTGGAGCGCGCGCTCGAGCGCCGCCCGCGGCTGGCGGGCCGCCTGTTCACCGACGGCGAGCTGTCCTACGCGCGCGCCCGCGCGCGGCCCGGCCGTCATCTGGCGGCCCGCTTCGCGGCGAAGGAGGCCGTGATCAAGGCGTTGGGCCGAGGTGTGCCGCCGCGTGAGATCGAGGTCGAGGCGGGCGCACCCCCGCGCGTCCGGCTCCACGGGAGCGCCGCGAAGGCCGCGGGCGACGTCGAGATCGCGATCTCGCTCACGCACTCGCGCGAGAGCGCAGCGGCCATCGCAATCGCCGGGTAGCAGCCCGACGCCCGCCCCACCTGCGCTTCGCCCGCTGCGGGGTAGGCTGGCCCCGATGGAGGACTGGCTCGATCCGTGCCTGGACGCCGAGGAGATGCGCGCCACCGACCGCTGGGCGATCAAGGATCGGGGCGTGCCCTCGCTCGAGCTGATGGAGACCGCCGGCCGCGCCGTGGCCGAGGCCGCCGCCCAGGTCGCGACCTCGAGCAGGGCGGCGGTCGTCTGCGGCAAGGGGAACAACGGCGGGGACGGGCTCGTCGCCGCGCGAGCCCTGCGCGAGACTGGGCTGGAGGTGGACGCGCTGCTGCTCGCGCCGCCCGACGAGCTCTCCGACGACGCCAGGGCGAACGCCGATCGCGCGGGCGAGGTGAGGCAGGTGGATCCGGGCGAGCTCCCGGCCGCGATAGAGGGCGCCGGAGTCGTCATCGACGCCGTCTTCGGCACCGGCTTCGCGGGCACGCCGCGGGGCCCCGCTGCCTCGGCGATCGACGCGATGAACGAGGCGGACGCCCCTGTGGTGGCAACCGACATCGCATCCGGTGTCAACGCCTCGAGCGGAGAGGTCGAGGGGATGGCCGTCGCGGCCGACGTCACCGTGACCTTCCACGCGCCGAAGCTGGGCCACTGGATTGCTCCGGGCAAGGAGCACACCGGAGAGCTGCGCGTGGCCCCGATCGGCATCCCGGATGGGGCTCCGATCGAGCCGAAGGCGGGCGTAATCGATCCGCGGGTGCTCGAGCTGGCGCCCAGCCGGGCGGCCGGGTCGACAAAGTTCAGCTCCGGGCAGGTGGTGATCATCGGTGGATCGCGCGGCCTCACAGGCGCGGTTTGCCTGGCGGCACGCGCAGCGATCCGCACCGGTGCCGGCTACGCGACCGTGGCGGTCCCCGCCGACCTGGAGCGGATCTTCGAGGTGAAGCTGACCGAGGTCATGTCGCTTGGGTGCGCGAGCCGCGACGGCAGGTTGCGCCCAGCCGCATCGGAGCAGATCCTCGCCGCGACCGAGCGGGCGGCCTGCGTGGTGCTCGGCTCCGGGATGGGCCGCGAGCCGGGGACCCAGCGGCTCGCCCAGGAGCTCACCGCGAGGATCGCCGCGCCTCTGGTGATCGACGCCGACGGCCTCAATGCCCATGCCGCGCGCATCGAGGGGCTGGCAGAGCGCAGGGCGCCGTTCGTCCTGACGCCGCACGCGGGGGAGATGGGCCGGCTGCTTGACCGGGACTCGGAGGAGATCGAGGCCAGGCGGGCGGAGAGCGCGCGTGAAGCAGCAAAGCGGAGCGGGGGGATCGTCCTCCTCAAGGGCGACGACTCGATCGTCGCCGACGGCGAGCGGCTGGCCGTCAACCGCGTGTCGAGCCCCCAGCTGGCGACCGCCGGGACCGGCGACGTCCTCTCGGGGATGATCGCGGCCCTCATCGCCCGGGGCATCGAGCCGTTCGCGGCAACCTGCGCCGCCGTTGTGGCCCACTCTCGCGCCGGCCGAGCGGCGGGAGAGCGGATCGGCCACGACTCGGTGATCGCCGGCGACGTCATCGACTCGATACCCGCGGGGCTGGCGCCCTGAGCCCGCCCGACCAGACGGGCCGCGCCCTGGCGACGATTGACGTAGGGGCCGTAGAGCGGAACTGCCGGACGCTCAAGGACCGCGTCGGGGAGGGCACCGAGGTCTGCGCGGTGGTGAAGGCGAACGGATACGGGCACGGGGCCGCCGCCTGCGCCGCCGCGGCGATGCGCGGTGGTACCACCAGGCTGGCGGTCGCCGCCGCGTCCGAGGCCGAGGAACTGCGGCTGCACTTCCCGGACACGCCGATCCTGGTGATGGGAGCGCTCACCGAGGAGGAGCTGCGAGTCGCCCTGGCCGCGAGGGCCGACGTCGCGGTCTGGCGCGAGGAGTTCCGGGAGCTCTGCTCGCGGACCGCTGCCGAGCTCGCCCGGATGGCGCGGGTTCACCTGAAGCTCGACAGCGGGATGGGACGGCTGGGGGAACGCGATCCGGCCAAGCTGATCGAGCTGGCCCGTGCCTGCCACGCCGATCAGCGGCTGGAGCTGGCGGGCGTTTGGACCCACTTCGCCACCGCCGACGAGGAGGGAAACGCGTATCTCGGAGAGCAGCTCGCCGCCTTCACCCCCGTCGCCGAGGCGGTACGCGAGATCGCGCCGGAGTGCACCGTCCATGCCGCCAACAGCGCCGCGACCATCCGTGACGCGGCCACCCACTTCGACATGGTGCGCTGCGGCATCGCCGTCTACGGGCTGGACCCGTTCCAGCGAGACCCCGCTGCGCATGGCCTCGAACCCGCGCTCGAGCTGCATTCCTACGTCGCCGACGTGAAGCGCTTCGAGGCCGGCGCCAGCGCCGGCTACGGCCGCACCTGGCGCGCCCCGGTTGACACCTGGGTCGGGGTCCTCCCGATCGGCTACGGCGACGGGGTGAGGCGTGGCCTCTCCAACAACGGTGATGTGCTGGTCGGCGGGAGGCGCTACCCCTTGGTCGGCACGGTCTCGATGGACAACATCACGATCCACCTCGGCCCCGAGACGGATGTGGAGCGGGGGGCGGCCGCGGTGCTGATCGGCGCCCAGGGCTCCGAGCGGATCCTGGCCGAGGAGGTCGCAACCCGGCTCGACACGATCAACTACGAGATCACCTGTGGGATCTCGCAGCGAGTGACCCGCGAGGTCCAGGAGTGACGCTCGAGGACGCACTCGCCGCCGCTCCGTCGATTGCCGCCGCGCGGACCGCGCTGGAGGAGGACCAGGGCTCGGCCTGGATAGTGGGCGGCGCGATCCGCGACGCCCTGCTCGGGGAGCGGGTGGCGGACGCCGACATCGCGGTGGAGCCGGGTCGCGAGGAGAGCGCGGCCCGCGCGATCGGCAGGGTCGCGGGCGGCTCGGCATTCCAGCTCTCGGAGGAGCATGCCGCCTGGCGCGCCGTATCCGGCACGGAGGGCTGGCACGTGGACGTGGCCGCCCTGCGGGCGGATTCGATCGAGGGCGACCTCCGTGCCCGGGACTTCACGGTCAACGCGATCGGGATTCCGCTGGCGGGCGGCGATCCGATCGATCCGACCGGCGGGGTGACCGACTCCGAGGCCCGGCTGCTGCGAGCCGTCTCGGACTCGGCCTTCGCAGAAGATCCCATCCGGCTCCTTCGAGCCTGCCGGCTCTCGGCGGGCCTTGGATTGACGATCGACCCCGGGACCCTCGAGCTTGCCCGAGCCCATTCGGCCCACGCCGCTGACCCCGCCGGCGAGCGCCAGTTCGCCGAGCTGCGGGGAATCGTCGCCGGGCCCGATCCGCTGCTCGGCATCGAGCTGATGGGCCGCCTGGCGCTTACCGCCGTGGTCCTGCCCGAGCTCGAAACGCTTCGCGGGGTCGTCCAGAACCCGAACCATCACCTCGACGTCCTCGGCCACACGCTCGCCGTCCTCGAGGAGTGGCTCGGCATCGAGGCTGACCTCAGCTCGTTCGCGGGAGATCTGACGGACGAGATAGAGGCGTTCCTCGCGGAGCCCCTGGCCGACGAGCTCACGCGCCGGGGCGCGCTCCGGTTCGGCGCCCTTTTCCACGACCTGGGCAAGCCCGAGACGCGGTCGGAGGGATCGGGGTATGTGACCTTCATCGGCCACGACGAGATCGGCGCCCGGATCATCGCCGGGATCTGCCGCCGCCTGCGCACCAGCCGCCGGCTCAGCGTCCAGCTCCAGGGCCTCGCCCTTCACCACCTGCGGCTCGGCTTCCTGATCCACCAGCGGCCCCTGTCCCGCCGCGCCGTCTACGACTACCTGGTGGCGACGGAGCCCGTGTCCGCCGACGTCACGTTGCTCAGCGTCGCCGACCGGCTGGCAGCGCGCGGCGAGGGCCCGCTGGCGAGCCCCGAGATGGTTGAGGCCCACCTCGATCTCGCCCGGGAGCTGCTGCGCGACGCCCTCGCCTGGCACCGCGACGGCCCGCCCCGCCCGCCGCTGAGCGGGGACGAGCTCGCCGACGAGCTCGGCCTCTCGCCCGGCCCGGAGATGGGCAGGCTGCTGGAGGAGCTGCGGGCCGAGGCGTTCACGGGAGAGATCGACGGGCGAGCGCAGGCGCTCGAGCGGGCCAGGCAGCTCCGATAGCCTGGCGCCCGTATGGCGGACCCCGACTGCCTGTTCTGCGGCATCGTCGATGGCTCGATCCCGAGCCAGACGATCGACTCGGACGAGCGCACGGTCGCCTTCATGGACATCAACCCGGCGACCCCGGGACATGCGCTGGTCGTGCCACGGGCGCACTCCGCCGACCTGCTCGAGATCGCGCCCGAGGACCTGTCGGCGACGATGCTCGCTTCACAGCGTCTCGCCGGACGGATGAAGGAGGTCCTCGCAGCGGACGGGATCAACCTGATCAACGCCTGCGGGGCCGTCGCCTGGCAGACCGTCTTCCACTTCCACATCCACGTCGTACCCCGATACGAGGATGATCCGCTCAAGCTTCCCTGGATCCCCGAGCCCGGGGACTCCGACGAGATCGCGGCCACCGCCGCCAGACTGCGAGGAGAAGATGATGCGAGGGTGTGACGAGCGAAGCGAGGAGCATCCCGTTTCATGAATGAGACACAGACCGCGCCCATCAGGCTGGAGCGCGACGGCAACGTCGCGTCGATCGTGCTCTCCAACCCGCCGCTCAACCTGTTCGGCGATGACGCCTGGGGAGCGCTCGTCTCCTGTATAGAGGAGGTCGAGGGCTCGGACGCCCGCGCGCTCGTCTGGCGGGCGGAGGGAGACATCTTCACCGGCGGCGTCGACGTGCACAGCTTCAAGAGGGTCCAGGAGGAGGGGAGCGCGTCGGATTCGTTCGGCTCGCTGATCCCGGTCGTGCGGAGGATCGAGGAGCTGCCGATCCCGACGCTCGCCCTGGTGCACGGCCTCTGCCTGACCGCCGGGCTCGAGATCTCGCTGGGCTGCGACATGATCTGGGCCACGGAGTCGGCGCGCTTCGGGCTGGTCGAGGCGGTCGTCGGGTTGACGCCGGGGGCGGGAGGCACGCAGCGGATGGCCGAGCGCGCCGGGCCGGCGCGGGCCGCAGAGTTCGTGATGAGCGGCGGCCTCTACGACGCCGCGACCCTCGAGCACTGGAACGTGGTCAGCCGGGTGGTGCCTGACGACCAGCTGCTCGAGAAGGGGATGAAGTTCGCCCACCGGCTCGCGGACGGTCCCACGGTCGCCCACGGCGCGACGAAGCGGATCATCCGCGCCTACCGCGCGGGCGGCGTGAACGAGGCGGACGAGGTGACGCCCAGCGTGTTCGCGGACCTGTTCGCCTCGGAGGACCTGAAGAACGCAGTGGCCAGCTTCCTCGAGGACGGGCCCGGCAAGGCTACGTTCGAGGGCCGGTAGCCCACCCGCTACCCTGCCCGGTCGCATGGCGAAGGAAGAGAAGATCGAGATGGAGGGCGAGATCACCGAGGCGCTGCCCAACACGATGTTTCGCGTCAAGCTGGACAACGACCACGAGGTCCTCGGCCACATCTCGGGCAAGATGCGCCGCCACTACATCCGCATCCTCCCGGGGGATCGGGTGAAGATCGAGCTGTCCCCGTACGACCTCGACCGCGGCCGCATCACCTACCGTTACAAGTAGATGAGGCCGCTCGCAAAGGCATTTGCCGTGGTGGCAGCGGCTGCGCTCTGTTTGGGCGTCTTCAGCGCTGACGCGATGGCGGGCAAGAAGAAGAAGACGGCCGTCGTCTACTTCACCGGCAGCCCGAAGATCAACAAGGGTGGAAAGGTGACGGCGAAGGGGTCCCTCAACACCGCCAGCGCCTGCAAGCCCTCGCGCGGGATGAGGCTCCAGGTCCTGGACGCGAACGGCGTCGTGTTCGGCACGCTCGACGGGTCCACCTCGGATTCGAGCGGGAACTGGGCCCTCTCGGGCCAGCTGCCGAGTCCCCTGCCGGCTGGCACGAGCTCGGTGCGAGTCAAGGCCACCAAGCGCACCGCCGGCAAGTTCGTCTGCAAGGCGGGCTTCTCCACGCCAGTGGCTGTTTCAGCCGGCTAGACAGCCGCCGTCTACCTAATTATGATTAGTCCCAGTGCTGGGACTGAGGGGAACAAGCAGATTGGTCGCCTTGCTGGTGCTCTTCGGGCTCGCCCTGATCCTGGTCCTCTGCGTGTTGCTGTTGTCGACTCAGCCGTCGGCCACGTAGCTCACAGATAGGACTCGGACGCGGCCGAATCCGGATCCGCCAGCTCCGCGATCAACGAGGACCAGCCGAATTCCCTGGCGCCGAGGCCCTCGCCCGAGTAGGGCTCGTAGAACTCGCGGAGCCGCTGATCGGCGACCGCCTCGCTCAGGCGCCTGGCCATGTCCATCGCCTCCGCGTCGTATCCGAGACGGAGCAGCCCGATCCAGATCAGCCACGCCGAGTTGATCCAGGTCGGGCCCCGCCAGTAGAGACGGCGAAGCGGTCGCTTCCACTTGCGGGGCTCAAAGGTGGGCTCCTCCGCGGAGACCGACGTGGGCGGGAACGGAAGCCAGTACCTGCGCTGATCGAGCAGGTGCTCCTCGATCAGGCGCCTGCCGATCTCGTCCGGGAGGTCGGGGAGGGCGAGCGGCGCGAGCGCCGACCAGGTCGAGGTGCGAATGCGGCGGTCCCGCCCGGCCGGGTCGGTCTTGCCTTCATGGGCCAGCTCGCCGCGCCCGATGTCGAGGAAGAGCCCGCGGCGCTCGTCCCAGAGGCGCTCGACGATCCTCGGGGTGATCGAGGGCTCCCCGGCCGCGATCCGGGCCAGGCACCAGAGGACGTTGGTGATCACCTCGCAGAGCAGCGGCCCACCCGCGTCGAGCACGCGCCGCGCGTCCCAGCCGAGCCGCCTGTTCCTGGCGATCAGGAAGGGGAACAGGGGCCGAGCATGAGCGCGCAGGCCCCAGACCGGGTCGAACTTTGGCGACGAGTCGAGGCCCGACTCATCGGGCTGGACGATCCAGAGCAGCCCGTCGCCGTCCAGATCCCGATTGGCCTCCAGCCACCGGTGGTGCGCCGCGATCCGTGGCTCTGCCCGCGGGTCCCCGACCGCGATTCGCCAGGCCCAGGCGAGCAGCGGCGGCTGGATCGTCGACGTGTTCCGAGCCTTGCCCGAGGCGACGTTGTACGTCCAGCGCCGCTGCCAGTCGACATGGCCATGCCAGAAGATCGTGTGGCCGATGAAGCCGTCCTCGGACCCGCCGGACAGCAGACTGCGGAGCTCGCTCTCGGCGCGTGAGCGTTCGAACCGGCGCCAGACGATCGCGTGGAAGCACGAGTCCCAGTACCACTGCCACGGATAATGACCGGGGCTCGGCCGCGAGTAGCCGTAGTGGACGCCATCCCGGTCGCCCTCGATCCAGTTGCCGCGCAGCGTCTCCCCGGCGATCCCGAGGACCTGGCCTCGAACCTCCGTCTCGATCGCCGTCTCCGTCACACGGTCATCCGGCGCATGCCGCGCAACGCGAAGAAGCTGAGAATCGCCGCCAGCCCGAAGAGCGCCAGATACCCCGGCCAGGTGTCGCTCCACGTAACCGACCCGACGAACCCCTGGCGGGCGGCCTCCACGACCTGAGTCACGGGATTGATCCGAGCCACCGTCTGTAGCCAGCCGGTCAGCAGGTCCAGTGGGGCGTATGCGGTCGTCAGCAGGACGGCGAGGAACATTCCCACCTGCATCACGGGGGCCGCCGACTGGGTGCGGAATCGAAAGGCGAGCGACGTGCCCCAGGTCGCGGCCACCACGGCCATGCCCATGACCAGCGTGAGCGCGATCACCAGGCCGAGCAGTCCCGGCCAATGAGCTCCCACGGCGAATGCGACCACCAACAGGCAGGTCGCCGGCAGCAGCGACCGCAGGCTTGCTGACAGGACCAGGCCCGCCAGGAGGACGGGGCGTGGGGCGGGCGAGGCGAGCAGACGGTCGAACCATCCCTGCTCGATGTCGCGGGCCAGATTGACGCCGGTGGCGGCACCGGTGAAGGCCGCGCCCTGCAGGAGGCTCACCGGGATCAGGAAGCTCTGGTAGCTGGAGGTCGTGAAGCCCGGGAGTAGGGTGAGGCTGCCGAAGACGCTGGTCAGTCCGAGGAAGAAGATGGTGGGAGCGAGCACGCCTGGAATCGCTGCGCCCGGGACACGAGTGATCTCGTTGAGCGCTCGCCGGACGAGCGCCCGGATGGTTGCGGTGGAGCTTCGCCAGCTCACAGGCCCCTCCTCAACCTGCCGCGCATGGCGAAGGCACAGAGCGCGAAGCCGAGCGCGCCGATCCCGATCACCGAGGCGATGGCCTTCAGCTGCGTCGTGGCGGACCAGCCGGCGATGATCGGCTCGCGGATCCCGTTGACGATGAAGCTGAGCGGGTTGTACTGCGCCACCCAGGAGGCCGGCTCGAGCATCAGATTGGCCGGGAAGAAGGCGTCGGAGAGGAACAGGATCACGAACACCAGCGGGAAGATCCCCTGGACCACGCTGGCGCTGTTGGAGCGGAGCGCGATCGCGGCGCCGATGGAGCCGAAGGCGAGGGCTGACGCGGAGGTCAGCGCGATGATCCAGATCACAGCCGGCACGCCCTCGTTGATGCTCGCGCCGAAGATCAGGCCGAGGATCGTGAAGTAGACGGCGATCATCGCCCCGAGCATCGCGGTGGCCGTCAACCGGCCCAGGACGACGGAGGAGCGCGAGATCGGCGCGGCGTACAGACGGTCGGTGAACCCCATCTCCATGTCGATCGCGAAGGCGATCGCTCCGGAGTTGCCGGTCATCATCACCGACTGGACGATCGCCCCGGCCAGCATGAATGAGAGGAAGTTGGCGACCGGTGGGAACCCCGGCAGGTCTATCGCCCGTCCCGCACCGGCCGTCTGGATCGCGAGCAGCGCTGTCGGGAAGATGACGAGCGGCGCCGCCAGCTGTGGCCGCCGAATCGTCTGTTTGACGGAGCGGCGGCCGAGAGCGAGAACGACCCGCGCATTGGCCACCAATCCAGCAATCACTCAGCTACCGCCTCGGTTTCTCCGGTTTCCTGTGCGCCCTCGAGGTGCTGTCCCGTCTTGTGCACGAACACGTCATCGAGGGTGGGTTGCACAAGATCGAGCGACTCGACGTCGAGGCCTTCCTGGTTGAGCGCGACGACGATCGGACCGACCTCGGAGGTGCCGTGCTCGAGCTCGACCATCAGGGTCCCGTCCCTGGCCGGCAGCGGGCGCCCGAAACGGGCCAGGACCACCTCGGCGCGCTCCTCCTTCCCGGCCTGCTCGACCAGCGAGAGCTCAAGATGCGGTCTGCCGACTTCGGCTTTGAGCGCCATCGGAGTGCCCTCAGCGACGAGCCTGCCGCCGGAGATGATTCCGACTCGGTCAGCGAGCTGGTCGGCCTCCTCGAGGTATTGGGTGGTGAGGAAGACCGTCGTGCCGTTGTCGTTCAGCTTGCGGACCTCCTCCCAGATCGCTTTGCGGCTGACGGGGTCGAGCCCCGTGGTCGGCTCGTCCAGGAACAGGACCTCCGGGGTGTGCACCAGGGCGGCGGCGAGGTCGAGGCGTCGACGCATGCCGCCGGAGTAGGTGCCCACGCGCCGATCGGCGGCGAGGGTGAGCCCAACCCGGTCGAGCAGCCATTGGCCGCGCTCCTGCCCGTCCGTCTTGGAGATGCCGTGCAGGGTCGCCTGGAGCTCGAGCAGCTCGCGGCCTGTCATCAGCGGATCCAGGGCGGCCTCCTGGAGGGCCACGCCGATCTTGCGACGGACGGCGCCGGCATCCTTCGCGACGTCGTAGCCGGCCACGACGGCTCGGCCGCCGGTCGGCTGAAGCAGAGTGGTGAGCATGCGGACCGTGGTCGTCTTGCCGGCGCCGTTGGGCCCGAGGAACCCGTAGATCTCGCCCTCGGCCACTTCGAGGTCGACGCCATCGACGGCCTTGATCCCGCCCTCGAACTCGCGAGCAAGCTGCTGCGTCTCGATCGCGGCCACGGTCAGAGGACGATAACCGGCGGTCGGGACCGGGCCCGGAGGGCGGTCACAGCGATCAGGCGATTGCGGTGGGGCGCATGTCCACGAACTCCCGGTCCGTGGCGCGCTCGAGCGCCTCGGCGGCGTCGAGCAGCATCGCGTCGGCGCCCCAGGTGGCAAGCAGCTGGAGGGCGACCGGCATGCCTCCGTCGAGGCCAACGGGGACGCTCACCCCCGGGACTCCGGTGAGGTTCGCGATCACGCCATGGCGGGCGTTTCCGGCATCTGCGGATTCGACGCCGGAGGGCAGCTCGATCAGCGGCTCGACGAGGGACGGGGCGACCGCGGGGACGGTCGGCCAGGCGAGCAGGTCGATGCCGTCGAACTGCTCCATCAGGTCGCGCCGCACCTTGGCCCGGATCCGGAACGCGCGCGCGGTCAGGCTGAGGGGAAGCAGCGCCCGGAGCTTGAGGACGCTGCGGTTGATCACGCTGAGCTCCGGGCTGAGCCCGTTCAGGTTCTCGGGGTTGAGGTGCGCGGCCTCCTCCGCCTGCGCGACCAGGAGCGCGGCCGGCAGCACCAGCTCGAGATCCCGGAGCTCGACCTCGATCACCTCACCCTCGACCTCGCCGCGCAGCGATTCGAGCGCGGCCTCGCAGGCCCCGCGTACGCCGGGAGCCGAGTCGCTCCAGAACGGGTCCCGGATCACTCCGATCCGCAGGCCGCCGGCGACCGGGTTGGCTGGGAGCTCCTCTCCGAACAGGGCGGAGGCGAGCAGCCGGCAGTCGGCCCCGTCCCGGCAGAGCGGACCGGAGACGATCGTCTCCGTGTTGGCGATGTGGTGCCCCGCCATCGCCGAGCGCCCGAAGGTCGGCTTCAGCCCCGTCAGGCCGCAGTAGGCGGCGGGATAGCGAATGGATCCGAGCCCGTCGGCGCCGACCGCCCCGGCGACAAGCCCGCCGGCGACCGCGGCGGCAGGGCCGCTCGAGGAGCCACCGGGGCATCGCTCGAGGTCCCAGGGGTTGTGTGCCGCCCCGTAGAGCGAGGTGTTACCGGTGCTGCTCGAGCCCAGCTCGTGCATGTTGGCGACCCCCGCGATCACGGCGCCGGCGTCGCGCAGGGCCCGGTATGGCCCCGATTCGCCGGGCTCCAGCTTGACCCCGGGAACGCTGGCGGCGCCGACCGTCTCGGCGCGCCAGGGCAGCGGCCACTCGTCCTTGATCAGGACGGGGACGCCGCGAAGCGGGCCTTCGGGGGCCTGCTCGAGCATCCGGCGCGACTCGTCGGGGAAGGTGGCGATCACGGCGTTCAGGTCGGGGTTCCGCTCCTCGATCCTGGCCAGGCAGGCGTCGAGCAGCTCGCCGGGCTCGAGATCACCGGCTGCGATCACCGCGGCCTGCTCACGTAGTGGCAGGGAAAGGGCGTCGAGGCCGTTCATCGTGCAGGCGGGCTGGAGAGGTCGGCGTTGGGCTCGGGCTCAATGCCGTCCAGGTCCGCGTCACGAAGCAGGTCCATGCCGGGTTCGTAGATCGACCAGACGCCGGCCATCACCGCGCGCTCCGCCTCATCAGTGTCGATGCCGAAGATCTCGAGCGCGCCCTGCAAATAGCTCTGGAATGCGGATTCTCCCTGCATGGTCAGGGAACCCTACTCGGCACGCTTGCAAGGAAACCCCGCAACCCTCCCCGAATAGGGGTGTTCAATGAAGCTCATGGGTCAGGACGCTCAAGCACTCGCGCGCCCGTACAGGCTCGCCATCGCGATGTTGGTCGCGGCCCTCGCAGCCGTGCTCGCGGCGGCGATCGGGCCGGGCAGCGCCGGCGCGGCGCCGCGCGTCATCGTGCTCGGTGCGGCGACCCCGGCGGTTCCGTCCTGCCCGACCAACTGCCAGGCGGTGGGCAAGACCACCGGTTTCCAGACCTCGATCACCGGGGCGGCGAACCCATTCGTCGTTCACCTCCGCGGGCGTCTCGTCGCCTGGTCGATCAAGACCGGGGCGCCGAGCACGAAGCCGAATCCGAACAACAACAACCAGAGCGACTACGACTTCTTCAGCAAGACCTTCGGCGGCACACCCAAGGCCAGGGTCTCCGTGCTCAAGCCGATCATGAAGTCGATCAAGGTCGGCAAGCCGATCTACAAGCTCAAGTCCCAGTCGCCGGTCGAGGACCTCTCCTCATACCTCGGGCAGACCACCACCTTCACCCTCGACACGCCCCTGCGCGTGAAGCCGAACAACGTCGTTGCGCTGACCGTCCCGACCTGGGCTCCGGCGTTCGCCATCAATCAGAGCGCCAACACCAAATGGGCGGCGAGCCGCAAGAAGGGCAAGTGCAACGCGACGGCCGACATCCTGGCCGGTAGGCCGCAGGACGCCCTCGGCACCCAGCGCTCCTACGGCTGCGTCTACAACACCGCCCGGCTGCTCTACTCGGCGACCGTGGTCGCCGACCCGAACCAGAAGCCGCCGAAGAAGAAGAAGAAGAAGTAAAACGGGTTGCTCCTGCGGAGCACCCTCGCGTATCAGTCGCAGCTGCCCTGCTGCTTGCACTGCTTCTCGAACTGGGCCTCGGGGCTTCCCTTGGCCGGTGGCACGTCGTTGGTCGCGGAGTCGGGGGCGTTCGGGTTGTAGGTCTTGCCGCCCTTGGTGGTGGCGGTCGTGCCCGGCGCGGCCGTCGTAGCCGGCGCCGTCGACGTAGTGAGGCCGGGCGCGGTCACGGTGGGGATGGAGACCGACTGGGTGGTCGTCTCGCCGGAGCTGTCGCTCCCGCAGCCGGCTGGGATCAGGGCGATCGCGACGGCGGCCAGCGGGACGGCGACCCTCACGAACCGTCGAGGGCCGGCTGGCGCAGTCCGCAGTAGGGGCAGTCGCTGACGTCGAGCCCGATCAGCTGATCGCAGCGACGGCAGGCGCGCAGGTTCTCGGGGGCCCTGACCAGAGCGGACTCGGATGGCGCGAGCGGCAGCGTCGCCGCGGCAACCCTCATCTCCTCGCCCGATTCGCGGTCGACGTAGACACCCTCCTGCTTCACCTTGGCAAGGGCCTCTCGGCCCGATGCCGGGGCCCTCAGCCGATAGGTCTGCTCCGGGTTCTGCACGGGCGGCACGTTAGCAACGAGCCAGACCCCAATACGGTTGACGCGTGCGAGTGTTGATCTTCCACGGGTACCTGCTGCGGGGAACGGGGTCCAACGTCTACAACGCCAGCCTCGCTCAGGCGCTGGCGCGTCAGGGGCATGAGGTGCACCTGCTCTGCCAGGACCGGAACGCGGCGGAGCTGGACTGGGTGGACGCGGTCGGAGGCTGGGAGGCCGGCCGCCTCGAGGTCGACCAGGTCCGGGACGCCGGCCAAGAGGGGACGGTCACCGTGTACCGGCCCGAGATCGGTGGCCTGCTCCCGGTCTACGTTCTCGACCGCTACGAGGGCTTCGAGGTGAAGACCTTCCCCGAGCTCACCGACGCCGAGCTCGATCGCTACCTGGATGCGAACGTCGGCGCGGTGCGTGACGTCGTGGCGGCGGCCGGCGAGCCCGAGGCGGCGCTCGCCAACCACCTGATCATGGCCCCCGCGATCCTCGCGAGGGCCGGCCTGCGGTTCGCGATCAAGCTCCACGGCTCGGACATCTCCTACACGGTCGCGCCGCATCCCAAGCGCTTCGTGCCCTACGCGCGGGAGGGCACCGACGCGGCGACCGGGCTCCTCGCCGGCTCATCCCATACGGCGCGGGCGCTGTTCGAGACGGTGCCGGATCCGAGCCTGCCCGCCCGGACGCGGCTGGGGCCTCCCGGCGTCGACGTCCATCGCTTCCGCCCGCACGCGGAGGCGGAGGCGCTCCGGAACCTGGAGGGCCTCGCCGCGCGGCTCGACCGGGAGCGCCCCGACGCCATGGAGTCGCAGGACTCCTTCGGGCGAGATGGCCCGGCTGTCGCCGCCGCCCTGCAGTCCTGGCGGGAGGGAGACCCGCGAGTGCTGTTCGTCGGCAAGCTGCTGATCAGCAAGGGCGTCGACCTGCTGGCGGCGGCTTGGCCGCTGGTTCACCGCGCGCGCCGGGCGGCGGGCGCCCCGTCACCACGAATCCTCTTCATCGGCTTCGGAGCCTTCGAGGACGGATTGCGGACCCTTGTCGGCGCGCTCGAGCGCGGGGACCTCGACGGCGCCCGCAAGGTTCCCGACCGCGGCCGCGGCCTGGAGGGCGACGAGGACGCGCCCATGCCGATCCTCTCCGATTTCCTGGCAAACCCGCCTGAGGGTTACGCCGATGCGGCTCGAAACGCCGCGGGTTCGTTGTTGATCGGGGGCCGGCTGGAGCACGACGAGGTCGCGGACGTGATGCCCGCGGCCGAGACCTTCGCCATGCCGAGCACCTGGCCGGAGGCGTTCGGGATGGTGCCCGCGGAGTCGGCCGCCTGCGGGGTTCCGCCCGTCGCGGCGGATCACTCGGGGATGCGGGAGGTGGCCCAGCTGCTCGCGGACGCCGTGGATCCCGATCTGGCGCGCCTGCTCAGCTTCCCGGTCGGCCCGGGCGCCATCACCGAGCTCGCCGATCGCCTCGAGGGGTGGCTCGCGCTCGAGCCAGAGCGGCGCCACCGGGCAGGCCTGGCCCTGGCGGAGCGGGTCGACGAGCTCTGGAGCTGGGACGGTGTCGCCAGGACCGTGATCGCTGCCTCGAGGGGCGAGCTGGACGGACTGCCTCCGGTCGTGGCGTGAGTCACGAGGCGGACGAGGGGTCGCTTCAGGTTCCCTGAATAGAATGGCGCCCGATGCGGGGCCTCCCTCTTGCCAAGCTGATCGCGGCAGTAATCGTCCTCACCGTCGTCACCTCGGTGATCATGCTGATCCCGAACTGGAACGGCGAGGAGGCGTCGACGGCCGCCGGCAAGATCGACAACCTGCTCGACGTGATGATCGTGCTCAGCTCGTTCGTCTTCTCGATCGTCATGGTGATGCTCGTCTACGCCGTCTGGAAGTGGCGGGCGAAGCCGGGAGACGAGTCCGACGGCGCGCCCATCCACGGCAACACCAGGCTCGAGATCGCCTGGACCGTGATCCCCACAGTGATCGTCCTCTTCGGCGCGATCTACTCCTGGATCACGCTGGACAACATCGAGGCTCACGACCCCAACCGCATGGTGGTGGACGTCTACTCGCAGCAGTACGAGTGGCACTTCGACTACCCGGAGACGGGCACGACCTCGCGCGAGCTGCACGTGCCCGTCGACCGCCAGATCGAGTTCAGGATGCACGCCCTCGACGTGATCCATTCGTTCTGGGTCCCGGAGTGGCGGATCAAGAAGGACAACGTCCCCGGCATCACCACGCGCGCCTACATCACACCGACCAAGACCGGCGACTTCACGCTCGTCTGCACCGAGCTCTGCGGCATCGGCCACTCGACGATGCGCGCGCCGGTGGTGGTGGAGCCCTCGCAGGCCGCCTTCGATCGGTGGGCCTCGAGTCAGCCGCCGATCAAGTCGGATGAGCAGCAGGGGGAGAAGCTGCCCTCGGGACCGACGACGCCTGCGCAGGTGAAGCGGTGATCTTAGGAACGACTGAAATAATCACGACGATGGAAGGATGGCGGGAGTGACTGCGGCCCTGTTCAGGCGCCCGGGCTGGTGGAGGGCCCTGGCCTACACGATCATCGCCGGGGCATTCGGCTTGGGTCTGGTGGTGGCCCTCCGAAAGATCTCCGGGCTGCCCGCGTTCCAGACGCAGCCGACCGGTTACCCGCAGGTGATCGTTCCCGCGATCACGGCGCCGCTCGGCTTCCTGATCGGCATCGGCTGCTTCGACTACTGGTTCCGCTGGGCGATCGGCGCCCCGACGTTCCCGAAGGAGCGCGAGCACGAGAACCACGGCGCCTATAGCTGGCGCGACTACTTCAAGGTCAACACCGACCACAAGGTCATCGGGATTCAGTACCTGGTCACGACGTTCTTTTTCTTCTTCGTCGGCGGGCTGCTCGCGATGATCATGCGGGCCGAGCTGGCCCAGCCCGGGACGCAGATCGTGGACCCGAGCACCTTCAACAGCCTCTTCTCCGCCCACGCGGCGATCATGATCTTCGTCTTCGTGATCCCCGCGTTTGCCGGGATCGCCAACTACGTGCTGCCGCTGATGATCGGCGCGCCGGACATGGCGTTCCCGCGCCTGAATGCCCTGAGCTTCTGGATGCTGCCGATCGCCGGGGTGCTGTTCGTGGGCAGCTTCGCGGCGCCGGGCGGCGCGTTCGATGCCGGCTGGACCGGATACGCGCCGCTTTCGACAGGCGCGCCGTTAGGCCAGTCGTTCTTCAACCTCGGGGTGCAGTTCGCCGGCGCTTCGTCGATCGCCACGGCACTCAACTTCCTGGTCACGATCGTGACCATGCGGGCGCCGGGGATGAACTTCTGGCGGCTGCCGCTGCTGGTCTGGGCGAACCTCTCGACCTCGTTGCTGGTGGTCGCCGCCACGCCGTTCATCGCGGGCGTGCAGTTCATGGTCCTCTTCGACCGCATCCTGCACACCAACTTCTTCCAGGCGGCCTTCGGCGGCGACGTGGTCAGCTACCAGCACATCTTCTGGTTCTACTCGCACCCGGCCGTCTACATCATGATGCTGCCCGGGTTCGGGATCGTCAGCGAGGTGATCTCGACGAACTCGCGCAAGCCGATCTTCGGCTACCGGCTGATGGCCCTGGCGCTGATCGGCATCGTGGTGCTGAGCTACTCGGTCTGGGCGCATCACATGTTCGTCGCCGGGATGTTCAGCTGGCTGCGGGTGCCGATGATGATCACGACGCTGCTGATCGCGGTGCCGACCGGGATCAAGATCTTCTCCTGGCTGGGAACGCTGTTCGAGGGGGTGATCCATCTCAAATCGACGGCGATGCTGTTCGCCCTCGGCTTCATAGCCACCTTCACGATCGGCGGCATCTCCGGCGTGATGCTCGGGATGATCCCGATCGACATCCACGTCTCGGACACCTACTTCGTCGTCGCGCACATCCACTTCGTGCTCTTCGGCGGCTCGGTGTTCACGATCTTCGCCGGCGTCTACCACTGGTTCCCGAAGATGACCGGGCGGATGTACGACGAGAAGCTCGGCCGGATCCACTTCTGGCTGACCCTGGTCGGGATGCTCGGCACCTTTATCCCGATGCACTGGATCGGGATGGAGGGGATGCCGCGCCGCGTCGCCGACTACTCGGCGACCTTCGGCGACTGGAACCTGTTCATCTCCTGCTGCGCATTCGTGCTCGGCGCCGCTCAGCTGATCTTCCTCTACAACATGATCATCAGCTGGCGCTACGGGCCGAAGGCGGGGCCGAACCCGTGGCGCGCCAAGACCATCGAGTGGCAGGTCTCCTCACCGCCGCCGGTCTTCAACTTCGATGAGATCCCGCGCGTCGTCGGCGGTCCGTACGAGTACGGCGTGCCCGGCGCGAGGCACGTGATCATGCCCGGCGAGGAGGCCGAGATCAGACAGCCCGAGAAGGCCGGGGTGGGGGCGCCGACGTGACCGAGGAGACCGCCACGCACACGGCCGGCGAGATCACCGACGTCGGCACGCCGTCAGAGCATGCTTCCGAGGTGGTCGCCAAGCGGGAGATCGCCACCTTCGGCGACCCCGACCCGCCGCCCTCGCGCGAGGGCGTGAAGCGCGTCCTGGCTTTCCTGAACGAGGTCGCCGGTGGCCGCAAGCTGCTCACCGCCTGTCGTGAGCTCTCCGACGCCGGCGCCGAGTATTTCGCTGTGGTCGCACCCCAGAACCTGCCGATCGTCGGTCAGCTGGTCGACGTCGAGGAGCGGCGCGCCGCTGCGCAGAGCCGGGTCGACGTGACTCAGGCCGTGCTGCGCGAGTTCGGCATGGAGTCGGAGAGCGCGGTGATGGATCCCAACCCCCCGCTGGCTCTCGACGACGCTGTGCGCGCCACTCAGCCGGATTACATCCTGCTCTCCTGCCTGTATGAGACCCGCTTCGGCCTGACGCGGAAGGACCTGGTCGAGTGGGCGAAGGCTCGCTACGACAGGGTCGAGCACATTCCGGTGAGGGTCGACGACGACGCGGTGCGCTGGGACCTCACCCACACGCTGGTCGTCGCGACCCAGACCGTGAACAGCAAGGACCTGGTCGCCCGGCTGGCCGAGCGCGCCAAGGAGAAGCCCCACCGCTACACGTTCATCTGCCCGCGCTCCGGCGCGATCAGCCGCGAGGAAGTCTGCTCGCGCCTGGCGGCGACCCTCGCGGAGATGTATCGCAACGAGATCGACGCTACCGGCCAGCCCATGAGCCCCGATCCCTACCACGCGATCGAGAACGCGATCGAGCACTACCGGATCGACGACATCCTGATCTCGACCTTGAAGGGCGAGCAGTCCAAATGGCTCGAGGAGGGCCTGATCGAGAAGGTGCAGCACCTGACCGACAAGCCGCTCGAGCACCTCGAGTCCGGGACCGAGCAGGCGACTTCGACCCGGGAGCCCGAGACGGTCGGAGCGGGGGAGGCCGCCTGATGGAGTCAGCTTCCGTTGCGGTCGGCCACGCCGAGGAGCACCATCCCCATCCGCCGGAGGCCAACCAGAGCTCCCGGATCGACAAGCAGACCCTCGGGATCCTGCTCTTCATCGTCTCCGAGGTGATGCTCTTCGGGGCGTTCTTCGCCTCGTACTTCTTCCTGCGAGTCGTCGCCAACAACGGGCCATGGCCGCCGGACCCGTTCGAGCTGCCGGTCGCTGTTGCAGGCATGAACACGGCGATCCTGGTGTCGTCGAGCTTCACGATGCACTGGGGCCTGGTGTCCATCCAGAAGGGCAACCGCCGCGGCCTCCAGATGGGGCTGGCGACCACCTTCCTGCTCGGCGCCACCTTCCTGTTCATCCAGATCAACGAGTACGTCCACATCGGCTTCAGCGCGCGGGACGACGCGTTCGGCTCGATCTTCTACGGCCTCACCGGGCTGCACGGCGCCCACGTCACGATCGGCCTGATCCTGCTTGGGATAGCCAACGTCCGCGCCTGGCGCGGCCACTACGGCCCGGAGGCGAAGGATCACCTCGGCGTCGAGGTGCCCGGCATCTACTGGCACTTCGTCGACGTCATGTGGATCATCGTCTTCACCACCGTCTACGTCCTCTAGCGCGGCCGCCTCAGAGCACATAGAGACGGTCCGCTTCGCGTTCCCGGGGCCCGAGCGCGACCGCCTGGTGGACGCGGTCCTGAAGGGCGAGAAGACGGCAACCTCCTCGCTGCTTGCCGAGTGGCTTCTGGATGACCAGGAGCTGCCGACGGTCGGCGACCGCCGGGAGGTGCTCGACTCCGACGACAATCCGGTGGCGGTCATTGAGACCACCGCCGTCGACGTAATTCGCCTGGGGGACGTGGACCTGGCCCTGGCCCACGAGGAGGGGGAGGGCTTCGAGAGCGTCGCCGATTGGCGACAGGTGCATGAGGGCTTTTGGGCCGAGGAAGTGATGCCCAGGCTGCCCAGGAGCATGGCCGGTCCCCTCAATGACGACGCCCAGGTCGTCGTCGTGCACTTTCGGTTGGTCTCCGGCTAGTACGAGGTGAAGAAGGTCGGCGCGTTCTGCGAGAGCAGAACCCAGGCGGCCGGGGCCGCGGCCGGCCAGACGTGGTACTCGACTCCGAGCGCGGCGTCGGTGAGCGTCTGATCGGCCTGGAGCGGGCCAACCGAAGAGCCGGTGACCGCCTGCCACGAGGTGATCCACGAGTCGAGGGTGCTGGTGCTGTCGCCGACGGCGGCCGTGACGAGCCGCAGCATCGGCGTCGCCTCGAACCAGAGGACGTTTGGACCTGCGTCGCCCTGGTAGGGCTTGTAGCCGGAGAACGGGCCCGAGGCGGCGTAGGTGTTGTTGTAGGTCGCCGGGCTGGTCGATTTCACGATCGAGCGCCCGGTGACCAGGAAGTGGCTCTTCGCGTAGCTCAGGACCTTCTTGGCGGTGTTGTTTTCGCCGTTCGCCAGCTCGAAGAGCGCTCCATAGGCCTGGACGTCGAGGGGCTGAACGGTGTCGCCGAGCCCCTGGATGAAGTGGGTGCTCGACCCGTGACCCGCGATCAGGTTGCTCTCGATCGCGCTGCCGATGGTCGCCGCCGCGCTCCCATACCTCTGGAATCCGCTGGAGTCACCCGCGGCGTTCAGCTCGAGCGCGAGATGGCCGAGGAACTCGTAGGCGAGCAGGTTGTGCTGGGTCGAGTACCAGTTGAGCCCAGGTCCGCCCGAGATCAGGCCGCTCGGGCCCTGGAGGGTGAGCAGGTAGTCGGCGGCCTTCATGGCCATTGTCCTGTAGCTCGAGCTCTTGAACCTGCCGTCGTACTTGGTGGCGGCCAGCCCGACCCACGCGATCGTGCCCGACCGGTAGGTGGCGGCGCCCTTTCCGTTGGACACGTCGAAGGCGATGTCGATCGACCCGTCCTTGAATTGGAGCGCTGCAAGCTGGTCCAGCAGCTGCTTCGCCTGGGTCTGATTCCCCATCCCGACGAACGCGGCGGCGGTCACCGCCGAGTCATAGGTCCACGACCAGTTGAGCAGCCGGTTGTAGGACGGGTCACCCCTGGGGATGTCGTACGAGCGAGTCAGCGCCAGCGGGGTACCCGACCCGGAGTCTGCGGCGATCCGCGCCACGGGATCGGCGTCATACCGCCGTGGGGCACGGTCGAGGCTCGGAATGGCGGCTGCCTCGGAGGCCTTCGCGCCCTTCCGCTTGGACCGGGGGCGCAGCTTCGGGCAGCGGGACTTCTTGCGGTGCTTCGGGCAGGCGGGGCCGGACTGTCGCGCCAGCCAGCGCGCGAGCGGATCGGCGGGGCGGCCCTTCTTGGCATAGGGCCAGGCCAGCCGGACCTTGTGCCCAGTGCGATGGCGCTTCTTGGCCTTGGCGACCGATGCCGCAGTCGTTGGGCTCGCCTGGGCGAACCCGGGGGCGACCACGGCAACGGCGATGGCGGATGCGACGATTGCCAAGGCGATCCTGCGAAGGCTCATGCCCCCTTCAATCGACCGCTCGGCTGGAACCTTTATCCGGGAAAACCCGGGACCTTCGGTGGAATAGCGATGAGGCTGCGAAGATCGGCCCCGTGAGCGAGAGGCCCGCCCATACCCCGCGCAACCCGCTGCGCAACGAGGGGGACATGTTCCGCGTCCTGATCATGTTCGCCGTCGGGGCGGCGATCGTGATCGCGGTGGCGCTGCTCATCGGCTCCCTGGCTGGAGCGATCGTCGGAGCCGTGCTCGTCGGCGTCGGCCTCTGGCGAACGTGGGGGTTGATCCAGTCCTGGCGCCGATATGGCTCGGACTAGCTACTTGCCGCCGCCGCCGGTCGCCTGCTGCAGGTAGGCGACCAGCTGCTGGAGCTGTGGCGGGGTGAGCGTCTGCCCGAAGTTCTGAGGCATGACGCCGGAGGGGTAGCCCGGGGTGATCTTCGCGTTCGGATCGCTGATCGACTGGGAGATGTCGGCGGCGCTCATTCCCTTGAGGGCCTCGTCCAGGTTGGGCCCGGTCGTGCCGGTGGTCCCGGCCTGCGCCAGCGTGTGGCAGCCGCCGCAGTTGGTGGCGAAGAACTGGGGCGGCGCGAAGACCGGTGCCTTGATGCCCGGTACTCCGGCAACGCTCGCCACGTACGCGGCGACGTTCTCGGCGTCGTCTCCCGTGACCAGGTTCCGCGGCATGTAGACGTCGGTCTGCTGCGGGCTCGCGGGCCGCGCATTCTCGATCTGGTAGGAGACCACGCCCTTGATCGTGTCCGAGTCGAACCCGTTCGCTCGGGCCTGCTTGAACGCGTAGTCGAGGTTCGGCCCGACGTCGCCGCTGGTGCCGGCGCCGGTCAGGGTGTGGCAGCTGCCGCACTTCTGCGTGAAGAGCTGCTGGCCCTTGTCGAGGTTGGCCTTGGGGCCGAGATCGCAGCCGGTCAGGCCGACCACGGCCGTGGCCGCGGCCACGGTGGCGACCAGCCAGATCGCACGTCCATGGTCCCTGAGGTGCCGCATGAGCGCGGGAATCCTATCTGTCGGGGCCGACCCGCCCACCCGTCGCCCAGGCGTGGGATAAGCTTGCGCCGAACGGCACTAGGGCGACCCGGACAGGAGGCCGAGTGGAGGTTCGCGAGGGCATGTCGAGCGTGGTTCTCGCTGTTGGCCCCGGTCACACGCTGCGAGAGACCGCGACGAAGATGACTGAGAAGGGGACCGGCGCTGCCCTGGTCTTCGACGACGAGTCGCCCGCGCCGAGGATCATCACCGAGCGCGACATCCTCAATGCCGTCGGCACGGGCAAGGACCCGGACGCCGAGACGGTGGCGGATCACATGAGCGAGAGCGTGATCTCGGCGGAGCCCGCCTGGAGCCTCGAGCGGGCGGCCGAGGAGATGGTGCAGCGCGGCATCCGTCACCTGGTCGTCGTCGAGCGCGGCGAGCTCGTCGGCGTGCTCTCGATGCGCGACATCGTGCGCTGCTGGACGCAGGTCGGCGCGACCTCGTCCATGTCGCCTCCATAGGAGCGCTCTTGAGCTTGACGCGGTCGCGTCCGCAAGGGAGAATCGGACTCGCCAACAGCCGGAAGGAGCCGGTATGTCCTGGAGCCTGAAGGGGAGCTACTTCGAGACCTGCTCATGTGACCTCATGTGCCCCTGCAACATGTCCTTCGACCACGGCGCGACCTACGACTACTGCCGGGTCACCCTCGTCTTCAACATCAAAGACGGCGAGATCGAGGGCACGGACGTCAGTGGCCTCAGCGTGGCTGCGATTGCGGACACACCGAAGGTCATGACCGACGGCAATTGGCGCTTGGGCATGTTCATCGACGACCAGGCAAGCGACGAGCAAATGGAAAAGCTCACCGCCGTCTTCGGGGGCCAGAAGGGGGGTCCGATGGAGGCGATCACTCCCCTCGTCGGCGAGATCCTCGGCGCCGAGCGGGCGTCCTTTGAGGTGGTCGAGGAAGGGCTGCGCCACAGCGTCAAGATCGGTGACGCGATCGACTTCGAGATCGAGGACATCGTTCCCTTCGGTGTCGAGACCGGGGAGCCGGTGCGGCTCGTCGGCGTGTTCCATCCAGCCTCGTCGGAGTTCAACGCCGCTGAGGCGAAGCGCTCGAAGATCAGCGCCTTCGGCATCGAGTACGAGGGAAAGACCGGGATCTCAGCGTCCGAGTTCGCCTGGGCCGCCTGAACGCTAGGGCGCAGCCATCCCCTTCTCGTCCCCGTTCATCCCGTCCTGGGATGGCATCTTCTGATCGCCCATCGATCCGCCGCTTGAGGAGTCATGCATGCCCATCGAGTCCATCGCCCGCGCCGCCGCGGGTGAGTCCGGCAGGATGAGACCCGGCACCCTGTCGGGGACGAAGGCCACCGCGAGCCCGAGCACGAGCAAGAGGACGGCGACCGAGAGATTGGCCACCGCTTTCCAGGGCAACAGCTTCTCGAGCGCGATCAGGGCGGCGATCAGGACCATCCAGCCGATGCTCATCACCCCGAGGGCGAAGAGCGCCGCCATCAGGCCCCAGCAGCAGCCGACGCACCAGCCCCCGTGCTCCATGCCCATCCGCAGCGCGCCGATCCGGCCTGGACGCCAATGCATCAGCACGAACGTCAACGGGTTCCGGCAGTGCCGCAAGCAGACGTCCTTGAGCGGGGTGAGCTGGTAGATCGCGGCCGCGAGGATGACCGCGCCGGCCACGTAGGGGCCGCCGCTGTCCCAGGCCAGGAAGCCGAGGTCCAGAGACCGCCCGATCTCGAAGATCGCGTAGGCGATGAAGCCCGCCGCCGCCCAGGTGAGCAGGTAGCCGCCGACGAAGATCGCGGTGGCGCCGGCCTGGGTCGGCTGGCCCTTCCGCCGCTTCCCCTCTTCGATGCGCGTGTACATGACCACCATCGGCGCGATCGACGGGAACATCATCGCGGCCATCATCACCACCCAAGCCGTGAGCCAGAAGCCGAGACCGCCGAGATCCGTGCCCGGGCCGGCGTCCATGCCGGCCATCCGGTCTCCTGTCATCGCCCAGGCAATGGCGGCGAAAAGCAGCAGGATGAAGATCAGGCCGAGCTGCACCGCGCTCGGCAGAGGGGGTACACGGCGGAGTGTCGCTGACTCCATCGGCCTCGACTCTAATTATCCAAGAAGCCGGCGGCAAAGGGCCGGGTTCGCGAGCGCGCGCCTATGCGGGGCCGTAGCGGAAGGCGATGCTCATCGCCGAAGCCGGATTCGGTGCGTTGATCGGGACCACCTGGAGGGTCAGTTCGCTTCCAGGGGGGATCTCAGACGAGGGACCGTTGGCGGCGCAGACCGTGGTGAAGATCGTCCCGCTGATCGTGCAGCTGAGGCCTGTGCTCGCCCCGTTTGCTCGGAGCGTGATCGTCCAGAATTTTCCGGACCCGGGCGCACTCCCCTCGACCTGTGCCCGCAGGTCGCGGGCGATGAGAGCCGTCTCCGGTGTCTCCAGATCGACGCTCGACTCGGTGGCGCTGGCAGGCCCGAAGGAGCTGCCGAGGCCGGGCATGTACTGAGTCGTGGCCTCGTCCGGGTTGTAGCTCACCGACGTGATCCCGTACCCGTATGCGCTTGAGTCGAGCCCGCCCAGCGAGCTCGCATTCGTCGCACTGCCAGCGGTCTGAGCGCTTGTCGCGCTGTCGGCCGAAACGGCGTGAGTCGCGTTCGTCGCACTGCCAGCGCTCTGAGCGCTTGTCGCGCTGTCGGCCGAAGCGGCGTGTCCCGCGTTCGTCGCGCTGTCGGCCGAAGCGGCGTGGTTCACGGAAAGGCCCGGCGCGAGGCGTCGTACGACCCTCTTGATGACCTTGGTGTTGGACGAGGCGATCGCGAGCGTTCCGCCGCCGAGCACGAGCAAAAGGCAGAGAGTCGAAACGACGTTGGCATAGCTGAGCTTGGGCTTCAGATCCATCCTGGATCCTCTCGCTCATCAGGATGCCCCCTCACGGCAACGCCACGGGATCACCGCGCGGAGGAGCTTCGCACTACCGAAAGCCGGCGTCAACCCCATTAACACGGGTGCCCTCTGATTCGGGAGCAGCACCGAGTTGAGCCGCTGGGGCGACGCCGCTACTCGGCCGGGGGAGAGACCGACAGCGGGATCGGGGCCGTGTCGGTGTGCTGTCTGTTCGGCATGCGGGCGATCTCGGCGCGATTCGCGCGCAGCCAGGCGATCAGGGAGAACAGCGCGATCACGCCTCCGATCACAGAGTAGGGCCACCAGGCGAATAGACCGACGATCAGCGCAGCGAAGCCGAGGGCGAACAGGGCCGGAGCGACGATCGGCCGCGACAGGTAGATCGCCTCGGTCGGCTTCGGGGGCTGGCTCATCGCAGGTAGAGGACCGCGACGTAGAAGGCCAGGGCGAAGACGAGCAGCGCCAGGCTGGTGGCGACCATCCCCGCGCGGATGTTGGCTCTGGCTCGCTCGCGATCCACGGCGGGAAGCCTATCCCAGGCGCGACCGCAGGCGCCCGCCCAGGATAAGTCGCTCCGGGCTGCGCCCTTCGCTCCTGAGTACAGCGGGCTGGCGGTCGCTAGAGCGCCCGGTCGAGCGCCATGGCGACGAACAGCAGCCCCAGGTAGGCGAGCGAGCTCAGGTACAGCCGGCGCGCCGCTGGCCGCGAAGGGTGCGTCAGCAGGACGAGCGCGAGGCCGACGAAGCCCGCCCCCAGGGCCAGGGCGGCGATCAGGTACGCCGTTCCGAACAGCCCGGTGATCACCGGCCCGATCGTGATCGCGACCAGCAACAGCGCGTAGAGGACGATCTGATGGCGGGTGGTGGTCTCACCCCGCACCACGGGGAGCATCGGGACACCGGTGCGGGAATAGTCGTCGGAGATCAACAGCGACAGCGCCCAGAAGTGCGGCGGGGTCCAGAAGAAGACGATCGCGAACGGCCAGAGCGCCTCGAGGGTGAGGCCGCCCGTCGCGGCCGCCCAGCCCACCAGGGGAGGCATGGCCCCGGCCGCGCCTCCGAGCACGATGTTCTGGGGCGTCCGTGGCTTGAGCCAGAGCGTGTAGACGAAGACGTAGCCGAGGAGCCCGGCCGCCGCGAGGGCCGCGGTCAGCCCGTTGACGGTGATCCAGAGCTGGAACACCGCCACGATCCCGAGCGTGGAGCCGAACAGCAGGCCGCGCCGCGGCTCGATCCGTCCGCTCGCCAGCGGCCGACCCTTGGTGCGGGCCATGCGTGCGTCCTGCTCGCGCTCGATGTAGTGGTTGATCGCGCCAGCGCCGCCCGCCGCCAGATAGCCGCCGAGGCAGGTCCACAGGATCGTGGAGAGCGCCGGGCCCCCTGGATCGGCGACGAACATCGTCGCCACGCAGGTGAGCAGCAGCAGGGAGATGATCCGCGGCTTGGTGAGCGTCACGTAATCGTTCGCGACGCCGATCGCGGTCCGCATCGTCCGGGTGCGGGCATCGCCCGGGGTGACCGAAACCTGCTCACCACCCGGCCGGCGAGAGGGGCGCGTGACCTGCCCGGAGCCGGTTCCGAGATGGACGCTCATACCGCGGCCGCCGATGCCTCAGTCCGCGGAGCCCGCTCGCGTGAGGGCGCGCCGCTGGGAAGCCAGGCGAGCTTGTAGACGATCGAGATCACCGTCGCCCAGAGCAGCGTCCCCGTCGTCAGGTGGGCGACGATCAGCGGCCCGTGCTCGCCGAGCCAGACGTTGAGGGCGCCCAGCATGAACTGGCAAAGGAGAAGCAGGGCCGCGAGGGCAAGCAGCCTGTCGCGCGATCCGCGCGCGTACGCGACCAGCAGCAGCACGATGATCGCGATCGTCGCCATGTAGACGAACACCCTGTGGGTGAGGTGGATGTCCGTGAGCCGGTTGTTGCCGAAGGGCAGGAACTGGCCCGATCCGCACTCCGGGAACATCTTGCCGCAGGCCATGTGCGCTCCGGCGACGTTGGGCCCGACTTCGCCGGTTCCCCTCTCCTCGGTGCCCGCCATGTACCCGCCCGCGACGATCGCGCAGAGAAGCAGCACCGCGGCGGCTCCCGCATAGGGCTTTAGCCCGCGCACCGGCGAGGTCAGCGGGCCGCCCGATTCGACGCTCATCTCCGAGCGAGCCTTGGCGCCGAGCCAGAGAACCAGTCCGAGCAGCAGCATCGCGGTGCCCAGGTGGGCCGCCACCAGCTCCTCGGCGAGGCTGTGCTCGACGGTGAGCCCCCCGAGACCCGCCTGGGCCAGCACGAGGACGCCGGCGATCAGGGAGCCGCGGAACGCCCAGCCGTTCCGTCCTCGAAGGTCCCTGTAAGCGCGCCAGCAGAGCAGCCCGATGAGGATGACCACGACCGTCGCCAGGAACCGGTGAGAGAACTCGATGATGCGGTTCTCGTTGCCGACGAGCGGGATCACCTGGCCGCCGCAGAGCGGCCAGCCCTTGGTCCCGCTGCCACCCGGCCCGCAGCCGAGCCCGGACTCGCTCACGCGGACAATCCCGCCGACGACGATCAGCAGGAAGGTGACAGCTGCGGTGAGGTCTGCCAGGCGGCGAAACCGGCGGAGCTGTTCCCCGCCGCCCCCGGCAACGGGTCCGGCCATGGCGTCAGGCTACCGGCTCTTTGGTCTCCGACTCCGCGGGCCTGGGGGCGTCGTGACGCCTCACCGCCTCGCGGATGTCGCGCAGCGGCTCGTCGCTGCGCACGTCGGGAACCACGTCGAAGTTGTGCGGCGGCGGTGGGGAGGTCGCGAACCACTCGAGCGTCTCGCCGCCCCACGGATCGTGGCCGGCGGGAGTGCCTGACTTGACGCCGAGGTAGGCGTTGACGATCGAGAGCACGGTTCCGACAGCGAGCACGAACGCGCCGATCGTGGCGATCAGGTTGAGCGCATCGAGATGCTGGGCGTTGATCGCGTCGCTCGCCGCAAAGAACTTGAAGATGTCGACCTGCTGTCCCTCGAGGCCGGCGAGGAAGAGAGGGATGAAGGTGAGCTGTGCGCCGAGCACGATCAGCGCGACGGACGGCTTGGCGAGCCCCTCGCTCATCGTCCTGCCGGTCATCTTCGGGAACCAGTAGTAGAGGGCGGCGAGCCCGCCGAGGACCGGCCCGCCGACCAGCACGTACCCGCTGGCGGCGGTCGAGGCGGTGGTGTCGGCGAGCAGCCAGTTGACCGGGATCACGCTCTGGATCAGCTCCCCGACCAGGCCGAAGCTCAGCGTCGAGATCGCGGCCAGCGCGAAGACCATCGGAGCGCGCATTCGCAGGACTCCGCCGGCGATCGTGCCGATCCAGTTGACGAAGATCGCCCCGATCGGGATCGCCAGGAGCAGCGCCATCAGCATCGCGCCGTAGAGCCAGCCGATCGGGATCGACGCGCTCATCATGTTCTGCATCCAGGCGAGCAGCCCGAGCGGCATGATCGCGGCCATCGAGCTCATCAGCGCGCTGCGGGAGAGCAACGGCTTGCCTGAGAAGACCGGCAGGATCTCCGAGATCGCGCCGATCGCCGGCAGCAGGAAGACCAGGTAGCAGCCGGTGAAGAAGATCCAGCTCAGGTGCTGGTAGTAGATCGGCGCCCCGCCCTCGCCGGGGTCGAAGAAGACGCCGCCGAAGTGCCGTTCCATCTCGAGCATTACCAGCGCCGCCAGCATCGCGGAGCCCGCGACGATCATCGTCCAGCTCGAGACGGCGCCCGAGAAGGCGAAGGCCGGCAGCCTGCGCCAGGCCATTCCCGGAGCCCGCAGTCTCGCGATCGTCACCGACAGGTTGATCGACTGGAGCACGAGGCCCAGTACGGTCAGGCCGACCGCGGCGATCCAGACGTCGACGCCGTTGTTGGAGATGAAGGCGGTGTCCGAGAGAGGGGGCCAGGAGTTGAACCCCGCCTCGGGGGGCGTGTAGGCGAAGCTCACGTAGAGGAGTGCCCCGCCGATCACATAGAGCCAGACCGACAGCGAGGAGAGCCGCGGGAAGGCGAGCGAACGCGCCCCGATCTGAAGCGGCACGACGTAGGTGTAGAGGCCGAACGCGAGGGGCAGAGCGAAGAGAACGATCAGGGTGGCGCTGCCGACCGAGAGCAGCCGATTGAAGGTGACCGGCTCGATCAGGTCGTTCTCGGGCACGGCCAGCTGGAGGCGCATCAGCAGGTAGGCGACGATCCCGAGCACGAGGAAGGACAGGGATGCCCCGATGTAGATGCGCCCGACGTCCTTGTGGTCGGAGCTCATCACCATCTCGAGCCAGCGCGGCCGGGCCGGCGCCGGCCCGTCGGTGACGAGCTCCGGGCGCTGCGGGGCGATTGTGCGGCCGTCGCTCATCAGCTCTCTCCGTTCACCTTCTGCACGAAGGTCTGGGCCGCCTGGATCCCGGCTGCCTGCTGATCGAGCCAGGCCTGGTAGGTCGGCACGTCTACCACGTGGACACGGGTTCGCATCGCGGCGTACGAGGCGCCCGAGAACGCATAGCTGGCGCCGTCGTAGTCGCCCGTCTCGTCGGCCTTGAACCAGGTCGAGTTGCTCTCGCCCGGGGTCGCGTCGAACTTGCCGCTCAGGCCTGGAACCCACCAGCGGTGGACGACGTCGGTCGAGCAGAGGTGCAGGACCACGGTCGTATCGACCGGAACCACGAGCTCGTAATAGGAATAGGTGCCATTCGGGTACTGGTAGCGCCAGATCCATTGCTGGCCGCAGGCCATGATCTGGAGGGGAGCCGACGAGGCCGCCGTGGCCGGCAGCGTGAGCGAGCGCTGCGCGGTCAGCGATGCCGTCGCCTGCAGCCCGTCCGGCCCGGACGCCTCGACCTTCTTCGTGTTGTGGGTCTCGATCACGCCGAGGACGAAGGTGACGGCGACGATCGAGGCGAACACGCCCGCGGTGCCGATCTGGGCCGGCCGCCGGACCACCAGGCGCCGCGGCTCGCGGCCCCGGGCGGAGCGAAAGCGCATGACGAGGCCGACCAGGGCGAGGTTGATCGCCACCAGCAGCACGATGCCGATGACGAGCATCACCCAGTACAGGGTGGTCATGTCGTCCGCGTTGGGCGAGTGGGCGGTGTGCGGGCCGAGCAAGGCGGGCGTGAGTCTATTACGCATCGAAAACTGGCCAGCTGGCCAGATGACCTTGGCTTCTGCCAGAATCGCCGCATGGAGGAGAACGGGACGGTGACCCGGACTCTGCGCCGGATGGCGGCGTCGGATCCCGAGCTCGCCGCCCGGCTCATCGTGCAGTCACTGCCCGCCGCGGCCGCGACGCTGCCCGCCGGCCTCAGCTACCGCCTGGAGCTCGAGGGCCTGGGCGCCTGGACCGTCAATCCGCTCGGCGACCGCGCCGAGGTCACGGAGACGGCCGTGGGCGCCGACCTCAATGGCGAGGCCTTCGCGATCTCGACCGATGCGGAGACCCTCGCGCTGGTTGCCTCCGGCCGCAGTCCGGTCGGCGCGATGGCGCGCGGGCGCATCAAGCTTCGCGGCAGGCGCCGCAAGGCGCTGGCGCTGCGCCGGCTCTCGGTGGATGCCGGGCCGCGCGACCTTGCCCGCCTGGGGCTGCCGGTCGACCCCGACCTGGTCTTCCGCTCGCTGGCGTACGCGATCGAGCCGGAGTGGACCCGTGGCCACAGCTTCACGGTCGCCTACGAGCTGGTCGGTGACGGCGGCGGCGCGTGGCGGGTGGAGGTGGCCGACGGCGACGTCCGCGTCCACCGTGGCGTCGGCGATGGCCCAGACGCGATCGTCCGGATCCGATACGGCGACTGGCTCCGGATGCTCTCCGGCGAGCTGACGCCCTCCGACGCGATGAGGCTCGGGTACACGGAGGTGGACGGAAGCATCTTCCCCGTCACCCGCATGGGCCGCTGGATCGACCGCGCCGAGGGGATCGATGCCCCCGAGCTCGCCCGCGAGGTCCGGCAGCGGCGCCTGCAGGCCTTGAACGCCGGCAGCTGGGGCAGCAAGGTGACCACCAACGGCGCCTCCGCGGACGCCGGCGATCCCGCCGAGTCGAGGCGGCCTCGCGGCGGCCTGATGAGCTACGAGCAGCTCTACGCGCTCTGGGAGCGCCAGAACTGGCGCGCGCACGAGCTCGACTTCTCGGTCGACCGGGAGCACTGGCTGGTCAGCCCGGCGGAGTCACAGCAGCACACCGCCTTCAGCATCGGCAGCTTCTACGTCGGCGAGGAACGGGTGACCGCCGACCTGGCGCCCTTCCTGCTCGCCGCGCCCAGCGGCGAGGTCGAGGCCTTCCTCGCCACCCAGCTCGTCGACGAGATGCGCCATGCGGTCTTCTTCGACCGCTGGGCGAGCGAGGTGATGGGGCTCGAATCAGGCAGCTTCCGGGCGCGTCTGCAGGAGATCGAAGACCGCATGCTCAGCCCGTGGCGCTTCCTCTTCGACGACTCGCTGCGGGACATCGCCAACCGGATCAAACAGAGGCCCGACGACCTCGAGCTCTTCGTCGAGGGCATCGTCACGTATCACATGGTCACCGAGGGGGTCCTGGCGATGCCGGGCCAGCGGATCATGATCGAGTACACCCAGGACCACGACCTGTACCCGGGCTTCAACGAGGGCTTTCGCCTGGTGGAGCAGGACGAGCATCGCCACATCGCCTTCGGCGTTCGCTTCCTCAAGGACGTCTGCGACGAGCGTCCCGAGATGAAGGGGGTCGTCCTGCGGCGCCTCACCGAGCTGATGCCCAAGGCGGCCGAGGTCTTCTGCCCGCCGGAGGCCGACGACCCATCCGACTTCTTCTCCTACGGGCATCACTCGTCGCAGATCTACGGCTTCGCCTACCAGGCGCTGAAGCGCCGGATGGGCGCGATCGGGATCGAGATCCCGCCGCCCGAGGAGCTGATGCCCGGCCCGGTCGACTTCAGCGGCCTGGCGGAGCGGCGAGTTCTCGCGGCACAAGACGCCGCGGGTTAGCGACTGCGGTCTATTTCGGCGGCTTGATCCCCAGAAGCCGTGATGCGAACATACGTTCGTGTCATCGGCCGCGTCGATCCTCCACGCTGATGCCGACGCGTTCTTCGCCTCGGTGGAGCAGCGGGACGATCCCGCTCTCCGAGGCCGACCGACGATCGTCGGCGCCGGCGTGGTGATGGCGGCGAGCTACGAGGCCCGGGCATACGGGATCCACGGTGGGATGGGTGGTGGGCGCGCCCGCCGGCTCTGCCCCGATGCCATCGTCGTCCCGCCGCGGTTCTCGGCCTACTCGGATGCAAGCAGGGCGCTGTTCGACCTGTTCGAGGAGATTGCGCCACTCGTCGAGGGAATGTCGCTGGAGGAGGCCTTTCTCGACGTGCGCGGGCTGGAGCGGATCTCCGGGACCCCGCGTGAGATCGCCGAGCGGCTTCGGCGCGAGGCGCGGGAGCGGATCGGGCTGGCCGTCACCGTCGGGGTCGCACGGACAAAGGTGCTCGCCAAGATGGCGAGCCGCGCCGCCAAGCCCGACGGGCTGCTGGTCATCGAGCCAGGTCGGGAGGCGGAGTTCCTCAGGCCGCTCCCGGTCGAATTCCTCTGGGGAGTCGGTCTGATCACGGCGGACAAGCTCCGCGCCCACGGCATCAAGACGATCGGGGAGCTCGAGCGCCGCGACGAGGGGGAGCTTGCCCTCTTCCTCGGGGCCCATGCCGCGCGGCATCTTCATGCGATCGCCCATCGCCGCGACCCGCGAACGGTGCGTCACGGCCCGCGCCGCCGTTCGATCGGCACGCAGTCCGCGTTCGCCGGTGGAGGAAGGTCGGAATCGGAGCTCAGCGCCCTGCTGGTCAGCCTCGTGGACCGGGTCTCACGGCGGGCCAGGACGGCCAATCGCGCCGGCCGTACGGTGACGCTCCGGCTCCGGCTTGGTGACTTCTCCCGCATCACCCGCTCCCACACGCTCCCTCACCCCACGGCGGGCACCGGCGCGATCCTGGCGGCTGCGAGTGCGCTGCTGGCAGCGGTCAGAGCGCTGATCGAGCGACGCGGCGTCACCCTCCTGGGGATCACGGTGGCGAACCTCAGCGACGAGGCGCAGCTCGAGCTGCCCCTCGAGCCGCGATTCGACCCGGCGCTCGACCTCGCGATCGACGAGATTCGCCGCCGCTTCGGGAACCAGGCGATCAGGCGCGGGTCGATTCCACCTTCGACGCCTCGGCACGTCTCGCAGGTCTGAGGCCGGCCGCCCTCCAATAGGGTCCGGGTTCGTGAGCAGCGTACGTGAGGTCACCTTCGAGCTCTTCCGGGAGCACGGGATGACGACGATCTTCGGCAACCCCGGCTCGACCGAGCTGCCGATGCTCGCCGAGTTCCCCGACGACTTTCGCTACGTCCTCGGGCTGCAGGAGGCCGTCGCGGTGGGGATGGCCGACGGATACGCCCAGGCCTCCGGCGGCCCGGCTCACGTCAACCTCCACACGGCGCCCGGAGTCGGCAACGGGATGGGGGCGATCTTCAACGCGCAGGCGAACCACTCGGCCCTGGTGGTGACCGCGGGACAGCAGGTCAGGGCGCACATCACGATGCAGGCCAACCTGACGAACCGGGACGCGACGCGGGTGGTGCACCCGTTTGTCAAGTGGAGCTTCGAGCCGCCCCGCGCCCAGGACGTCCCGCATGCGCTCGCGCGGGCGATCCACACCGCATCGCTTGCTCCCAAGGGGCCGGCCTTCGTCTCCCTGCCGATGGACGATTGGAACGCCGAGGCGGAGGAGGCCTCCGGCGCCGTCGTCGAGCGGACCTCCGAGCCCCGATCCGGGCCGGACCCCGACGCGATCAAGGCGCTCGCGAAGCGGCTGGAGGAGGCGAGCAACCCCGTGCTGATCGCCGGCCCGGACATCGACGCCAGCGGCGGCTGGGATGACGCCGTGGCGCTCGCCGAGCGCCAGAAGCTTCCGGTCTTCGCCTCGCCGGCCACGGGCGGCGGCCGGCTCGGCTTCCCGGAGGGACATCCGCTCTTCCAGGGCGTCCTGCCGCCCGCGATCGGCCCAGTCGCCGAGACGCTCAAGGGCCGCGACCTGATCGTCGTGATCGGCTCCTCGGTCTTCCCGTACTACCCCTACATCCCCGGGCCCCTGCTCCCCGAGGGCGCATCCCTCGTCGCGATCACCAGCGACCCGGATGAGGCCGCCCGCGCCCCGATGGGCGACGTGATCCTCGCCGACGCCGGGCTGGCCCTGCGGGCGCTGCTGGCGGAGGTGGGAGAGGCGAACCGCGCCGAGCCGACGCCGCTGCCCGAGCCGAGCGCCGGCGACGAGACCGACCCGCTCACGCCGACGATGGTGCACAACACCCTCGCCCAGGTCTTCCCCGACGACGGGATCGTCGTGCTCGAGTCGCCCTCGAGCACTCTCGCCCTCCGCAACCAGCTCCGCCTCTCGAAGCCGGGCAGCTACTACTTCGGAGCCGGGGGAGGGCTCGGCTTCGGCCTGGCGGCGGCCATCGGCGTCCAGCTGGCCCAGCCCGACCGGCCCGTCGTCTGCGTCCTCGGCGAGGGCTCGGCGCAATACGCGATCACCGGCTTCTGGACCGCGGCGGCCTACGACGTCCCGGTCACCTTCCTGGTCCTCCGCAACGAGGAGTACTCGATCCTCAAGTGGTTCGCCGACATCGAGGAGGTGAGGGGCGCCCCTGGCCTCGACCTGCCGGCGCTCGAGGTCGCGAAGGTGGCGAAGTCCTACGGGGTTCCGTCAAAGAGCGTCTCGGGCCGCGACGAGCTGCACTCGGCGCTCGAGGGCGCAATCGGCGAGAGCAAGCCGCAGCTGGTCGAGGTCCCGGTCACGCCTGGCATGGCGCTGTTCTGACGATGTCTGCGCCGGGCGGAGCGAGCGGGCGGTTCCGTTTGATGAACCACACCGTCAACCCCGTCCTCCGGGCGGTGCTGCGCTCGCCCGTTCACAGGCTGGCGAGCGGCCGGGTCGCGCTGATCACCTACACGGGCCGAATCAGCGGGCGCGAGTACACCATCCCGGCCTTCTACCGAGACAAGGGCGACGAGATCACGATCGCGGTGGGCTGGCCGGAACGCAAGGTCTGGTGGCGGAACCTGACCGGCGACGGTGCAGAGGTCCGCCTCGTCGTCAGGGGCCAGGAGGTGGTCGGGCACGCGATCGCCACTCGGGACGCCGGCCGGGACGCGCTCGTCCGGGTCCGGGTGGAGTCCCGCTCCTGACTCCGCTCGCTTAGTCTCACCCCGTGGACCTGCTCGCGCCCAACGTGGACCGGATCGCGCCGGAGGGGAGTGAGGCCGCCAAGGACCGGGCGCCGGATGAGCTCGCCTCCGGGACGCCTGAGCCACTCCGCAGCGAGCTGACCGGTCTCCTCGGCGAGGATCGCGTCCTCACCCGCGTGATCGACCTGGTCCGGTACGCCTCCGACGCGAGCCCGTACCGGATGCTGCCGAAGGCGGTGGTCATGGCCCGGGACGCCGGCGATGTCGCCAAGGTCTTCGACTACTGCCGCGCCTCGAAGGTTCCGCTCACCTTCCGGGCCGGCGGGACCAGCCTCAACGGCCAGTCGCAAACCGACGGGATCCTCGTCGACGTTCGCCGGCATTGGACCGGGGTGGAGGTGCTCGACGGCGGTGCGAGGGCGCGCGTCAAGCCCGGCACGGTCCTTGGCCACGCCAACCGGGTGCTCTGGCCGCACGGGCGCAAGCTCGGCCCCGACCCGGCGAGCACCGACATCGCCTGCGTAGGCGGGGTGCTCGCCAACAACTCGGGTGGGATGCGCTGCGGCATCGTCGCCGACTCCTACAGCATGGTCCGCTCGCTGACCTTCGTGTTGCCCTCCGGCACCGTGATCGACACCGCTGCCCCGGACGCGGCGGAGCGGTTCGCCGAGGCCGAGCCGGAGCTGGCCAGGGGCCTGGCCGAGATCCGCGACGAGATCCGTGCCGACGACGAGCTGAGCGAGCGGATTCGCAAGAAGTTCCGGATCAAGAACACCACCGGCTACCGGCTCTGCGCCTTCCTCGACGCGGACGAGCCGGTCGAGATCTTCCGGCGGCTTCTGATCGGCTCGGAGGGGACGCTCGGCTTCATCGCCGAGGCCGTCCTCGAGACCGTCGTGAAGCCATCTCGCACGACGGTCTCCTGGCTGCACTTCGACGGCATCGAGTCGGCGACCGAGCCGGTGCCGGCGCTGGTGGAGGCGGGCGCGACCGCGGTCGAGTTGATGGTCGCCCCGGCGCTGATGGTGGCCGCCCAGAACATCGCGGGCGCGCCGCAGGACTGGCTGGAGCTGCCGCCCACCTCGGCGGCATTGCTGGTGGAGTTCGGAGCGGAGTCGGACGGCGAGCTCGACAGGCTGGTCGCGGGAGCCGAGGAGATCCTGAAGGAGCACGAGCTGATCAAGCCGGCGGACTTCACCCGCGATCCAGAGCGCGTCGAGGTCTCCTGGACGGTGCGGGAGGGATTGCACGGGCTGATCGGCCGTTTCCGCGCTCCCGGGACCTCGCTGATCATCGAGGACGTCTGCGTGCCCCCGGAGCGGATCGCCGAGTCAGCCCGCGACATCCAGGGCCTGCTCGGCGAGCACGGCTTCCTGCCCGGGGTGGCGGGGCACACGTCGGCGGGAAACCTCCACTTCATGCTCACCCCGGACTTCTCGAAGCAGGAGGACACGGACCGCTATGAGGCCTTCATGGAGAAACTGGTCAGCCTGATCCTCGACAAGTACGACGGCTCCCTGAAGGCCGAGCACGGCACCGGGGTGAACATGGCGCCCTACGTCGAGCGGGAGTGGGGCGCGAAGGCGACCGGGCTGATGTGGCGGGTGAAGGGCCTGGCGGACCCCGACGGCGTGCTCGCTCCCGGCGTGCTGCTCAATCGCGACGAGGGCGCTCACCTCCGCAACCTGAAGACCACCCCGGAGATCGAGGAGGTCGCGACGACCTGCGTCGAGTGCGGCTTCTGCGAGCCGGTCTGCCCGAGCCGCCACCTGACCACCACGCCACGGCAGCGGATCGTGATCCGCCGTGAGATGGCCCGACAGCCGGCGGGATCGCCGGTGCAGCGGGCCCTGATCGAGCAGTACTCCTACGACGGCATCCAGACCTGCGCCGCCGATGGCACCTGCCAGATCGCCTGCCCGCTCGGGATCGACACCGGCAAGCTGATCAAGGGCTTCCGTGCCGAGGAACACCCCGACAAGGCGCGGCGGCAAGCCGTCCGGGTCGCGGAGCGATGGGCATCGGTGGAGAAGACAGCGCGCGCGGGCCTTCGCGCTGGGGCACTGGCCGGCCCGCTGATGCGCGGCGCCGCGGACATGGCGCGCTCCGTGTTCAGCGACGAGCTCGTCCCCTCCTGGCCGCGCAACATGCCGTCGCCCGCTCCGGCGAAGCTGCCGCCGACGTCCCGCGAGGGCGCGGCCGCCGTCTACATGCCCGCCTGCGTCAACCGCATCTTTGGGCCGCCGCACGCCAATGACGGCGGGTTGCCTCTGCCGGAGGCGTTGGTGGCGGTCTCGGCTCGAGCCGGCCTGCCGGTTTGGATTCCCGACGACGTCGGTGGACGATGCTGCTCGGTCCCCTGGGCGTCCAAGGGCTACACGGAGGGCGCGAAGCTGATGGCGGACCGCACCGTGGAGGCTCTCTGGCAGTGGAGCGGGGAAGGGGAGCTGCCAGTCCTGATCGACGCCAGCTCCTGCGCCCATGGCCTCGCCGAGGAGGCACGTGAGCGCCACGACGAGCTGGAGGTTCTCGACTCGGTCGCCTGGGCGGGCCGACTGCTCCCCAACCTCGAGATCCGCGAGAAGCTGGGCTCGGTGGCGGTCCACCCGACCTGCTCCACCCGCCACATGGGGCTTGAGCGCGAGCTGCGGGAGATCGCCGACGCGATCGCGGATGAGGTGGTCCAGCCGATTCACGCGACCTGCTGCGGGATGGCCGGCGACCGCGGGATGCTCCATCCGGAGCTGACGAGGTCGGCGACGGCGGAGGAAGCAGCGGAGCTCGCGGGCTCGAAGCACGACGCCTATCTGTGCAGCAACCGCACCTGCGAGATCGGCCTGGAGGAGGCGACCGGCGCCGCCTACGAGTCCTTCCTGATCCCGCTCGAGCGGGTCAGCCGTCCCTGAGGGCGGAGACCGGCTGAGGCTTGCCCAGGTGGTAGCCCTGGGCGAAGTCGACGCCCAGCTCTTGCACCATGTCCATGGTCCGCTGATCCGTCACGAACTCGGCGACCGTCTTGATGCCGAGGCCCTCGCAGACGTCGACGAGCGCCCTGACGATGAGCTGGTCGGTCTGGCTCTTGGGCAGCTCTCGGACGAATTCGCCGTCGATCTTCAGGAAGCTGATCGGCAGGTGCTTCAGGTAGTAGAAGGACGCGTATCCCGAGCCGAAGTCGTCGAGCGCGAAGCGGCACCCCACCCTGGAGAGGCTCTGCGCGAAGAGGCGAGCCTGCTCGATGTCGGCGACCGCGGCGGTCTCGGTGACCTCGAAGATCAGGCTGGCCGGATCGATCCCGCTGGAGGTGAGCTCGCGCCTCACCTCGTCCGGGAACCTGGTGTCGCCCATCGTGTTGCCGGAGAGGTTGACCTCGAGCGTGAGGTCGTGGCCTTCCCTGTTGTGGGCGGCGATCAGCCGCACGGCCTGCTGCGTGACCCATCGGTCGATGCCCCCGATCAGGCCGAAGCGCTCCGCCGTCGCCAGGAAGGCGGCGGGTTGGACCAGGCCGCCCCCCTCGTCGCGCATCCGCACCAGCACCTCGTGCTGGGTCGTCTCGCCGCTCTTCAGGCTCACGATCGGCTGGCTCACGAGGACGAACAGCCCCCGCTCGGTTGCCTCCCGCACCCGCTCGGACCAGGCGCGCTTCTCGTCGCCCTCGACTCGGCTGTTGGGCTCGTACCCGATCGCCCGGTCGCGTCCGGACTCCTTGGCCGTGTGCATCGCCGACTCGGCCTCGGCCAGGAGCTCGGTGCCCATCACCGGCCGCCCCTCGAGCGCGGTCACCCCGGCGCTCAGCGTGATCCGCATGGCCTCGCCTGCGAGGACGAAGCCGTGGTTCCGGGCGATCTCGAGCAGGTCCTCGGTCAGCTCGAGGGCCTTGGGCATGTCGGCGCCGTGGACGAGAATCGCGAAGGCGTCGCCTCCGACGCGGGCGAACACGTCGGTCTTGCGGAGGCGGTTCTGCACCACCTCGGAGAGCTCGACGAGCAGCTGGTCGCCGGCCTCGACTCCCAGCGTCTCGTTGACGTACTTGAAGTTGTCGACCCCGAAGGCGATCACTGAGCCGAGGGTTCCGTACCGAGCGGCATGGAGGACGTGCTCGGTGAGGGCGCGCTCGAACCCGATCCGGTTGACGAGCTCGGTGAGCGCATCCTGGTCGGCCATCAGCCGGAGGCGGGCCTCGGCGAGCTTCCGCTGGCGGATGTCGTGCGCGACCGCCGCAACTGAGGGCGCCTGCCCGACACGGACGTCGCTCAGCGTCAGCTCGATGGTCGTCGACGATCCGTCCGCCTTGCGGGAGACGACCTCCCGCCGATCGCCCAGCAGCGGCGCCTTCTCGCCGGCGTCGAAGCGGGCGAGGGCGTCGACGTAGTCGTCCGCGAACGGCTCGCTCAGCAGGCTCGGGAACGCGCGTCCCTTGAGTGCCGCGGCGGGCTGCCCGTAGAGCTCCTCCGCGGCGGCGTTCGCGTAGGCGATCACGCCGCCCTTGTCGAGCAGCAGGATCGCGTCCGGAAGACCCTCGAGCAGGGCGATTGTCGGCGCGGAGCCGCTGTCTGCGGCCACGGCAAGGCCGGTGGACTTCACATAGGACTATCGGCACAAGGCCGCACCGCGCTTTAGACTCGCGCCTCCTTGCCCGGCAACGGCAGCGCACCGAGATCATCGTCGCCCTGGCGCCCGCTGGTGAAGGGCGCGGCGGCGGCCGCGCTTGCGGCGGCGTTCGCCATCCCCCTGCTTCGCAAGAAACGTCGCATTCACCCGTCCGTGACCACGGCCGCCCTCGCATCGGGACCGCCGGCGCTGGCCGTCCTGAGACCCCGGAGCAAGCTGCGCGACGCCGGCATGTACGCGCTGCAGATGTGGGCGTTCGTGCTCGGGCACGAGCTCCCCTATGACAACCCCGAGAGGGCTGAGAGCCGGCTGCGCGTCGGCTACCCGATCCGGGTGGATCGGGTGCTCGGCGGCGGAGAGCTCCCCAACGTCAGGCTGCAGCGAGCCCTGGGCGGGCTCGGCAACAGGAACGTGATCAACCGGTTCCTCTGCTGGGTCCACTGGTCCTGGTTCTTCGAGCCCCACGGCGCCCTCACCTACATCCTCGCCCGCGACCAGGAGCAGTTCGCGCGGTCCGCGAGGCAGATGTCGGCCGTCTACGACCTCGGCTGCATCGTCTACGCCGCGGTCCCGACCGCCCCGCCGTGGTGGGCTTCCGGGGAGGGTCACACCGACGCCAAGATCCGCCGGATCATGGTGGAGGTGGGCCAGGAGGAGTGGGGCAAGGCCTGGCCGGTGCTGTACGACGCGCTGGGCGGAAACCCCTGGGCGGCGATGCCCTCGCTTCACTTCGCGACCTCGCTGATGGCGGCGCTGCTGCTCTCCGAGGTGGGGGTGCGCGAGGGGATCGCCGGATGGGCCTATGCCGGGACGCTCGGCTTCGCACTGGTCTATCTGGGCGAGCACTACGTGGTCGACCTGCTCGCGGGCGCGGCGCTCGTCGTCGCGATTCGCAGGGGTGAGCGGTACGCCGCGCCGGTGGCCCAGGCGGTGAGTAGGGCGTTGCAGCAACTCGAGCGCATCGCGACCGAGTAGCGGCCTTTGCGAAGATTGCCCTTGTGAGGGAGGAGCGCCCGCAGAGCGCTCAAGATCACGAGGAAAGCGCCCGCGAGATGGTCGCGGAGGCTGAGCCGAGCTTCTTTGCCGACCCGAAGCGGCTGATCCAGACGGCGGTCGCCGTCGTCCTGCTGCTGGTCGCGATCTACGTCCTGGTCCCGAGGCTGTTCGACCTCCAGGACGCCCTTGGGAAGATCGGGGATGGCGACCCGGTCTGGATCGCCCTCGGCGTCGTCTTCTGCGTCGCGATGTTCGCTGCCTACGTCGCGCTCTTTCGCGGCGTCGTCGGCGAGAAGGTGATCCACCTGGAGTGGGGCGAGAGCTACCAGATCACCATGGCCGGGTTGGCGGCCACGCGCCTCTTCTCCGCGGGCGGCGCGGGCGGCATCCTGCTCACCTACTGGGCGCTGCGCAAGGCGGGGATGGAGCGCCGGCAGTCGGTCTGCCGGATGGTTGCGTTCCTGGTCGTCCTCTACTCGGTCTACCTGCTGGCCCTGGTGGTCTTCGGGGTGCTGCTGCGGGTCGGGGTCCTCTCCGGAGAGGCCCCGCTGTCCGGGACGGTGATCCCAGCGGCCCTGGCGGCCCTGGCGATCGTGATCTGCCTGCTGATCGCCCTACTGCCCGACGACTTCGAGCGCCGGATGGAGCGTCACACCTCGGGTCGCTTCGGCAAGATCGCCAAGCGGCTCGCCACCGCCCCGGCCACCTTCGCTCAGGGGACCCGCACCGCCATCGCGTTCGTCCGCCACCCGAGCGCCGGAGCGATGGCGTTCGGCGGCGCGATCGGCTTCTGGGGCGCGAACATCGCGATCCTCTGGGCGAGCTTCCATGCGTTCGACGTCTCGGTCCCCCTGGGGGTCGTGATCCAGGGTTTCTTCCTCGGCATGGTCGCCAACCTGATCCCGTTCGCGCCCGGCGGCGTGGGGGCGGTCGACGCCGGGATGATCGGCGCCTTCGTCCTCTTCGGGGTGCCGAGCGCCGAGGTCTTCGCGGCCGTGCTCACCTACCGCGTGATCGCGTTCTGGCTGCCGATTCCGCCAGGGATCATCGCCTTCTTCCAGCTCCGCAAGACAGTCAACCGCTGGGAGAGCGAGGGCCGCGAGCGCCCCGAGCCGATCGGCGTGAGGGAGCCGGAGACTGCGGCTGCAGGGTCGTAACAAACGGTCGGGTGCCGCTACTATAAAAAGTGAAGTAAGGACCTCCACCCGAGACCATGGGTAGGCTCCGAAAGGACGAGATGGCCGAGACCCAGACTGACAGCGAACGCGTAGAAAACCTGATCATCCTCGGCGGTGGGCCCGCCGGCTACACGGCGGCGCTCTACGCCGCCCGAGCCGAGCTCGAGCCTCTCGTCATCGAGGGCTTCCAGTGGGGCGGGCAGCTTCAGAACACCACCGACGTGGAGAACTATCCGGGCTACCCCGAGGGCGTGATGGGGCCGGAGATGATGAATCAGTTCCGCGCCCAGGCCGAGCGCTTCGGGACGCGCTTCATCACCGACGACGCCACCGAGGTCGAGCTGACGGACGGCGGCATCCAGACCGTCAAGGTCGGCAAGGACACCTACCGCGCCAAGGCCGTGATTCTCTCGATGGGGGCGGAGCCCAAGCGGCTCGGCATTCCCGGCGAGATCGAGCTCGGCGGCCGCGGCGTCTCCACCTGCGGCGTCTGCGACGGCGCCTTCTTCAAGGGCGAGGACGTCGCGGTGATCGGCGGCGGCGACTCGGCGATGGAGGACTCGATCTTCGTCTCCAAGTTCGCCAAGAACCTGAAGATCGTGCACCGCCGGGACGAGTTCCGGGCCTCCAAGATCATGCAGGAGCGCGCCCGGGGCAAGGAGAACATCGACTTCGTCACGCCGTACACCCCGGTCGAGTTCGTCGCCGGCGACGACGGCAAGATCGCCAAGATCCGGCTACAGCACGCCGAGACCGGCGATCAGAAGGAGATCGAGGTCGGCGGCGCGTTCGTCGCAATCGGACACAGGCCCCGATCGGAGCTGGTCAAGGACCAGGTTGAGCTCGACGACGAGGGCTACGTGATCGTCGACGAGCCCTCGACCAAGACCAAGCTCGCGGGCGTCTTCGCGATCGGCGACCTCGTCGACCACACGTACCGGCAGGCCGTCACCGCCGCCGGCAGCGGGACCAAGGGCGCCCTCGACGCCGAGTGGTACCTGCGCGACATGCCGCCCGATCCCGAGGAGCACTGGGGCAAGAACACGGGCGCCATCGTCGAGGCAGTCGAAGCTTCCTAGAACCGGTCCAAGCCTCACCTTGACATACCGGTCGGTATCTGATCGGATACCGGAGGGTATGTGAATGGAGCTCGCCACCGCTGACATCTCCAGGGCCCCGGCGGCGCGAACGCCGGAGCTGCCTCCCGGCCCCGACTGGTCCGTCCTCAAGTCCACCCGGCGGTGGTGGCGCCGGCCACTCGAGACGCTCGATCAATGCCACTCGCGCTACGGCGACATGTTCACCTACCGGCTGGCGCACGAGGGAACCTGGGTCTTCCTCTCGGATCCTGAGGCGGTCAAGCAGGTCTTCACGGGCGACCCGCGGCTGCTCCACGCCGGCGAGGCCAACATCGCGCTGCTGCCGGTGCTGGGCGAGCACTCGGTCCTCCTGCTCGATGAGCCCGCTCACATGAAGGAGCGCAAGCTGATGCTGCCGTCCTTCCACGGCAAGCGCATGCAGGCCTATCGGGAGGTGATGGAGCGGGTGGCGGCCGAGGGGATCGATCGCTGGCCAACCGACAGCCCCGTGCGGATGCGTCCCAGGATGCAGTCGATGACACTGGAGATCATCCTGCGTGCGGTCTTCGGCGTAGATGAGGGGGAGAGCCTCACCCGTCTCCGCGACGAGCTGCGGCGCACGCTCAACCTGATCTCCAGTCCGCGCCGGGCGGCCTTCATGGTTCTTCTGGGCCCGGAGCGGCTGCGGCGGTTCCCGCCCTTCAGGCGGAACATGGAGCGGATCGACGGCCTCCTGTTCGAGGAGATCGACGCTCGCCGAGGAGCCTCCGACCTCGCCGAACGGGACGACATCCTCTCGCTGTTGCTCCAGGCCCGCCATGAGGACGGCGAGTCGATGAGCGACCGGGAGCTGCGGGACGAGCTGATGACTCTGCTGGTCGCGGGGCACGAGACGACGGCGACGGCGCTCTCCTGGGCCGTCGAGTTGCTGGCCCGGCATCCGGCCGAGCTCGACCGCCTCGAGACCGAGATCGCGGCCGGGGAGGACGCCTACCTCGACGCCGTGATCAAGGAGACCCTGCGGCTGCGCCCGGTGATCGCCCTGGTGCTTCGCAAGCTGGTGGAGCCGATGGAGATCGGCGGTCGGTTGCTTCCCGCCGGCGTCTCCGTGGCGCCCTCGATCTACCTCATGCATCGCCGGCCCGACGTCTATCCGGAGCCCGAGCGCTTCCGGCCGGAGCGCTTCATCGAGCAGGAACATGACACGGGTGGCGCCTCGGCTTCGCCTGCGGCGCCCCCTCCCACCAGCTACACCTGGATTCCCTTCGGCGGCGGTGTCCGGCGATGCCTGGGCGCGGCCTTCGCGGAGTTCGAGATGGCCGTGGTGCTCAGGGAGCTCGTCGCGCGACGCCGGCTGCGGTCCGTGGGCGAGCCCGAGCATTCGGTGAGGAGCACGATCACCAACGTCCCGAACAGGGGGGCGGAGGTGCTCGCAGCGCCGAGATGAGCCAGGCGACCCCCACACGCGCCGAGCGCAAGGCGGAGACGCGTCTGGCCCTGCTCGGCTCGGCCGCTCGGCTGTTCAGCAAGCGAGGGCTCGAGGGAACCTCGGTCGATCAGATCGCCGCGGTTGCCGGCTACACCAAGGGCGCGTTCTACGCGAACTTCGGCAGCAAGGAGGAGCTCTTCCTGGTCATGCTCGACGAGAAGTACGCCGCCGAGCTTGAGCGGTTCGAAGCCGGTCTGCCGGGGGAGGGGGCCCCCGCGGAGGAGATCCGCGCGGCGGCTGAGGACTTCATCCGCTTCGTCTGGACGGACCCCGAGTGGCCGAAGCTCTACTTCGAGTTCGTTGCCTACGCCGTCCGGCATCCGCGATTCCGTGACGAGCTCGCTGCGCGCGATAGAGCGATGCGTGAGCGGATGACTTCCCTGATCAGCGCCGTGTCAGAGGATCTCCCGGGATCCCTGCCCTTCCCGGCGGAGGATCTGGCGACGATGCTGTTCTGCATGGCCAACGGGTTCGTCATGGGGCAGCTCGTCGAGCCAGACCTCACCGGCGAGCTCTACGGCACGATGCAGGCGACCTTCTTCCGGGGTGTCGCCGCTTCCGCGCTCGGCATCGACCTCGACCTCCAGGGGCTTGCCGAGGCTCAGGACGCGAAGCCGCGCAAGGCGGGTGCCGGCCGGTAGGCCTCCCCCTGAAGCTCACGCAGCTCCTCGAGCACGCCGAGCGCGTGGCTCCATCCCAACCGCTCTCCCCACTCGAGCGGCCCGATCGGCCAGTTGTAACCGAGTCGCATGGCGGTGTTGACGTCATCCGCGGAGGCGACCCGCTCGCCGAGTGCGAAGCAGGCCTCGTTCGCGATCGTGGCGCCAAGGCGGGTGAGGACTCCCGGGGCGTTCTCTCCCGCGACCTCCAGCAGCTGATCCTCGTCGAAGATCGGCCGCTCGCCCGGGATGTCGGGATCGCGTGGGCGGTGGGGGGTGTCCTTCTCGTATGCGTAGAAGCCGCGGCCGGTCTTCCGGCCGAGCCGCCCGGAGGCAACCATCCGCTCGTGGATCATCGTCGGGCGCCAGCGTGGCTCGCCGAAGGACTGCTCCCAGAACGACTTCGCCACGGCGAAGTTGACGTCGATGCCGATCAGGTCCATCAACTCGAAGGGACCCATACGCAGCCCCGCGCCGAGCCTGACGATCCGGTCTATCTCCTCGTGCGGCGCGAGGCCATCGCCGAGCATCCGCAGCGACTCGAGGAAGAACGGCCGCACGCAGCGGTTGGCGACGAAGCCGACGGAGTCCCGGGCGCGGATCGGCGTCCGGCCCATGCCCCTCGCCACCTCGGCGGTCAGCTCCAGCGCCGGCTCTCCGCTCTCGTCGCCGGCCACCACCTCGACGAGCTGCATCAGCGCCGGCGGGTTGAAGAAGTGCATGCCGACGATCCGGGCGGGCTCGGGAATGGCCGACGCGATCGCGGTGACGGATAGGGAAGAGGTGTTGGTGGCGAGCACGGTCTCCGAGCCGCAGACCGAAGCGAGTCGCTGGAACAGATTCCGCTTCAACTCCAGATCCTCCGGTGCCGCTTCGATCACCAGGTCGCACTCCTTCAGGACCTCGACGATGGTGTCGGTCTCGACCCTCTCGAGAGCGTCGATCGCATCCTGCTCGCGCCAGCGGCCCCGCTCGGCCCCGCGGCGGAGGGCGGCGCGGAGCTGCTCGAGGCCGTTGCGGAGCGCTTTGCTGTCCAGCTCGTAGATGACCGTGCGGTAGCCGCCGAGCGCCGCGATCTGCGCGATTCCGGCGCCCATCGTCCCCGCGCCGACAACGCCGACTCGCTCGACGGTCATTCCGAGCTGGTCGGCGGGACCATCGCGTTGATCCCGGTGGCGTCGCGTCCGATGATCAGCTTGTGGATCTGGGAGGTTCCCTCGTAGAGGGTGGTGACGCGGGCATCGCGGAGATAGCGCTCGACGGGGTAGTCGTCGACGTAGCCCGACCCGCCGTGGACCTGGATGGCGGCGTTGGCGCACTCGACCGCGGCCTCGGTCGCGTAGTACTTCGCGATCGAGGTCTCGACCGTGTTGCGCTCGCCGCGATCCTTGAGGGCGCCCGCGCGATAGACCAGCAGCCGGGCCGCGTCACGCTTGACGATCATGTCGGCGATCAGCTCCTGGACGAGCTGGAAGCTCGCGATCGGCACCCCGAACTGCTTGCGCTCCTTCGCGTAGGCAACGGAGGCGTCGACGCACCCGTCGCAGATCCCGACGCAGCCGGCGGCGACGCTGTAGCGGCCGTTGTCCAGCGAGCTCATCGCGATCTTGAAGCCGTCTCCGACCTCGCCGAGCAGGGCGTCATCGGGGACCTGCACCTCGTCGAGGGAGATCTCCGCGGTGTCTGAGGAGCGCAGGCCGAGCTTGCCGTGGATCTCCTGGGTGCTGTACCCGTCGGCCGCCGTCGGGACCAGGAAGCAGGCGAGCCCCCTGTGCTTCTGCTCGGGGTCCGTCTGGGCGAAGATCAGGGCGACCTCGGAGACGCTCCCCATCGAGATCCACATCTTGTTACCCGTGATCGTCCAGCCGGAGTCGGTCTTCTTGGCGCGACTGCGCATGCTCGCCGGGTCGGAGCCGGCGTCCGGCTCCGTCAGGCCGAAGCAGCCCAGGGCCTCACCCGAGCAGAGCCGGGGGAGCCACTCCTTCTTCTGCTCCTCCGTACCCCACTTCTCGATCGAGCCCGCGACGAGCGAGGTCTGCACGGAGACGACGGTGCGCGCCGAGGAATCGACGCGTCCGACCTGCTCGACGATCAGCGCATAGCTCAGGTAGTCGAGGCCCCGGCCGCCGTACTCCTCGGAGACCGGCGCGCCGAGGTAGCCCATCTCGCCGAGCATCGTGGCGAGCTCGCGGTCGAAGCGGCCGGCCCGGTCGTTGTCGCGCACGCGCGGGGCGATCTCCTTGTCGCAGAACTCGCGCGCGCTCTCGGCGATCAGGCGCTGCTCGTCTGTCAATTGGAAGTCCAAAGCTCGGATCGGCCTCGACTCAGGAGAACCTCAGGTAGAGACCTGCATCTCTCGCGCCAGCACCGAGCCGAAGGACTCGGCCGCCTCGCGAGTCCGCTGGCCGGGCACCTGAGGCAGCTCGCGGCCATCGATCGCGGAGACCGGTTGCACCTCTCGGACGGTGGACGCCAGGAACGCCTCGTGGGTCCCGCGGAGGTCCTCGACCTGGAAGGCTCCTTCCTCGACGTGCAGCTCCCGGACGATTCGGTCTCTCGTGATCGACTCGAGGATCCCCACGTCGATGGCCGGGGTGAGCAGGACTCCGTCATACGAGACCCAGAAGACCGTCGAGGTCGGTGCCTCGAGCACAACGCCATCGGGGCGCACCAGAACCGCCTCGTCCGCCCCCTGGCCCTGGGCCAACCGCGTTGACTCCATGTTGGCGGCGTAGGAGAGCGACTTGACACCGTTCAGGATCACGCTTGGCGAGTAGGTGACGGTGGCCAGCCGGACGGTCTCACCTCGCGCCGGGAGGTTCTCGGTGAAGGCGAGGCGCCGGCCGCCGCGCGTCACGACCAGCCTGAGCTGCCCTTCGTGTTCGCCGAACTCGGCGAGCAGGGCGGAGATCTCTGCCTCGAGAGGCTCGCGCTCCACCGGGAGCTCGATCGCTGCCGCGGAACGCTCCAGGCGGTCGAGATGCTCGGGCAGGGCGAAGGGCCTGCCGGCATAGAGCCGAATCACCTCGAAGACCCCGTCGCCGCGCAGCAGACCGTCGTCGGAGGCGGGGACGTGCGCCTCCGAGGTGGGCACGATCCGGCCGTCGACGCTGGTCAGCTCCGGCGAGGGCATCGAACGCGAGGCTACAGCGCCTCGATCACGGTCGCGACGCCCTGCCCGACGCCCACGCATAGGGTCGCGATCCCGTAGCGCCCTCCTCGGCGACGCAGCTCCCAGACCAGGCTCGTCATCAGCCGTGCGCCCGAGCAGCCCAGCGGGTGGCCGAGGGCGATCGCGCCGCCATTTACGTTGAGGCGATCCTCGTCGATGCCGAGCCCCTCGGCGCACGCCAGCACCTGAGATGCAAAGGCCTCGTTCAGCTCGATCAGGTCGATCTGATCCAGGTCGAGACCCGCGCGCTCGAGCGCCTTGGGGATCGCGATCATCGGCCCGATCCCCATGTAGGCCGGATCCACGCCGGCGACGCCGATCGAGACGATCCGGGCCATTGGCTCGTGGCCCAGCTCTTGCGCCGCCTCCTCGCTGGCGAGCACCAGGCAGGCGGCGCCGTCGTTGAGTGTCGAGGAGTTGCCCGCGGTGACGGTGCCGCCCTCCCGGAAGGCCGGCTTCAGCTTGGCGAGCTTCTCCATCGAGGTGTCCTCTCGGGGCCCCTCGTCTGCGGACATCGTGGTCGGCTCGTCCCGGCGGCTCTTCGCGGGGACCTCGATCGGCACGATCTGCTCGTCGAAGTAACCCTCCTGGCGGGCGCTGACCGCGCGCTGATGACTCTGCAGCGCGAAACGGTCCTGCTGATCTCGCGAAATTCCATAGCGATCGGCGACGTTCTCCCCGGTCTCGCCCATCGACTCCGTCGAGTAGCGCTCCGACATCCGCGGGTTGATC
>CAVUGA010000005.1:0-320986 GCA_963740685.1 uncultured Solirubrobacterales bacterium
CCCTCGGGCGAGGTTGCGGCGGTCGTCGACTGGGAGCTCTGCACGCTGGGCGACCCGCTCGCCGACGTCGGGATGCTGCTCGTCTACTGGTCCGAGGAGGGGGACGACTTCATGCCGCTGTTCGCTCCCGCGACGATCGCGCCGGGATTTCCCAAGCGCGACGACGTCAGGCAGCGCTACGCGCAGCAGTCCGGGCGCGACCTGAGCCAGATCGACTTCTTCATCGCACTCGGCTACTGGAAGCTGGCGATCATCCTGGAGGGCGTCTACGCCCGCTACGCCTCCGGGCAGTACGGCAAGACGGACGAGGGCTTCCAGGAGTTCGCGAGGGTCGTGGAGCGCCTTGCGGGCGCCGCCGACGAGGCGGCCAACCGGCTGCCGTAGGCCTGCGCCCGGTCAGGGCGCGGCGGGAACGACAGCGAGCGTGCCGTCCTCCTCCGGCAGGTCGGCGATCTCGAAGGTGCTCGCCGACGGCCTATGGGCTCGCGGCATGAGGCCGACGAACGCCTCCTCGGTCTCCAGGAATCCGATTCGCGGCGTGCGGTAGTGCATCGGCACCACCCAGCGCGGCTTGAGCGCCTTGACGATCGTCGCGGCGCCGTCCGCACCGATCGTGGGTCCGCCGCCGACGGGGACGATGAGAAGGTCGATGCCCTCGAGGGCCGCCGCCTGCTCGGGCCGCAGCTCGCTCTGGCCGAAGTCGCCGAAGTGGGCGACGCGAACGCCGTCGAGGTCGAAGGCGAAGATCGTGTTCGGGCCGCGCTGGATGCCGGCGACGGCATCGTGCTCGGAGGCGACCGCGATCACCTCCCCGATCGGCGAGTCCAGCGTTCCGGCGGTGGAGCGGAGAACTGCCGGCTCTCCGGCGATCCGGTCGACGCCGTTGTGATCGACGTGCTCGTGGGTGATCATGAGGAGGTCGACGTCGTCCTGCTCGATCGGCGGGTAGTCGAACTTCATCCCTCGGTCCTTCGCCAGCTGGGACATGTCGGCGAACGGATCGATGAAGACCTTGACGTCCCCGCCCGTCAGGGCGAAGGCCGACTGTCCGAACCACTCAACGCGCATGTTGTTCCTCCAGTCTCGTGATTTGGGGGTGGGGCTCCGGCTCCTCCGCGTGGTGATAGCGCCCGCCGCGGAGCAGGGAGGCGCCGGCCGCAACGAGGCAGGCCAAGATCGCGAAGGTGAAGGCCGCGGTGAGCCCGTCGCTGAACGGGCCCGCGATCAGGTGCGGGAAGAAGGTGTGGCCGGTGAGTGCGGTCTGCTGCGCCGGCGACAGTGAGGCGAGGGCGTGGGGGCCGACCAGGTGCTGGACCGGGTTGTAGCCGAGGAAGGCGGCAAAGAGGACCGAGATGGGCGGCACGTCGGCCGCGTTGTGGGCCGCGGCGGCCGAGACTCCATGCGCCTGGAGCCCATCGCTCAGGGTGGAGCCCAGGGTCGAGGAGAGCCCGATCACCAGCAACGTGAAGAAGATCCCGATCGAGATCACCTGCGCCGAGTTCTGGAAGGTCTGATTCATGCCGCCGCCGACACCACGGTCGCCGGCCGGGAGGCTGTTCATCACCGCCGCGCGATTCGGCGAGGCGAACAGCCCCATCCCGATACCGGTGAGCAGCAGGATCCCGGCGAAGAGCGGATAGGCGAAGTCGATCGGCAGGGTCATCAGGAGCCCGAAGCTGAGGGCCGTGAGGAGCATCCCGCCGGTGGCGAAGGGACGGGCGCCGAAGCGATCCGAGAGATAGCCCGAGGTGGGTCCCGCGACCAGCATCCCGACGGTCAATGGCAGCATGTAGATGCCGGCCCAGAGCGGGGTCTCGGTGAAGTTGTAGCCGTGGAGCGGCAACCAGATGCCCTGCAGCCAGATGATCAGCATGAACATCAGGCCACCTCGGGCGACCGCAGCCAGGAAGGTGGAGAGAGTGCCGAAGGTGAAGGCGCGGATTCGGAAGAGGGGAAGCCGGAACATCGGGTCCTTCGCGCGTCGCTCGACCAGGACGAAGGCGATCAGCGAGGCGACGGAGCAGGCGAGCAGGATCAGCACCCGCGGGCTCTCCCAGCCGGTCGGCGAGCTCCCGTAGGGGCGGATCCCGTAGGTGACCGAGACCATCGCCAGCACCAGGCCAAGGGCGAAGGTGAGGTTGCCCCACCAGTCGATCGTGGCCGGCCGGGGAGCGCTCCGCTCCTCGAGCTTGAGGTAGGCCCAGACGGTGCCGAAAAGCCCGACGGGAACGGAGATCAGGAAGACGAGCCGCCAGTCGATCGGCGCCAGCAACCCGCCGAGAACCAGGCCGGCGAACATGCCGCTGACGCCGACGATGTTGTTGATCCCGAGCGCCATCCCGCGCTGGTTCGCTGGAAAGGCGTCCGTGATGATCGCCGCCGCGTTCGCGAGCAGACATGCCCCGCCGATTCCCTGGACGATCCGAAAAACGACCAGGTAGAGCGCTCCGGCCTCGCCCGTCATCCAGTCGATGGTCAGCAGTAGGGAGGCGATCGTGTAGATGACGAAACCGACGTTGAATATCCGGACCCGCCCATACATGTCGCCGAGCCGGCCCAGGCTGACGATCAGGACGCTGGTGACGACGAGGTAGCCGAGGATCATCCACAGCAGGTAGAAGCTGTTGGAGGGGATCAGCGGGTCCAGGTGGATGCCGCGGAAGATGTCGGGCATCGCGATCAGCGTGATCGACGCGTCGAGCGTCGCCAGCAGGACCCCCAGCGTGCAGCAGGACAGGGCCATCCACTTGTAGCGATCCTGCATCGTTATCCGACTATACAGGTAACCTGTTCAAGTTACCTGTCTATCCCGGACGTATACTCAGCGCGTGGCGACGGACGCGAAGACCAGGGCTGCGACCAAGCGGGGCACCGACACCGCCCGTACGGCGAGCGAGTTGCGCGTCGTCCTGGGCCAGCTGATGCGGCGGCTGCGGACCGAGCATCGCTTCCCCATCCACCAGGGCTCGGTCCTCGGCCGACTCGATCGCGAGGGGCCGTCGAGCGTCAGCGATCTCGCGGCCGCCGAGAAGGTGCGCCCCCAGTCGATGGCGCAGACGGTCGGCGAGCTGGAGGGTGACGGGCTCGTCAAGCGCCGCCCCGACCCGGATGACGGCCGACGTGCGCTGGTCGAGCTGACCGCCACGGGCCGCGAGACGCTCGAGATCGACCGCGCCCGCCGTGTGGGCTGGCTTGTCTCGGCGATCGAGGAGCTGCCGGCACGCGACCAGGCGGTGCTCGCCCGCGCCACATCGATCATCGGCCGGCTGGCCGAGAGCCCGGGCGGGCGGGGCTAGGTCGTCGCCTTGGCCGGCTCGGCCTGCCCGGCGCCGGCCGAAGCCTCCGCGCCGTTCTCGGTGGCGTCGGCGCGCTTTGCCGCGCGGTTGAGCTCGCGGCGGGCGATCACCATCTTGTGGACCTCGTCCGGGCCGTCGGCGACGCGCAGCATTCGGCTGAAGCGCCACATCCCGGCGAGGGGTGTGTCGTCGGACATGCCCAGCGACCCGTGGACCTGGATCGCGCGATCGAGCACGTCCATCACGACGTTGGCGGCGACGACCTTGATCATCGAGATCGCCTGGCGGGCTCGACGCTTGCCCTCCGTGTCCATCTGCCAGGCGGCGTAGAGGGTCAGCAACCGGGCCTGATCGACCTCCATCCGCGACTTGGCGATGAAGTCCTGAACGAACTGCTTGTCGGCAAGCGGGCCGCCGAAGGACTCGCGCGTGTTGGCGCGCTCGCACATCATCTCGATCGCGCGCTCGGCTGTGCCGATGGCCCGCATGCAGTGGTGGATGCGCCCCGGGCCGAGGCGATCCTGGGCGATCACGAAGCCGGCGCCGCGCTCGCCGAGCAGGTTGGACTCGGGGACGCGGCAGTCCGTGTAGCGGACCTCGCAGTGCCCCGGTCCCTCGTCGTGGCCCATCACCGAGACGTTGCGGATCAGGTCGAAGCCCGGGTTGTCGATCGGCACCAGAATCATGCTCGCCCTCGTGTAGGGGGCGGCGTCGGGGTCGGTGACGACCATCGCGATCGCGAACTCAGCTCCGTTGGCTCCCGAGGTGAACCACTTGTGCCCGTTGATCACCCACTCGCCGTCCTGGAGCTCGGCGCGGGTCTGGAGGGTGGTCGGGTCCGACCCAGAGACCTCGGGCTCGGTCATCGAGAAGCAGCTGCGGATCTCGCCGTCGAGCAGGCGCTGCAGAAAGTTCTCCTTCTGCTCGGGCGTGCCGTGGTCCGCGAGGATCTCCATGTTGCCCGTGTCGGGCGCGGAGCAGTTGAAGGCCATGGGCGCGACGATGGGGCTGCGTCCCATCAGCTCACAGAGCATCCCGTACTCCCAGTTGGTGAGGCCGGCGCCGAACTCGTCGCCGGGCAGGAAGAGGTTCCAGAGCCCCTGCTCCCTTGCCTTCGCCCGGATCTCGACCAGGATCTGCGGGTAGGGGACGCCGGGCTTGACCTCCTCGTCGATCGCCCGGATCGCCTCGGCCTCCACCGGATAGCAGTGCTCCTCCATGAACGCCTCGATGCGCTCCTGAAGGGACTCGACCTCGGGAGAGGGCTTGAAGTCCACGCTTGAAAGCTACGCGATCCCGCGATACCGCGCGAAGAGCTCGCCCTCGGACTCCAGCAGCCAGGCGAGCTCGACCAGATCGATATCGGGCAGCGCGCCCTCGAGGATCCGGGGGCCCTCGCCGCCCGCGATCTTCGGCGCGGTCGTCAGAAAGAGCTCATCCGCGAGCCCGCCCTCGCGCAGCCGGCCGTGCAGCGTGGGGCCCCCTTCGCAGAGAACCGAGCGGATTCCCCGCTCGCTGAGCAGCCATTCGAGCGCCCGGTCGAGCTCGACGCCGTCGGGGTGGCGGACGATCGTCACCGGGGTGGCGGTCTCGGGCGGCTCCTGATCCGAGGCCGTGAAGACGACGACGCGCCCGCCCCCGTCGGTGAAGAGGCCGGCGTCCCAGGGAAGCTCGAAGCGGTTGGAGACGATCACGGCGAGCGGGTCATGGGCGAGCCCGGTGCGCTCGCGGTATGCCCGGAGCTGCGGGTCGGAGACGATCCGCCCGTAGCGCTCGGCCCGCATCGTCCCCGCGCCGATCATCACCGCGTCGACCCGCGTGCGAAGCCGCTGCAGCATCTCCGTATCGGTGTCGCTGCCGATGGCGCCGGACTTTCCGGAGATCGCGGCGCGGCCGTCGAGGGTGGTGGCGAAGTTGAGGATCAGATACGGGCGGTCGGCGTGGGCCAGAGGCGCCAGGTCAAGGCCATGGAGCTGCTCGGCGACGGTCGTCTCGCCCTGGTCGGGGAGCAGCCGCCGGACCGTGTGGGTGTCGCCCGGGATCTTCATCCGCCGCCTTCGATCTCGGAGAGATGCTCGACGTTGGCGGCGTCCTCTGCTTCCCCGCTGGGCTCGCCGCCGAACCAGGCGTCGAGGATCTCTCCCAGCTCCGCCTCGGAGGTCGCCCTCAGGCTCAGCGCCAGCGCGTTGGCGTCGTTCCACTTCCTCGCCCCGTCTGCGGTCTGCGCATCGAGGCAGAGGGCGGCGCGCACTCCCTCCACCTTGTTCGCCGCGATCGAGGCCCCGGTCCCGGTCCAGCAGCAGACGACCGCCTGCTCCGCGCGGCCCTCCGCAACGTCGCGAGCGGCGGCCTCGCTGGCCCAGGCCCAGTCGTCGCGCTCGCCCTCGGCCAGGGCGCCGTGTGCGATCGGTTCGTGTCCCCGCTTGCGGAGCTGATCGATGACGGCCTCGGCAACGCCGACCCGCTCGTCGGCGGCGACAGCGATCTTCATGAGGGGATTAGTACTGCTTCCAGCCTGCGAATTCGCGGCCGGCGAACTCCTGCAGCGCGGCGACGTCCTCGGTGAACTGCGGCCGGAGCGTCTCCATGATCGACTCGGGGATCTCCGGCTTGGGCGCGGGCGGTGCCTCCGGGTCGTGGACGACCTTCTCGACCATCCAGCGCATGCGCTCGGGGAGCCGGTCGAAGTTGCGGTCGAAGGAGCGGAAGCCCGGCAGCTTGATCAGCTTCTCCATGAACTGGTAGCGGTCGGTCTCCTTGGCGGAGGAGCGCTCCCACTCCCGGGAGAACTGCTCGGAGTAGAAGTCCGGGTCGACCCCGGCGAAGGCGAACGCCTTCCGCATCGTCTCCTGGCGCTCGGTTTGCAGCTCCTCCTGGGTGATGACCTCGATCTGGGAGCGGTCGAAGCGCTCTATGTAGGGCTGCAGCTGCATCCAGTAGCGGGAGCGGGTCACGTAGGTCTGGTCGCCGCGGGCCAGCGCGTCCTCCATCGGCCGGGTCTCGTAGCCGGCGCCAACCGCGTGGCTCCAGTGGGAGAGGATCCGGGAGATCGGGTCTCGCACCATGTAGAGCAGCTTCGCGTCAGGGATGTGCTCGTGGATCCGATCGGGGACGCCCTCGAAGTACGGAAGGTTCGTGTAGTGGGGGGAGGACTCGCCGCGGACCGCGAAGCGGCCGTCGAAGCGGCCGCGGTACCAATCGAGGCCCAGGTCCCAGTTGAGCTCCTCGACGAAGAAATTGAGCTCCTTGGGCTTCGACATGTTGATCTCGGGGTGAAGCCCCAGGTAGTGGTGGATGCTCGTCGTCCCGCACTTGAGCCCGCCGACGATGATCAGGTTCGGCAGCGCGGCGTGCCGGCCGCGCCTTCTGGGTACGCGGCCGCCCCGCTTCCGGTCGGCGGCATAGCGCTCTCGCGCCCGCAGGCACATCGCCTCATCGGCCGGATCATGCGTGGGCGGAGGCATGGCCGGAGATAAAACGGCAGCCATGAGGGCGGGCATGTTAGCGAGGGCGAAGCCGCATATCCTCCGCACTGAATGGACGTCTTTCGCACCCCTGACGAGCGCTTCGAGGGCCTTCCGGGCTTCGACTTCGAGCCGCACTACGCGGAGGTCGACGGCCTCAGGCTGCACTACGTGGACGAAGAGGCCAAGAACGGCAAGGCCCCGATCGTCTGCTTCCACGGGGAGCCCACCTGGGCCTTCCTGTACCGAAAGATGCTCGCGCCGCTGGTGGAGGGCGGGCACCGCGTGATCTGCCCCGACTACGCGGGCTTCGGGCGCTCGGACAAGCCCACCGATCGCGGCTGGTACACCTACGACCGGCACGTCGAACTCGTCAGCAAGGTGCTCGCGGGCCTCGACCTGTCCGACGCGATTGCGGTGGTTCAGGACTGGGGAGGGCCGATCGGGTTGCGCTGGGCGGTTGAGAACGCGGACCGGGTCGGCGGATTGGTCATTCTCAACACCGGGATCTTCACCGGCCGGGTCTCGAAGGGTTTCATGGCGTGGCGCGAGTTTGCGATGAAGAACCCGGACATGCCGGTCGGCTTCGTCATCCAGGGCGCGACGACCACCGAGCTCCCGGACGATGTGGTCGCGGGCTACGAGGCTCCTTTTCCGACTGTCGAGTCCAAGGCCGGCGCCGCGGTGTTCCCGGCGCTCGTCCCGATCGAGGAGGACGGGGCCGGTGCGAAGGAGATGCGTGAGGTCGCGGACGCTCTCGGCCGCTGGGAGAAGCCGGCGCTGGTCGCCTTCTCGGACACCGATCCCGTCTTCCCCTATCCGCGCTCCGGGGAGCGGTTCGTCGATTGGATTCCGACAGTCGCCGACCAGGTCAAGATCGAGGGAGCCGCGCACTTCCTGCAGGAGGACTGCGGCGAGCAGATCGCCGGCGAGATCCTGCGCTTCCTGGATTCGGCGTGACGAGGCGGCGCGCCGCGCCGTGAACAAGGAAGAAAGGAACGCCGAGGTAGCCCGATTGCCCTGGCGAGGGCGCGCCGACGAGCGGCCCCGCCTGGCGGTGCCTCCGGCGCCGATGCCGCTGCTGCTCGGGCGCCGGTTCCGGAAGCGCTGGCGCTGGGTCGGGGCCTTCGCCGAGAACCTGATGGTGTTCGCGGCCATCGTGGGCGTCGGCCCGTCGTCGATGACCTTCTGGGGCATCTGGGACCGGGAGCGGCGCAGGCTCTGGGAGCGCACCCGCCGAGGCGCGCCATGGCGACGGCCCGAGGTCGCGATGCGCGGGCGGGAGGTCCACGTGCGCGCGGGCAGCATCGAGTTCGACCTCGAGCTCGGCGAGGGGACGCCCATCGAATGCATGTGCCCGAACGGCGAGGGTGGGTACACCTGGACGAGAAAGGCCGCAGGGATGCCGGTGACCGGTGAGGTTCGAATCGGGCGCAGGACCAACGCGATCAACGGGCTCGGGGTCGAGGACGACTCGGCCGGGTACCACCCGCGCTACACGTCATGGAAGTGGTCGGCGGGCGTCGGGACGGCGCGCGACGGCCATTCATTCGCCTGGAACCTGGTCAGCGGCATCAACGACCCGCCGCGCTCCAGCGAGCGGACGATCTGGGTCGCCGGCCAGCCGACCGAGGCGGGCCCGGTCAAGTTCCAGGGCCTGGACACGATCCATTTCGAGGACGAGTCCCGGCTCAACTTCACCGCCGAGACGCAGCGGTCGCACCACGAGGGAATCCCGCTGCTCGCTCGCTCGGACTACGAGGCACCACTGGGAACCTTCAGCGGATCGCTCTACGGGCTGCCGGTCGAATCGGCCCTCGGTGTGATGGAGGCGCACGATGCCGTCTGGTAGATCCGAGTGGGTCGCCATGGCCAAGGCGATCTACAGCCGTTTCGGGGAGGTGCAGGTCACGGATCGCGCGGCGGCGCTCACCTATTACTCCATCCTCTCCCTGTTCCCGGCCCTGCTCGTCGTCGTCTCCCTGCTGGCGCTGCTCGGGAACTATCCACAGACCTACGAGAGCATCGTCAACACCCTGCGTGACGCTGCGCCGGGGACGGCCATCGACACGATCAACAGCGCGCTTCGCGACTCGCTCTCGAATCGCGGGAACGCCGGCGTGCTCCTGGTCGTCGGTCTCGTGCTCGCCCTCTACTCGGCGTCAGGTGCGATGGGAGCCGCGATGAGGTCGCTCGAAGCGATCAACCGGGCGAAGACGGGGCGCAGCTTCCTGCCGAACCTGGGGGTCAGGATCGGGCTGACCGCCCTGGTCACGCTCCTCGTGCTGATCGCTTTCCTGGCCGTGGTCATCGCCGGGCCCCTCTTCGGTGCAATCGCGGATGCGGCGGGATTCCCCGGCTTCGTCAAGGGCCTGGTCGGCTATCTGCGCTGGCCCATCGGCGCCCTCGCGCTGCTCACCGCCTTCGCCCTCGTCTACGCGCTCGGCCCGAGGCGGACCCCTCGGCGGGATGACCGATCCCTGCGGTCGGTGTTGCCGGGCGCGCTCGTCGGCACCGGTCTCTGGTTCGCCGTTTCCCTGATCTTCACCGCCTATGTCTCGCACTTCGGCTCTTATGACAAGACCTATGGCACCCTCGGCGCCTTGATCTCGCTGCTGATCTGGCTCTGGCTCGGCAACCTGGCGTTTCTTCTGGGCGCCCTCTTCAACGCCGAGTCCCACAGGATCTCGGGCGGGGGCGGATGACCGATCCGCTCGGGGTGGACCTGGGCAGGAGCTACGACAGCTTTCAGCACGGCGCCCAGGAGTTCTTTCACCGGCTCTCCGAGATCGGCTGGCCGGCGATGGCGATCGCCCTGGGCTTCTACCTCGCGCATCTGCTCGCCCGCAGCCGCGCCTGGCAGAACACGCTGAGGGCGGCGTACCCGGATCGGAAGGTGCCCTATCCGCGGATCGCCGCCGCCTATCTGATCGGCGCCGGCATGAACAGCGTGATCCCGGCCCGGATCGGCGACGCGGTCAAGATCTTCCTCGCCAAGCGCTCGATCCGGCGCTCGACCTATCCGACGGTGGTCTCGTCCTTCTTCGTCGGGTCGGTCTTCGACACCTCCGCGGGGATCCTCGTCTTCGTCTACGCCCTCACCCAGGGCCTGTTGCCCAAGCCTCCCGAGCTGCCCGACCTGCCGGCCTTCGACATCGCCTTCTGGGCGCAGCACCCCAGCCTGCTGGTCTTCACCCTGACCGCCCTGGCCATTGCGATCGTCGTCACCTTCGCGCTCCTCGCCCGCCGGGTGGAAGCTTTCTGGGACCGGGTCAAGCAGGGCGCCATCGTCCTGGCGACGCCGAGCCTCTACCTGCGGACGGTGGCCTCCTGGCAGGGATTCGGCTGGCTGCTCCGCTTCTTCTCGTTCTGGTTCTTCCTCGAGGCCTTCCACATCGGCGGCTCCTTCCAGAACGTGATGCTGGTGATGAGCGTGCAGACGATCGCGACGCTTCTGCCGCTGACCCCCGGCGGCGCGGGCGCTCAGCAGGCTCTGCTCGTGGCCACCCTGGTCGGCCCCGGTCCGATCGCGGTCCTGACCTACTCGGTGGGACAGCAGATCGCGGTCGCGGCCTGGACGGTCGTCCTCGGAGCCCTCGCCCTGATCTTCGTCTTCCGTACGACCGACTGGCGCCGGCTGATCCACAGCGCGAGCAAGGAGGCGGAGCAGCACGCCGAGGCATAGAGGGCTGATGCGGGTCATCCGCGCACACGCCTAACCCCCATCAACCCTCTAGACGCATGGTGGTGTCGCAGGCTCAAGTACGCGCCTGAGATGTCGATGCGTATCCCGTATGGCGCAACTGCGGATCGCATTGACGGTGATCGCGGCCACGGCCGCGCTGGCCGCAATTCCCGCCCAGTCGGGCGCCTCGGGCAAGGGCCTCCAGAGCTGCGGCGGGTCGGTCCGCGCCGCCATCGTTTCGTGCCCCAAGGCCAAGCGCATCGCCGGCGAGTACGCCAAGACCAGGACCCGGAAGCTGCAGGGCTTCATCTGCACCTCGAAGCGGCGCGGTGAGCGGATCAACGCCCGCTGCGTGCTCGACCAGAAGCGCGTCCTGTTCTCGTTCCGGGCCTAGGTCGCCGGACGAGACGGGAGCGACCAGCGCCAGGGCGGCTCGTCGCCGCGCGGGAAGCGGTAGTGGTCGCGGCCCGGCAGGGTTTCCAGCGGGACCAGCGCCCGGTCGTCCTCGAGGTTCAGCCTGATCCCCGATGCGGCAGCGATCTGCTCGGCTCCAGCCGTGCGCAGGATCTGCTCCCAGCCCGCTCCGGGCCTGTAGGGCCAGTAGGTAACCCACGCTCGTGGCGGCCGTGACGGAGGAGATCGGCTCGCGTCGTCCTGAAGCCGCTGCGCCTCGTCCAAAGCGCCGCTCTTCCATGCGAAGGCCGCTTCTCGTCCAAAGCGGCTACTTGCTGGCTATCGGGTTAGCTGCCCCTGATCCGCTCTGATGAGGGATCGCTAGACACGCCTGCTTTCACGCGAAGGGAGGCGCGTAGTGCCAGATTTCGAGGCGCTCTCCGTGCCAGTTTGACTGGGTGCTGCCTCCGTCCTCTATGGAATCACGATCGTGAAGGCGACGTCGTCGTTGCCTGTTGCATCGCCCGCGACTTCGTCGGCTCCGATGGTGATGACGGGTTGACGCTGCGTGTCCACCTGGAAGCGGCCGTTGCTCCCGCAAGAGCTTGGGTCGCTCACCTCCATCGCGCTCGCGTTTCCCTCCGGCGTCCCCGTGTTCTCAAGATCGACAGTAACCGCCGCGGAGACGGATCGCGCGTCGATACCGGGTGCTGTGACGCAGAACCGGCCCGGGATGCTCGTCAGATGCGTTACCGAGGTGATGCCCTTCGCCCGGCTGATCGGGCAGGTCGCCTCGGGCGGACCACCGGAGCAATCGAGGGCACGACTGACCGTCGCATAAGCACGCGCCGTCCCGTTGGTCCCGTTGGTCCCGTTGGTCCCGTTGGTCCCGTTGGTCCCGTTGGTCCCGTTGGTCCCGTTGGTCCCGGCCGGGCCGGGTGGGCCGCTCGCCTTGCCGATCTGTCTGGCGACCTCCTTGCGGATCGCCTTCTTGATGCTCTTGTTGATGCCGAGCGCCGGCGCAGCGATCGCGATCGCCGCGATCACGCCGAGCGAGATCACGACGTGGCTCCACTTCGGTCGGTGTTTCATTCCCCACTCCCTTCTCCGCCCCCTGTTCGCCGCGCCAAGCCACCTCGGCGCAGGTCCTCTGACGAGCTGAGCGTACCTCCGGTGGGGTGGGCGCGCAGCGCTGCGCCTGAGCCTACCGCGGGATGTTTCCGTGCTTGCGCCTGGGCTGCTCGACCTGCACGGCCTGCAGGGTGCGGAGAGCACGGATCAGGACAGACCGATACTCCCTTGTGGGCGCCGGACCTAGCGGTCCTGGCAATCCAACAACGACAGGCTCCTGACGACGCGGATGACGCGGATGACGCGAGCCTATCCAGTGACTTATTCCTCCTCTGCGCGACGACCAGTAGCGCCGGGCTTCGGTGCTGCTGAGCCTCCAAACCAGTAGCGATCTGAGCGGGTTCCGACTGCTCGTTCAGACCCGGCGACACGCGGAACCAGGAGCGGGCGGCTATCGACGAGATCGAGGCTGATGGCATTGACAGGGTGCGGTGGCCGCTGCGATGGTTAGGGGTGCTTCGCTGAAAGACGCTCCGAGCGAATCGAGATCGAGGGAGAGCCTGGGTGAGGCCACCCGCGCGTGCCTCCTGATCGAGGCTCGGACGAAATGATTGAACTGGGGAGAACCGATGAATAAGCGCATCAACCGCCCATCGCCGGCGATGATGGTCGCAATCGCGTCACTGATCGTTGCCGTCACCGGCACGGCCATCGCGACGCCGATCGCGGTAAAGAGCCTGGCCAAGAAGGACAGGAAGGTGATCAAGAAGATCGCCCGGAACAAGGCCAACCAGACGATCGACCAGCGAGCCCCGGGCCTATCGGTGGGGAGCGCTGGACGGGCCGACAGCGCGACGAACGCCACCAACGCGGCGAATGCGGCGAATGCGGCGAATGCGGCTACTGCAACGAACGCGAACCTGCTGGGCGGACTTAGCTCGGCGGCGTTTCAGAGGCGTGCGAAGGGAGAGGACTTCACTAACTCGAGCCTGCCCAGCGTGGCTGGACTTAGCGTCATGGGTCTCGCCCCTTCCGCCCCTACGGCGATTGTCAACCTCACTGGTGGGGTCGAGGGACAGATGGTCACTCTTGTTGCCGGCAACAGCAACGTTTCGGCCACCGACGGCCTCCTCCAACTCGCAGGAACTTGGGCGCCAGGCCAGGGCGACACTTTGACGCTCGTCTTCTTCGAAGGCGCCTGGCAGGAGGTGAGCCGAAGCAATAACTGAGTTGTCCCACGAGGGGCAGTTCCGACCAGCTCAGGGAGCCCCTTGAGAGTGCTAACCGCAGGATCCCGCGAATCGTCGAGTTCGGTTCGAAGGGCGGCCGTCGCAGTCCAGCCCCTTCGGGTCCCGCGGCGCCGACTCGTCGTCCTCGGGAGCTTGGCGATTTGCGCTTTGTCGAGCGGGGCGGGGCAAAAGCCGCCCCGCTCGGCGCTCGCGCCTGAGCCGAGATGAGGACGCCGTTGGCCAGCCGCCCCGCGGGCGACCTCGCCCCGATCGTCGGACGCGCCTACGACCTCTGTGCCGCGCTCTACGAGCACGTCTCGACCGCTTCCCGCGCCCAGCGGACGTTGCTCGGGCGGGTGGTCCTCGACGAGGGCCTGCGGATTGCTGACGGCGCTCTACCGGCTCCCGCTTCGCGCGAATAGGGGCAGCTAACCGGATATTCCTTCCATGCAAGCGGCGCAATCTAGGTGGTCAGTGCGGACTGTCCAGACTCCAATCGGTGGGATGATCCGAGTACGGAAATGGAGTTCCGGGTCGAGAGGGAGATGGATCAGCACTGGTACCGCGTCGAGGACGCGATCGAGGCGACCTCTGCCGGCAAGGCAGTGGAGTCCTGCGCCAAGGCCGAGGGGACATATAGCGCCCAACCGGCCGCGACTCCCAACGTTTCACCCGAGCTTTTTGCGGTGCCTTCCTCCGGGCAGCCCGTCCCTTTGCCGCGTCGCTAGCTAGTCCGCGTTTCAGATCCTTGTTCCCCACCTCGACGCGAAAAAGCCCCCTCGTAATAGGGGCTTTTCCGTACAACCTACCCGGGCGGTCTCAATGGGGGATCTCCGACGACCCAGGAGGCATCCCTACGCTACGCCCGCCCCTCAGCGGATTCATCCGTACTTAGCACCGAGATCTGCGACCGCGCTAGCTGCGTCCCGTCACGCGTCGAGCAAGCCCGGTTAGGAGTCTGCCCACAGCCCGAAACGGCGCGGACAAGGTGCGCGTCATCTGCATGACGAGAGCCTAATGTCGCTGGCGCGAGCGGGGGTACCGCTTCTCGTCCAAAGCGGCACCCTGGCTGCCGACGCCCATCCGCCCTCGCAGCTGCGGCGACTATCTAAAAAGTCCTCCTACCCCTTCTTCTTGCACTTCCCCTTGGCCGCCTTGCACGGCTTCGGCCCGGCCCTCCACAGCTCGTGGCCTTGGACGCCGTCGTCGGCGCGGAAGAAGAGGGTCTTGCCGACGGCGGTGAGCTCAAAGATATTGCTGCTCTCCTTGCCGCGCCGGATGTCCCTGACCATCCGCGTTCCCCGCCGAGTGCCGTCGCTTCGCCAGAGCTCAGCCCCATGCTTCTTGTCGGAGCTCTGGAAGTAGAGGGTCTTGCCTGCGGCCGCGAGCTGGTCGGCGAGGGAGCCGCCCCGCAGCAGCTTCGTTCCGCTCGGGGTGCCATCCGTGCGCGACAGCCCGCCGGCTCCGTAGAAGAAGAGGGTACCGCCGACGTTCGTGAGCTCGGGGAAGCCCGTGATCTCGAGGCCGCAGTAGCAGCCCTCGGGGGTGGCGCCGATGGAGATGATCGGGACGGTCCCGGCAACGGTTCCGTCGCTTCGCCACAGCCAGCTGTCGCTGTAGTCCCTCGTGGCGAAGTAGAGGGTCCTGCCGACCGCGGTCAGGTCGTACGCCGACACCCCGTCCTTGACCAGGGTCGTGCCCGCATCTGTCCCGTCGCTCCGCCAAAGGCCGACGTTGGTGCCATGGTCGGCGGCGAAGAAGAGCGAGCCGGCCACGTTGGTGAGGTAGCAGGAAGCGTCGCCACAGATGTTTGCGCCCTCCAATTCCTTGACCAGCATCGTTCCGGACGTCGTGCCGTCGCTTCTCCAGAGCCCGGCGTGGGCGCCGTCGCTGGCGGCGAAGTAGAGGACGTGGCCGACGGCGGTGGGATAGCCGATCTGCTCCAGACCCTTCACCAAGCCCGTCGTGGCCGCGGTACCGTTGCTTGCCCACAGCCCGGTCTGGGTCCCGCTCTGGGGCGCGGCGCCGGCAATGAAGAAGAGAGTGCCGGCCACGTTGGTGAACGCTCCGAGGCTGTAGGCGCCCTGCCCGGGCACGAGGTCCTTGACGAGCCGGGTTCCCCGTGCGGTTCCGTTGCTTCGCCAGAGCTCGGGGCCGTGGATGCCGTCGCGGGCCGTGAAGTAAAGGGTCTTGCCAACGGCGGTGAGCTGGTCGGGAGAACTCCCGGGCCGGCCCGGAGCGATGTCCTTGACCATCCTCGTGCCTCGGCGCGTGCCGTCGCTTTGCCACAGCTCGTCGCCGTGCCTGCGGTCATGAGCGGCGAAGTAGAGAGTGCCGGCCACGTTGACGAGCCCCGAGGGGTCGCCGGAGCTGCCGGGGAGCTTCGGATTGCCCCGCGCGATGTCCTTGACGAGCACGGCCCCGCGGTTCGAGGCTGCCTGGGCCCCCGACGCCAACACCACCGTCGCCGTGGTGACGATCAGCAATGCGAGCCACGCGAATCCTGCTGGCTGGTGACGGATTGAGAGTTTCACACGGCACCCTCCATGGCCTGTATCACGCTAACCCGCCGAATCCCCCTTCGGATCGGTGTTTGCCGACTGACCCTCCTCGGTGGGAACTACTGAGTGCGGGCCGCTCCCGGAGTGGCGCGGCCTGAACCGCTGCTTTCCATGCGAAGCGGATAGCCGCTTCTCGTCCAAGCACTACTCCGACAGCCCGGCGGCTTCGAGGGCGTCCTTGGGATCGAGGTAGGTTCGAACCCGGAACGCTTTGGGCCCCCTGACGTCGATCACGTAGGCAACGGGCATCTCGACTTCGACTCCGCTGCCCTTCCCACGCGCGCGGAACCGGCCTACCGCGACGATCCGGTCGCCAAGGTCCCGAATCTCGGGGAACTCGAACTCGGTTTCAGCAAGGACGTCCCAAACGTCTCCAAGCCACTCCCGAATCCCCTCGTGTCCCCGGTACACCGCATCTCCCCCGACCATCGGGAGCGCCGCGTGCCACTCCACGTCGGGGTCAAGCTCAGCAAGGAACGCTTCGATGTCTCTGCGGTTGCCCGCTTCGACTCCGCGCTTGAAGGACTCGACGTTCTCCTCCGACATCGCCCACGCAGTATCTCTCGGAGGGGTGCTGCTTTCCATGCAAAGCGCCGCTTTTCGTAGAGTCCGATCCGTGCGGCTGATCCACACCTGCTATCGAGTCACCGATCCCCAGCGCTCGGTCAGCTTCTACGAGGCCCTGGGGCTCGAGAAGCGCCGCGAGATGCCGATCCGCGACGAGGCAGTCAACATCTTCATGGGCGTGCCGGGTGAGGAGCTCCCCGAGCTCGAGCTGACCCATAACTACGGCGTCGACGACTACGAGCTGGGAACTGCCTACGGTCACATTGCGCTTGCAGTGGACGACCTTGACGTCACCCTTGCGCGTCTTAAGAAGATGGGGATCGAGCCGGAGAAGCCGCCTTATCGAATCCACCAGGGCGGGTCGCGGCTCTGTTTCGTCAACGACCCCGACGACTACAGGATCGAGCTGCTCGAGCTAGGGGGCTGAGGGCGCGCCCCTGGGCCGGTGTCCGGATCGAGTCGACGCTGCTCCCGGTCACGTGAAAGCAGGACCCCAGCGCGTTGTCGCTTCGCATGGAAAGGGGGCCTACGCCAGTGTTGAGCCTCGTCAAACCCGGGACTGGCTGTCGTGTCCACGTAATCGACCGGAGATACCCCGTTGCGAGGACCCACGAATCGGCGGGTTTCGAGCGGTTTTCTCCCGCGGATTGGGATTGGAAGCCCGATTGTCTGGGCGCAGCTCTCAACAAGTGCCCCGCATTTCGTTGAGCCAGCCCATCTCTCGTTCTCAAGACAGGTTCGGCCCAGTAGCCTGAGGCGCTGAGACGTGCTTCCAACAGGAGGTTGGGCATGGCGAGACCCCGGACAGTGATGAGCCTCGTGGCCGTCGTTGCACTGGTCGGGGCGGCCCCTGCGAGTGCCGCGAACCGCTACGCCAGTCCGAGCGGCACCGGGGTTGACCCGTGCTCCAGCTCCAACCCGGCGACAGCCTGCCCGATCGAGACCGCTGTCAACGACGCCATCTCAGGTGACGAGGTGACGCTGCTCGCAGGCCCCTACTCGACCAACAATCAGCTCACCCTTGCCGCGGGTGTGACCGCCCACGGCACTACCGGTGCCGCGCCGGTGATTTCCTCCACCGCGACGTTCGCGTTTGGGCTCGGGGCGGGCAGCATACTGCGCGACGTTGACATCGAGCAGAGCAACAGCAACGGCGCGGCCTTCTATGCGTCCGGAGCCGGCTCCGTCCTCGAGCGAGTGTACGCACATTCCACCCAGGCGCCGATCGCCTGCGAAGCAGGGCCGGGATCTCTGCTCCGCGACGTGGTCTGTTGGCATACCGGGAGTGCCAACACCGACTCTGCCGCACTCAAGCCATACAACAACGGCTCCACTACCACGGTGACCTTGCGAAATGTCACTGCTGTCTCGACGGTTGCGCCCGGGGTGCTTGTTCAAAGCAGCGGCAACACCATGAACCTCACGGGCAGTAACGTGATTGCTAAGGGCACCACTGCTGACGTGGGAACGCAAAACCTCGGCGGATCCATCAGCGCAGTCTTCGACCACTCGAACTACGCCACCGAATCGGACCCCGACAGCGTGATCACGGACCCGGGCACCGGGACCGGGAACGTGACCGTGGCGCCGGGGTTCGTGAACTCGGCGACTGGCAACTTCCACGAGACAGCCCTGTCGACGGGAACGATCGACAGGGGGACTTCGACGGGAGTGCTTTCCGGCGAACTCGACGTTGACGGAAAGGCCCGGAGCCAGGGCGCAGCCCCCGACATCGGCGCCTATGAGATCGCCCCGCCTCAGCCGCCCACAGGCGTCACACCGCCGCCAGGCGTCACACCGCCCACAGGCGTCACACCGCCGCCAGGCGTCACACCGAATCCCGCGACGCCGACTGGCCGGCGCACCGCGGCGCTCAAGAAGTGCAAGAAGAAGCACTCGGCGAAGAAGCGCAAGAAGTGCAAAAAGAAGGCGAAGCGGCTGCCGGTCTAGCGCCGAGCGAAGGGCACTGCTGGAAGGTGCTCCTTTCCATGCCCCCTGAGCAGATAGCCGCTTCTCGTCCAAAGCGGCTGTCTGCTACTCCGACGCAGAGACCCGGGGAACCGGGCAATGCCCAGCGCCCGTCCTCGAGGTCAATGATCTCCTCGGTCTGACCCAGGTGCGGCGGCTCGCTCACGTCGTCTTGACCACCATCACCGTGCAGTCGGCCTTGTGCGTGACTGTGTTCGGAACGCTGCCGAGCACGCGACGCTTCATCCCCTTGTTGCCGATTACCAGCAGATCGGCACCACACTCTGACGCGAGCCGCACCAGCACGTCTGCGGGATCGCCCTCGTCTGAGCGCGTCTCGCACTCGATCCCCGCTTGACGGAGGGTCTCCTCGCTCCGCCCGAGAATGGTCCTCACCCGCGCCCGCGAGCTCACGGCCCACTGAAGCTCGACGTCCTGACCCTTGCCTGCAGGCAAACCTCGCGAGCCCGGGAACGCACTCAGCAATACGAGCTTGGCCCCGAAGCGCCGGGCGAGCTCAGCCGCCTGCTTGACCGCCTCCTCTGCGGTTGCAGATCCGTCTGTCCCGACGGCCACGGTAGAGATCATCCGAGCGCAGTATCCAACAAATGGGCCCGACGAACTACCGCTTTCTCTTTGAAGAAGGCCCCGCTGTCAAGGGGGTGATCGTCCCGCGGTGATCGGTGTGCTCGTGCCGCTCCCAGCTGGTTGATGAGGTGTGCTCATTTCTCTTTCGGCGCTCGGGGCGCAGATCGTTCCTGGGAGCTGCCTCGGCCGCTCAATTCCATGCAGGACCTCAGGCGGTCAGAAAGCGGAGGAGTTCGCCGGGGCAGGTTGGGTGAAGGGTTCTTGGCGGGAGAGCATGTGCCAGGCCGCGATCAGGAGCTTGCGCGCGACCGAGGACTTCGCGGGATTCTTGCCGTGACGGGCCGAGACCCGCAGGTAGTGAGCGTGCCAGGGGCTCGACGGGCGCCAGGCCTGGTTGGCGGCCTCGACCGCCGCCCAGCGCAGAGTCCTCGAGCCGGCCTTCGAGAGGGAGCCGATCGCCGAGCGCTCACCCGACTGGCTCACCCTGGGAGCGAGGCCGGCGTAGCCGACCAGCTTGCCGGGCCCCGAGAAGCGGGAGACCTCGCCGATCTCGGCGGCGAAAGTGAGGCTGAGCAGCGGGCCGATCCCGGGCATCGTCGCCAGCAGCCTCGCCCGCTCGTCGCTTCTTGCCAGTGGCCCCAGCTCACGGTCGATCGGCTCGATCCTTCGGTCCATCTCCTCTGCCAGCTCGAGCAGCTCGGCGATCGAGGCCCGCCATACCGCTGGCACCCCGCTGCGGCGGAGAAGCTCCATCGACTCGGGCTTTCGCAGCCGGGAGTGCGAGATCCGCAGGCCGAACTGGGTGAGCAGGCCGAAGATCCGGTTGCGCGCGGAGGTTCGGGCCTTCACCAGGTGCATGCGCCGGCGCAGGCGCTCGCGGAGCGCTCGGTCCTCCAGCGAGGGGACCCAGAGCTCGGGGACCAGGTCTCGCCGGCAGAGCTCGGCCAACACCCGGGCGTCGACCTTGTCGGTCTTGCAGGCGAGGGGGGCGACGTCTCTGACCTTGCGGGCGTGGGCGACCTTCATCTCCCAGCCGGCGCTCTCGAGCCGGTCGCGGACCCAGACCGCCCCGCTCATCATCTCGACGCAGCCCGAGGCCTCGCTGCCGAGCTTCAAGACCAGCCTCGCCAGTCCGTCCTCGTTGGCCGGGATCAGCCCCTCGGCTTTGATCTCACCGGTCTCGCCCATCGCGCAGAACGCCGCGCGCCCGTAGGCCCAATCAATTCCGACATAGTTCATGCCGGGTCTCCTCTCCTCGCTTGAACGGCAGTGCCAACCGCGGTTCTAGTGAGCGCGGCGGAGGCCCCTTTTCAGTTCAGAGGAGCGGGACCCTCATGACATTCCATGCAAAGCGGATAGCCGCTTTTCGGTCCAAAGCAGCAGTTTGAGAATCGACCCACCTGCATTTGACCTTGAGCTGCCCGGCTGCGTTAGTGTGGGCGACGACGTAAGACCGATAGGGGAGGGGAGTGGAACTGTGCGACCTGGCCGAACGACGCTCGTTGTGATCGCAGCGATGTGCGCCATCCTCGCCGTCGCCCCGCAAACTGCGGTCGCTGGGAAGAAGAAGAAGGCGTATGAGGGGACCGTGGCGACCCAGGGGGTCGACGGTCAAACGCCCACCATCCAGCTCAAAGTTCAATTCAGGCGCAAGGGCGGCAAGCTGGTGCCCGACTACGTCGCCAACCTCAAGCACCGCGCGATAGCGCTCTTCTGCCCCGGTGGAACCACAACCTTCGTCGGCCCCTTTAACGCTGAGTCGGGGGCGGTCGGTGGCTTCGCCCAGCCTGGCTTCATTCCATACCCCGGCGCCGTTGGCTTCAAGCCCTTCAAGAAGGGGAGGTACAGCTTGACGCTGACCGGTGATGACGCGGATTCAAACGGCACAGCAGATTTGCTTCAGCTGACCACTCGAGTGTCGAGCAAGGGCGCCGCGACAGGGACCATTCGGCTGGTGGCGACCAGTCCCACAGACGGCACGTGCGACTCAGGCACCGTGAGCTATACCGCTCCCAGGGTGGCCAGCTTCAGTCCAGCCCCCTAGCTAGCTGGAGCGGGGGCGCCGGCTACCCGCGCCGCCACCACGTCGACGATTCTCCTCCGACATCGCCCACGCAGTATCTCTCGGCGGAGTACTGGTTTCCATGCGAAGCGCTACTGCTTCTCGTCCAAAGCGGCACTTTCGGTCGATTCGCTGCCCGGGCATGCCACCACCGCGCTGCCGCTAGTGTGGTCCGATGCGCTCGATCCCGCGGACGCGGGCGTACCGGTGACGTGACTCGGGAGGTCGCGAGCATCCAAGCCCGCAACCGACTGGAAGGAACGTGATCGCATGAACACGAGTCAGCAGGAGTCCGATGGCGCCACACGAGTGGCTTACATCCTCGATGTGCCGTTGGCCGAGAACGTTGTGCGCCAGTGGCCACAGATGAATGAGGTCGTGCGCACCAGCAAGCTGGTCGCCGACGTCGAAGGAAATTTCCCCGAGCTCACACTGGAGGTAGGCAGGCGTCTACAGCTGGATGATTCTGTCGTGGTCGAGTGGACCTGCAACTACGGCGACGGCCGGCTGTACCGGAACGTGACGATCGGTGAACTAGAGGACGGGAAAGCCGTGAAGGTCACCGACTACTGGGGCGAGCCCACAGTGACGCCTGACTGGCGCCAGCCGTTGACCGATCAACTCGACATGCCGGGCGACGGCATCTGGCCGGACGATGATCACCTCGGCCACTACTAGGCCCGCCACACATCAGAAGAGCGGCGCCAAAGCAGGCGCTCGCTGGAAAGCGCCGCTTTCCATGCAAAGCGGCTATCTCGCATCGCAGCACTAACGAGAGGGTTGAGCGGCCGGTCGTGAAGCGATCGACCAGCGCCAGGGAGGTTCCTCGCCCAGAGGGAACCGGTAGTGGTCGCGGCCCGGCAGGGTCTCGAGCGGGACCAGCGCCGGGTCGTCCTCGAGATTCAGCCTGATCCCCGATGCGGCAGCGATCTGCTCGGGCGCCGCCGTGCGCATGATCCGCTCCCAGCCGGCGCTGGGCATCTAGGGCCACTTAGTAACCCCACTCCTGGGCACGTGACGGAGGAGATCGGCTCGCGTCCTTCCTGGAGCCGCTGCGCCGTCCAAAACGCGGCTTTTCCACGCAGAGAGCCGCTTCTCGTCCAAAGCAGCTACCCGGAGGCCCTCGTCTTGGCAGCCGAGACTGACGCTTTTCGGCGGAGTCGGGTCGGCCTGACGAAACACACCACTTGCCGCGGCCAAGAAAACCTTGCGGCTTTATACGGGTGACTGTTGCTATCGACGCCAAATACGGTCGCCGTACAGGGGCCGCATATGTGGGAGGTCTTTCATGACGTTGGACTCGGCTGGTGGCGTGGCAAGCAAGCTTGGAACACGTAACCGGCGAAGGGGACCGCGTCGCCTGAGCGTCCTGATCGGACTCGTGGCCGCGGCAACGGTCGCTGGGGCCTTTGCGGCGCCTTCGGCGTTGGCGAACAACGCCCCGGTGTGCCCTGACGCCGAGGTCAGCGTTCCGTCCGGCGAGTCTATTGGGCTCTCCCCAAACTGCACCGACAGTGACGGTCCGAGCGGGCTCACCTATGAGGTCGTCTCCGGACCTTCACATGGGACCTTGTCACCAACTGCCCAATACACGCCCGACATCGATTTCACGGGCGACGACAGTTTCACCTACCGGGCGTTCGATGGTGCCGACTATTCGAACACCGCGACCGTGACGCTCCACGTCGGGGGGTCGCCACCGCCGCCACCGCCGCCACCACCGCCGCCGGGGGTGACAGGCCAGACGATGAGCGCCGCGGTGAGCCCTGACACTCAGTCGGCCTCGAGCTTCGGTGAGGCCAGCTTGGCGTTCAGCGAGGACACGACCTATTCGGGTCCGCTACCCCCGAAGGAAGTCGTCATCCACTTCGACGACGACATCGCCTTCGACCCGAGTGGGCTCGCGACCTGCGACCTGAGCTCGATACAGGGCATGTCGACTGCCGATGCGATCGCGGCCTGTCCCGACGCTCAGGTCGGCTCGGGCACCGCGACCGCGACCACTGGGGCCAGCACGATCCCCTTCGTGGTCACGGCCTTCAACGCAGCGCCTTCGGCCGGCAACCCTCAGATCCTGTTTGCGGTCGACGGGGCCGTCAGGTTGACGCTCGTGGGGACCATTCTTCCCTCCACGCTGGGCGCCGACTTCGGCAGTGAAATCGACATCACCAACTGGCCCAATACGCCCGGGATCGCCCTCAACCACTTCGACCTCACCTTCGGCCAGGAGCTGGTACCGGGTGTTCACTACGCCATCGCCCGCTGCGGCGACGCCGACCAGACCTGGAACTTCGCCGCGGACCTCACCTTCTACGACAACAGCACCCAGTCGGTCACCTCCACCCAGCCGTGCCACGCCGGCGTCCCCGACTCTGATGGCGATGGCATCGTCGACCCGGTGGACACCCAGCCCGCCACGCCGTCGGATGCGTTCAATGACGGCACGGGCACCTCCGGGACGATCACCGACCGAGCGGGCCTGCCGGTGGCGATCACAGACGCCGCCGATTCCTCCAAGGGGGTCCATGTCAGCGTCGGCGCGGGAACCGGTGACGTGAGCATCGACGCCTGCGGCACGACGAAGCTGTTCGCCGCCGGCACCGAAGCCGACCTCACCTGTGCCAGCACCATCCTCAACGTCACGCAGGGCAGCGTGAAGGTCCTGCTGCCGAGTGAGCTGACCGTGGTCACGGTCCCCGCCGGGGCCAGCGCGGAGGTGAGCGACAACGGGAACGGCACCTTCACCGTTCAGAACCTCGGTGGCGGCACCGTCACCGTCACCGTCGATGGCGTCGCCTCGACGGTCGGATCCGGGACGTCGACGACGGTCGACGGGGTCAACCTGCCGACGAACAAGGACCAGTGCAAGAAGGACGGTTGGAAGGCCTTCCACTACGGCAATGCCAAGTTCAAGAACCAGGGCGATTGCGTGAGCTTCGTCTCGACCGGCGGCAAGAACCCGCCGAGCGGCTAGTTCGCCCGGCGACGCACGCGACGACTCGCGCGTCGTAGCCCCAAACGGATCGGGCCCCAGCACCAGCGAAGAGCCCTCGAAAGGCGGCCCGTGCAAGCGGACGCGGTCGAAACGCTATCGGTGGGCCCGCTGATACATGGAACCTGGAAGGTGGCGGTCTGCAGCGTGGATCTCTAGCTACGCGGCCGCTTCCGAAGTACTGCTTCCCATGCAAAGCGGCAGTCTCACATCGCAGCTCTAATCGAAGGGGTGACCGCTCGGTCGTGAGGGGATCGACCAGCGCCAGGGAGGTTCCTCGCCCGGCGGGAACAGGTAGTGGTCCCGGCCGGGCAGGGTTTCCAGCGGGACCAACGCGGGGTTGTCCTTGAGGCTCAGCCTGATGCTGGACGCGGCGGCGATCTCAGCGGCACCCGCGCTGCGCACGATTCGATCCCAGTCGAGGGCCGCATCTAGGGTCACTTAGTAACCCCACTCCTGGGCACGTGACGGAGGAGATCGGCTCGCGTCCTTCCTGGAGCCGCTGCGTCGTCCAAAACGCGGCTTTTCCACGCAGAGAGCCGCTTCTCGTCCAAAGCAACTGTTTCACCTCGGCCCTACAGACTTCCTTGGCAGCTGGGCAGCCCCGGCTTGATGTAAGGAGGCTTGGCCCCGGACGGACGACACGGAGTCGCCGAGTAAGAGACCGGCCCGCCGCTCGTGCAGCTGTGGTAGCCGGGGGGCGGATAGTTGAAGTCGAGGATCGACACCGAGCCGTTGACTCGCAGCTGCTTTCCCTTCTTCTTCTCGAACACTTTGCCTGTCAGGGTGGCGCTGATGTTCCCGGGAGGGTCACCTGTTACGTAGGCGGAGGAGTACGAGTAGCTGAAGCTCCCCTTCCTCAGCTTGATGATGTCGCCGTGGCCGTTGCCGGAAGAGCTCTGGGCGAACGCCTCGGCGCCGACCGGCGGATTGCAGCTGACCGGAACGAAGGAGGCGTAGGTGGCTTGGCGCGGGGTGTAGCGCCCATGTCGCTGCTTGTTCTTGTAGAGGACAACGACGTGGATCGACACATGCCCCGGGATCGGCTGGAAATCCTGGAAGTCGTATCTGCGAGTCGCGCCCAGGGCGGTGGGAACCACCAGGGCCGCGATGAAGAGCGAGGCGAGCGCGATTGATAGTGGGCGTCTCATATTGGTCGTCTGCACGGTCCAGGCTTTCACTCCCGCGCGCACCCACCATCGGTGTCCCCACCGGGCCTGGAGTCCGTGCACAACACGTAGGCGTGCCTACCCGACGAAGCACTACTGCTATCCATGCAAAGCGGCTATCTGGCATGGCAGCTCTAACCGAATGGGCGACCGCTCGGTCGTGAGACGATCGACCAGTGCCAGGGAGGGTCGTCGCCGGGCGGGAAGTCGTAGAAGTCGCGGCCGGGAAGTGTCTCGAGCGGGACCAGGTCAGGGTCGTCCTCGAGGCTGAGACGGAGGTGAGACGCCGCATCGATCTGGAGGGCCCAGGCGGTGCGGACGATCCGGCGCCACCCGAGACCGGGCCATCTAGGGCCACTTAGTAACCCGCACTCCTGGGCACGTGACGGAGGAGATCGGCTCGCGTCCTTCCTGGAGCCGCTGCGTCGTCCAAAACGCGGCTTTTCCACGCAGAGAGCCGCTTCTCGTCCAAAGCGACACCTTGTTGCCGACGCCCTCCGGCCAGCTCACCCGGGTTACCCGAGGAGTACTACCCCTTCTTGCACTTCCCCTTCACCGTCTTGCACGGCTTCGGTCCGGCCCTCCACAGCTCGTTGCCATGCCTGACGTCCGAGGCGGTGAAGAAGAGCGTCTTACCTACTGCGGTGAGGTTCTCGGGCTCCCTGCCGGCGATGCCGCGGCGGATGTTCCTGACCATCCTCGTCCCCTTGCGGGTTCCATCGCTTCGCCAAAGCTTGCTGCGGTGCCTGTCGAGACCCGTGAAGTAAAGCTTCCCCTTGGTGGCGGTCAGCGAGACGGGGGAGAACTTGCCCCTGATGAGTTTCGTTCCTCGCCGAGTGCCGTCGCTTCGCCAAAGCGCTCGCGCGGCACTGAGGTAGAGATTCCCCTTGAACGCGGTGAGCTCGGACCCGCCGTGGTCGGGGAGGCGCTTGACGAGGCTCGTGCCGGCCTCGGTGCCATCGCTTCGCCATAGGGGCTGCCCGGGGAGGCCGTCGGAGCCGAGGAAGTAGAGGGTGCGGCGGAAGTCGATGAACTTCAACTCGCTGACGAACCCTTGTTTCACCAAACCCGTCCCTGCCTCGGTGCCGTCGCTTCGCCAGAGCTCTGTACGGTAGGTGGAGGCGTCGGAGAGGCCGAAGTAGAGGGTGCCGCTGAGGGCGCTGAAGTTCAGGACGCTCGCCGGAAATTGCTTGATAGCGCCGGTCCCCGCCTCGGTGCCGTCGCTTCGCCAGAGCTCTGTATGGGAAGCGTCGCTGACGCCGAAGTAGAGGGTGCGCCTGATGTCGATGAGGGGGAAGATGCTGACGAACGGTCCGAACCGTTTGACCAAGCTCGTCCCCGCCTCGGTGCCGTCGCTTCGCCAGAGCCCGTAGCCGGTGCCGTCAGAGGCCGAGAAGTAGAGGGTGCCGTTGACGTTGGTAAAGCCGCCGGGATAACTGCTGCCAGCAGGGTTGATGTCCTTGACCATCCTCGTTCCCCGCGCCGTGCCGTCGCTTCGCCAGAGCTCGGCTCCGTGGGTGCCATCGTCGGCCCTGAAGTAGAGGACGCGGTTGACGGCGGTGATCCCGCTGATGTTGCTCGAGCCGGCCCCAGGGTTGATGTCCTTGACCATCCTCGTTCCCCGCTCCGTGCCATCGCTTCGCCAGAGCTCGTAGCCGTGGACGCCGTCATCGGCGCTGAAGTAGAGGGTCCCGCGGACGTTGGTGAGGTCACCCCCGGCATAGGAGGTCTCCCCACAATTGCAGTCGGGGTCGGTGATGCTGGATGAGCCACCCGGCTTGATGTCCTTGACCAGCACGGCCCCGCGGCGCGCGGCTGCCTGGGCGCCCGATGCCGACAGGAGCATCCCGCTCGCGGCGAGTAGCAGCGCGAGCCACGCGAGCCTCCGTGGCCGGCGAATTGAGAGTTTCAACACAGCACCCTCCATGGCCTCATCACGCTAACCGGCCGAATAGCCCCTCGGATCGGTGTTTGCCGCCTCACCCTCCTCGGTGGGAACTACTGAGTGTGGGCTTGCCTCCGGAGCGGCCCAGCGCCTGAGCCGCTCCTTTCCATGCAAAGCGGCGATCGTGCATCGCAGTTCTAGCGGAAGGGGCGACCGCTCGGTCGTGAGGGGATCGACCAGGGCCAGGGAGGTTCCTCGCCGGGCGGGAACAGGTAGTGGTCGCGACCCGGGAGCGTCTCCAGCGGAACCAGCGCCGGGTCGTGCTCGAGATTCAGCCGGATGCTCGAGGCCGCGGCGATCTCAGCCGGCCCGGCGGTGCGCACGATCCGGACCCAATCAAGGCCTGGCCGGTAAAGCCAGTAAGTGATCCGGACCTGGCCCCCGGAGCGGCGCCGATCCTCGACGGAGGTGAACTCGGTCACCCTCCGCCTCGATGAGGTGAGGCCGGGGTCGGAGCCGGGCAGCGCGCAGCTTGGGCGCCGGCAGTAGCGGAAGTCGACGGGCAGCTCCCCGGCCTCGACGTCCGGGGTGGGCGCGAGGCTCCGAACCAGTTTTCCAAGGGGAAAGCCGTACGCCAGCGCGAGCGGGTTCCGCCCGCAGGGCACCGGATGACGCGGCGTGCAGGCGATGCGCCTCGCCAGCATCTCACCGAGCTCGCGATCGGCCCGGCGCGGGGGCGAGGCCACCAGCGCCGCGACCGCGACCAGGATCAGGGCGCCGATGACGCCCGCCAGGGCAACGTACTCAACTGATGCGGCTCCGCTGCGATGCGCTGTCCGTGTGCCCGGCACCGGCGCACGCTCTCGCGGCCAGTGTCCCGCGGGGCGCGCATCCGTGCCGAATCGGTGACCGGGGAGTGCCGCGGTCCAAGACCCCATCCGAAAACCCCCACGCACGCCTGGCGGGGGCAGTGCGCCGCGGGCTGCGTCCTCGCCGGCTCGCGTGGCGTTGCCACGCCACGCCGGCTGTGTCCGTGCCAGCGGCACCCTGCCCGTCGCCAGTGGTACGCGCGGGTTTCCGGACGGGGTCTATGATCGAAGCCATGGAAGGTTTCGGTGGGCTTTTCGGTGACCCGGAGGAAATGCGCAAGCGCATGGAGGAGCTCCAGGAGCAGATGCAGGGAGCTCAGAAGGTCGCCTGGGCCGACAACGCGATCAAGCTGGCCGTGGAGATGACGGTGGCGGCGATCAGCTCGATGGAGCTGACCGGCTCGAGCGACGAGCAGGCCGTCCAGGTCCGCGACGCGATCAGGATCGTCTTCCCCGAGGCAGTGACGCTGGTGAGGGAGGCCCGCGAGGGCCTGCAGGACTGATGTGCCCCCGCCCGCATATCGCCTGATCCGGTGGGACTGCCCGAGCCCTCGGTCAGCAGCACGGCGCTGGTCACAGGCGCGTCCTCCGGGATCGGCGCGGCGATCGCGAGTGAGCTCGCCTCGCGGGGATACTCGATCGCGCTGACCGCGCGGCGGGAGGAGCGGCTCCAAAGCCTGGCGACCGACCTCGTCTCTGAGCACGGCGTCGCGGCTGAGGCGATCGCCTGCGATCTCGGCGAGCCGGGCGAGCGCGAGCGGCTGGTCGATGAGCTTCGCACCCGCGGGCGGGCGGTCGAGGTGCTGGTCAACAACGCGGGCTTCGGGCATCAGGCCGACTTCTCGACCAGCCCGCGGGAGCGCATGGTGGAGATGGTGCGGCTCAACGTCGAGGCGGTCGTCGACCTGACCAGCCGGTTCCTGACACCGATGGCCGAGCGTGGCCGAGGGACCATCATCAACATCGCCTCGACGGCCGCCTTCCAGCCCCTGCCGGGCTCGGCCGTCTACGCGGCCAGCAAGTCGTTCGTGCTCTCCTTCAGCGAGGCGATCCGCACGGAATTGCGCGGCTCGGGCGTCACCGTTACCGCCGTCTGCCCGGGCCCCGTGCGGACCGAGTTCACCGAAGTCGCGGGTTTCCCGGGAGTCGAGGACCGGACCCCCGGCGCCGTCTGGATGTCTCCGGAGGACGTGGCCCGCCACGCTGTTGACGGCGCGCAGGGCGATCGCCGGGTCGTCGTCCCGGGAGCGCTCAATCGGGCTGGGGCGCTCGCCGGCCAGCACAGCCCGCGGTCCTTCGCGCTGCCTCTGCTCAACCGGTTCTGGCGCAACGTCTAGGGGCATGCCCGCCCTCGAGGCCCGCGGCGTCGAGATCGCGTGGAGCGAGCGCGGCGAGGGGCCGCCCGTCCTGCTGATCCACGAGACCGCGGCCACCGGCGCGGCTTGGCAGCCGGTCGCCGAGGCGTTGTCCGAGCACTCCCGCGCGATCTCCTACGACCGCCGCGGGTGGGGCGCCTCGAGCGCGCCGGAGGAATACCGCCGCACGACGGTCGAGGAGCAGAGCGAGGACGCGGCGGCCCTGATCGAGGCGGTCGCGGATTCTCCCGCCGCCACCTGCGGGGCCGGGATCGGAGCGGTGATCGCTCTCGACCTCCTGCTGCGGCGCTCGGACCTGGTCTCGGCGGCGGTCCTGATCGAGCCTCCGCTGTTCCAGCTCCTCCCGGCGGCCACCGAGGCGCTCTCAGAGGACCGCCATCGGCTGGAAATCGCCGCTCAGAGCGGTGAGAACGTGATCGAGCTCTACCTCTCGGGGGCGCTGCCGGCCCTCGGGCCTGGCGCCGGCCGGATACGTGAGGAAATGGCCGCGGCGGCGCTGGAGCGGCCGGCCAGCGTGGTAGCCGAGCTTGGCATCGCCGCCGGCTGGAGGATGCCGCCGTCCCGCTTGGCGAACGCCGCGAGCCGGTCGGCCATCGTCATGTCGCGCTCAACGCCGCCCCTGCTTCGCGAGGCCTCCGCGGCGTTGGCCGCCCGGTTGGCTCAGGCCACGGCGCGTGAGGTCGGCGCGGACGAAGAGTCGCCGCAGCTCGGCGCGCCCGAAGAGGTCGCATCGATAGTGCGCGAGCTCATTCCGTAGACGGCAGCCGGTCCGCCTCCACCTCGATCACGCCCCCGTGGCGAGCGATCACGGCGCCGCCCTCGAGCACGACCGCGATGATTGCGGTGGGGATCGCGGCCAGCACGGTGACCAGGGCGTCGATCCAGAACGCCCCGCGTCCCCGGCCCGTGCCCGGACGCAGCCGGCCGGAGACCGCCTCGGAGGCGAAATCCCGGTGGAAGGTGAGCAGGTTGAGAAGGGTCTGCCACATGGACGCCATCCCGGCGCGGGCCAGGTGCCGGACCCGGCGCATCTCGAGTCCCCGCCGGGCGAGAAGCAGCGAGGCGGCGCGAGGGGTTGGCTTGATCGCCCGGCCGCCGGGACGGAGGGCGGCCCAGTTCTCCGCCCCGAGCCAGGCCTGCAGGCTCGCCGCATTGTCGGCGCGGACTATGACCCGGGATCCTTGCTCCTCCCGGCCGAGGAGGAGCGCGTCGGTCGCGTCATCGGGAGACGGCACGGCATCCCGGACGGCGACCAGCCCGCAGTTCTCGCAGCGGTCGATCACCTGGTCCTCTCGGGGGCCGTATCCGAGGGTCTCCACCCAGACGAACAGCGGCTCGCCGCATGCCGGGCAGCGGGTCGCGTCGGTCGCGGCCCCCTGGTCGAGGCTGACGGCGCGCCGCCGCCGCGTGCCCAGCCCGATCGGCATCGGGCTCAGGCCTCGACCGGGGTCGGAACGCGGTTCTCGAAGATCTGCCGGCGCACGTCGAACCTCTCCAGCCCGGTGAGGAAGCTCTTCGGGTCGAACGCCTGCGAGGGCGCCAGCCCGCCTCGCGCGTCGAAGCCGCGCTTCGATGCGAGGATCGCACCCCTCGTGATCGCAGCGGCGGTGAGCCCGTAGACGTCCCTTCCGCTGATCACGCCCTTGCGCTCGACCCCTCCCCGCCTGGCCTCGCAGACGATCATCCACTGCATCTTCTCTCGCTGCTCCGGCGTGGGGCCCTCCGGCAGCCGCGAGATCGCGGCATCGGCGACGCGCTTCAGCGGAGTCCTCATCGCCATCCCGATCGGGCCGACCAGCGCCGTGAAGAGCTGGGCCAGGCGGTCGCTGTCGAAGTCCCCGGCGTTGATCGCCGTCCGCACGTTCCGGGTGGGGATGTGCCTCGGCACGGTGATCTGCTCCCCCGCCGGGTATCGCATCATCCGCTGCCTTCCGACCGGGGCGGGGAACTCGTAGGTCCCGCGTGACGCGCCGCCCCGATCCTCCACCCACTCCATGTTCCGCCACTCGAGTCCGCCGCCTCGGATGATCTCGACGGTCGTCCGGGCCGTCCCTTGACTCGGCTTGAATCCATGCCAGCTGTAGTGCATCGACAGCTCGTCGAGCTCGCCCATTCCGTCGGCGGTCAGCGAGGCGATCATGTCGCCGGGGAGGTAGTCGAAGCCCATCGCCGGGACCACCGCGACGCCGGCCCGGGCGGCGCCGGGGCCGTAACGCTCGAAGGCCATCTTCATGTAGGGCTGTTCGCCGGTGGTGTCGAGGTAGTGGGTCCCGGTCGCCACGGCCGCCGCAAGCACCGGCTCGCCGAAGCGCACGAACGGCCCGGCGCAGTCGATCACGACAGCGCAATCGGCGAGCAGCTCGCGGATGGACGCCGGGTCGTCCAGCCTGGCGGCCCTTGACGGTGCCTCCAGCTCGAACTCCGCCCGCAGCGCGTCGAGCTTCTCGGCGTTGCGCCCGGAGACGATGAAGTCGGCGTCGGCCTTGATCAGCTCGGCGACGACGAGCCCGCCGGTGTATCCGGTGGCCCCGTAGACGGCGATGGGCCCGGTCTGGCGGGAGATAAGCGGCATCGCGGCCAAGATACAGTCCTGCCAGTTGGAGGCCTCGACCCCCGATAGCTCGCTGCCGAGCAAGCAGGAGGTGCTCGCCTTCCAGGCTCGCTGGATCCGGCGCGCCGGCGCGGCTGGGCTCCTCGGTGCCTTCGTGGTGGCCGCCGCCATCGTCCTGCAACGGATCGGGCTCCATCTCCCCAACGGGAACTCCGATGCGGACCAGCTCGTCTTCGAGCATGCGCACAGCAGCCGCCTGATCTACTCGTCGATTCTCCGGGCATTGGTCTTGCGCTGTTCGTGGGTCCGCTGCTTTTCCTCTTCCGCGCCGCTCGCAGCCGCTCGGCGCGGGTGCGCAGCTTCGCCACCGCGCTGGTCATCCTCGGGCCGCTTGCCTTCGGCCTCGGCGTGGCGGTCTCCTCGGTCGGAAGCGCGAAGGCGGCCGACAAGTTCACCACCCAGGAGCCGGCGGTCGTACAGCAGGCCCGCCAGCAGGCGGAGCAGGCGGCGAAGGCCCCCGCCCCGGCGACCCCCAAGAAGGGAGGGGCGACCGGGACCACGACGACCACGGCCGTGGCCAAGCCGAAGACGCCTGACCAGGCTGCGAGCGATGCGCGAGAGGGGCTCGCCGATCACCTCAACAAGCACACGACCCTGCTGATCGTCGGAGGGCTGATCTCGACCGTCGGCGTGCTCGCCCTTGTGTTCGGAATGATCTACACGAACCTATGGAGCATGCGGCTGGGGCTTCTCACCCGCTTCTGGGGGGCGCTCGGGATGGCGTTCGGCCTCTTCCTGATCATCCCGCTGTTCCCGCCGATCCCCGGGCTGGTCCTCTGGTTCGCCGTCCTCGGGCTGATGTTCCTCGGGCTCTGGCCACGGTCACTGCCGCCGGCCTGGGCGGCGGGCGAGGCGGTTCCCTGGCAGAGGCCGCGAGACGACCTCGGGCCCCCTCCGTCAGATCGAGGGGAGCCGGGTACGGTCGAGGGCAGCGGGCGGGAGATCTCCGAGCAGCCGCTGCCCGAGGGCGCCCAGAACGGCGAGCCGGATCGTCCCCCCGAGCCGCCCTACGGCGAGACGCAGGGGCAGCGGCGCAAGAAGCGCAAGCGACGGCGCTAGAGGGCTAGTCCTTCGGCGGCGGGGGGGCCGCCATCAGCTCGACCCGGTGCCCGCCCGGCGCGATCGCGAAGGCGCGGTCCGCGCCCCAGAGCTGGCGGGTGTCCTCGACCTGGAAGCCCGCAGCGCGGAGCCGCTCCTTGGCCTCGGCGTGATCAGGCGCCACCACGGCGGCGTGGCCGAGGGCGGGCGCGGTGTGCCCCTCCGTGAGGATCAGATGGATCTGGGTGGAGTCGCGCTCGAGCCAGCGAACGGAGTCTCCCAGCACCTCCGCGGCCGGGACCTCCTCGAAGCCGAGCAGGCCCCAGAACTCGATCGAGCGATCGGCCTCCGCCGGCGGCACCTCGAGCGAGACGTGGTGAAGCATCATCCGAAAGCTACATCCAGCCCTCCAGGTCAGTCGTCCTGTCCCAGGGCCTCTGCGAGCTCGCCACGGCCCGAGACCTCCAGCTTGCGGTATGCCCGCCCGAGATGTGTCTCCACTGTCTTCGTGGTGATGAACAGCGCCTCGGCGATCTCGCGGTTGCCCAGGCCGGCTGCGGCCATCTGCGCGATCCGGCGCTCACGCGGAGTGAGCGCGTCGCTCCCGCGGGCGCTTGCGCGACGAGGCCGCGCCCCGGTCGCCACCAGACGCCGCCGCGCGGTCTCCTCGAGGCGGTCGGCACGGCAGCGGTGGGCGAGGTCGAGCGCCTCGGCGAGAGCTTCGCGGGCCGCCAGCCGATGATCCTCCTCGAGCAGCGCTCCGCCGAGGTCGCAGAGCGCGTGCGCGAGCTCCAGGGCGGCCTCGGATTCCCGCAGCGTCTCCACCGCCTCGCGCAGTAGCTCGATGCCCTTGTCGCCCCCTGCCACGGTCCCGGCGGCTCGCAGCGTCAGCCCGATCTCCCGCGGTGCGCCGAATCCGCGGGCGAGCGCCAGGTCGTCGTTGGCCAGCTCGCCGGCAAGCTCGAGCTTGCCGAGCCGCAGCGCCGCCTTGACGGCTCCCGACCGCCACGGCACCACCCCCGCGTGCGAGGCGCCGAGTGGCTTGAGGCGATCCCCGCAGGCGAGAAAGTCATCCAGCGCCGCCTCGTCCTCACCGCGTGCGAGATGAAGCCGGCCGCGCGCCTCGAGCAGGTCGCTCCAGGTGAAGGTCTCCGACCAGCGCTCCTCGCCGCCGGGAAGATCGATGGCGGCCGCCGCCGCGGCCAGCTCGTCGCGTTCGATCAGGCAGAGCGCGAGGACGGCGTGCACCGCGGGGAGCTCGGGCTCCCATCCATAGCGAGCGGTGTCGAGCGTGCTCTGGGCGTCGACGATCGCGTCGTCGAGACGGCCGAGCCGGTGAAAGGCGTGCGCGCGCACGTGGGAGAGCGTTCCGAAGGCGAGCACCGCTCCTCGCTCGTGCGCGGATGTCACAACCGCATCGAGTGCACGCTCGGACTCGGTCAGGGCGCCCGTCATGAACAGGGCTGTCGCCGCGAGCGAGAACGCGGCAATCGCGGTGGGGCTGGTCACGTTGGCCAGCGGCCCCTCCAGCGACGCTCTCGCCATGCGGCGGATCCGGTCGATGTCTTCGCCCTGGAGGGCAGGGGCGAGCGCACCGTGCGCGAGCATGAGGCGCTCGGCCGGGGTCGCGACGCCCCTGGCGGCACGCGCAAGGATCGCGTCCAGCTCCCCGGGGGACGTCGTCGCATGATCGAAGCCGATGGCCGCTCGCGAGGAGCGCAGGGCCATTGCCAGCTCGTCGTCGTCCGTGGAGCCGGCGAGCGCCTCCAGCCCCCGCCCGAAGATCTGCTCGGCCTCGGGCCGTCTGGCGTCGACGAGCTCCATCCCGATCTCGAGCGCCGCCTCGGCGCGACCACGTGGCTCCTCGATCGCGTCGATCGCCTCGCGAGCGTGCTCGACGGCGCCCTCCTCGTGTGACCTGGCCTCCGCCACGGCGAGCTCCTTGAGCAGCACGCCGCGATCGGCGTCGGCGACCACGCTTCGAAGCGCCTCCCCCAGGTAGCGCGCGGCGGCGGTCGGCGCCCCCCGTTCCCGCGCCCTCGCCGCCGCCGCTCTCAATGCCGGCACGCCCCAGTCGCCGGCCGCTCCATGCGCCTCCACCAGCTGGGAGGCGATCAGCTCGGCGTCGGCGCCGGCGTCCCGCAGCAGCTCGGCCGCTCGCGCGTGTGCCAGGGCCCGCCGTGCATCGGGGATGTGCCCGTACACGACCTCTCGCACGATCGGGTGAACGAAGGACAGCGGGGCGCCGGCCTCGAAGACGGCCGCGCCGGCGAGCTCGTCGGCCGCCGCCGCGGCCACCTCGGCCTCGAGTCCGCCGAGCTCAGCCGCGCGCTCGAGCGGAGCGCCGTCCCCGAGCACGGCCACGGCGGACGCCAGCTCCGCCGCCGGGGCGGTCAGCCGGGCGATGCGCCCGAGAATCGTCCTGGAGACCGGCTCACCCCTCAGAGCCTCGGCCTCCCCGGCTGCCTCGCTGCCGGCGGCCGCCAGGGCGGCGGCCAGCTCCCGCACGTAGAACGGATTGCCCCCGGTCGCGGCGGCGCAGGCGGCGCAGAGCTCGTCGTCCGCGCCCTCGACCTCGAGCCTGACGAGCTGGGCGACCCCGTCCTCGCTCAGGGGCTCGAGCGGGAAGACCGTGGCCAGCTCGTGCCCGGCGATTTGGGCGGTGAGCCGTCCCTGCGGGCCCGGTTGCCGCGGCCGTGCGGTGACGAGCATGGCGATCGGAAGCTCGTCGAGGCGCTGCAGGAGGTAGATCAGAAAGCGCAGCGAGGGCGGATCCCCCCAATGCGCGTCGTCGACGACGAGCAGGAGCGGCGCTCGTTCCGACGCATTCGCGGTCAGCCAGTGAAGCCCGTGCAGGAGCGGGAACTCGCTCTCCCCGCCCGCGCCGGATGCCCCCTCGCCCGCCGCGAACAACGGCTCGGAGAGCGCCGCGGCACCGGACATCAGGGCGTCGCGTTCATCCTCGGCGCCGGCCAGGAGGGGCTCGAACAGCCGGAGCACGACGCCGAAGCTGAAATCGCGCTCGAGCTCGGCCCCGCGACCGCGCAGGACCGTCATCTCGAGCCCGCCCGCCACCTCGCAGGCCTCCTCCACCAGGCGTGACTTCCCGAGTCCCGCCGTTCCTTCCAGGACGAGGCAGCGCCCAGAGCCTTCCCGCGCGGCCGCCAGGGTCGAGTAGATCGCATCGAGGGCCTCCGTGCGCTCGATGATGGTCGGTGCCGCGCGTGGTCGGAACGGTATGGCCATCGGCGGAAGCCTCTCGCATTCTTACGTGCCGCAAAAGATCAGGGTCGGAACCCTGACGACACCGAGGGGAGCCTCGCGGAGACTGGCGAGAGTGGAGCTTCCGCCTGACTCAGAGGCGCCGGACAGCGGCTCGCAGGCCGGTCGCGACGGCGAGGACGCCGATCGGCGCGAGACCCGCGAGCGCGACCTGATGCGAGAGCTGGATCAGGTGACCGGGCGGCGGGTCGGCGGCCGCGCTCGAGCGCCCCGGCCCTCGTCTCCTGACAAACGAACAGCGCGCGGGGAGGATGCCCGCGCCGAGGAGGTCCCGGACGAATGACCACGCATCGTGCCCTCGCCGGACTCGTCTCTCTGCTGGCCGCCGGCGCGCTTGCCGGTGCAACCGTTGCGCCCGCCGCTCGGGCGGCGACGATCACCCCCACGGTCACCACCGACGACATCACCCAGAACAATGGCAACTGCACCTTGCGCGAGGCGGTCCTGGCCGCCAGCGCGAACGCGGCCGTCGATCAGTGCGCGGCCGGCGATGCCAACGCGCCGGACGTGATCGTCCTCACCCAGCCGCTCTACAACCTGACGCTCACCGGGGCCAACGAGGACGGCGATACCACCGGCGACCTCGACGTCTTCCTCAACCCGGCCGGGCCCCTGACCATCGAAGGGGATTCCGGCGAGTCGACGATCGACGGAGGCAACGCCGACCGGGTGATCGACGTGAAGACCACCACCGCCTCATCGCTGACCCTCGACCACGTCAGGCTCGATCACGGCCACCCGCCGTCCGCCGGCAACGGCGGGGCGCTCCGGGTTCCGGGGTTGAACTCGGTGACCCTGAACAGCTCGAGGGTCACCAACAGCACGACGGCCGGCGTCGGCGGGGGCATGCAGGTCGTCGGCGACCTGACACTCAACGCCAGCACGGTCTCGGGGAACGTCTCGACCGCGCCGACCGGGCTGGTCGGGGGAGGGATCCGGGCCACCAAGAGCTTGACGATCAACGGGAGCTCGATCACGAGCAACAGCGCCACTGCCCCTGACGACTCCAACACCGACGATGTCTTCGGCGGCGGCGTCGCCGCCAGCGGTGGGGATGTCAGCGTCTTCGACTCGACGATCGCGAGCAACACCGTCACGGCGTTCGACAGCGCGGACGCGGCCCACGGGGGCGGGATCTACGCCGAGAACGCGCCATTGCGAATCGAGCGCAGCACGATCGACAACAACACGGTGAGCGCGGCCAGCGGGCTGAGCTCCGGCGGCGGGATCGACTACACGGACCTGGGGACGATCAACGGGATGCTCGTCATCCAGAACGTCACCCTGACCGACAACCACGCCCAGATCGACGGGGCGGGGCTCCAGGTTCGCGGGGGGAGCACGGCCATCAGGAGCTCCACCTTCACCCTGAACTCTGCGGGCGGCCCTGGCAGCAGATCGATCCTCTACGACACCGCGAGCGTCCCGGGCACGTCGCTGGCCGTCGGCGCCACGATCCTCTCCGAGAACGGCACCAACGAATGCTCGACCAACGGCTCGATCGAGTCGGACGGCTTCAACATCGACCGCGGCACCACCTGCGGGCTGACCGGCACCGGCGACCTGCAGAACACGGACCCCGGGCTGCTCGGGGAGGCCGACAACGGTGGTCCAACGGTGACGCACGCGCTTCCCGCGGGCAGCCCGGCGCTGGACCGGATCCCGGCGGCCTCCTGCAACGGGGTCGACGGCACTCCGCTGAGCACCGACCAGCGCGGCGCCCCCCGGGGGTTCGACGAGGACGGCGATTCACTGCCGGAGTGCGACGTGGGCGCCTACGAGCTCAACCGCTGCCAGGGGAAGATCGTCGACCGGCTCGTCTCCCACGGTTTCACTGGGACAGCGGCGCCCCACGTCATCCTGGGCTCCGACAGCGGCGATCTCATCGATCTCAGGCAGGGCAACGACACGGTCTGCGCCGGAGGCGGCGACGACGCCGTGATCGAGCGCCCCAATGGCGGCAGCGACGCTGTCGACGGGGGCCCCGGCTTCGACACGCTCTTCCTCGGCGTAGCCGCGCCGCCAACCAGCTCGGCGGGCACGGTCGACCTCGCCGCGGGCTCGGCGTCCTCGACGGGGATGAGCGCCTCGCTGAGCTCGTTTGAGAACGCCTCCGGCTCGCCCGCCGACGACACCCTGATCGGCGACGCCGGCCCCAACAGGCTCGATGGCCAGAGTGGCGCCGACACGATCGACGGCGGAGCCGGACCGGACACCCTGCTCGGCGGCAACGACGACGACCGGCTGTTCGCCCGCGACGGGATCGCCGACACCGTCGACTGCGGCGCCGGCGCGGCCGACAGCGCCCAGACCGACCAGCTCTCCCTCGACGCGGTCAGCGGCTGCGAGAGCGTCGACGCCATCCCCGAGCCCACAGTCGAGCCGCCCCTCGGCGGAGCACCGGCGGCGAGCACGCAGACGGCGAGCACCAAGACGAGGGCGAAATGCAAGAAGAAGAAGAAGCACCGGAGGCACGCCGCGGCGGCCAAGAAGAAGAAGTGCAAGAAGAAGAGGAAGAAGAGACGGAAGTGACCAGGACCGGTTGTCACGCGCTCGCGGCGGCGGCCCTCGTGTCGCTGGCGTTGCCCGCCGGCGCTGCGGCGACGACGATCGACGTCACCTCGACGGCTGACAACAAGACTGACGATCAGCTCTGCACGCTGAGGGAGGCGGTGGACGCCGCCAACACCAATGCGGCCGTCAACCCCGCCGGGGGGAACGACTGCCCGGCGGGATCCCTCGCGAACACGGACACGATCGCGCTCGGCTTCGGCACCTACGCGATCGGCGGGGCGGCGGGAGATCAGGACAACGTCAGCGGCGACCTCGACATCAGCGGCCCCTCCGGCCCGGTGGCGATCCAAGGACAGGGGCCCGGCTCGACCACGATCGACGCCAATGACTCCGATCGCATCCTCGACATCCTCAACGCCGGGAATCTGACCGTCAAAGGCCTGACCGTCACGGACGGGACGATCGTCAACGACGCCGGAGGCGGGATCCGCGCTCAGAACGCCGACCTGACCCTGATCGACACAGTCGTCAGCGCCAACACGATCAACGGGACCGACCCAACTGACATGCGGGGAGCGGGTGTCGACGCTGAGCGCAGCCTGACGATGACCGGCAGCACCGTCGGCCCGAACAACGTGATCATCTCGAGCGGCGCCGGAGCCGGCACCATCCGCGGCGGAGGGATCTTCGTTGGGACGAGCGCCCCGGCCACGATCGACCGCTCGACGATCAGGAACAACGGGATCCTGGGGGCCGCATCCCAGACGTTGACGGGCGGCGGCCTGGCGACGAACATCGCCGAGGAGAACCTGACGATCACCAACTCCACCATCAATGACAACGGGATGAGCGGCGGGGGCACCCAGCACGGCGCTGGAGTCGACTGGGAAGAGCAGGGAAACGACGACACGCTCAGGGTGACCAACTCGACCTTCAGTGGCAACAGCGTCGGCTCCTTCCAGGACGGGGGCGGTATCTTCATCCACGGCGGCACCGGGAACACGATCGCCTTCTCGACCTTCGGCCCCACGACGCCGGCGGACATGAACGGCGCCGGCATATACAAGGACTCCGGCGCGGTGGCGGTGCGTGGCTCGGTCTTCGAGACCAACACCAACGACGACTGCGGCGGCTCGCCGCCGAGCTCGCTGGGCTTCAACGTGGAGAAGAGCGGCAACGACTGCTTCTTCAGCGACTCGACCGACCTGCTGACGACCCTGCAGCTGCTCGATTCCGCCGGCCTGACCGACAACGGTGGGCCGACGAAAACGATCGAGCTCTTCGCCGGCGCTCCGGCGATCGACACGATCCCGGCGGCGAGCTGCCTCGGGGCGGACGGCGCGGCGCTGGCGCAGGACCAGCGGGGGGCTCCGCGGCCCGACGACGGCGACGGCGACTCCACCCCGGAGTGCGAGGCCGGCGCCTACGAGCGCGTCGCCTGCGGCGGTACCCAGGCGAAGGTAATCGGGACTCCGGGCGACGACGTGCTCACCGGCACCGTCGGGACGGACGCCATCCTCGGGCTCGGCGGCAACGACACGATCCTCCCCGGTGCGGGGGCCGACCAGGTCTGCGCGGGTCCAGGCAATGACACCCTTGCCGGAGGTGACGACGACGGCGCCACCGACTTCTACCGAGGCGACGCCGGCTCGGACACCTACGACCTCTCCGACTTCCTCGACGCCGCCACGGTGAACCTGGCCACCCACCAGGTCGACTCGGGCGGAGCCCTGGGCAACGAGATCTTGAGCTCGATCGAGAACGTCACCGGCGGTCAGGGCCCGGACACCCTGATCGGGGATAGCGGGCCCAACCGCCTCGACGGCGGCTTCGGTGACGACCCGGCGATCGTCGGCGGCGGCGGCTCCGATCAGCTGATCGGCGGCGCGGGAAACGATGGTCTGCTCGCCCGCGACGGGTTCGCCGACACAGTGGACTGCGGCACCGGCGCGGCCGACAGCGCGCTGACCGACCGGCTCTCGCTTGACGCGGTAAGCGGCTGCGAGATCGTGGACGCCCTCCCGGAGCCCCCGATCCCAGAGCCCACGGTCCCGCTGCCGGCCGGCGGAGCGCCTGCCGCCCAGGCGCAACGGAAGGCGAAGTGCAAGAAGAAGCACAAGAGGCACGCCGCGGCGGCCAAGAAGAAGAAATGCAAGAAGAGGAAGAAGAAGAAGCACTAGCCGAACGGGAGAAAGATTGGGGTGCTTCCCTGATGAAGAACAGGGCCTGAATCCCCAGAATCGGCTCGATGAGGCACGGCCGAGGGCTTTCCCGCCGGTTGACCGTCTTCCCTCCGGTGGCCACGATCGCCGTCGCCGCTGGCCTGGCGGCGACGGGCGCGCAGGCGTCGACGATCGTCGTCAACAGCCTCACCGACACCGGCGCCGGCTGCGACCTTCGCGAGGCGATCCAATCGGCAAACGCCGACAACGCAGCGGGCAATGGTTGTGCCAACGGCTCCGGGCCTGACACGATCCATGCGCCCACCGGCACGATCGTTCTCAGCACCGGCAGCGGAAATGAGCCGAGCGTCTCCTCGGACATCACGATCGTCGGAAAGGGAGCCGCCTCGACGACGGTCACCCAGGGCCTGGCGGGGCGGATCTTCCATGTGCAAACGACTGGCGACCTGAAGCTGCGCTCCCTCGGGGTATCCGGAGGGGTGCTCGCTGCCCGGGGGGCGGGGATCCTCAACAACGGTCACCTCAGCCTCGACGGGGTCACGGTCGCCGACAACGAGGCGATCGCGATGGATGGCGGCGGGATCTACGGTGGCAGCAACAGTTCGACCACGATCGCCAACAGCGTAATCGGGGCGCCGGGACACCCAAACATCGGGGACACCAGCGGCGGTGCCATCAGCGTCGACTCCGGGGTACTGCTGGTGAGCAACTCGGTGTTCGCGGACAACGAGGCGAACGGGACCTCGGGCTCCGATGGGGTGGGCGGAGCGATCCGGGTGGTCGATGACGCTCTCCCGATCCGCACGCACCGGATCTTCCACTCCGTGTTCACGGGCAACTCCGGGGCTCGCGGCGGTGGGGTCTTCGGGTCCATGAATGCTGGGCAGGCGCTGGTGATCGAGGGGACGACCCTCTCCGGAAACGACGCCACCTTCGGAGGGGGCGGTGCCTTCTTCTATGGGCCCGTGTCGATCCTCAACTCGACGTTCAGCGGCAACGCCGCTGCCTACGGGGCGGCGATCACGGCGGACCAGTCACCATCTCCGGCGACTCCGACAAGCGTCGTCCTCACCAACTCGACGCTCGCCGGAAACCAGGCCCCGCCCGGGGGGGCGGGGATCAGTACGGTCAGCGGCTCCACTGTGACGCTGCGCAGCTCGGTCCTTCACGACTCGGGTGGGGAGTGCGACACCTCGGGCGGCGGAACGATCGAGACGGACGGCTACAACGTGGTCTCCGACTCCTCTTGTGGGTTCACGGGCGCCGGCGACCTCCAGTCGACCGATCCGCTGCTCGGGCCCCTCGCCGACAACGGCGGAGTGGGCGCGGGTGTTCCGCCGGCGGCGATGATCCGGACGCACGCGCTGCTCGCCGGCAGCCCCGCCATCGACCACGCCCCATGCGCGGGCCTCACCGTCGACGAGCGCGGCTTCCCGCGTCCCTCGCCGAGCGGCGGCCTCTGCGACTCGGGCGCCTACGAGCTCACGCAGCCGGAGCCTTCCGTTCCCACGGTCCCGCGCGGCCGCGCCGATCCCGTCCAATGACTTCTCCTTGGGCAAGCCGAAGCGGAACAAGAAGAAGGGAATCGCCTTCCTCTTGGTGAGCCTGCCGGGACCCGGGGAGCTTGGCCTGACCGGTAAGGGCCTGAGGTCGATCGGAGGTGCGGGAGTCGCCCGCGCGAGCCTCGCAGTCCCCGGCGGCACCGTGAAACTAAAGGTGGCGCCTGCGAAGAAGGGCAAGAAGGCACGCAAGATCCGCCGCGCCCTGCTGCGCAAGGGCAAGGCGAAGGTCAAGGCGCTGGTGAGCTACCTGCCGGCGGGTGGTGTGACGAACACCAAGGTCGTCAAGATCAAGCTGGTCAGGCGCCGCTGAGCGCTAGAAGATCGTCAGCCAACCCCGGCGCGCCGACCGGGAGGAGGCGCGGCGGGCGACCAGCCCCGATGCCAGCAGCGCCAGGCCGACCAGTGCCAGGGCGCCGACCGCCATGCCGGTCATCGGCAGCGTGGTTGAGGTGCCCGCCGCGTCCGGTGAGGCGACCGCGGACGATTCCGAGCTCGATGAGCCGCTCGAGGTCGAGCCGGCGGAGCCGCCGCTCCCGCCCGAGCTCGAGCTCAGCACCCGCACGGTGCCGTGCATGTTCGGGTGGATCGTGCAGATGTAGCTGAAGGTCGCCGGGGGAGTTGAAGGTGTGGGACGCGCTCTGGCCGTTGTTGAGGTCGGGCGTGCTTGAAGCTGCCGTCGTTGGCGGTGGCGTTGTGGGGCGCCTGTCCCGAGTTGTGCCAGGTGACGGTGTCGCCTGCGTCTACGGTCACCGATCCCGGAGAGAAGAAGAAGTCGTCCATGGTGACGCTGGTGGATGCGGACTTGTGGGCGCCGCCGGGGGGTGCGTCGGGGGGCGACCCTCCGCGGAGGGGCGCGGTCGTAACTCCGGAGCTCGTGGCCGCGTCGCTCGGATTTCCCCCCGCCGCACCCCCCGACGTCGCCTGAGGTCTCGATGCCCCAGCTTCATCGCCCGGGTTGGCAGGCACAGGTACGGGATCCGGAGCGGTGGTCGTCGAGGTGGTGGTGGTCGTCGTCGTGTCGGTCGTCGTGCCGGCGTCCTGCGCTGCGGATACGGCGGGGACGGCGCAGATCGCCGCCAGGACGAGCATCCCGCTCGCCAGGGCTCTCGCTCCCTTCATCCTCCGCATCCTAGGGTCATTGACTCGTAGTCAACTACGAAGAATCGGGGCTTTGGGATTGACCGACTAGCCCAAGGCGCTGACGCCCGGAGGGGCGTCGGAGGGCTCCGGCTCGGTCTCGGCCGCGATCCGCTTCCGGTGGGTTCGGATCTCGCTCATGATGCGCTCGAGGCGGGGCTCGGTGGAGGCGTCCACATGAGTCATCGCAGCCGCGATCGCGGGGTGGACCGAGGCGATGCGCTCGTGCATCGCCTGGGCGACGGCCCGGTAGGTCGGGTGACCCTCGCGGCCGGAGCGCAGCTCGATGAGGTGCATCGCCTCGCGTGCGTTCAGGTCGAGCAGGTAGCGAATCCGGTAGCCGAGGCAGAGCGCGTACGGCGCCGCCTCGGTGAGGCCGGCGTCCGCCAGCCGGTCGTGCTCGGTGCGCGAGATCTCGAGTGCCCGCTCGTACTCGGAGCCGGCTCCGGCCTCGCGGATCTCGTCGGGGATCCCGGCACCGAGGTCGGGGCTGAGCCGCTGCCACTGGCAGGTCAGCATCCGGTGGCGCTGGAGGTCGCGGAAGCCGCCGTAGTCGGAGACGATCTCGAAGCGGTACCGGACGGCCTCCCAGCCGCGGCCTGGCCGGTGGCGCCGGTTGGGCCGATCCCCGGCGAGGTCGGCGATGATCTCGGCCTGCTCGTCGGGCGGCAGGGCCCGCACGCGATCGAGGATGGCCCGCTCGGAGCTGCCGGCCGACTCGAACAACGAAGCGGCGATCAGCTCGTCCTCGGAGCCGTCCACGTCGATCAGCTCGACCGACGGTGCCATCTCGTCGCCCTCGGAGCGGTCGAGGCCCATCCGGGCGACCCAGCGCTCGGCGGCCTCCCGGCGCCCCTCCAAATAGGAGACCCACTCCCCGCCGCGCTCCGGTCGCTCGACGCGGGCGACGAAGCTCGGCATCACCTTCTTGAGCTCCTCGAGGATCATCGTGGCGAAGTGACGCGCCTCCGGCAGGGGCGAGGCCAGCATGCGGAGCAGCATCTGCTCGTACGCCTGTCCGGAGGCGAAGATGCCGACGTGGCTCAGGGTCGAGGCGGGCAGCAGTCCGCGCAGCAGGTCGAGCGCCTTCGCCTTGATCGACCGCTGCCAGGCCGCCTCGGGCTCATCTCCCCGCGGCCAGCGCTCGGCGGCCCACTCGCGCACCTGGACGAGGGAGCGCGAGTAGATCGCGAAGAGCTCCTCCATCGCCTCCGCGTACTCCGCCCCGAGCTGGTCGTCGCGGTAGAAGCGGTGGCCGCCCCCCGCGGACTCGGGCAGCGGCTGGTCGTAGGGGATGTATCGGGTGGACTGCTCGAGGTACGCCGCGAGGCGGCCGCGCTGCAGCACCTTGGTGAGCACGTTGGAGACCCACTCGCAGGCGACGTGTGCCCCGCCGACCTGCGCGATGGAGTCGTCGCCGTAGCCCATGAAGACGCGCTCGTAGAGCCCGGCGGCGCGCTCGCCCTCCTCGCCCTCGAAGGGCCGCCCGCCCTCCGGGACGTCGGCGGCGAACTCGTCCAGGTAGAGGCGCCGCAGCGTCCCCGGGTAGCGGGAGTAGCGGGCGAAGAGCGCCCCCTTGATCGTCTCCGGCAGGTTGACGAGGGCGAAGACGGGGCGGTCGAGGTTCGTGACGTGGGGGGAGAGGAGCCTCCGTTCCTCGTCTGTGAATGACTCGACCGGGTAGCGCACGGGCGAGCCAGCGTAGCTTCAACCCCAGATCGATTGTGCGGCCAAAACCGCAACGACCGCGATCGCCGTCGTCCAGGCGATGGCCTTCGCGGCGAGCCTCGAATCGAGGCCGTAGACGTGGGCGACCAGCAGGGTGTTGACGCCGCAGGGCATCGCCGCGATCAGCAGATACGGGCCCGGGAGGTCGATGAAGGGCAGCGAGAGGAGAAGGAGCAGGCCCGGCGCGATCAGCAGTCGCAGCAGGATCGCGGCGCGCACCGGCGGGTGAAAGGGCGAGATCAAGAACACGGGCGAGCCGATTTCGGGGCGCTGCTTCTCCTCGACTTCCTCCGCCAGCACCGCGCCCACCGCGAAGAACCCAATCGGCAGCAGGGAGATCACAACTCCGCGCGATACGTCGACGAGGGCGTCCGGGGCGAGCGAGTCCGGGACGAGCAGCGCCGCGACCGCGGCGTAGAGCGGCGGGTTGCGGGTGAGGAAGGCGACGAGCGCGGTCTCGAAATCCCTCGCCGGCCCTGGTCCCGAACGCCGCGCCGGTCCCGAAGCCGAGCAGCAGCAGCGAGGGCGCCGGGACCGCGATGTCGTAGACCACAGCCTCGCCGAGAGCGTGGAAGCCGAGCAGGGACGCGACCAGCGGATAGCCCAGGTAGCCCGAGTTGGGCACCAGCGTCCCCACGATCAGCGCTCCGGTCGAGGGCCGCGCTCAGCCGGAGGAGCCGGGAGCCCGCGAGCCAGGCCAGGCCGGCCGCGCAGAGGATTGCGACCCAGCCGATTACCAGCCCGCCACCGAGGTCGGCGTCGATCTGGACCCGCGCCAGGTTGAAGAAGACGATGAACGGGACCAGCGTGTAGAGCGAGATGACCAGCAGGCGGCGGGCCCAGCCGACGGCGCTGGCCGGCCAGCGGCGCTCGGCGGCGACGCCGGCTGAGCCGGAGATGGCGATCGCGGCGACGGTGAGGAGGACGCCCAAGGGGCGCCATCCTCCCAGCGTCGCGCGATAGCGTGACGGCTCGATGGCCGCGATCGACACGACGTTCCAGGGGACATGGCCGTACGAGCCGAAGTGGTTCGACTCCGACGACGGTCGCATGCACTACGTCGACGAGGGCCCGCGCGACGGCCGCCCGGTCGTCCTGGTGCACGGCAATCCGACCTGGGGCTACCTCTACCGCCACTTCATCCCGCCGCTGGTCGAGGCCGGACACCGGGCGATCGTGCCCGACCATCTCGGGTTCGGCCGCTCGGACAAACCCGATGACCCGGAGCTCTACCGGGTACCCAGGCACGCGCGGAGGCTGGAGGCGCTGCTCGAGTCGCTCGACCTGAACGGGGCGACGGTGGTGCCACAGGACTGGGGCGGGCCGATCGGCCTCTACTGGGCGACCCGCCACCCGGAGCGTGTCGAGCGCCTCTTCATCCTCAACACCTTTGCCCACGGCTGGCACCCGGAGACGCTTCCGCCGGGCAAGGACAAGGTGCCCCTGCCGCTGCCGCTGAGGCTGTTCCGTACTCCGGGTATCGGCGAGGTCCTCGTCAAGGGTCTGGACGCGTTCAAGCGAGGCTTCCTCTTCGGGCAGGGCGTCGTGCATCGCGAACGGCTCACGCCGATCGTGAAGAGCGCGTACCGGGACGTGCACCGTGGATGGTCGGAACGGACCGGCATTCTGGTCTTCCCGCGGGAGATCCCCGTCACCGACGGCGGCCCGGTCCTGGAGATGACGACCGAGATCGAGGAGGGGTTGAAGCGGGATTTCCGGTCAAAGCCGGTGCAGATCTGCTGGGCGATGCAGGACGTTGCGTTCACCCCCAATTCCTGGACGGGCTCTGGCTGAAGACGTTCCCCGATGCAGCGGTGACCAGGCTCGAGGACGCGGGCCACTACCTCCAGGAGGACGCTCACGAGCGGATCGTTCCGGAGCTCGTCCGGTTCGTCGGGGGGAACGGCCGATAGGAGCTCAGGCGGGCTGCGGTACCGGCTCCGCCTCGGCCACCTCGAGCGTGTCCGCGGGGTTGTTCTGACGTCGTGAGAGGGCGAGGAAGGGCACGGCAAGGGCGCCGATCGCGCCCGAGATCACGTACGAGGTGGGGTACCCATAGGCATCGGCGGCCTTGCCGAGCACCGGCTGCGTCCAGACCCCTCCCGTCGAGGACATCATCGAGTCGAAGGAGAGGATCGTCGCGCGCTGCTGCGAGGGGATCATCCCGTTGATGTAGGTCTGCCTGATCGGCATCGTCGCCGCGAACAGCAGTCCCCAGATGGTGGTCAAACCGATCACCGGCCAGAAGCTCTTGACCGATCCGACCAGCACGAGCGTGACGGCACTGGCCGCCGCCATCAGGAGCAGTGCGGATGTGCGGCGGTGGAAGAGCCCGCGGATGCGCGGCGCCGCGATGCCGCCGAGGATCTGGGCGGCGGCCACGATCGCAGCCGCCAGGCCCGCCACCTGATAGGCATGCGGATCGCCGTACAGCTGGAGCAGATACGGCTGCAGCGCGTAGAACGCGTAGATCCCGACGCCGCCGGTGAAGAGCGCCTCCACCATCAGCCACTTGACGGCCGGGACGCGCCAGCCGTAGTCGATCGAGTTGGAGGCGATCTTCCGCATCTCGGCCAGCGGACGCCCGCCCTTCACCGGAGCGAAGCCGACGTCGTGCATGAGCCTGAACGCGACGGCGAACATGACGATCAGGATCACCCCGCGGAGGACGAAGGGGAATCCGAGGCTGACCTGCTGGGCCAGGAAGCCTCCCGCGATCGAGCCGGTCAGCATCCCGATGCCCGTGACGATCTGGCCGCGGCCGAAGACGGCCTCCAGGTCGCCGGTGTAGCCGGTGGCGGTGAGGGCGTCAACGAGCCAGGCCTCGACCGCGCCGGAGAAGAAGGTGAAGCCGAGGCCGAGGCCGAGTGAGACGGCCGCCCACTCCCAGAAGGGCGCCCCGATCTGCCAGAGCAGCACGTAGACGAGGCTCGCCGCCGAGAGCGTCACCGTGCCGAGCAGGTAGGACGTCCGCCTGCCGATCGTGTCAGCGACGATCCCCGTGGGGATCTCGAAGATGACCATGCCGGCGGTGAAGAAGGCGTTTGCCGCGAAGGCCTCGAGGTTGCTGAGCCCTGCGTCGAGCAGGAAGATCGTGTTGATGCCCCAGATCAGGGAGGTGGCCAGGGTGTTCCCCAGCATCAGCATGAGGTAGGTGCGCTGGATAGAGCGCGGTGTGGGCATCTCCACTGAAGGTAATGACCCGGCCCGGCCGGGGATCTCATCGGTCGCGGGAGGCCCTGCGCGGGCTAGATCGTGATGGCCAGCGACGAGGCCGCGTGCGAGGCCCAGTCGATCAGCGGCGATGGGGCGATGCCGAAGACGACCGTCGCGGTCGCGCAGAGCAGGGCCGATCCGAAGATGAGCGCGCAACGGCCCGTGCCCTTCGTCGCCGCATCGGCCTCGGGCGATCCGCCGGCGATCGCGGGCATTGCCTGGGCGGGGGCTGCGGCTGGCTCCGGCCTCATCCAGACGGCGGCCACCACCCGCAGGTAATAGGCGAGCGACACCATCGAGCCGATCACGATGATCACGCCGAGCCAGGTGTAGTCGCCGTCTACGGTCGCCTCGATCAGGAAGAGCTTGCCCATGAAGCCGGAGGTGCCCGGCAGGCCCGCGAGCGCCAGCATTCCGATGGTGAGCGGCCAGGCGAGCAGCGGGCGGGAGCGCCCGAGGCCGGCGACGGACTCGATGTCGTCGCCGCGGTCGGTCTCGCGCTCACGAGCGACGATCACCGCGAAGACCGCCAGGTTCATCAGCATGTAGGCGGCGAGATAGAAGACGAGCGCCTCCAGCCCCTTCTCAGTCGCGACGACCACCCCGGCGAGCATGTAGCCGGCCTGGGCGACTCCCGAGTAGCCCATCAGGCGCTTCAGGGAATCCTGGCCGAGGGCGCCGATGTTGCCGATCGCGATCGAGGCGACGGCGATTGCGGCGAGGGCGGGCTTCCAGTCGTGGGCGATCGGCCCGAGCGCGACCTCGAAGAGGCGGGCCAGAGCGATAAAGGCGGCCGCCTTGGTGGCGACGGCCATGAAGGCAGTGACCGGCGTGGGGGCTCCCTGGTAGACGTCCGGCGTCCACTGGTGGAAGGGCGCCAGCGAGGTCTTGAAGGCGAGCCCCGTCGCCGCCATCGCGGTCCCGATCAGGACGAGGGTGTCGCTGCCATGGCCTCCGGGACCGACGGCGTGCGCGATCCCGGAGAAATCGGTAGAGCCCGAGGCGCCGTAGAGCAGCGCGAACCCATAGAGGAGCGTGGCGGAGCCGATCGAGCCGATGATCAGGTACTTCAGGCCCGACTCGAGCGAGCGCTCCTCGCGGCGGGCCGAGGCACACAGGACGTAGAGGGGGATCGAGAGCAGCTCGAGCGCGACGAAGAAGGCGACTAGGTTCTGCGCCTGCGAGATCAGGGTCATGCCCAGTACCGAGCCGAGCAGCAGGGCGTAGAAGGCGCCGTGGCTCGCCTCCTCGGCGGCGGGCTCCCGGATCGCCAGCAGGACGACGACCGCGGCGGCGGTGCAGGCGATCAGGGTTGCGGACAGGCCGAAGGCGTCGAGCCGGAGCGCCCCGGCGACCAGGCTCTGGTTCGTGCTCCACTCGATGATGCAGCGAGCTGCCGTGACCGCGAGCACCGCGATCGTCAGGCCCGCGACCGTGAAGCGGTTGATCCGCGGCAGCAGCCCAACCATCAGGACAACCACGATCCCCGCCGTAAGCGAGATGACGGGCGAGAGCCCGGAATAGTCGATGTGGGGGGCGTTGAAATTCATCGCTGCGCGACCTCAGCCGGGGGAGCCTGCTGGGCGGCCGCGACGCTGGCGGCGGTCGAGTCCTCGGCCCGGTGCAGGATCAGCCCCGGCCAGAGCGCCAGCGCGACGATGCAGGCCACCAGGCCGGCGAGCACGCCGCCGTCGAACAGGCCGATCTCACGCGACTCGATCCCGTCCGGCTTCCGGTTGTGCATCGCGTGCTGGTACATGCGGAGGGCGTAGTAGGCGGACAGCGCGATGCCGATCACCGCGACGAAGGCATAGACGATCTTCTCCTGGAAGATCCCGTTGAGGATGTAGAACTCGCCCATGAAGTTGGAGGAGCCGGGGATGGCGAGCAGGGCCATCGTCGCGATCAGGAAGAGGGCCGCCAGGACGGGCGCCCGCATCGCCAACCCGCCCATCCTGGTGATGTCGTCGCTGCCGGACCGCGCGACCAGCAGGATCGCGATCAGCATCAGCGGGGCCACCACCAGCCCGTGGTTGACCATCTGCAGGACGGCGCCGTCGGCCCCGTCGGGGCGCAGGCTGAAGATGCCCAGCGTGATGAAGCCCAGCTGCGCCACCGAGGAGTAGCCGAGGATCAGCCTGGCGCTCGTCTGGGTGAACGCCATCACCGAGCCGTAGAGGATCGAGGCGACCGCGATCACCAGGATCACCTCCTGGAAGTGGGTGGTCGCCGCCGGGAAGACCGGGAGCACGATCCGCAGGAAGCCGTAGGCACCGACCTTGGAGAGCACGCCCGAGAAGAGGGCCAGCGCCGGCAGGGGGGCGACCCGGTAGGCATCCGGCATCCAGGCGTGCAGAGGGAACGCCGGCATCTTCACCAGGAAGGCGGCACAGAAGAACCAGAAGATCCAGTACTGGCTGCCGCTGCTGAGCGGGTTGGCCGCCAGGTGCTGGATGTTGAAGTCGATCGGGCCGCCGTTCGCGGTCAGGATGCCGGTCGCGATCGCGCCGGCCAGCATCAGCAGCGAGCCCACCAGCGTGTAGACGATCATCTTGATCACCGCCGGCTGGGGGCGGATCGGGCCCTCGTCCTCCTCCGGGCGCCCGGGATGCTCCTTCCCCCAGGCCCCGAACAGGAAGTAGAACGGGATCAGCATCAGGTCGAAGAAGAGAACGAAGAGGATCAGGTCCTGGGCGAGGAAGGCGCCGAGGGTCGCGGTCTCGGCGATCCCCAGCATCAGGAACCAGGTGCGGGGGCGCTCGTGCGGATTGATCGTCGACCAGATCGTGGTGGCGAGCCAGAGCACCGAGGTGAGCACGGCCAGGAAGAGGCTGATCCCGTCGACGCCGAGCTGGTAGCGGACGCCGAGCGCTGGGATCCAGCTCTCGTCGACGGTGTGCTGAAGGCCCAGCGACGGGTTGAATCTCGCGACCACGTAGATCACCAGGCCGAGCCGGGTGGCAGCGGTGAGCAGCGGGGGGAGCGGTACCAGGCGCTGCGGCATGACGCAGGCGAGCAGGCCGGCGGCGAGAGGAGCCCAGAGGAGGATCTGGATCATGTCGGCGGCCTCATGAGCTCTGCAGGAGGAAGTAGAGGCCGAGGCCGGCGAAGCCGGTGACCAGGAGCAGGGCATAGGAGCGCAGGTAGCCGGACTGGGCGCCGCGCACCCCGGCGCCGACCCCCCGCACCACGTCGGTCACGCCCACCACGATCCCCTGGACCACGTAGCGCTCGAAGGTGGAGTTGGCCCACCGGCCGACGGCGAGGGCGGGCCGGACGACGAGGATGTCGATCGCCTCGTCGAAGTACCACTTCCGCTCGAGGAAGTCGTGGAGCCAGGGGAAGCGCTCGGTCAGCGCCGCCGCGCTGCCGGGTCGGCGCAGGTAGACGTAGTAGGCGATCGCGATCCCCAGCACCGAGATCAGGCCGCCGATCAGGAGGCCGTGGTAGGCGGCGGTGGTGGTCGGGCCCTGCTCGTAGAGCTTCGAGTCCAGGAATGAGCCGTGCAGGAACTTGTGGACGACGTCGTCGACGCCCGGGATCTGGATGAAGCCGGCGAACAGCGCCCCGAAGCCGAGGATGCTCATCGCGATCTTCATCGGCCAGGCGTCCTCCGCCACGGTGTGCTTCTCGCCCGGGAAGCCAACGTCGGTGTCCTCGAGCTCGCCAGTCCCCGGATTCTGGGGCGGAATGTGCTGGTGGACGCCTTGCTCGAGATCGCGGGCGACCTCACTGGGTGGCCCGAAGACGACCCGGAAGCCGATCCGGAAGGCGTAGAAGGCGGTCAGCAGCGCGCCGATGTAGCCGCCGATCGTGAAGATCACGTAGAAGCCGCCTCGGTAGGCGGCGAAGTCGAGGATCTCGTCCTTCGAGAACCAGCCGGAAGTGAGCGGGAAGGCCGCCAGGGCCAGGGCGCCGATGATCAGCATCGCCGAGGTGAACGGCAGCGACTTGCGGAATCCGCCCATCAGGTCGATGTTCTGGCGGTTCGCCATCGCCCCGATCACCGAGCCGGCCGCCATGAAGAGGAGGGCCTTGAAGAAGGCGTGGGTCATCAGGTGGAAGAGGCCCTCGGAGTACGCCCCGATCCCGACCCCCATGACCATGTAGCCGATCTGGCTCATGGTCGAGTAGGCGATGATCCGCTTCAGGTCGGTGACGACTAGGGCGATCGTCGCGGCGATCAGCAGCGTCGCCAGGCCGACGAAGGCGGCGATGTCGGCGGCGGTGAGGCCGATCTCGAAGAGCGGGTGGAAGCGGGCGATCAGGTAGACGCCGGCCGTGACCATTGTCGCCGCATGGATCAGGGCGGAGACGGGGGTGGGGCCCTCCATCGCGTCGGGAAGCCAGGTGTGGAACGGGATCTGCGCCGACTTGGCGAAGGCGCCGACCAGCAGCAGGCAGCAGATCGCGACCACGACGCCCTGGTTGGTGTGGAAGGTGTCGGGCGCCTTGCTGAAGATCGAGAGCAGGTCGAAGGTGCCCAGGTCCCTGAAGATGAACAGCGCCGCCAGCACCATCCCGATGTCGCCGATTACGTTGATGACGAAGGCCTTCATGCCGGCGGTGGTGGCAGTCCCTCGCCTGTACCAGAAGCTGATCAGCGCGTAGGAGGCGAAGCCGACGAAGGCCCAGCCGACGATCAGCAGGATCAGGTTGCCCGCCAGGACCAGCAGCAGCATCGAGAAGACGAAGAAGTTGAGGTAGGCGAAGAAGCGGTTGAAGCCGCGGTCCGAGGTCAGGTAGCTGATCGAGTAGAGGTGGATCAGCATCGAGACCCCGCTGACGATCAGGCACATGTAGACCGACAGCGGGTCGACCAGGACGTTGAGCTGGATGTTGAGCCCGGCGGCGCTGGCGTAGTCGTAGAGCGACGAGGTGTGCTGGCGGGCGTCGACGGGGTCCCCAAGGAGCTGGATCAGCGCGCCGATGGACGCCGCGAAGGCGAGCCCGATCATCCCCGTAGCGATCCAGCCCGCGCTCCTGCCCGGGAGCTTCTTCCAGGCGAGGCTGATGATCAGCGTCCCCGCGAGCGGGAAGGCGAGCACCAGCCAGCCGTACGCGGTCGCGGACATGAGCTAGCCCCTGAGGCTGCGCAGGTCGTCGACGTTGAGCGGGATCCGGCGCCGGTAGGCGGCGACGATGATCCCCAGGCCCACCACAACCTCGCAGGCCGCGATCACCATCACGATCAGGGCGAAGACCTGGCCGTCCTGGTTCCCGAGCGAGCGCGAGAAGGCGAGCAGCGCCAGGTTGCCGGCGTTCAGCATCAGCTCCAGGCAGAGCAGGATCACCAGCGGGCTGCGGCGCAGCAGCACACCGGAGACGCCGACCGCGAAGAGGAGCGCCGATAGGACGAGGTACCAGCTGACGTCCATCAGGCGGGCTCCTGCGGGGCGTTGGGGTCGCCGGCCCGGTGGCGGCCCGCAAGGACGACGGCGCCGACGGCCGCGATCAGCAGCAGGAGCGACGCCGCCTCGAACGCGATCAGGAAGCGCTCCAGCAGCAGCCTGCCGATCGCCGAGGGGGAGCCAAAGCCGACCTGGACGTTCGGGCCCCGCGTGTCGATCGCCTGCAGGCCCGACCCGGTGATCGCGATCGCGAGCTCGACGAACAGGGCGATGCCGAGCACCGGCGCGACGAAGCGCTGGCCGGGGATCGGCTCCCAGAGCGGCTCGTCGACGTTGCCGACGTAGGCTGCGACGAAGACGTAGAGGACCATCACGGCGCCGGCGTAGACGACGATCTGCGCGGCGGCCAGGAACTGGCCCTGGAGCAGCAGGAACAGCCCGGCGAGCGAGATCAGGTGGACGATCAGGGCGAGGACGCTGTAGAAGGGATTGCGGAGGGCGATCACCGCGATCGCGCCGCCGAGGCAGCCGATCGCGCCGAGGAAGAAGCAGACCTGCGTCACGCCGGCAGCCCGCCCTTCTCGCTCGCGGCCCTGGCGGCCTCTACCGCCGAGTTGCGGTCCTGGTGGCTGCTGTAGGCGATCACCTTCTCGGCCGCGTCGTCGAACTGCCAGACGAACCAGAACTCACGCTCCACCTTGATGCCGTCGCGGCCCGTCCCCTTGAAGGTGACGGCCGAGAGGAGCAGGCCGTCGAGCTGCTCGATCTCTCCCGGTTCCATCTCGAGCGGATTCCACATGTCGTTCATCGCGCGCCAGAAGGTGAGGAATCCCTGGTGGCCTCGGTACTCGATGTTCAGGTCCGGAAATGCCCCGGAGAGGTGGATGCCGACCTCGGGGTCGGGCAGCTCGAGGATCCCGTCCGTGTCGCCGCGGTTCCAGGCCTCGAGGCCGAGCCGGAGCATTCCCGCCGGATCGGTCACTCGCCCTCGCTCCGCAACGGGGTCCGGTCGATCGGCTCGGCGAGCAGCATCTCCTTGGTGAAGATCAGGTCGGAGCGGTTGTAGTCGGACATCTCGTAGTCGTGGCCCATCGTGATCGCGTCGAAGGGGCAGGCGACCTCGCAGTAGCCGCAGAAGATGCAGCGGGAGAGGTTGATCTCGTAGACCTCGGCGTAGCGCTCGCCGGCGCTGATGCGGTGGTCCGGGTCGTTCTCGCGGGCGACCACGCGGATGCAGTCGGCCGGGCAGGCGGCGGCGCAGAGCGAGCAGCCGACGCACTTCTCCAGGCCGGTGTCCTCGAAGCGATGCAGCTTGTGACGGCCGCGGAAGCGCTGGTAGACGGGTGTCTTCTCCTCCGGGTACTGGATCGTCACCGGCCCCTCGAGCACGCGGCCGAAGGTGGTGCGCAGTCCGCGGAGCGTCTCGCCGAAGGCGCGATAGGCGCCTCCGACCCCGCCGGGCTTGGGCCCCCGCTGGACCGAGATCACATCGCTCTCGCCCTCCAGGTAGGGGAACTCCGACCAGTCCGCCTTGTCGGTGTTGAGCTTCGCCTCCATCAGATGGTTGCGACGGCTACGCGTGTCATCCAGGCGTGCATGGTCGTGGGCTCAGCCATCTAACTCACCGTCACGATCACGGCGGTGACGAGGACGTTGAGGGTGGCCAGCGGCAGCATCACCTTCCAGCCCAGCGACATGAGCTGGTCGTAGCGAAGCCGGGGCAGGGTGGCGCGAATCCAGATGAAGAAGCAGACCAGCGTGAGCGTCTTGGCCACCATCCAGATGGGGTCGAGCCAGCCGGGACCGGGCCCCATCCAGCCGCCGAGGAAGAAGGTGACCGCGATGCCCGAGACGACGAACATCTCCAGATACTCGGCGAGCAGGTATGAGCCGAAGCGCATCCCGCCGTACTCCGTCATGTAGCCCTGAACCAGCTCCGCGTCCGCCTCCGGCAGGTCGAACGGAGCCCGGTTCGTCTCGGCGAAGCCGGCGAGCATGAAGATCAGGAAGCCGACGATCTGCGGGACGATGTTCCAGATCTCGCCCTGGCCATCGACCACGCTGGTGAGGGAGAGCGAGCCGGTCATCATCACCACGCCGAGCAGCGCCAGGCCCATCGAGACCTCGTATGAGATCAGCTGGGCGGCCGAGCGCATCGCGCCGAGAAAGCTGTACTTCGAGCCCGACGACCAGCCGGCGAGCAGCAGCCCGTAGAACGACAGCGAGCCGAAGGCGAAGAAGTAGAGGATGCCGATCGAGACGTCGATCCCGTAGAGCCCGATCCCGTCCTGGACGTTGCCGAACGGCAGGATCGCCAGCGTGACGATGCCGGAGAAGATCACGATCGCCGGGGCGATCGCGAACAGGAGCGGGACCGCCGCGTTTGGCCGGAACATCTCCTTGCCCGCGAGCTTGACGATGTCCGCCAGGGGCTGGACCAGCCCGACCGGCCCGACCCGGTTGGGGCCGTAGCGGTTCTGGAAGCGGCCGATCAGCTTGCGCTCGGCGACCGTCAGGATCGGGACGATCGCAAAGACGCCGGCGAAGATGATCAGGCTCTTGACGACCATCACCCAGGTGGCCTCGACGTAATCGACCTCGGCGAGCGGCAGAGGGATTGGCAGGCTCACCGCTTGCTCACCTCGATTCGCTGCGGGACGCCGTTGGCGAGCACGTTGGCGTTGGCCTCGTCGGTCCCTTCGATCAGGAATGCGGCCCCCTCCTTCATCCGCTCGCGAATCGCGACCGTCGCCTCGACGCTGTGGCCGTTGACGGCGACGGTCACCTCGTCTCCGTTTGCCAGATCGAGGTCCTTGGCGTCCGTGGCCGCCAGCTCGAGCTTCTGCTTCGGCATCAGGAAACGCAGGGCGGGGTTGCGCTTGGTGACGTCGGCGGCCCACAGGTCGCGGTAGGTGCCCAGCATCAACCCGTCCCCACCCGGGGTCAGGTCTTGCGATCCAACATCTGACTGTCGTTTTGCAAGACCTGACCCCGGGGTCCAGGACTGGCCCGGGTCGCGGTCACCCCAGCGCAGGCCCGTGCCGCCGATCTCCTCATAGGTCAGCGTGTCGTAGAACGCGACCTCGCTCGAAAGCGCATCGAAGATCTCGGAGGGGGACTCAGCGCTGATGCCGGCCCCGAGCTCCGTCGCGACGGCGTCGAGGAAGCGCCAGCCGGGGATCATGCCCTCGGGGAGCGGGACGTTGCGGCGCACGCGCTGCAGGCGGCCGTCCGGGTGGGTGACCGTGCCCTCCTTCTCCGCCCAGTTCTCCGCGGGGATGACGATATCGGCCAGGCGGGTCGAGTCGTCCTCGTGGGAGGCGATCGAGACGACGAAGCTTCCGGAGAGGGCCCTGCGCCAGCCCTCCGTGTCGGGGTGGGTGCGGACCGGGTCCGCGCCGACGAGCAGCATCGCCCCGAGCTCGTGGTTCGCCAGGCCGTCCTTGATCGCGGCGCTGCCACTGCCGGCGGGAGCGGGGTCGAGGCCGGGCTTTGCTCCCGGCAGGCAGCCGACCTCGCGCAGGCCGCGGCCGTTCGACTCCTCGGGGACCTCGAGCAGGCCCGGGCCGATCCGCTGGTGCATCTCCAGGGCCCGGGCGCAGGCGTGCAGGGCCGCGACAGCCCCGGGGTCGCGCCAGAGGCGCTCGCCCCAGATGATCGTCTGGTCCGGGGCCTCGTCCAGGACCTCGGCCATCGCGGTGGCCTCCTTCTTGAACGGGCCCTCGGTGTCGTATCCATCGGCGTCCAGCGCTCCGGCGAGCGCGCGGACGAAGGAGGCGGCGTCGCCCGGCGCATAGCGGACGGCCTCGTCCGCGCCTCCGTCGAGGGCCGTCGGGCGCTCCGAGGCGACCATCAGCTTGGCGCCGGCCCGGCGGACCGCCTTGCGGATCCGAAGGTCGAGGATCGGCATCTCGTGCAGGGGGTCCGTGCCGATGACCAGGATCGCATCGGCATGGTCGAGATCTGACATCCGCGAGCCGAGCTCCGGTCGCGAGAGATCGCCGAGCAGCCCGGGCTCCACCGGGCTGGCGGAGCTGTCGACGTTCGAGGAGCCACCGTGACGGAGGATCCGCTGGACCAGCCAGCCCTCCTCGTTCGAGGTGCCGCCGCCGACCAGGGCTGCCGCGTTCTCTCCCGCCTCCCGCAGGGCGCCGGCGACCTTGCTGACCGCCTCGTCCCAGCCGATCGGGCTGAGGCTGCCGTCGCCCGCACGGACCATCGGGCGGGTGATCCGGTCCTCGGAGTTGAACATCTGGAAGCCGAAGCGGCCCTTGTCGCAGAGCCAGCCGTCGTCCACCTCGACGTTGTCGCGGCCCAGGACTCGCAGCACGCGCTCGTCGCGGACGGTGAACTTGACGTTGCACTGGCTCGGGCAGAGCGTGCAGACCGAGCCCGCGTCCTCGATGTCCCAGGGCCGCGCCCGGAAGCGGTAGGTGTAGGAGGTCAGCGCGCCGACAGGGCAGAGCTCGGTGATGTTGCCGTGGAACGGCGCGATGTAGGGCCGCTCGTCGAAGGTGCCGACGAAGGACTTGTCGCCACGCTCGAGCAGCTGCAGCTGCTCGTCCTCGGCCACCTCCTGGCTGAAGCGAACGCAGCGGTAGCAGAGGATGCAGCGCTCGCGGTCGATCGCCACCAGTGGCGAGAGCTCGAGCGGCTTCTGGAAGTGGCGCTTCGGGTCGGTGAAGCGGCTCTTGCCGGGGCCCCAGCCCATCGCGATGTCCTGGAGCGGGCACTCGCCGCCCTTGTCGCAGACCGGGCAGTCGAGCGGGTGGTTGACGAGCAGGAACTCGACGACCGCGTTCTGCGCCTCCTTCACCCGGTCGGTCTGCGTGTAGACGACCATCCCGTCGCGGACGGGGGTCGAGCAGGAGGTCTGCAGCTTGGGCATCCCCTCGATCTCCACCAGGCACATCCGACAGGCGCCGACCGGATCGCCGAGCTTGGGCTCGTAACAGAAGACCGGGATCTCGACGTCGCCCATCTTGGCCGCGTCGTGGAGCATCGTCCCCTCTGGCGCCGTCACCTCGCGGCCGTCGACCACCAGCGAGACGTGATTGCGAATCTGCCGGGTCACGCCACCAGCACCCCTCTACCACGGTCGCATGACCGCCGAGGCATCCCGGAATGGACGGCGATCATGCGACCGCTCCCGCCCGGGCCGACATCGGCTCGGAGCGCGCGCCGGGCGGCGCGATCGCGTGCCCGCCGCTCGGTGCGCCGAGAGAGCCACCGGGGACGCCGTGCTGGATCGCCTCGAGGAACTCGTCACGGTACTTCTGCACCATCGCGCCGACCGGCATCGCCATCGAGTCGCCCAGGACGCAGAGGCAGTTGCCGATGATGTTGGTCTGAACGGAGGAGACGGTCTCCAGGTCGATCGGAGTCGCCTGCCCGCCGATCATCCGCTCGAGCATCTTCACCGTCCAGTTGGTGCCCTCGCGGCACGGCGTGCATTTGCCGCAGGACTCGTGGTGGTAGAAGCGCGCGGTCCGCAGCGCCAGCTCGACGACGCTGGTGGTGTCGTCGAAGACGATGATCGAGCCGGAGCCGAGCATCGACCCGGCCTCCTGCATCGCCTCGAAGCTGTAGGGGAGGTCGAGGCCCTCGTCCGGGAGCAGCACCGGCGACGAGGACCCACCGGGGAAGAAGCCCTTGATCTTGCGCCCCTCGAGAGGGCCGCCGGCGAGCTCGTTGATCAGGACCTTCGTCGGGATGCCGAGCTCGATCTCGTAGTTGCCCGGCCGCTGCACGTCCCCCGAGACGGAGGTGACCTTGGTCCCGGGCGACTGCTCGGTGCCGAAGCTCTTGAACCAGTCGGCGCCCGAGGCGACGATGTGCGGCGCGTTGGAGAGGGTCTCGACGTTGTTGATCAGCGTGGGCCCGTCGTAGAGGCCCTGGACGGCGGGGAAGGGGGGCTTGAGCCGCGGGTTGCCGCGCTTGCCCTCGAGCGAGTCGAGCAGGGCGGTCTCCTCGCCGCAGATGTAGGCGCCCGCCCCGCGATGGACCACCAGCTCGACCTGCTCGCCGGTGCCGAGCACGTTCTCGCCGAGGAAGCCGGCCTCGTATGCATCCTCGACCGCCCGGTCGAGGATGTCGGCCTGCAGGTCGTACTCGCCGCGGATGTAGATGAAGCAGCGGTTGGCGCCCGCTGCGCGGGCGGCGATGATGATCCCCTCGATCAGCTGGTGGGGGTTCTTCTGCAGCAGCTCGCGATCCTTGAACGCGCCCGGCTCGGACTCGTCGGCGTTGCAGCAGAGGTACTTGTCCATGTCCCCGCGGGGCAGGAACGAGGCCTTCTTGCCCATCGAGAATCCGGCGCCGCCTCGACCCCGCAACCCGGAGTCCTCGAGCTCCTTCAGCACCTCCTCGGGCGTCATCTCCTTGTACGCCTTGCGGATCGACTGGTACCCGCCGAGCTTGCGATACGTCTTGATCGACCTCAGATTGGGCTCGTCGATGTTGCGGAAGAGCAGTCTGGTCTCCTGCGAGGCCACTACTTCTTCCCCTTCTTGGGCTTCGGGCGTGTGCCCTTGTTGACGGGATGGCGACCGATTCGCTTGTCGCCGCCTCCGCGCGGGCCGCCCGCGGCGCCGCGGTCCTCGAGCCGCTTCTCGGGCAGAACGTCCTTGCTGTTCGTCCGCAGCTGCTCGACAGCCGTCTCAGCGTCCTCCTCGGTGAGCGGCCCGTAGTAGCGCTCGTCGATCGAGGCCATCGGGGCGAGGTCGCACGCGCCGAGGCACTCGAACCCTCTGAGGAAGACCTTGCCGTCCTCGGATGAGCCCTGCCCGTCCACGCCCGCCGCCTCGCCGAACGCCTCGAGCAGGCGGTCGGCGCCGCGCAGCCAGCAGCTGATGTTGGTGCAGACCATCACCTGGTGCTCGCCCTCGGGCTCCAGGCGGAAGAGGTCGTAGAAGCTGGCCACCGACTGCAGGTAGCCGGGGGTCACGCCCATCACGGTCGCGGCCTGGGTGATGCCCTCCGGGGTGCACCAGCCGTAGCGCCGCTGCACCGCCCAGAGCGCCGGGATCGCCGCCGAGCGCTTCTGCGGGTAGCGCTTCATCGCCCGCCTGATCTCCTGCGCCAGCCCGCGAGGCACGTCCACTTCCGAGGGATCGGGGACCGGGGCGGGCTCGCCGTGCGGCTCCCGCCACTCCTCGGCCGCCTGCCTCGCCTCGATCTCCTCAGGCGGGATCTCGACTCCGACCCGCTCCTGCTCGTCCGGCATCGGGGTGGGTTCCGGGGCGTCGTGGATGTGCCCGGGGTCGGCGGTCCAGGGCCGGTCGCCCTTCGGGATCAGCGGGTTCACCGGTCGACTCCCCCGATGATCGGGTCGAGCATCGCCAGGTTCTGGATCAGGTCGGCGATCAGCCCGCCCACCGACATGTCGCGGAACGCCTGCAGGTTGACGAAGGAGGGATCGCGGAAGTGGACGCGCGCCGGCTTCGAGGAGCCGTCGGCCAGCACGAAGCAGCCGAGCTCGCCCCGCGGCGACTCGATCGAGTAGTAGAGCTCGCCGGGCGGAACGCGATAGCCCTCGGTGACCAGCTTGAAGTGATGGATCAGGGCCTCCATCGAGGTGGGCAGCTCCTCTCGCGGAGGCAGGACGTACTTGCGGTCGTCCGAGATGAACGGGCCCTCGGGGATACCGTCGAGCGCCTGCTCGATGATTCTCACGGACTCACGCATCTCCTGGAGGCGGACGCGGTAGCGGTCGTAGCCGTCGCCGACGGTTCCCACCGGGACCTTGAAGTCGAAGTCGCCGTAGCAGAGGTACCCGGGGCTCTTGCGGATGTCCCAGGGCTCGCCGGCGGCCCGCAGGAGCGGCCCGGTGACGCCCAGCTCGAGCAGGCGCTCGCGCGAGACGATCCCGACGTCACGGGTGCGGTGCAGGAAGATCTCGTTGCGGTCGAGCAGCGCCTCGTACTGGTCGATGCGGCTGGGCATCACCACGCAGAAGTCCCGGACCTTCTGCTCGAAGCCGACGGGGATGTCCTCGAAGACCCCGCCGACCTGGAAATAGCGGGTGTGCATCCGCTGCCCCGCCGACATCTCGAACAGGTCGAGGATCGTGTCCCGCTCGCGGAAGCAGTACCAGAACATCGAGATCGCGCCGAGGTCCAGCGCGGAGGTGCCGAGCCAGACCAGATGCGAGTGGATCCGGTTGAGCTCCATGTGGAGCACTCGCAGGTACTTCGCTCGGTCCGGGATCTCCAGCTCGATCAGGCGCTCGACGCAGCCGCAGAAGGCCTCCATCTGGAAGAAGTAGGAGAGGTAGTCCATCCGCTCGACGAACGGGATGACCTTCCAATAGCTCTTGTCCTCGCAGGACTTCTCGATTCCGGTGTGGAGGTAGCCCATGATCGGCTTGACCTCGAGGACGCGCTCGCCCTGCAGGGTCACGATCAGGCGAAGGACCCCGTGAGTCGCCGGGTGATGCGGGCCCATGTTGATCGTCAGGATCTCCTGCTCCGGCTCGAGGCCGGGCCCCCCGAGGTCCTGGTGCGCGATCTCGGCGGCGTCCACCAGGGGCGCCGAGGGATCCTCCGCCTCGCGCGCCACCCCGCGTTCGGTGATGTCCGGTTGATTCACCGGGGTCAGGCTGAAGCCTGACCCCAGACCCTCGTCTCTTAGCTCGTCCGCCATCACTCGAACCAGCGCGGCGTTTCGATCTCGTTGTGCGTGAACAGCACCGGCTCGCCGCCGATCGGGAAGTCGCGGCGCTGGGGCCAGCCGACGTAGTCCTCGGGCATCAGGATGCGGCGCAGGTCCGGGTGGCCGCGGAAGACGATCCCGAAGAAGTCGTAGGCCTCCCGTTCCTGGAAGTCGGCCGTCGGGAACAGATCGACGCAGGAGTCCAGCTCCGGAAGCTTCTCGACCGCGTCGGCGCCGTTCGTCTCCTCCCCGGCGGCCGGATCGGCCAGCAGAGCCTTGACGTGGATGCGCTCCATGCGCTCCCGGCAGAGCAGCTCGTAGTGGACCGCGAAGCGCGGGGTCGCGGGGAGATAGTCGGCGGCGTGCAGGCTGGAGAGGAAGCGGTAGCCCTGGCCCTCGGTCTCGTGCAGCCATTGCAGGGCGTGCAGGACGCCCTCGGGATTGACGATCAGGGTCGAGACATCGTGCTCGACGGAGGTCTCGATGACCGTTCCCTGGCGCCCCTTCTCGATCCCCTGCGCGATCAGCTCCAGCCCCGGCGCGTCAGGCATCCTCTGGCTCCCTGACAGCCTTGGCCGCGCGCTCGAGCGCTTCCGGCGCCGGCTGACCGCTCTCGAAGCGCGCCCACTCCTCCGTGCCCACCGCGTTGTAGCGGTCCCGCCAGCCGAGATCGGGGTTGCCGCGGACCAGGCGCTGCAGCTTGTTGAAGCCGTGCAGGAGGGCCTCTGGGCGAGGCGGACAGCCGGGGACGTGGATGTCAACCGGCATGAACTTGTCGGCGCCCTGGACGACGGCGTAGTTGGCGAACATGCCGCCGGATGAGGAGCAGGCGCCCATCGCGATCACCCACTTCGGCTCGAGCATCTGGTCGTAGACGCGACGGACGACCGGCGCCATCTTCACGGAGACCCGGCCCGAGAGGATCAGCATGTCGGCCTGTCGGGGGGAGGCGCGGAAGGCCTCGGCACCGAAACGCGCGATGTCGTAGCGCGAGGTGACCATCGACATCATCTCGATCGCGCAGCAGGCCAGGCCGAAGGTCATCGGGAAGAGCGCGTTGGCGCGCCCCCAGTTGAGGGCGTTCTCGAGGGTGGTGGTGAGCAGGCGCTCCTCGACGTACTCCTCGAGGTCCTTGCCCTCCAGGTCACCGCGCAGCAGATCGCGCGCGCGGAGCTGGCGTGCTCGAAGGCTCTCCCGCTCTACTTCCAATCGAGCGCTCCTCGACGCCAGACGAAGATCAGTGCGACGAGCAGCAGCACGACGAAGACGAGGATCTCGACCAGGACGAAGACGCTTTTGGTGGCGTGAACGAGGACACCGACCGGATAGAGGAAGACAACCTCGATGTCGAAGAGGATGAACAGCATCGCGATCATGTAGAAGCTGACCCCGAAGCGAAACGTGCGGGTGATGTGGGAGGGGAGCCCGCACTCGTACGGCTGCCCCTTGATCGGGTTCGGGCGCTTCGGCCCGATCACCGAGTTCAACAGTGCGAAGGCACCTCCCACGATGATCCCTAGGCCTGCGAAGACGAGAACTGGGAGGTAGCTCTGAAGCACGGTCCGCTGAGCGTTATATCACCGCGCAGACGACTTTGTAGCAAGGTGTTACATAGTGCTTTTCCGCATCAGCAAGCCGAATCCCGACCCTTTCAAGCGGCTTTCGGACCGATCGCTCCCTAAGCTGTCGCGGCCGTGCCGGAAGTCCATCTCGTAGTCGGGGTCTGTCTGATCGCCGCCAATCTGGTGGCGGGGGTCTGGGGCGGGGTCGCCTGGCTGCAGGATCGGCCCACGGTGGGGTTCTGGTACGCGCTTCGGATCGCCCAGGCGACGGTGATCCTGCAGGCGCTGCTCGGCCTGGCGCTGGCCTTCAGCGGGCACCACGCGGAGAAGCTGCACTACCTGTATGGAGCCCTACCGCTGGTGGTCTCGCTGCTGGCAGAGCTGATCAGGGCGGGCTCGGCGGCCCAGGAGCTGGGGGACGTCGACATCCATTCCGTTCCGCCGGAGCGGCAGACGCAGATCGCGATGGCGATCGTCCGCCGCGACACGGGGATCATGGCGACGGCCTGTCTGGTGATCTTCCTGCTCGCCCTGCGGGCGGCCGGGACGAGCTCAGCCTTCTAGACGGGCTTCTGCCACTGCCGTAGGCTTCGAGCAGGGAGATGAAACGGCGGGTCCGGATCTCGATGTTGGCGCTGGCTCTGCTCGCATTGCCGGCGTCGGCGAGCGCGGCGAGCTACCAGGGGCCCGGGATGACGATCCCGGAGGTGGGCCCGGCGGCGCCGTATCCCTCGACGATCCAGGTCTCGGGCGTGCGGGGGACGCCCACCCACGTGACCGCCACCCTGCTCGGCTTGACGGACCGGTTCCCGGAGGACCTCGATGTCCTGCTGGTGGGGCCCGGCGGCGGCCGCGTGCTGCTCTTCTCGGACGCCTGCAGCGGCGACATGTGGCAGAACGTCGACGTCACCTTCGACGACAACGCGCCCACCACCGCGTCGATCGGGACCGAGCCGTGCTTCGACGACGTCTACAAGCCGACGAACTACGGCGGTGGGGACGTCTTCCCCGCGCCCGCCCCGGCGGGCCCATACGGCTCGGCGCTCTCCGCCCTCAACGGGACCGGCCCGGTCGGGACCTGGTCTCTGTACGTGGTCGACGACACCCCACTGCAGGGTGGCACCCTGGCGGCCTGGGCGATCACGCTCGACGGAGTCACCACCAGCCGGCGGTGCGGGGGCAGGCCCGCGACGATCGTCGGGACGCCGGGACGCGACGTGATCAAGGGCACCGACCGCGGCGATGTGATCGCCGCGCTGGGCGGCAAGGACAAGGTGCAGGGCGGTCGCGGCAACGACCGGATCTGCGGCGGCTCCGGCAAGGACATGCTCTTCGGCGGCCAGGGCAACGACAAGCTCTACGGCGGTTCCGGCAAGGACAAGCTGGTCGGCGGGCACGGCAAGGACAGGCTGGTCGGAGGCAAGGGCAGGGACAAGCAGATCCAGTAATCCCGGTCGGGTAGTAGCGACAGCCCTGGGCTGTCTCAGCGCGGCCCGGGCGGCTGGGTCAGCGAGAAGGTCGCGCCCTGCGGGTCCATGAAGGCTGCCTGCCTGAGGCCGGTCCCCGGAATGTCGTAGGGAGGTGTGAGGATCTCGCCCCCCAGCTCCTCGACCTTGGCGACGGCGGCATCGACGTCGGCGATCCAGAAGTCGACATGCCAATGTGGGGGTGGGGCGTCGCCGTTGGCGCCGGGCGGCATCATCGTCGCGACGACGTCCCTCCGGGCGGGCTGCTGTGGCTCTCCGCCGACATAGCCCGGCACGAGCCACATCACCATCTCGTCATCGCCCATCTCGAAGGTTTCGATCTCCCAGCCGAAGACTTCGGGATAGAACCGCTTCGCTCCCTCGGGGTCGGCGGTGATGAGCGCGCTCATCGAGTAGGCGCTCGGCTCGTTGACGAGTTGAGCCCCCTTGTGAGCCCCGGGTGACCAGATCCCGAGCGCGGCGCCGGCGGGATCGGCGATCACCGCGATCCGGCCTCCGTCGAGAGCGTCGAAAGGCTCCACCAGGGCGCTGCCGCCTGCATCCTTGGCCTTGGCGACGGTCGCGTCGACGTCATCGACCCAGACGTAGGTGGTCCAGGCCGTGAGTGGAGGCGCGCCCTCGGGACGAGAGGCGATCGCGGCGACATCGCGGCCGCGGAGGCTGCACATGTAGTGGGTGCCCTCGACGCCGTCGGGCATCGTGTCCTCGGCCTCCCAGCCGAACAGCTCCGTGTAGAAGCTCACCGCGGCGTCCGCATCGGGCTGCCAGGTGTCGACCCAGCACGGGACGCCGGGCGCAAATCCGTCTCGCTCGCTCATCGCTCCTCCTCGTATTCGTCGTGACGGCGCCACCACGTATAGGGCTCGTCCTGGGGATAGCCGGCCGGCGAGTCCTCCCAGGTCTCCTGGCGGCCGAACGGCGCCCGGTCCAGGAAGGTCCAGACGGGTCCGATCGCCTCCACGCCGCGGCTCTTCGTGAAATAGGTGCGATAGACGTCGCCGTCGTCGCGCAGGAAGACGCTCAGCGCGAAGCCTTCGCCGTCCTGGTAGGAGCCCTCCTTGGGCTCGGCGGGGGAGGTGCCGAAGTCGACGCCGAAGTTCCCGGCGCCCCACGAGTACCAGGGGTGCTCCCAATCCAGACGCCGCCGGAACCGCTCGAGCTTCTCGAACGGTGCACGCGATGTGATCGCGAAGGTGACGTCACGGGCGTGCAGGTGGGCGGGGTGGCCGACCTGGTCGATGAACATGCAGCAGCCGCCGCAGCCCTCGTCCTGGTTCGGACCGAACATGAAGTGATAGAGGACGAGCTGGCGGCGGCCTTCGAACAGATCCGCGAGCCCGGCCCTTCCCTGGGGGCCCTCGAACTCGTAGTCCTTCTCGACCTTCATGCGCGGGAGCCGGCGGCGCTCCGCCGCGAGCTCGTCGCTGCGCCGCGTCAGCTCCTTCTCCTTCGCTCGGAGCTCCTTCTGTGCCGCTTCCCATTCGCTCCCGGATACGACGTCGGGGAGGTCCATCCCGATCTCCTTCCGTTCGCTTGCCGCCCTCTCCATATCGCCGCTGGACCGTACCATAAAGTCCTAAAAGATGACTAGCTCATTGTATTCCAGGATCACACTCCGATAAACTTCCCGCATGGCGCGCACGCGGACGAAGCTCGACGGATGCGGCATCGCCCACGCCTCCGACCTGCTCGGGCAGCGCTGGGCCCTGCTGGTGGTCCGCGAGCTGCTGCTGGGGCCGAAGCGGTTCACCGACCTGCGCGCCGGGATTCCGGACATCAGCCCGAACGTCCTTGGCCAGCGGCTGCGCGAGCTGGAGGAGACGGGTATCGTCGCGCGCCGCAGGCTCGCCCCGCCGGCGGCGGCGCAGGTCTATGAGCTGACCGAGTGGGGCCGCGAGCTCGAGCCGGCCGTTCTGTCGCTCGGTCGCTGGGCCAGCGGCTCGCCATCCTTCCCACGCGACGCCGAGATGGGGCCTGACTCGCTCGTGCTCGCGCTGAAGTCGACTTTCGATCCGGCGAAGGCCGGTGGGCTTGACGCGACCTACGAGCTTCGGCTCGCGGACGTCCCGTTCCGCATCGCGGTCCACGATGGCAACTTCGAGGCCGAGCGAGGCGAGGCGGAGGATGCTGTCGCGACCATCAGCGCCGACCCGAACACGATCGCAGGGGTCGTCTTCGGCGGAAACCGGCTGGGGAAGGCGGTGGAGTCCGGAGACGTCCGGATCGGCGGCAGCCGCCGTGCCATCAACGCGCTGTTCCGCACCCTGACCTAGCTGCTCCCTACGACTCCGCCAGGAGATCCCGGTAGGCCCCGCGGTGAAAGAGCAGCGGCTGGCCCTCGTTCGGCTCGACGGAGACCACGTTGCCGGTCAGGATCAGATGGTCGCCGCCGTCGATCAGGTCGCGCAGCTCGCACGCCACCCACATCAGCGCGCCCTCCAGTCGCGGCAGCTCGTCCCTCTCGGACCACTGGACGGCTTCCCACTTCTCGGCTACGGCATTCTTGCCGGCGAACCGGCGAGCGAGCTCCTCCTGGCCTGCCGCCAGCACGTTGACGCCGAAACGCCCCTGAGCGCGGACCGAGGTGAGCGTCCGCGAACCGCGGTCGAGGCAGGCCAGCATCATCGGCGGGTCGAGGGAAAGAGAGGTGACCGCGTTGGCCGTTGCGCCGGAGGGCCCATTCGGGCCGATCGCCGTGACCACGGTGACGCCGGTCGCGAACGCGCCAAGCGCGGTGCGGAACATCTCGGGGGAGATTCCATCGCCGGCCATGCGGGAACGCTACGCGACCTCTCGCATATGATCCCGCCGCGTGCGAGGGGCATTCCTACTGATCGCAGTCGCCGTGGTCGCTGCCGTCGCCGGTTGCGGGACCCAGGGCGTCCAGGTTCCGGGCAACGATCCGACCCACGAGGGCGCTCAGATCTTCTCCGAGCGCTGCTCGGGCTGTCACACGCTGACCCCTGCGGGCACCGAGGGGACCGCCAACCGCTCGGAGCGGGTGCAGGGCCCCAACCTCGATCAGCGGACCGAGACGATGGCCGACGTGATCTACGCGATCCGGAACGGCGGCTTCTCAGGGGCGATCATGCCCCAGAACATCGTCGTAGGCGCCGACACCCAAAAGGTGGCCGCCTTCGTTGCGAAGTACGCGGGGCAGGACGTCGTCAACACGCCGACGCCGCAGGCGACGACGACGACCGCGGCCCCTTAACCAGCACGGGAGAGCGGAGCCACGCTCGACCTCAAGCAGATCCGCAGCGACCCCGAGCCCGTGCGCACGGCGCTCGCCAGGCGGGGCGCGGCCGAGCAGCTGGACGAGCTCCTGGGCCTCGACGAACGGCGGCGTGAGCTGAACACCCGGATCGACGCGATCCGGGCGGAGCAGAACAAGCTCTCGGGCGAGATCGAGGAGGCGGCCCGCGGCGGCAAGGCCGACGACCCGAAGGTGAAGCAGGCTCGCGAGTCATCCAGCGCGCTGAAGTCCGAGCTCAAGGAGCTCGAGCCGCAGCTCGCCGAGCTGGGCGATCAGCGCGATGAGCTGCTGCTCTCGCTGCCGAACCTTCCCGACCCGGATGCCCCGGACGGTGAGTCGGAGGAGGACAACGTCACGCTGCGCGAGGTGGGTGACCGCCAGGAGTTCGACTTCGAGCCGCTGGACCACCTGGACCTCGGCCAGCGCCACGGCTGGATCGAGATGGAGGCGGCAGCGAGCGCGTCGGGCTCGCGGTTCGCCTACCTGCTCGGCGACCTGGTGATGATGGAGCTCGCCCTGGTCCGGTTCGCGATCGAGAGGGTGCGAGCCGAGGGCTTCGAGCCCACGGTTCCGCCGGTGCTGGTTCGCGAGCAGGCGCTCTACGGCACGGGCTATTTCCCGGGCGAGCGGGAGATGATCTACGAGATCCCCCGCGATGAGCTCTTCCTGGTGGGGACCTCGGAAGTCTCCCTCGCCTCGCTGCAAGCCGACCGGATCATGGAGGTCTCGGACCTGCCGAAGCGCTACGCGGGCCTGTCCACCTGCTTTCGCCGCGAAGCGGGCGCGGCGGGACGGGACACGCGCGGGATCTTCCGGGTCCATCAGTTCGACAAGGTCGAGATGTTCAGCTTCGTTGAGCCCGGGTCCTCTCGCGAGGAGCACGAGCGGATCCTGGCGATCCAGGAGAGCATCCTCCGCGCGCTCGAGATTCCCTACCGCGTGGTCGATGTGGCCGTCGGCGATCTGGGCGCCCCGGCCGCTCGCAAGTTCGATTGCGAGGCGTGGATTCCCAGTCAGGGGCGCTACCGGGAGCTGACAAGTTGCTCGAACACCACGGACTTTCAGGCAAGACGCCTGTCGAGCCGGTACCGTCCCGCTCCAGAAGAATCCCCCGAACCCGTACACACGCTGAACGGAACTGCGGTGGCTGTGGGTCGAACGTTGATCGCGCTGCTGGAGAACGGACAGACGGAGAACGGGACAGTGGAAATTCCGGTCGCTTTGCAGGAGTTTGGCGTTCCAAAGAGGATTCCCACATAAATGAGCGCGTCGTCTCCCAAGCGAGTAGTTCTCTGCGATGACCACGAGATCGTCCGCGAAGCCATCAAGGCCAGGATGGCCGCGGTCGAGGGCGTCGAGATCGTCGGCGAGGCGGAGACCGGCGAGGAGGTCGTCGACGTCGTCAAGGAGCTCGAGCCCGACGTCTGCATCGTCGACGTCGAGCTGCCGGGCAAGGACGGCATCGATGCCACCAAGGACATCCTCAAGGCCCGCCCTGAGACGCGGGTGATCATCTTCACGGCCCACGCCCAGCCCGACCTGCTCACGCTGGCGCTCCGCGCGGGGGCCTCGGGCTACGTCCTCAAGTCGGCCCCGAGCGAGGACATCGCCCGGGCGATCGAGGTGGTGGCGGGCGGAGGAACGTTCGTCGGCACCGAGCTCGGACAGGGCGCGGGAGAGGTCGAGAAGCTGCTCGAGCTGACCCCCCGCGAGCGCGAGATCCTGGAGCTGCTCGCGGAGGGCCTGCGCGTCAAGCAGATCGCCGACCGGCTCTCGCTCAGCCCCGCCACGGTCCACACCCACGTCCGGAACGCAATCGCCCGGATGGAGGTCGACACGCGGACCGAGGCGGTGGCGCTCGCCGTGCGCTTCAGCTACCTGGGCGCCGGCGGCAAGGTTTAGTGGGGTCAGCGTCTTTGCATTGCAACTTGTTGCAATGCAAGACCTGACCCCTGGGGTTAGTTCTCCGGCTTGAACTCGAGGGCGCAGCCGTTGATGCAGTAGCGCTGGCCCGTCGTGTCCTGTGGGCCGTCGTCGAAGACATGCCCCAGGTGCGCGTCGCAGCGTGAGCAGAGGACCTCGGTCCGCCGCATCAGCAGGCTGTTGTCCGCTTCCGTCTCGACGTTCTCGTCGTCCATCGGCCGGTCGAAGCTCGGCCAGCCGGTGCCGGAGTCGAACTTGTTCTCCGAGTCGAACAGCGGCTGTCCGCAGGCCACGCAGACGAACTTGCCCGGATCCTTGACGTCGTTGAGCTCGCTCGTGAACGGAGCCTCCGTGCCCTTCTCGCGCACGACCTCGTACTGCTCGGGCGTCAGCTCCTGGCGCCACTCCTGCTCGCTCTTCTTGACCTTCTCCAAGTCTGTACCTCGCTTCGGTGGGGGGGGTTGACCAGGTTAACCCGGTCGAATATCAGTCTTTCGAGCACGCATCTCGTTACTAGGATGCCCGCGCGTGCCCGACTCCTTCTACGAACCCGACGGCGACGCCTACGTCGCCACGGAGGCGACCAGAGGTCCCTGGGACGCGGGGGCACAGCACGCCGGACCGCCGGCCGCACTGATCGGCCGCGAGCTCGAGCGGGTCGGCGGCGGCCGGATGGCGGATGGCGAGGGCGCGCCTGCGCAGGTCGGCCGCGTCACCTACGAGATCGTCCGCTCGGTACCGATCGGCCGGCTGCGGGTGCATGCCGAGGTCGTCCGCCCCGGGCGCCGCGTTGAGATGGTCGAGGCGATTCTCACCGACGACGACGGCGAAGCGCTGGTCCGGGCGCGCGGCTGGCGCCTGCGCACCGAGGAGGTGAGCTTCGATGCGCCATCCGGGTTCCCGCAGGCGCCGCCCGGTCCCGATGGAGCCGCACCTGGCCGCTTCCCCGAAACCGGCCACGACGTCGGCTACCACACCGCGATGGACTACCGGTTCGTCGAGGGAGGCTTCACCGAGCAGGGTCCGGCCACCGTCTGGATGCGCATGGGGGTGCCGCTCCTGCCGGACGAGGAGCCCACGCCACTTCAGCGCGTGTTGGTGGCCGCGGACTCGGGCAACGGGGTGAGCGTCGCTCTCGATTGGACCCGATACCTCTTCATCAACGTCGATCTCAGCGTGCACCTGCATCGGATGCCGGAGGGGAAGTGGGTCTGCCTGGATGCGGTCACGCTGCCGGAGCCGAACGGAGTCGGAATGGCCGATTCCCGCCTCTTCGACGAGCGCGGCGCGGTTGGCCGGGCGGTTCAGACGCTGCTGATCGCTGAGCGTTCCTGAACGGCCGTCCACCACTTACCAAGCCCTAACTCGTGGCTAACCGGTACCTGACCGGCGCAGTCGATAGTGGCCGCGTCAAGTCAAACGGCGGCCGGGCACACCATCTTCAGAGGACGGCCGCCACCAAAGGAGGAACCAAATGAGAGGAAAGCTGAGGACCTTCTCGGTGGCCGCCGCCGGGGCGCTCGCGCTCACGGTTGTCGCATTCGGCGGCACCGCGGCAGCCAAGGACAGGAACCACGATCACATCTCGGACAAGTGGGAGAAGAAGTTCCATCTCTCGCTCAAGGCCGACCAGGCCAACAAGGACCAGGATCGGGATCACGTCGACAACATGAACGAGTTCCAGGAACGGACCAACCCTCGCGTCAAGGACACCAATCACAACGGTCGTCCCGACGGCAGGGAGGACTCGGATCACGACGGGCTCAACAACATGCGTGAGGACCAGTCCGCGAACCTCCCCGACGACCAGGACACCGACAACGACGGTGTCAAGGACGGCGAGGAGAACGCGGGCATGATCGCCAGCTTCGACGGCACCACGCTGACGATCGATCTCGCCGGTGGCGGACAGGTCTCCGGCACGGTGGATTCCACCACCATGATCAAGTGCGAGACCGAGGACGAGCACGAGGTCGGTGACGACTCCGGCCCCGGTAAGGCGTCCTCATCGAGCGATGGCGGCAGCGATCAGTCCGGCGAGCCCGAGCCGGGCGATGACAACGGCGGGGCCAACGACGGCGCCAACGACGGCCCCAACGACGGCCCAGGTGACGGCGGCAGAGCCTGCACCACCGCCGATCTGACCCAGGGCACCGCAGTCCACGAGGCGGAGCTCCAGGTCACCACGTTCGAGAAGGTCGAGCTGGTCAAGTAGTCGCAGCACCCCTCGAATCCCGATGTAAGCCGGGCGCCCAAGCGGGCGCCCGGTTCCCTTTTCCAGCACTGATCGGGTTGCGCTTTCGCGCACCTCTCATCAGGCGACTGGCAGCGGCACGGGCAGGCTGTCGGCTGGCGACGACCGGACGACCTCGTCGAGAACCTCCACCACCTGGGGGTCGAACTGGGTTCCCGCACACGCGCGGAGCTCGGCGAGTGCGGCCTCGGGGTCGCGCGCGGGCGAGTACGAGCGCTCCGCGGTGATCGCGTCGTAGGCGTCGCAGACGAAGATGATGCGAGCAGCGAGCGGGATCTCCTCGCCCGCGAGGGCATCCGGATATCCTTTGCCGTCCCAGCGCTCGTGCGAGGAGCGGATCAGCCTGCCGACGGTGGCGAGCGATGGGGCGGCGGCGACGATGCGCTCGCCAAGTGTCGTGTGCTGGAGCATGAACTCCCACTCGCCCTCGTCGAGTGGGCTCGGCTTGGTCAGGATCGCGTCGGGTATTGCGATCTTGCCGATGTCGTGGAGCTCCGAGGCGCGTCCAAGCGTCGCGAGCTCGCCGGGCGGCAGCTTGAGCTTCTCGCCGACTGCCACGGCCAGGCTCTTCACCGCGTTGACGTGCTCGCTCAGCTCGGGAGCGCGCTGGTTGAGGATCCTGAGCAGCACCGCCTCGACCTCGCCTCCCGCCGACGGACGGCGAGAGTCCTTGTCGGCGTACATCCGCTGGTCCGCGAGCTGAAGCGCGGTATTGCGCTTGGCCGCATCGGCCGGCAGCTCGACCGAGCCGCAGGAGCAGGTGACCATGAAGCCCTCCCCGCGCTCGCTTAGAGCCGCGGCTCCCGCGGCGACGGCGTCGCCCGCGGTTGCGGCATCCCCGGTGAGCAGCATCGCGAACTCGTCGCCGCCCATGCGGTAGGCGCGGCCACGCTCGCTGACCGCCTCGGCGAGCTGTCGCCCGAGCCTCACCAGCAGCGCGTCCCCAGCGGGGTGCCCGAAGGCGTCGTTGTAGGCCTTGAAGCCGTCCAGGTCGAGGAACGCCAGGACGTGCGGTGGCGGCCGGTCGGAGCTGAGCAGGCGATCCAGGTCGTAGACGAGCTTGCCTCGGTTGAAGAGGCCCGTCAGGGAGTCGGTCTCCAGCTCGACGACCAGACGGTGGTTCTGGGCGAAGGTGAGGGCGAGCCTGACGACCACGGCCACCAGCGTCGCCACGGTCAGGGCCGCGACGGCGGGCTCGTTCATGTCCTGGCGCTCGAGCATCAGCAGGGCGAGAACGGCCAGGGCGAAGATCGTGGGGGAGGCGAATGCTCGCCAGCCCTCGGCGGGCTCGGTCTCGCGATGCCTGGGCGAGGGCTGCAGCGCGCCGGCGGCGACCAGGACCGTCGCGAGCGGCCAGAGGAAGTTGTTCCAGCTCGCGGCGGTGTAGGTGTCGGCGAGCGACTGGTAGGTGTAGACGGCGTCTCCGGCCGCGGCGCAGGCGACCCCGGCGGCGATCATCGTCAGGCCCCGGCCCGGGCGCCAGCCGGTCAACGCAACTGCCCCGGCCGCGACGGCCAGGATGACGAGGTCGAGCGCCGGATAGGAGACCGCGACGGCGATCTCGATCGGCGTGCCGCTGGTGTTGGCAAGGACGAAGTCCATCAACAGGCTGGCGCCGATCGCCGCTACGCAGAGGGCTCCTATCGTCACGTCCGTCCAGACCACCGCGGTCATCCGGTCGACTCGCGCGCGCACGTAGGCGACTATCCCCGCGAGGATCAGGACGTACCCCGCGAGATAGAGGACATCGTCGACTGACGGGAAGGGTGGAGTCGAGACATCCCGGAGCACCACGGTCCAGTAGAGGTCCCCGGCGGCCCAGCTCAGCAGGCCGAAGCCGAGGAGCGCCCAGGGCAGCCGTTCCTCTGTGCGCACGGCCGCCCGCCCGAGGGTCACCAGCGCGGCCGTCATCGTGATGAAGTCGTACACCCACTCCTCGATGAAGTAGCTGTAGCGGGGGGAGCCGAAGTGGAACGTGAGGTGGGCGAGCACCACGAGCAGGGCGGCCAGGACGACCGCGGCCAGGACCCCTCTCGAGACCCGGATGATTGAGCGAGGCTGTGGCGAAGCTACAGGCACGGATTTGGACCATTTTCAGGCCCCCCTGTCTTATTCACGGTATTCATCGTCCACGGGGGGAATTCCTGGAGGGTTTTATTGGGTAGGCGGGAACCGGCGCATTCTCTGCAAGCGCGTGAGACACTGGGCGGCGTAGGGGCCGGGAACCGATCCGATGGACTGGATGAGCTACAGGGACAAGCACACGAGCGCGCGCCTGCGCGGCGCGATCGTCTTCGCGCTGGCTCTGGCCGCCATGATCGCCGTCCCGGGCTCGGCGATCGCCGGCCAGGACGACCTGAAGGGCGGCTCCGTGGTCATGCAGCTGCAGCGCTCGCACGGCCTGAAGCTGAAGCCGAAGAGCCTCACTTTGGCGATCACGGGCGGGGCCATCGACCCTGTCGACGGCTCCGGCACCACGCAGGTCTCGGGCGGCTTCAAGGCGAAGCGCCCCAAGGGCAAGGCCAAGCGCAAGGGGAGGGGGAAGGGCAAGACCAAGGTCAAGTTCACCAGCCTCACCCTCGGGGCGAACGGCGCTCAGGGCACGATCGTCGCCAAGGTGGGCAAGGACTTCATCAGCGGTTTCGGCACCCTGAAGGGCGGGACGGTCACCCGAGATGGCTGGGGCGCGAAGATCGAGAACGTCAGCGTCACTCTCGCCGGCAAGGGCGCGAAGGCCCTCAACCGGGCCTTCTGGCGGCACAAGCGCAAGGGAGCGAAGAAGGCCGCGCGCGGCAAGGTGAAGGCAGGGCAGCCGCTCGGCCGGATCGTGACGATGACCACCGATCCTCTCGACGTCGAGGTCGTTCCCGGAACCGGGAAGATGGTGCTCCACACCGCCGCGATGGGCGCGTTCGCGTCCAAGCTCCCCAACCACTGCATCGACCCGCTCCCGACGGGCTCCCCGCCGGGGGTGGCGCCGATCGCCCCCGCGACCGTCGGCGGTTTCCCGCTTCCGATCGACTACACCTTCCCTGTCGCCAATGGCGCCATCGCCCCCGACTTCAGTGCCGGGGAGCTGTTCACGGCCGGCGGCCAGACGATCACGAAGAACAGCACGGCGCTCGTCACGCCGAGCGCCTGCACCAGCAGCGCGCCGCCGACCGGCACGCACCTGGTGAGCACCGACCTCAGCGTCGCCTTCAGTCAGAACCAGCTGAGGGCGATCGCGACGCTGCCGAGCGGCACAACTCTCCCGAGGGCGCCCCTCGCAGACTTCGACTTCTCGACCGGCACCCGCTCGGTCGATCCGAGCACCAAGACCGTGAGCGTCACCGGCGCGACGGTCAAGCTGGCCTCCCTGGCGGCGCCGCTGCTCAACCAGACCTTCCCGAGGGCGACCAGTAGTGCGAGCGACGACTTCGCCACCGGCGATCTGATCGGGACGGTCGACATCACCGGCGTCAAGCTCCGCTAGGCGACTGCGGGACTCGGCGAGCGGAGGGGGAGGGATTCGAACCCCCGAGGGACCGAAGGCCCCTAACGGCTTTCAAGGCCGCCGCATTCAACCGCTCTGCCACCCCTCCAACCACTTAACTGGTTGCTCCTTGCGGAGCACCCTCGCATAAGCTAGAGCGCAGCTAGTCGTCCTGCGGGATGCAGAGGACCACTGGGATCCGCCGGTCTCCCGCCCGCTCCTGGTACTTGCCGAAGCCTGGATAGAAGCGTGTGGCCAGATCCCAGAGCCGCTGGCGAAGCTCGCCCTGGGCCTCCTTCGCCCGGTAGCGGCCGCCGCCGCCCTTGGTCCAGAGCTCGACCTCCGGGTTCGCGACGACGTTGTGGTACCAGGCCGGGTTGTCGTGGTGGCCGCCGCGGGAGGCGATCAGGACCACGTTGTCACCGTCCGTGAAATAGGCGAGCGGAGTGGTTCGCTTCTTGCCGCTCTTCGCGCCCGTGTGGGTCAACAGGACCGTGGGGGCGTTGAGGGTGGTCCGCACACGACCGCCGGTCGCCCTCATCAGATAGGGGTCGACCTTGTTCCCGATGTTGACCAGGAACCAGGTGACCGGGCGCTGCCGCGCCGACCAGGAGAGCGCGCTCATCCACGGGCCCTTGGGCTCCATCGGGTCGTACGCGGGAACTCTCCCCATGCGGCGACTCTACGAGATCAACTCGCCGTGGCGGGCGGAGGTGAGCAGCTCACCCAGCGCGGCCGGCGGCTGCGGGCGCGCGAAGTAGTAGCCCTGGCCCCGATCGCAGTGGAGAGCCTGCAGCTCGCGGAGCTGCTCCTCGCGCTCGAGCCCCTCCGCCGTCGCGGTCAGGCCCAGGCCATGGGCCAGCCCGATGATCGCTGCGACGCCAGCAGAGTCCTCCCGCGAGCGCCCGAGCCCGGCGATGAACGAGGCGTCGATCTTGATCGCGTTCAGCCTCGGCAGGCGCTTCAGGCTTCCGAACGAGGAGATCGCGATCCCGAAGTCGTCGATCAGCAGCCGGATGCCGAGCTGCTCGAGGTCGGGGATGGCGATGAGCGCGGCCGCCCGGCGATCCATCACCGCCCGCTCGGCGATCTCCAGGCAGATCGACGAGGCGGGGAGCTGTGCGTCGGCGATCGCCTGGGCGATCTTGCCGCTCAGCCCGGGGTCAGCCAGCCGGCGCTCGCTGATGTTGACCGAGACCGTGAACCGCTCGCCGTCGGGCAGCTCCTCCCGCCAGCGAGCCGCCTGGAAGCACGCCTCGCGCATGACGAGGTCGTCGAGCTCCGAGATCAGGTCGCTCGACTCCGCGATGAAGAGGAACTGCGCGGGCTCGAGCAGGCCGCGGACCGGGTGCTGCCAGCGAACGAGCGCCTCCGCGCCGGTGATCTCGCCGCTGGTCAGGTCCACCTCGGGCTGGTAGTGAACCGTGATCTCGTCACCGGCAATCCCCACCCACAGCTCGCGCTCCAGCTCGGTCTGGTCCGTGTCGCCGGTGCGCATCCAGGATTCGAAGAGGGCGTAGCGGGACTTTCCGGCGGCCTTGGCCCGGTACATCGCCAGGTCGGCATCGCCGAGCATCTGGTCGGGCTCGGTCGGGATTCCATCCGCCGAGTACATGGCGATGCCGATGCTGGCCGCCTGCGTGATCGCCCTGCCCTGAACCTCGATCGGCTCGTCCAGCTCGTCGATCACCCGGTCGGCGATCGTCCTGACCTCCTCGTCCCCCACCTCCTCGCAGAGGAGCGCGAACTCGTCGCCACTGAGGCGGGCGAGGGTGTCGCCCGCCCGGAGCAGGCCCTCGAGGCGGCGGGCGACCTCGATCAGCACCTGGTCGCCCGCGGCATGACCGAGGGTGTCGTTGACGAGCTTGAAGCCGTCGAGGTCGAGGTAGATGATCGCGTAGCCCCGAGCGGTCCGCCGGCTCGAGGCCATCCGCACCCGGTCCGAGAACAGGGTCCGGTTCGGCAGGCCCGTGAGGGAATCGTGGAGCGCCTGCCGGGTGAGCCGCTCCTCGGACTCCTTGCGGTCGGAGATGTCCTCGACCTGCGCGATCAGATAGCTCACACCGCCATCGGGCTCGTATACGGGAGACACGTTGAGCGAGATCCAGACCGAGTGACCAGCCGCGTGGATGTAGCGCTTCTCGGTCCGGTAGCCGTAGCGCTCGCCCTCGACCAGCTCGCGCAGGGCCTCCAGGTCGGCGTCCACGTCGTCCGGATGAGTGATCTCGCCGAAGGTCTTTCCCAGTAGCTCGTCCTCTTCGTAGCCGGTGATCTCGCAGAGGGCGCCATTGACGCGCTGGAAGCGGCCCACCGTTGAGGTGAGCGCCATCCCGACCTGGCTGTCGTCGAACGCCCTGCGAAAGCGCTCCTTGGCCTCGATGAGGTCGTTGCTCGTCCGCCTCAGGGCCAGGACGAGGGCGTGGACCGCCGGGCCGACGGTCGAGGCGAGTCCGACCGCGACGATCGCGCGCTGCACCTGCACGTCGTGCACGGACAGTCCCGAGTGAAGCTCGGGGAGCAGGATCGTCAGCCCCATTGCGACGATCGACACCGCCAGCTCCCGGCCGGTTCCATAGATCGCAAACCAGGTCACGGGGATGGAGAGGAGCGGGTCGAAGACGGTCAGCGTGCCGCCGCCGGCCTCGCGGAGCAGGGCGAGGATGACGAAGTACGAGAGCGGGAGGATCGCCTGCGGCCAGGCCGGGAGGCGCTGCCACGGCACCAACAGGGCCGACGCGACGACGATCGGCACCATCGCGGCCGCGATCGCGACGCGCGGGTCGGCGAAGGAGAGCCCCGCGACCGGTACGAGCCCGAAGGGCAGGATCCCCGCTAGGACGAACGGGGCGATGCGCCAGGCGACGTCGGCACCCTCGAAGAAACGGCCGGGCTCGACGTCGAGGCCAATGGCCCGCGACCAGCCTCGGTCGCCCTCACGACCGGTCACGGCGACGGAACGGTTGCTCACTCTCGACTGTCCTCTCTCGAAATCCCGCTCGAGTCCTCTCGGACGTGTCCCTCCCGGTGGGAACCGATCGACGTTAGATCGGCTCCGAACGCCTGGAAAGGCCTCTATTCGGTACCTGCGCGGAGTGGACGTTTGTTCTAGCTAGCCGCCACCAGGCCGCTGCACTTTGGAGCGGAGGGCGAAGGCCGTCGTCCTAGATAAAGCTCTTACCCTCGCCCCGGTAGGTGGCGACCTCGTCGCGGATCGTCGTCCCGGTGACCAGGAAGAGGCGGTCGAAGCGCTCGCACAGCTCCCCGGCCTCGAGGTCACGGAAATAGACGTGGTCTCCGATCTCGAGCCGGCTCGCGCGGGCGCCGGGCAGCGCCCGCTGCGCTCCCGCGATCTCGATCGAGTGGACCTCGGACGCCCGGGTTACCGGCAGGGCGAACATCGCCGCCGGGCGGGGCCGGAAGGCGCGGTATTGATCGAAGCGGACCGGCGCGTAGAAGCCCGACCCCGCGGCGACCTCGGTGACTGCCCATTCGGAGGCGGTGAGCTCGATGGATCCGGTGCCGCCGCCGTTCACGAACTCGAGCTGCGCGATCTCCGAGAGCGCGGTGACGATCTCGGCTCGCCGCTCGGCGACGTCTTTCGCCGACGCCGACTGCATCGCCCGCACCAGCAGGTTGTTGATCGCCTTGCGCGGGACGTTGTCGCCGACCCCGGCGATCTGGCCCTCGTAGGCCATCAACCCGACGAGATTGGTGCGCTCGCGGCGATCTATCTCCTGGGCGAGGGAGACGGCTGCGTCCGCCGTCCTGATCGGCGACCGCTTCGGGCCGATCTTGACAAGGCCGCCGAGCAGCCACCAGGAGAGGTCGATGTCGATCGCGACGCGGATCGGCGCCACGAAGGAGCTCGCCGCTTCCTCGATCAGGTCCAGGTGCTCGGGGCAGTCGACCATCACGACGGGAGCCCCTTCGGGGTCCTCCGAGGTGATGCGGGCGAGCCGCGTGAGGGCCGCGCGGTCCGCCGTCGGGTACGCGACCACGAGATCGCGCAGGCCGCGCTCCCAGAGCCAGATCGTCTCGGGGAGAGTGAAGGTGAGGGCGCCCTGGAATCCCGGATCGAGGTCCAGCAGGCGCTCGAGCATCGGGCGGGAGCGAATCGACTTGCTGGCGATCCGGATCGGCTTGCCGCGCGAGCGGCGGAGCATGTCGGCGGCGTTCGCCCAGACGGCGTCCAGGTCGACGAAGGCGAATGGCGCCTGCACGTCGCCGAAGACCGCCTCGAAGCGCTCGTAGGCCTCCACCGGCGTCGGCAGAGGCAGCGGCGTGGGGGTGTCGATCGCGGAGACGGGGCGCGTCTCCTCGTCGACCGGAGGCACTGGGGTTGGCTTCTCTTCCGTGGCCGGCACGACGATCCAGCCTACAATCGAGCCGCGTGGTCGCCGCCGGCGACCGCCGCCCCGGAGAGGTGGCCGAGCGGCTGAAGGCACTCGCCTGCTAAGCGAGTAGGGGGCTAATAGCTCTCTCGAGGGTTCGAATCCCTCCCTCTCCGCTGATGAAGTCTCTTGCTTGGATCGCAGCGGGCGCGGTTGTCATTGCCCTGATCGGGTTCCTGATCATCGACAGCTCCAAGGACGATGCCGCGCCGTCGGCCTCGGCCTCTCCGGTCCAGCAGCCGGCGTTGACTGCGCCCACTGTCACCGCCCCCCCTTCCACCGGGAACTCCGCGGTCGACGCGCTGCGGGCCAGTGTCCCGTTACCCGACGTACACGTCAATCCCCCCGCGTCCGCCCAAAGGGGCGCGCGCTTCGCGCTGGCCACCGTCAGGGCGGGTCAGCGGGTCGCGCTGCATGCATCGCCCGGCGGCAGGGTGCTGGGGAGGGTCGGGGACCGCACGGAGTTCGGCTCGGCCAGCGTTTTCTGGATCGAGCAGGTCAGGGGTGCGTGGTTCGGTGTGCCGACGCCCGACCTCCCGGATGGGGAGCTCGCTTGGATTCGGGACGACCGCCTCGCCCTCGACGTCTCACAGACTCGCTTCTGGATCACGGCCGACCTCTCGCACCGCCAGCTCGAGCTCCACTACTCGAACCGGGTCCTGCAGCGAATGCGGGTGACCGTCGGTTCGAACACTTCGCCGACCCCGCTCGGCAACTACTCGGTGACGGATGGGCTCGTCGGTCGCGGGGTGGGCCCGTGGTACGGGTGCTGCGTCCTTGCCCTCTCCGGCCATCAGTCCCACCTGCCGTCGGGATGGATCGGCGGCGACCGCATCGCCATCCACGGGACGCCGGGCACCGTCGGCGGCGCCGACTCGCACGGCTGCCTGCGCGCCTCCGACCCCGACATGATCTCCCTGTTCGCGCGCGTCCCGCTCGGCACGCCCGTCTTCATCCGCGCCTAGGGCGCCGAATCCGCCGCCGCTTCGTGGCGGGCTTCTTGCGCGCGGTCTTCCTTGCCGCGGGCTTCCTCGCGGACGGTGGCTTTCGCTTCGGTTTCGCCTTCGGCTTCGCCCGGGGCACCGGCAGCTCGCGGAGTGACTCCCTGAGCGCCGATGCGAGATCGTCCAGGTCGGGGGCCACGTCGCGGTCGCCGGCCAGGCCGAAATAGATGCGGCCGTCGTAGCTGATCATCCCGATCGAGAGGGCGTGGTTCTGCGGAGAGAGCGGGACGAACGGGTAGATCTCCCTGATCTGCCGACCGAGCAGATAGAGGGGCTGCTGAGGGCCGGGGACATTGGAGACGACGAGATTGAAGATCAGCGGCCGGGCCATTCCGCGGGAGAGCAGCCGGTTGATCGTGGGTGGCGCCCAGCCGGTGGCCTCGATCAGCAGGGAGGCGGCGCGCGCGTTGTCGGACTCCTTCAGCCGCCGGGTCTCGTCGCGGAGCTGCTCCAGGCGCTTGCGCGGATCCGGCTCCGAGAGCGGCAGCCGGACCATGATCGTCGACATCCTGTTGCCGAGCTCACCCTTCTCGTCGGGGCGCCGGATGCTGACCGGAACCAGCGCCACCAGGTAGGCGGGGACCTTGTCGCCGCGGCGCTCGAGATAGCGGCGCAACGCTCCCGCGGCGACCGACAGGACGACGTCGTTCACCGTTGACCCCTCGCAAATGCCGCGCGCCCGCTTCAGGCGTTCGAGGTCGGTGCGCGCCCAGGCGATTCGCCGGTCCCGGCCGATCCTGACGTTGAGCGGGCTCCTCGGCACCTTCGGGCCGCCGGAGGCGAGGCCGGTGAACGCCTCGGCGGTCCGCAGCACCCGGGCGGCGGTCTGGGCGGGCGTGGTGACCGCCGTGCGCGCCGCACGGCCCGCGGCCCGCAGCGGCTTTCGCACCCGGTCGGAGGCGGCCTGGGTGAGCAGCATCGTCGGGCTCGGCTCGTCGGGGTCCCAGGGCTTCTCCGGAACATTCATCCGGGTACCCCGCTTGCTCGTGTCGAGCAGGATCGTGCCGACGTCGACCGCGGCCACACCGTCCACCAGGGCGTGGTGGGTTTTGGAGATGAAGGCATGGCGCCCGCTCAGCCCCCCGACCAGGTAGAGCTGCCAGAGGGGGCGATCCATGTCGAGTGGCTCCGACATCACCCGGCCGACGATGTCGCGGAGCTGGTCGAGGCGGCCCGGTCGCGGCACCGAGACATGGCGCACGTGCCGGCGCACGTCGAACTGGGGATCGTCGCCCCAGACCGGGTTCTCGATGCCGAGCGGGATCTTCACGATCCGCTGGCGGAAGCGCGGGACGAGCAGCAGCCGCTTCTCGACGTGCGCGACGAGCTCGTCGTAGCCCGGCGCCGCCCCCTCGACGATGATCGTCGCGCCGACGTGCACATGGATCGGCCCGCGCTCCGCGTGCAGGTTCGACATGTCCGATCCGGAGAGGCGCTCTGGGGCCTTGGCAGCCAAGCGGGCGACACTAGCGATGGCAGCTGGGGCTCCCGGCGAGGATCTTCGCTAAGACCGTGCCTCGGTTGCGGGTCCACGACCCCCGAGCAGGGCCAGAGGGATCGCGACGGCGACCGACCCGATCGCGATCACCCTGAGGATCTGCTCGATCGCGCTGCCCTCCCCGGTGCCTCCGCCGGCGATGATCTCGATCAACGAGGCGACGACGGCAACCGCCAGACCGGCCATCCCGATCACGATGGAGAGGGAGATGCCCGATGCCTCCCCGGCCTGATCCTGAGGGACCACAGTCTGCGTCCCAACGCTGAGCATCGCCCAGCAGAGCCCGTAGCCGAGCCCGAAGACCGTGAGGGCCGCGGCGATGATCCCGATCCCGAGCCCGGCTGCGATCACGATCAGTCCGATCGCACCGACCACGATTGCGACCAGCATCGTCCTCGGGATGTCGAAGCGCTCGGCCAGCCTGCCCGATAGCGGGCCCGCGATCGCCTGCATCACGGAGGCCGCCAGGAAGATGGAGCCGCCCTCGAGCGGCGAGTAGCCGCGGACGTCCTGCAGGTAGAGCGTCGCCGCGAAGGTCGTGACGACGAAGGCGATGTTCGCCGTCATCCCGAGCAGCGTCACCGCGACGAAGGGGCGGTTCCGGAACAGCTTCAGGTCGACGAGGGGATACGCGGTCCTGCGCTCGATCGCGACGAAGCCGGCCAGCAGCGCCACCCCCGCCGCGAACAGGCCGATCGTCCACGCCGATCCCCAGCCCCAGACGTCGCCTCGGTCCACGGCGAAGGTGATCGCCGCGATCCCGAGTGCAATGGCCGCCAATCCCGAGAAATCGATCTGGCGCGGCACGGTCTCGTCGCGCGACTCGGGGACGCTTCGGATCATCAGCGCGATCGCGATCGCCGCGGTCGGCACGTTGATCAACAGCACCCAGCGCCAGCTCAACAGCTCGGTCAGTCCGCCGCCGACGAACGGGCCTACGGCCGTCGCGGCCGCCGCCAGGCCGTAGAGGTTGCCGATCGCTCGCTTGCGGCGTTCCTCGGGGAAGGTGTTGGTGATCACCGCGATCGAGAGCGGGAAGAGGATCGCCGCCCCGATTCCCTGCAGGACCCGCGCCCCGATCAGGAAGCCTGCGGACGGCGCGAGGCCGCCGGCGAGCGAGGTGAGCCCGAAGATCGCGGTCCCCGCGATCAGCATGCGCCGCCGCCCGAGGATGTCGCCGAGCCGCCCGCCCGGGGATCAGGAACGAGCCCAGGGCGAGCATGAAGCCGCTGATCGCCCATTGCATGTTCGTGGTCGAGGCATGGAGCTCGCGCGCCATTCCCGGGATGGAGAGGTTGAGCGCGAAGAAGTCCAGGTTGGTGGCGAACATGGCCATCGAGCAGGCGGCCAGGACCATGCCGAGGCGCACCTCGCGCGGTGGCTTGTGCGGCGCCTTCTCGGCGGCCGCGTGCCGCTGCTGGAGGAGCACCGGCTAGCGCCTTCGCTGCACGTCGTCGGGCGTTAGATCGGCCGGGCTCGGTGCTCCCAGCAGCGCCAGCGCGAGCCGCAGCTCGTCAGCCAGCATCTCCAGCGCGCGGCGTGCCCCGGCCTCGCCGTCGACCGCCAGGCCCCAGAGCGCCGCGCGCCCCACCAGCACCGCCTCGGCGCCGAGCGCGAGCGCGACCGCGACGTCGGTTCCTCTCCGGATGCCGCCGTCGAGCAGCACCGGGATCCTCCCCGCGACGGCTTCGGTGACCTCCGGGAGGGCGTCGATCGTGGCCGGGGCGTTGTCGAGCTGGCGGCCGCCGTGATTGGAGACGACGACGCCGGCAGCGCCGTGCTCCACTGCGAGGGCGGCGTCCTCTCCGGTGATCAGGCCCTTGACCAGGATCGGCAGGTGGAACTCCCCGCAGAGCTGCTCGAGGTCGGCCCAGGTGATCGACGGATCGACCAGGTCGAAGACCTCCGCCGTGGTCAGGCTCCTGTGGCCGACGGCCGCCTCGATCGCCGGCGCGCGGATCTCGGCCGGGACCTGAAAGCCGGTGCGGAGGTCGCGTTCCCGCCGACCGGCGTACGGCGCGTCGACCGTGAGCAGCAGGGCCTCGTAACCGGCCTCCTCCGCCTCCTCGACCATCGCCCGAGTGACCCCGCGGTCGCGGAAGCAGTAGACCTGCATCCACCGCTTCCCCTCCGGCGCCGCCATGGCGACCTCGGCGGCCCGCGTGCTGGTAAGGCTCGAGAGGCACATCACCGTGCCGGCGCCGGTGGCGGCGCGCGCCATGCCCTCCTCGCCGTCGGGATGGGCGAGCAGCTGGAAGGCGACCGGCCCGACCAGGATCGGCATCTCCAGCTCCGTGCCCAGCACGGTCGCCCTGGTCGAGACGTCCGAGACGTCCACCAGGACCCGGGGGCGCAGCTCCCAGCCCTCGTAGGCCTCGGCGTTCCGCCTCAGGGTGCGCTCATCGCCGGCGCCGCCCGCGAAGTAGCCGAGTGCCCCCGGCTCGAGCGACTCTGCCGCCAGGCGCTCGAGATCCGCGATGTTGACGGGATCGGAGACGCGAGAAGGCTAGTTGGCATGCTTAGGCAATGGCGCGAAGACGACGAGAGCGTGAGCCGGTCGGGACGGTCGACTACACGGATCCCGAGGGCAACGTGCTCACGCTCCGCTGCTCGCTCAGCGACAGGTCCATCCGCAAGATCAACAAGCCGCACCGGAAGGACGCCTCTTCGGCAGAGGACGTCTGGGCCCGCCGGAGCGAGATGCTCTTCGAGTACCTCGTGGCCAGGTGGGAGATCTCGGGCCTTCCGCTCGACGACCAGAAAATGCTGATCGGCCGCTACCGGATGGCCGATTCGGATGAGCAGCGCTGGGTCCGCGAGACGATCAGCACGCACGTCGAGCGCCACATTCCCGAGCTGGCCTGACCGCGCTCCGCTCAGGGACCCGTCGCTACGCTTGTGCCCGCACGCGCCCGTAGCTCAGTTGGATAGAGCGTCGGTCTACGAAACCGAAGGTCACAGGTTCGAATCCTGTCGGGCGCGTTCGCCATGCTCGGTGGGGCCGCCCCGGCATCACCGTCCGGCACTCCACCTCCCAGGAGCGGACCCGCTCCTCGAGCCTGTGGTGCTGTTGGTCACCCTTCGATGTTGTCAGCCGCGGCAGCCTGGGCGGCTGCTACTCGCGCGATCGGTACCCGGTAGGGCGAGCAGCTCACGTAGTCCAACCCGGCCCGATGGAAGAATCGGATGCTCTCGGGGTCGCCGCCGTGCTCGCCGCAGATGCCCATCGTCAGGTCCGAGTTGGCCGCCCTGCCGCGCTCCACGCCCATCCTGACCAGCTCCCCGACACCCGGTTCGTCGAGCGTCTCGAACGGGCTGTGGTCGAGGATGCCGCGGTCGATGTAGGGGCCGAGGAAGCGGCCCTCGACGTCGTCGCGCGAGAGGCCGATCGCCGTCTGGGTCAGGTCGTTGGTGCCGAAGCTGAAGAAGTCGGCGTGGCGCGCGATCCGCCCCGCCACCAGGCAGGCCCGAGGCAACTCGAGCATCGTGCCCACGTGGTAGGTCACATCGGCACCGAGCTCGCGCATGGTGTCCTCGGCCGTCCTGACCACCAGTTCGCGGACCTGCTCGAGCTCGGTCTCGTAGGCGATCAGCGGCAGCATGATCTCGACGCGAGCCCCCTCGCCCTCAGCCGCCGCCGCCGCAGCCGCCTCGATAATCGCCTTGACCTGCATCTCGTACAGCGGCGGGTAAAGGATCGCGAGCCGCACCCCTCGCGTGCCCAGCATCGGGTTCGCCTCGTGCAGCTCGCGGACCAGCGTCACGGTGCGCTGGACCCGCTCGATCTCGTTGCGGTCGGCGCCCCTCCGCTGGATCGCTGCCAGCTCCGCCTCGAAGTGCTCCGCGGGGAGGAACTCGTGCAGTGGCGGGTCGAGCAGCCTGATCGTCACCGGCATTCCCCGCATCGCCCGGAAGATCCCCTCGAAGTCCGATTGCTGTAGGGCACGGAGCTGCTCGAGCGTCTCCCTGAAGCGGCCCTCTGTCTCCTCCGCAAGCCTCGCCGCTTCGCGCGAGGTCTCCTCGTCGGTTTCGGACGAGGCGATCAGCGCGCGCCGCCACTCCTCGGCCGCAACGAACATCTCCTTCACCAGCCGGTCTCGATCAGCACCGAAGAACATGTGCTCGGTGCGGCAGAGGCCGATCCCCTCGGCGCCGAAACTCCGGGCCCGTGCCGAGTCCTCCGGCGTGTCCGCGTTGGCCCTTACCTGCAGGCGGCGCAGCTCGTCCGCCCAGCCGAGCACCGTGCGGAACTCCTCGGAGATCTCCGGGGTGATCAGCGGCACATCGTCGAGCGTGATCGCCCCGGTGGAGCCGTTGATGGCGATCATCTGGCCGCCGCGAAGCTCATGGCCGTTGACGTGCACCAGGCCCTGGTCGATGTCGATGTTGAGCTCGGAGGCGCCGCACACGCACGGCCTCCCCATGCCGCGGGCCACGAGCGCGGCGTGCGAGGCCTTCCCGCCTTCGGAGGTGAGGATCCCCCGGGCGGCGGCGAACCCCGCGACATCCTCGGCCTCGGTGAAGGGGCGCACCAGGATCACGTCCTCGCCCGAGCTGCCCCGCTCGACGGCCTCTGCGGCGGTGAACACGATCGCGCCGCGCGCTGCGCCCGGCGAGGCAGCCACGCCCCGGGCCAGGACCTCGTATTTCCTCTCGGGGTCGAAGGTGGGATGTAGGAGTGCGTCGAGCCTGCCGGCGTCGATCGTCCCGAGCGCACCTGCTCTGTCGAGCAGACGCTCGGCGACTGCATCCACCGCGAAGCGAACCGCCGCCTGGGCGGGCCGCTTCGCGTTGCGGGTCTGCAGCAGATAGAGGCGGCCGTCCTCGACCGTGAACTCGACGTCCTGCATGTCACGGTAATGCGACTCCAGCGTCCGCAGCGCCTTGCTCAGCTCACCGTGGGCGCCAGGGACCAGCCGTGCCATTTCGTCGAGGGTCTGGGTGTTGCGCACGCCCGAGACCACGTCCTCCCCCTGCGCATTGGCGAGGTAGTCGCCGGAGGGCTCGGGCACACCGGTGATCTCGTCGCGGCTGAACGCGACGCCCGACCCCGAGTCCGCGCCCTTGTTGCCGAACACCATCTGCTGCACGTTGACGGCGGTTCCCCAACTGTCGGGGATCCCATTCAACCGCCGGTACTCGACCGCCCGCCTGCCGTTCCAGGACTCGAACACGGCGCGGATCGCGTCGGAAAGCTGCGCCCGCGGATTCTCGGGGAAATCCTCGCCTGTCTCCTCGCGGTAGATCTGCTCGAAGCGATCCTTCAGCGCGTACAGCCGCCCGGCGTCGAGGTCGGTGTCCAACTCCACCCCGGCCTCGCTCTTCGCGTCGGCGATCGCGTCCTCGAAGCGCTCCCCGGGGATGCCCCTGACCACGTTTCCGAACATCTGTACCAAGCGCCGGTGCGAATCGCGAGCGAAGCGCTCGTTCCCGGTGCGGGCAGCGAGGCCCTCGACAGAGCGGTCATTCAGCCCGAGGTTGAGGATCGTGTCGAGCATGCCCGGCATCGAGGTCCTCGCGCCCGAGCGCACCGAAACCAGCAGAGGATCGCCGGGGTCCCCGAGCGCGCGGCCCGCGCTCCGCTCCAGCCGCGCCACCGCCTCATCGATCTGAGCGTCGAGCCCCTCCGGCATCTCCCCTCCAGAGCCCATGTATGCGACGCAGGCCTCGGTGGTGATCGTGAACCCGGCGGGGACGCTGTCGGGGCCGAGCACCCGGGTCATCTCGGCGAGGTTGGCGCCCTTGCCGCCGAGCAAGTCGCGCATCTCGCGCGAGCCCTGGTCGAACTCGTAGACGTAACTGATGGCGGCTGCCGGGCTCGTCTGGGACCTCCGCGACGATTCTAGTCGTGGCTCCTCGCGCCGAGGCGGTCGATATGGCCTAGGCCTCGGTCGAGCCCAGCCCCGCCGCCTTGCCCCGGGCGATCAGTTGGTCGGCCTGCTTCCGGCTCGCTTCGTCGATCATCTCGCCATCCAGCTGCACGGCGCCTCGATCCCGGGCAGCGTCCAGTGCCTCCAGCACGGCGTGGGCGCGCTCGAACTCCTCCGGCGTCGGGGAGAAGATCTCGTTGAGTGGATTGAGTTGGCTCGGGTGAATCGCCCACTTTCCGTCGTAGCCCAGAGCGCGAGCGCTCAAAGCGGCGGAGCGCAGTCCCTCCCCGTCTGAGACGTCCAGGTGGGGCCCGTCGATCGCCGCCAGGCCGGCGGCGCGGGCGTTGACGAGCACCGTCTCGCGCACCCAATGCCAGCGGTCACCCGGATACAGCCCCTCCGGCGGCCGGCCCAGTGAGGCCCCCAGATCGGCATAGCCGACGATCATCGTCTCGAGCCGAAGACTCGCGCCGGCTATCTCGCCTACGCGGACGAGTCCGGCGGCGGTCTCGATCAGCGCCTGCAGACCGACACGAGGCCCATCGAAGCCGGGGCCGTCCTCCGCTCCCTCGAGCAGGCGCTCGACGGCGTCGATCTGGGCGGCGGTCTCGCACTTCGGGATCACCAGGCTGCCGAGCGCACCGCGGTTGGCTTTGGCCAGCTCGGTCACGTCCCGCTCCCACCACTCGGTCCCCGTTCCGTTGACGCGTACCGCCACGGCCCGACCACCCCAGTCGTCGGTGATCGCCGCACAGGCTGCGAATCGCGCCGCCTCCTTCACGTCGGGCGTGACAGAGTCCTCAAGATCGATCACGATCTCGTCGGCGGGCAGCGATCGCGCTTTGGCGAGCATCTTCGCCGAGGAGGCAGGGACGGAGAGGCAGGAGCGGCGGGATCTCAAGGCCTCGCGAGCATAGTCTCGGAATCAGCTAGCCTCACATGCCTCGTGCCACAAGCCTCGGGCCGGGAGGCCCGCCGTGGTCACGTCGAGGAGGAGAATTTGAAGGCGACCCAGCGGATCGTCACCGACGGTCCCCATTTCGAGGACTTCAAGGTTGGCGACGTCTTCGGCGAAGCGCCCGCCCTCACGCTCACCCCCGGCCATGCCGCCCTACATCAGGCGCTGCTCGGAGACAGGTTGAGGCTGCCGCTGGACGCCGAGCTGAGCGCCGTGGTCACGGGACGGGACCAGGCCCTGGCGCATCCCAACCTGGTCTGTGACGTTGCCATCGGTCAGTCGACCGGGCCAACCCAGCGTGTCCTCGGCAACCTCTTCTACCGCGGCTTGGTGTTGCTGCATCCGGCTCACGTCGGCGACACGCTAAGAACTCGAACAGAAGTCGTCGGGTTGAAGCAGAACCGGGCTCGGGAGGACGGCACCGCGAGCGGTCTGGTCGCCCTTCGGATTCGCACGGAGAACCAACGCGGCGAGGTTGTGCTCGACTTCTGGCGCTGCCCGATGATCCCTTTGCGAGACCAGGCGGCCGAGACCGGTCACGCCGACCGTTTCGAGGAGATTCCCGACGAGCTCGACCCGGAGCGGGTCGCTGGCGCCATCCCCGGCAAGTGGAGGCTCGACCGCTTCCGAGACCGTGTCCCCGGGACGCACTTCGCCGACCTTGAGCTCGGAACAACGTTCGAGGTCGGCGGCCGCGATACCGTCAGCTCGGCGCCGGAGTTGGCCCGACTCACACTCAACCTCGCCAAGGCGCACACCGACCCCGGTGCGAGCGCGCATGGGCGCCGGCTCGTCTACGGCGGCTACACGATCGCCGTGGCGGCAGCGCAGGCCACGCGGGCGATTCCCAATCTGGTCACGATCGTCGCCTGGCATGGCTGCGACCACCTCGCTCCGGTCTTCGAGGGGGACGTCCTGGCGACCGAGCTCAGCGTCGAGGGGGCGCAACCGCTAAAGGGGGGCGGAGGCCTTGTCGACCTGCGGGCTCGGGTGCAGGCGGACCGCTCCGGGAGCGGTGAGATCGCCGAGGTTCTCGACTGGAGCTTCGTGGGATTGATGGCCTAGGAGGAGAAAGGGGTTCGCGACGATGGGAATTCTGGACGGCATGCGAGTTGTGGAGGGCTCCGCCTTCGTGGCGGCGCCCCTGGGAGGCATGACGCTGGCGCAGCTCGGCGCCGATGTGATCCGCTTTGACCCGATCGGCGGGGGCCTCGATCAAAACCGCTGGCCGGTGACCGAAGACGGCAAGAGCCTCTTCTGGGCGGGCATGAACAAGGGCAAGCGCTCGATCCAGGTGGACCTCCGATCGCCCGCAGGCCAGGAACTCGCGACCGCCCTGATCACCGCTCCCGGTGACGAGGCCGGTCTCTTCCTGACCAACTTCCCGGCCCGGGGTTGGCTCGACTACGAGGCGCTGCGGGAGGGCCGAGAGGATCTGGTCATGGTCAGCATCAACGGCAATTACGACGGCACCTCCGCGGTGGACTACACCGTCAACCCGGCCACCGGGTTTCCGTGGGCCACCGGCCCGCGGCACCTCTCGGTTCCCTTCAACCACCTGTTGCCGGCCTGGGATGCGATCACGGGCACGCTGGCCGCGGGCGGGATGCTGGCGGCCGAACGGCACCGGACCCGGACCGGCAAGGGCCAGTTGGTCAGGGTCGCGCTCTCCGACGTCGCCTTCGCGATGGTCGGCAACCTCGGCAAGATCGCCGAGGCGCAGATCTGCCGCCGGGAGCGACCCAAGGACGGCAACTACCTCTACGGGGCCTTCGGCCGCGATTTCCTGACAAAGGGGGGGCAGCGCATCATGATCGTGGCATTGACCCTGCGCCAGTGGAGGAGCCTGGTCGAGGCGACCGGTCTCGGCGAGGCCTTCGAGGCCCTGGAGCGGATGCTCGATGTTGACCTGGACAAGGAAGGGGATCGGTTCGTCGCACGCGAGGTGATCGGCGCGACGCTGAAGCCATGGACCACCGCCCGCACGTTGGACGAGATCCGGGAGGTCTTCGACGCGCACGGGGTCTGCTGGGGCCCCTACCAGACGTTCATGGAGCTCGTCGACGGAGATCCGCGCTGTTCGACCGACAACCCGATGTTCGACGAGGTCGAGCAGCCGGGGATCGGCTCCCACCTGATGGCGGGCTCGCCGCTGGAGTTCGGTCAGGCCGAGCGCGTGCCGGTGCGCCGCGCCCCACTGCTCGGCGAGCACACCGACGAGGTGCTCGCGGAGGTGCTCGGCCTCAGCGATGCTGAGATCGGCCGTTTGCAGGAGGATGGCGTGGTCGCGACTAAGGCCGCCGTTGCCGCCTGAGTCGGGAGCCGCGGGGGACGGGCGGTCTGGGACGTCCCGCACAAGTGGAAGGGCGATAGCGAACCAGGAGCAGCAGCACCAGCTCCGCTGACGGGGCCAGCCCAGCTTCGATGAGGGCAACAAGAGGGCAACGGACGGGACGGAGTCCAGACGAGCCCAGACGAACTCGAGTCCCGATACAGAGCCCAATCCCGAGCCCAGACGAGCTCCACCGAACTCCCGACGCGGTCTACGAAACCGAAGGTCACAGGTTCGAATCCTGTCGGGCGCGCTCTGAAGGCCCTGCAGCGTGGGCCTTTTCATGTATCCAGGCACCGCGCTGCAGAGCTATCAGCAGTTATTGCGGTCCAGTCGCGTGCTGTCCGAGAGCACGCAGGTGCCTGACCTTCGATCGTGGTTGACCTTGCCACTCGTCCTCAACGACGTACGCGATCACCTTGCGTCCTTCGAGGTCCGGTTGCAGTACCGCGTAGATGTCGTGGTATCTCGTCCCATCCTTGCTCTTCCACTTAGAGACAGGGTCGTCATCCCACTCGATCAGGACCTCGTCATCCTCGAACTCGACCGAGAGGGCCTCGAACGTCTCTTTGAGCATCCAGAGCAGCGAGGAGTACCGAGACGAATCGGATCCGTACATGGCGCGGTGGCTGGAGCCGCTCCGCCACCCCCTCGTCGTCCAAAGCAGCGGTCGCTACTCCGACAGCCCGGCGGCTTCGAGGGCCTCGGAATGACTGCGGAAATCACGAAGAGTGATCAGCTTGCCGCGACGATACGTGGCCAGCTGCGCTAGTTCACCAGTGAAGTCCAACCGGGTTGTCTGTCCCGTGCCCTTCATTTCTCCCAGGGCGAGCGCGGATTCCCCGAGGTCACGAATATCGTCATATCGAGCCCTGATTTGCATGGTGCCCTTGAGGCTCTCCCAAGCCTTCCGGGCTCCGGCATGTCCGCGATATACCTCAACAAGTGTGAACCATTCGACCTGGGGATCGAACTGGTCGATCCACGCGTCAAAGTCGTCACGGTTCCAGGCCTCCACCAAGCGCTTGAGGCTTTCGACGTTTTCCTCCGACATCGCCTACTCCGACAGCCCGGCGGCTTCGAGGGCGTCGGCCCTCTCCCAATAGCTCTGCATCCGAACGGCCTTGGCGTCCTTCAGTGTCCAGAGGTGCGCGGTCAGATGTGTTCGGACCTCCGCGCCGCTCCCCTTCCCACGTCCTCCTTCGCGCGAGAACACGAGCACCTGATCGTCGCCCGCATCGATGAAGCGCTCGGGCACCATCCGGTAGTCATCCATGACCTCCGCGATCTTGGCGCCATAGCGCGCCATGCCTTCATATCCGTAGACGGTGTCGGCCAGATCGGGAAACTCGCGCGGCCCTTGCCATTCGATCTCAGGGTCAATGACACCTTTGATCGACTCGGGTGGCCCGCCGTACCTGTTCACCGAACCCGGGACACTCAGGTCCAGCGTCGCGTAAATCCGGCGCACGATCTCCACGTTCTCCTCCGACATCGCCCACGCAGTATCTCGCTAAAGGTGCCGCTTTCCATGCAAAGCGGCGGTCCGTCGGGACCACCGCTTTTCGTCCAAAGCGGCTATTTCGGGAGTCCTCTCCCTAGCGGCCGAGGCTCCCGCATTCACGCGATGGGAGCAGCACCGCGGGCGGCCGTCGAGAGTGCTGCTTTGCATGGAATGTCATGAGGGTCCCGCTCCTCTGAACTGAAAAGGGGCCTCCGCCGCGCTCACTAGAACCGCGGTTGGCACTGCCGTTCAAGCGAGGAGAGGAGACCCGGCATGAACTATGTCGGAATTGATTGGGCCTACGGGCGCGCGGCGTTCTGCGCGATGGGCGAGACCGGTGAGATCAAAGCCGAGGGGCTGATCCCGGCCAACGAGGACGGACTGGCGAGGCTGGTCTTGAAGCTCGGCAGCGAGGCCTCGGGCTGCGTCGAGATGATGAGCGGGGCGGTCTGGGTCCGCGACCGGCTCGAGAGCGCCGGCTGGGAGATGAAGGTCGCCCACGCCCGCAAGGTCAGAGACGTCGCCCCCCTCGCCTGCAAGACCGACAAGGTCGACGCCCGGGTGTTGGCCGAGCTCTGCCGGCGAGACCTGGTCCCCGAGCTCTGGGTCCCCTCGCTGGAGGACCGAGCGCTCCGCGAGCGCCTGCGCCGGCGCATGCACCTGGTGAAGGCCCGAACCTCCGCGCGCAACCGGATCTTCGGCCTGCTCACCCAGTTCGGCCTGCGGATCTCGCACTCCCGGCTGCGAAAGCCCGAGTCGATGGAGCTTCTCCGCCGCAGCGGGGTGCCAGCGGTATGGCGGGCCTCGATCGCCGAGCTGCTCGAGCTGGCAGAGGAGATGGACCGAAGGATCGAGCCGATCGACCGTGAGCTGGGGCCACTGGCAAGAAGCGACGAGCGGGCGAGGCTGCTGGCGACGATGCCCGGGATCGGCCCGCTGCTCAGCCTCACTTTCGCCGCCGAGATCGGCGAGGTCTCCCGCTTCTCGGGGCCCGGCAAGCTGGTCGGCTACGCCGGCCTCGCTCCCAGGGTGAGCCAGTCGGGTGAGCGCTCGGCGATCGGCTCCCTCTCGAAGGCCGGCTCGAGGACTCTGCGCTGGGCGGCGGTCGAGGCCGCCAACCAGGCCTGGCGCCCGTCGAGCCCCTGGCACGCTCACTACCTGCGGGTCTCGGCCCGTCACGGCAAGAATCCCGCGAAGTCCTCGGTCGCGCGCAAGCTCCTGATCGCGGCCTGGCACATGCTCTCCCGCCAAGAACCCTTCACCCAACCTGCCCCGGCGAACTCCTCCGCTTTCTGACCGCCTGAGGTCCTGCATGGAATTGAGCGGCCGAGGCAGCTCCCAGGAACGATCTGCGCCCCGAGCGCCGAAAGAGAAATGAGCACACCTCATCAACCAGCTGGGAGCGGCACGAGCACACCGATCACCGCGGGACGATCACCCCCTTGACAGCGGGGCCTTCTTCAAAGAGAAAGCAGCACCCTCGCTACTTCTTCGCTCTCCGCTCGTAGGCGCCGATGTCGGGGTTCTTGTCCCTCTTGACGCCGCGCTGATCGACGCGAACCGCATCGGCATCCCCGCGGCCGATCGCCCTCGAACCCTTCTTCAGCGCGATCGTCTTGGTGGGGCCGCCGTTGTCGGCGAGCTTGCCCAGCCTCAGCTTTCCGCCGAACAGGTCGGTGGCGCCGAAGCCGGTGCAGCCGTCGGCGGTGCCGATCAGGTTGTGCCCCAGCGACAGGAAGGGGGCCGGAAATGAACGAAGGGAGCAATCGGACGGGAAGGGCCTGGCTTTGGTCGGGTGGAATGGCAGGACGGTGTTGAGGGCCACGACGGTGTTGTGGATGCTGACGCTGTCGTCCCCCGTGGTGTAGATCCCCCCGCCCGAGCCGAGGTGCTCACCGTCGCCGGGTTCGGGCGACGTGTCCGCCTGGTTGCGAGCGACCGTGACGTGGTCGAGCTCCACGGTCGCGTGGCTCCCGGAATCGACCACGTCCTGGGAGCCGATCCCGCCACCGTCAACGCCGGCGCTGTTGTTGGCGACCGTTGAGTTCTCGATCTCGAGTGTCGCCGTCGGCCCCTCCGGCGGGGCGCTGAGGCCAATGCCGCCGCCGGACAGGCCAGCCTGGTTGCCGGCGATGGTCGAGCGGTTGACATCTGCGCGCCCGCCCGCGTCGATGGCTAGCCCGCCCCCGTAATACCCGGACCGATTGCCGGTGACGGTCGACTCAGACATCTCAAGGCTCGATCCCCACTCGCTTGGATCGGAAGTGGTCGCCTCCGGGGGAACGGTCATCCCCGGACTGAAGATTCCTCCGCCAGGGCCCCTCGCGGTGTTGTCGCCGATATACGAGCTGCCGACGTCCAGGCCGCAGTAGCTGAAGATCGCGCCACCGGCCCCGCCGGATCTGTTGTGAGTCGCTCGGCTCTTCCCGAATCCCAGGTGCCCCTCCGGACCGCCGGCGCACACCTGGAAGAAGTAAATGGCCCCGCCATCGCTGGCGGCCGAGTTGCCCTTGAACACGCTCCTGGAGATCTGGCTCGGACCGCGACTGAAATAGATGGCGCCGCCGCGACCGTCGGCGGTGTTGTTGATGAAACGACTGTTGATGATTCTCGGGTAGCCGCGAACCGCTCCGCCATCGCCGCTGCCACTTGGAGTCACCCGCGCGTGCCCGTCCCGCAGGATGACCCGATCGAGTGTCGGGGAGCCGTCGAAGATGCGATCGATGCCGTTGGCGTCGATCGTCGCCATCGGCCCCCGCCGTCCCTTGCTCCTGATCTCGATGCCGAGGTTCACGTCGAAGGGCTCGACGCCGAGGCTCACGTCGAGGTCACCGGTCAGCCCGGCATTCTCTCCGGCGCCCTTCCGGGTCAGCACGTAGCGCTTTCCCGGGCGAAGCACGATCTTCCCTCTACCGTTCGCGTTGGCCGCGATCACGGCCTCGCGCAGGGAGCAGTTCTTCTTCTTGCAGCCGTTTGGCGCCGGGTCGTCGGTGCGGGTCGGACGGTAGGTCTTGGCAGAGGCGGCGGAGGCCGTCGCCAGCAGCGTGGCCGCGGCCAGGCAGCCCGCCAGCAACACGCTGAGGATCGAGGCAAAGTCGGTGAGGAGCAGGCGTCTCATTGATTCCTTCGGTAGCTCTAACACCGGAACTCGCCCCACAGAGCGTGCCAGGCGAAGTTCGTGCCGAGCTCCGTGGTTCCCACGGGAAGCACGCCCGTAGCGACCCTGACGACACTCTCCAGGCCGCGCGGCGCACCGAGGCGTTCTGGGCCTCGTCGCAAATAGCCGCTTTGGACGAAAAGCAGCTATCCCCGTGTTGCTGATGCAGTGGGCGCGACTGGGTCCTCGGCCTCACACCCGTTGCCCACCGCCCGGTCCATGAAGGCCGCGTCGCCGACGCCCTCGTCCATCAGGTGCACGTAGGTCCGCAGAGTGAACGGCGCCGCAGTAGTACTGCCCTTTGAAGGTCTTTTCATCCTGGCTCATGAGTTCTCCGTCCGCTCGAGGTCTCGTCGTGACGTAGCCCAGGCAGTACCCGCTCAAAGCGCCCCTTCTCGTCCAAAGCGATGGTGCGCTGATCGAGCAGTAGCCGCTCCCTTGCTCCGTCGTCCGTGCTGTGTTTGGATTGGCTGACCGTCAACGACGAGGGGTGAGCAATGGTTCGTGACAACCCGGTCTCCGCGGTCCTGATCTCGGCTGACCTCGACGCGTGCCGGGACTTCTACGAGAACAAGCTCGGTCTCGAGTTCTCGCCGCGCACGATCAAGAACCATCTGCTCTTTGAATGTGGCGACGGCACGACCCTGCTGATCTACTTTCGACCCGGCGACAACAACGCCGATCACACTCAGGTTCGCTTCTGGACGCAAGACATCGAGGCCGATGTCGCTGAGCTGGAGGGACGCGGCGTTGTATTTGAGGAGTACGACACCGAGCACATCAAGACGGTCGACCACATCGCAACGAGCCCGGGCATCGGTCGCTCCGCCTGGTTCAAGGACCCTGCCGGTAACACGATCGCGTTGTTTCAGCCCGAGTAGGACCCGCGACACCGCCGCTTTTCGGTCCAAAGCGGCTATTCGGGGAGTCCTCGTCCCAGTAGACGAGACTTCCGCGTTTACGCGGGAGGGGGCGTCTGTCGCTGACGAGCGCATCCTTATCCCGGAGGCCGTGTTCCTCATATAAGCAAGGCAATCGTCATCGAGGCAAGGGAGTGGAGTGATATGCGTAACCGCAAGTATCTGATTGGCGTCTTGGTGGGCGTGATCGGGGCATTGGCCTTCTCTGGCATCGCCTCGGCAGCTCCCATCTCGCAGTCGCTGGAGACCACAGTGGCGCCGGCCAAGCAGGACAAGAAGCTGTTCGGCGGTGCCTCGCTGCACAACATCATCGGCACCACGATCGACAACCCCGCCACGACGCAGTCGCCGCAGCAGACCGTGTTCACGATCGACCGGAACGTGAAGTTCGTGAACGGCAACGTCCCGCCTTGTCCGCTGAGCGCGGTCCAGGGCAAGTTCACCGCCCAGGCGCAGGCGGCCTGCCCGCAGAGCATCACCGGCGGGGGAAGCGTCGAGGTCAACGGCGGCGCCGTGAAGGGGACGGTGACGACCTTCAGCGGCGGCCCGAAGACGATCTACGTGCAGACCGACATCGGTCCTGGCGCGACGACCCTCACGATCATCGGAACCATCTTCCACCGGACGCTGACGTTCAGCAATATCCCGAACACGCCCGGCCTGATCCTGACCAACTTCGACGTCACGTTCAACAAGCGCAAGACCGGCAAGATGAAGGTCAAGGTCAATGGCAAGAAGAAGAAGGTGCCGACCTACTACTTCATGGCGCGCTGCAAGGCAAAGGCCTGGACGACCACTGAGGTGACGACCTTCTACAGCGGCGAGGTCCTCAGGGCGACGTCAACCGAGAAGTGCAAGAAGAAGGGGTCCAAGAAGAAGAAGAAGTAGCTCTTTGGAACTCCTTTTCCGTGAACGCGGGTGTCTCGGCCGCTGGGGTCGAGACACTCCGAACAGCTGTTTTGGACGACGGGCAGTAGTCGGGCTCATCCGTCTCGTCGGTTCCGCTTCGCGCGAGAAGCGAGCGCCCGATCGAAGACCGCCGCTTTCCATGAAAAGCAGGGGCCGATGGCGAATACGACGCTAGGTCGGACTGTCCTAGCGACAGAAACGAGACGCCCAATCAGCAGCGTCCCGTCTCTTGAAGGCAAAGCAGGCGCGCGCGTGCGCCTCACAGATGGTCGCATCCGCCTGTTGGCGCGACAGTGGACATCGTGACTCGGTGGCGCTCGCGGACCGCGAGCACGAGCCCCGACTGGTCGACACCTACCGGAGCATGCTCAGAGCCTCGAAAAGGGCGTCGGTCAACTGGCCGTGGTATTCGACGACCGTGTTGTCGTCGTCCTCGCCGGGCTTCGCCGAGACGATATGTGGCAACAGCTTGTTGCTGAAGGCGGGCCGGAGACGAACCTGCCCTCGGAATATCACGGCAACGTTCCGCGGTCTTCAAGCGCTCCAATGGGTGCTTCTTTGAATAGCCGCTTTGGGACGAAAAGCAGTAGTCCCGCTTCGCATGGAAAGCAGGAGTCACTGGCGAGATACTGCGCGGGTGACGTCGGATACCAACGCGGAGAAGCTCCGAGGATGGGCGGAGGCATGGCAGATGAATCCCGCCGGGGGCCCGCTGGTCGATCGCAACACGGGCGAGGCCGATCTGGTGTCGCACTTCGATCCCGAGATCACCTTTGAGGACACGGCGCTGCCCGACCACGTCGGCGAGACCTATCACGGCGTCGATGGGGTGATCCGGGCAACGGAGCGATGGGTCGAGCCCTTCGAGGAGATGACCGTCGACCTGGAGCGAATCGTCGGCACCGGCGACTGCCTCGTGTCCATTCACCGGTGGCGGGCGAGAGCGCGGCGCACCGGCATAGCGTTCGAAGAGCCGCTTGCCATCCTCTGGAGGTTCCGAGACGGAAAGGTGATCCATTTCCGCTCGTTTCGAGATGCAGACGAAGCCCTCGAAGCCGCCGGGCTGTCGGAGTAGCCGCTTTGGACGAGAACCAGTAGTCCCGCTTTGCATGGAAAGCGGCACTCCCGTAGCGGGATACTGTGGGCGATGTCGGAGGAGAACGTCGAGATCGTCAAGCGTGCGATCGAACTCTGGAACCGGAACGGAGCGGATGCCGCAAAGGAGCTTTGGGCGAAAGAGATCGAGTGGCGCGATCTTCCGAACCTCCCGGACCCGCAGGTGGTGCGGGGGCGAGATGCCGTTGCGGCGAACCTGACCGAACAGGTCAACGCCGTCGGCGACCTGGACATGACCATTGTCGACGCGAGAACGCGGGAGGACACGGTTGTGCTGCGGGTGGAAGTAACCATCCATGGGGCCGAAAGCGGCGTCGACGTTCCCGGCGAGATGGCACAGGTGATCCAAGTCACCGATGGCAGGCTCCAGCGTGCACGACTCTTCGGGACGTGGGGGGAAGCCCTAGAGGCCGCCGGGCTCTCGGAGTAGTGCTTTGGACGAAAAGCAGCACCGCTGCTTTGCATGGAAAGGAGGACTCTTCGATCAGGCGCTCGCTTTTCGCGCATTGGAGGCGCAGTTGGCCGTGGCGGTCCGCTACTCGTGGTCGTCCAAAGCGGCTACTTACGGCACAAGGATCGAGAATCCGGCATCACTCGTGGTACCCCCATCCTGCGTGTAGATCTCCCAGCCTGCCGTGCTTGGGCATTGAGCAGGATAGAAGGCACTACTGCTGACCTGGGCGGTGTGCTCCGTCCCCGTGCCGGAGGCAAGATCGGCGCTTACAACAGGGTGCACCGCTGTGGGATTGATGCCGGAGCTGGCAGTTGGACGAACGCAATACGCACCCGCCTGGCTCGTGATCTTCGTGACCGTTAGGTTCTTCGATTGTGCCGCGTCAAGCGTGCCGGTGGACGAAACCAACCCGTACGCCCGCGCCGTTCCAGGGGCACCGGCGGGCCCCGTGGCACCGGCGGGCCCCGTGGCACCGGCGGGCCCCGTGGCACCGGCGGGTCCCGTGGCCTTGGCGATCTGCTTCCCGACCTCCTTACGGATCGCCTTCTTGATGCTCTTGCTGATCCCGAACGCCGGCACTGCAACTGCGATCGCCGCGATCAAGGCGAGGGCGATCGTGACGGTGGTCCATCTCGGTCTCCAACTCATCTGTGTCTCCGTTCCACCTGGCGGTTTGCCCCTCTAAGTGAAGGATGTCTGCCGACGCTAGCGCCTGTAGCCGCTCCCTTCGCGTGAAAGCGGTAGTGCGGCTGCCAATACGGGGACTCTCGAAATAGCCGCTTTGGACGAAAAGCGGTGGTCCCGACGGACCGCCGCTTTGCATGGAAAGCGCACCTCTTGACCGCCAGTCTGGTCCTCAGGGCGGGGGGACTCACATCCTGGGAATCCAGTTTGGCTCACACGGGTTTGACCTTCACCTGGAAGCTCTTGCCCCTCTGCAGCGGGTCGCCCTTCCCGGGCGGCCCGATCTTGAGCGTGATGGAGCCGAGGTTGCCTCCGGCGGGATCGGAGATTGAGCTGGTGGCTGATTTCGCGCAGGCCTCCCCTCCGCCGTGTTTGAGATGGCAGCCCCAGGTGAAGATCACCGACAGTCCCGAGCCAGTGCCGGTGAGGTTGAGCGTCCCGCCGCAGATGACCGAGAAACCGGTTCCGGCGCAGCCCGGGAAGGTGAGTCTGCCGGCCGCCTTGTGGCCCCGCCGAAGGGCGATGACCACATGCAATCCCCGTTCCCCTTGATTCTTCGCCGTAGTGACCTTGCCCGTCAGCTTTTCAGTCTTGGCGCTCGCGCCGGAGGCGAGCGCAAGGGCCGCCGTCACAGCGAGTGCACCGAACAGTGCACCGCGCGGCATCAGGCGTTTCCTTCGCTCCATCGTCGCTTCTCCTTGCCTCGTCCCCTCTCCCCCGCGCAGAGCCTCCCGCCCCAAGGGCCATCGGTCAATCCCAAAAGTGGGCGAAAACACTGGGCGGAACGCCAAGAGCCTCGACCGCCGCTTTGGACGAAAAGCGGCACTTCGCATGGAAGCGCTGCGTCTTGGTGCGAGTCGTCAAACACGCTAGGCAAGAACGGCCACCTATGATGCCACCTTGTGGAGGCGACCAAACTCCTCGGGTTCGAAGGTTCGTCGATGAGAGAGCTCGTCGCTCAGATAGACGCCGCGCGAACCAAAGACACCGTAGGGGGGGTCCTCCAGATGTCACACGCGGTGGCTTCCGATTCAGACTCGCGAACCGGCTGGCGCTATTCCGCGCTCCTGTTGGTCCGTGTATCCACTCCAGGAACTGAACGGGCTCCGGTTGAGGCTCCATCCGCTCCATCTCCGGGCTGAGGTTCCCTCCTCACCTAGAGCCTCCAAGTTGCGCTTTGGACGAGAAGCGGCGCTTTGCATGGAATGTCATGAGGGTCCCGCTCCTCTGAACTGAAAAGGGGCCTCCGCCGCGCTCACTAGAACCGCGGTTGGCACTGCCGTTCAAGCGAGGAGAGGAGACCCGGCATGAACTATGTCGGAATTGATTGGGCCTACGGGCGCGCGGCGTTCTGCGCGATGGGCGAGACCGGTGAGATCAAAGCCGAGGGGCTGATCCCGGCCAACGAGGACGGACTGGCGAGGCTGGTCTTGAAGCTCGGCAGCGAGGCCTCGGGCTGCGTCGAGATGATGAGCGGGGCGGTCTGGGTCCGCGACCGGCTCGAGAGCGCCGGCTGGGAGATGAAGGTCGCCCACGCCCGCAAGGTCAGAGACGTCGCCCCCCTCGCCTGCAAGACCGACAAGGTCGACGCCCGGGTGTTGGCCGAGCTCTGCCGGCGAGACCTGGTCCCCGAGCTCTGGGTCCCCTCGCTGGAGGACCGAGCGCTCCGCGAGCGCCTGCGCCGGCGCATGCACCTGGTGAAGGCCCGAACCTCCGCGCGCAACCGGATCTTCGGCCTGCTCACCCAGTTCGGCCTGCGGATCTCGCACTCCCGGCTGCGAAAGCCCGAGTCGATGGAGCTTCTCCGCCGCAGCGGGGTGCCAGCGGTATGGCGGGCCTCGATCGCCGAGCTGCTCGAGCTGGCAGAGGAGATGGACCGAAGGATCGAGCCGATCGACCGTGAGCTGGGGCCACTGGCAAGAAGCGACGAGCGGGCGAGGCTGCTGGCGACGATGCCCGGGATCGGCCCGCTGCTCAGCCTCACTTTCGCCGCCGAGATCGGCGAGGTCTCCCGCTTCTCGGGGCCCGGCAAGCTGGTCGGCTACGCCGGCCTCGCTCCCAGGGTGAGCCAGTCGGGTGAGCGCTCGGCGATCGGCTCCCTCTCGAAGGCCGGCTCGAGGACTCTGCGCTGGGCGGCGGTCGAGGCCGCCAACCAGGCCTGGCGCCCGTCGAGCCCCTGGCACGCTCACTACCTGCGGGTCTCGGCCCGTCACGGCAAGAATCCCGCGAGAAAGCGGCGGGGGCAAGGTCCCTCCCTTGATCTCCCGCTTAGGACCTCCCTCCATACTGGGCCACACGATGGAATCTCTTGAGATCACTTTGCTGCCGGTCGTTCTCATCGGCGCTCTCCTCCTCGGTGTCATCTGGACCAACGTGCTTACCCACTGGCTCAGGAGCACCAGACCGCTCCGGTAAGAGCATCTCTCGTCCGGCACTCTCGAAAGAGCTGCTTTGGACGAAAAGCAGCAGTTCTGCTTCGCATGGAAAGCGGCACTCCGTAGAGAGATACTGCGTGGGCGATGTCGGCAACAGACGGGACGGAGTCCAGCCGAACCCAGACGAACTCGAGTCCCCATTTAGAGCCGAATCCTGAGCCCAGACGAGCCCCACCGAACTCCCGCCGCGGTCTACGAAACCGAAGGTCACAGGTTCGAATCCTGTCGGGCGCGCTCCCCAGACCCTGGCGCCCGGGGGGTTCGTCGTCTGGAGGGTGCCCTGATCCGCATCGTGCCGCTGGCCAGCTTCGTGCCAGGCAGCGGCCCGCATCCCGGGCGACGGCTAGCCTAGGCACGATGCCTCAAGCTCCGGACAGGCCGCTCGACCGGGACCGGGTCGCCGGCCTGATCGTGAGCGAGGAGCGGCGCTTCGTTGAGGCGCACCGGCGCTCGCGCGAGTTGTTTGAGAGCGGGCGGGGGGCTCTGCTCGCCGGCGTGCCTATGCCGTGGATGACCGAGTGGGCGAGTCCGTTTCCGGTGTTTGCAGAGAGCGCCGAGGGCGCCCGGTTCACCGACGTGGACGGCAACGAGTACATCGATTTCTGCCTCGGCGACACCGGGGCGATGGCCGGGCATTCGCCTCCGGCGACGGTTGCCGCGGTGGCCCGGCGCGCCTCCCGTGGGATCACGCTGATGCTGCCCACCGAGGACGCGAGCCGGGTCGGCGAGGAGCTGACGCGGCGGTTCGGCCTGCCGCGCTGGCAGTTCGCGCTGACCGCGACCGACGCCAACCGATTCGCCCTGCGCCTGGCGAGGGCGATCACCGGCAAGCCGAAGGTCCTGGTCTACGCCTGGTGCTACCACGGGTCCGTCGATGAGAGCTTCGCGATCGAGGCGCAGGGGGAGACGCGGTCCCGTCCCGACAACATCGGGCCGCCCGTCGACCTGGCCCTGACGACGCGAGCGGTGGAGTGGAACGACGTCGACGCGCTGGAGCGCGCGCTCGCCCCCGATGACGTCGCCTGCGTGCTGGCGGAGCCCGCGATGACCAATGCCGGGATCGTGCTTCCCGACCCCGGCTACCACGAGGCGCTTCGCCAGCTCAGCCACGAGCACGGCACCCTGCTCGTGATCGACGAGACGCACACCATATGCGCCGGCCCGGGCGGCTACACCGCTGCGGACGGGTTGGAGCCCGACCTGCTGACGATCGGGAAGGCGATCGCCGGCGGGATCCCGGCCGCCGCCTACGGGATGACGGAGGAGGTGGCCGATCGGGTCACGGCCCACCACCGGATGCTGGAGACGTCCGACGTCGGCGGGATCGGAGGCACGCTGGCGGGCAACGCGCTCTCGCTCGCAGCGACCCGCGCGACGTTGGAGGAGGTGCTGACGGACGCGGCATTCGACCACATGATCGGCGTGGCGGATCGCTTCGAGGCGGGCGTCAACGAGGTGATCGCCGCCCACGGCATGCCCTGGCACGCCACCCGGCTCGGCTGCCGGGTCGAGTACCACTTCCGCCCCTCTCCGCCGCGCAACGGCTCCGAGGCGATGGCGGCCGAGGACGCGATGCTCGGCCGCTACATGCACCTGCAGGCGCTCAACCGCGGGATCCTGCTGACGCCGTTCCACAAGATGGCGCTGATCTGCCCGGCGACGACCGGGGCCGACGTCGACCGGCACACGGCCGCCTTCGAGGAGGCGGTCGCGGCACTGGCGGGTCAGGGCGTCGGCTGATCGCTGGCGACGCTGGAGGCCCCAAGGAGCGCTCGGTCGTCTCGTGGCGGCAGTCGAAGCGCGAAGAGACCGGGCGGGCGGCATGTCTCTGCCTCTTCTGGTCGGTGAGCCTCAGTGAGAGGGGCCGGGATGAGGCGGGGACGTGCCCGACCCAAGAACCGCCCAGACGACGGGAGCGGCTGATCCTCGCGCTCAACCCCGTGTGACGTTGATCTAGTCCCGCGCCTACAACGACTAGAGCGGGGATTTGGAAACCGTTGCTTCTCGTCCAAAGCGGTGGTTGGTAGCTGCGCCGCAGCCACCGCCCGGCCTGTGCCGCGCAGCGGCATACTGAGCACCGGATGGCCCGCGAGAACATCCAGATCGTCCGGGACTACTTCGACCACCTCGATCAGCTGTTGGCTCAGTACTGGGCCAACCCTGTGCCGCTTAGCGAATACCCGCTGGTCGAGGAGGCGTTCATCGCGGTCTCTCCTGACGCCGAATGGAAGCCTCCCTTCATGAGGGAGGCCGTTCGTGGAAAAGATGCATGGCTGGCCCTGGTCACGGCCTGGCTGGAAGCTGCCGACGACTGGCGGATATCGGTCGAAGACGTCTCCGACCTGGGTGACGAACAGGTTCTCTGCATCTCGCAGAACTCGATCCGCGGAAAGGACAGCGGCGTTCCGGTGCACCAGCGCATCTTCACGGTCGTCACCGTTCAGGAGGCTCAGATCGTGTTGATCAGGGACTTCACGGAGCGCCAGGAGGCCATTGCGGCGGCGGCAAGCTGAGTGGTGTGTCAGGGGCTGTAGTTGAGGACGGATCGGAGTAGGGTCGCCCTCTCGACTACATGGAGGTAGTTATGCACATCGTCGTGGAGCACCGGATCATCGATCTGGACAAGTTCTCCTCAATGGACGCCGCAGAGGTCGCCGGAGGGGGAGGGCCCGGTTTCAAGTTGCGGCAGTTCCTCCCGCCCCAGGACGGGTCAGTGGCAACCTGCCTGTGGGAGGCGGACTCGAGCGATTCGCTCCGTGAGTGGCTTGACCCTGCTACCGCCGGCGTGACTGAGAACACCTACATCGAGGTTGACGAGGAAAACGCGATCGGCCTTCCCGCCGCAGCTGCCGCAGGCGCGTAGTACGGCGGCTGAGCGGCACTGGTAGCTCAAGCTTCCGCTTTTCCTGGCTGGCAGAAGTCAGTCCGCTTACGGGCGCCCCGGCATCGCAGGCTTTGATTGGGAGAGCGCTGCATTCCATGCAAAGCAGCACTCTTGGAACCTGGTCGGTTCCCCTTTGCGCGATAACCGGCAGCGCACCTTCCGTTTCCGCTTCGGCCTTGCCTTCGGCTGCCCGCTCTCGGCATTCTCCAGGTGGGAATGAAACGGCTCTATCTCCTGCGCCACGCCAAGTCGAGCTGGGACGATCCGACGCTTGCCGAACAGGACCGGCCATTGGCCCTTCGCGGTCGCCGCGCCGCGAAGCTCATGGCGCAGCACATAGGACGGAACGGGATCGCCCCCGAGCTGGTGTTGTGCTCACCAGCGACGCGCACCCGCCAGACGCTGACGCGGATCGCGCCGAGCCTGGGGAAGAGTGCCGACGTCCGGATCGAGCCCGGGCTTTATGCGGCCTCCGCGCCCGTCCTCTTCGAGGTGTTGCATGAGGTGCCGGACGAGGTCAAGTCGGTGATGCTGATCGGCCACAACCCGGGCATCCAGGACCTCGCCCTGAGCCTCGCCCGCGCGGGCTCAAAGAGCGCGCGAGTGAGGAGCAAGTTTCCGACCGCGGCGCTGGCAACGCTGGAGCACAACGGGAGGTGGCGCGAGCTGGCGCCCGGGAGCGCCGAGCTCGTGTCGTACGTGAAGCCGAAGGAACTCTCGCGCGGGGGGCGGGAGGGCATTCAGCGGGGTATGCCTAGCTGACCGGAGCTGCCGGCGGGGCGCTCGGGATCGTCGCCGGGGTGCGCGCAGTGGGCGTAGGCTCGTTCGCGTGACCGCGGAGCAGACAGGGCCCCCAGAGGTCGAGATCATTGATCCGTCTTGCAGCCGCACTCCCCTGATCGGGAGTGAGGATGATTAGTCCACATGAGCTCATCCGGCCGTCCGTGCGTCTTGATCACGATTCCGATCAGCCACTACTGTGAAAAGGCTCGCTGGGCGCTGGATCGGGCGGGGGTCACCTACCGAGAGCAGGCGCACCTGCAGCTCATCCACTGGCTTGCTGCGCGCCGAGCAGGGGGTGGGACGACCGTCCCGGTGCTCGTGTGCGCCGATCGGGTGCTCGCCGACTCGGCCGACATCGTTGACGAGGCCGACGCCAAGGCGCCGCCGGCTCAGCGGCTGTTCCCGGACGATCCCAGCGCTGCCGCAGAGGTTCGAGCGCTGCAACGCGACTTCGACACAAACCTGGGACCCCATGGACGAAGGTGGATGTACAACGAAATGCGCGGACGCCGCGATCTGGCGATCGCCTATGCATGTACCGGCGTTCCCGCGTGGGAGCGCCGGATGCTGGCGCTGGCTTACCCGGCGGTCGCAAGGGTGATCGATCGCTTCCTCGACATCACGGCCACTACTGCGGCTCAGTCCGAGGCCCAGGTGCTCATGGTCTTCGACGCCGTTGCAGAGCGCCTCAGTGACGGCCGGCCATATCTCTGCGGCGATCGGTTCACCGCCGCCGACCTGACCTTCGCCGCGCTGGCTGCGTCTGTCTTGGTGCCGCCTGAGTATGGGGTGCCCCTGCCGCAACCCGAGGAGCTGCCGGTGGCAATGGCGGCGGTGGTGCGGGAGTTTCGCGCGCACCCCGCAGGCGCGCACGCGCTCGCGATGTTCCGCTACGAACGGCGCTGAAGAAGCGGCGAGTTCCGCTCCTGCCCTGGGGCGCCGACGGAAGCCACATCGCGCTCACGCCTCGAGGCCGCTCCTTTGGGTGTGCATCGCCGCTTCTCGTCAAAAGCGGCTATTGCGGAGGAGCGTATTCGTGGGTGCTGCGGGACCAGAACCCGGACGCGGAATCAGGCCGGCTGGGAAGCGGTCGGTTCTGTGTGCGACTAGCTCCAGCTACGCCATTCTGATCTCAGCCGCTTCTCGCCCGAACCGAGACCGGGCGGCACATACCCACCCTGAACGATCACGGGACGCCAGCGATGACGAGGGCGATGCCGGTCACGAACGCGATCCCCACCCCGACCAGGAAGCCGAGGTAAGCCCCTTACGTCCAAGAACCGGGCACCGATTCAAGCAGCGGGGGCGATAGGTCGGTATCTCATATCGGCGAGGGCCCCCTCCCGGATATGGGGGCCCTCGCTTTCTAAATAACGGATTTCGGGGGCCTCGCGTTCTAAGAATTACCGATTCGGCGATCTCCCCAGCAACGAGACCCTCACGGAGTTCTTGCGGCGGTAGGACGAAGACGCCTCCTTGGCCCCGGAGTGAGAGCGGCTCCGGCCGGGCGATTCCTCTCGGTTGGCACTTGGCGGTAGGCTCCTCTGGTGGGCAGATCGAACGTTACTCCACGGCACCCTGGCCCGCCCACCTGGCCTCGTAGGGCCCCGCCACCTTCTCGACTAGACGCCTGATCGCGTCGTTGTCGGTATGGATCAGTCCGGTGAATCGGATGACGCCCACCTCGCGGGCGCTGATGACGAGCGCGTTGAGCAGCGCCGTTCCCAGGCCAATGCGCATCCACGAGTCGCCGACGCCAATCGCGAACTCCGCCGTCTCCGGGTGGTCGCCGTCGCGGATATAGCGGGCCGTGCCGAAGCTCTGTCCGGTCTCCGGATCGACCGCGATCAGCGCCTCGTGGCGAATGTGATCGACCGCTGTCAGGTAGTCAAGCTCGCTGTTCGAAAGCCGTGGCCGGGGAGCGAGGAAGCGCATGAAGATCGACTCCGCAGTAGCGCTCTCAAACCCTTCGGTCAGTCGTTTGCGATCCCGTGGCCCGATTGGTCGAATCAAAGCCATGGTTCCGTCCCGGAGGTCGACGATTGAATTGCTGCTGAGATTCATCGATCGCCCCTTCATCCTTTGTTCGCGCTGGATGTACGGGTCGGCGGTGCGACGGGATTGACCACCGTCATAGATTGCACCACCCCGAAATGATGGGCCTTGCTGAGGTCCGCTGAAAGAGACGCGTCGCATGCAAACCGCCGCTTTTCGTCCAGGGGAATCCCCTCCGTGCAAAGCAGCAGTGTGTAGGCGTGAACCTCCGACCTCGATGAGGGCAACAAAAGGGCAACAGACGGGACGGAGTCCAGCCGAACCCAGACGAACTCGAGTCCCCATTTGGGAGCCGAATCCTGAGCCCAGACGAGCTCCACCGAACTCCCGCCGCGGGCTACGAAACCGAAGGTCACAGGTTCGAATCCTGTCGGGCGCGTTCCGCTCCATTCCGCTCACGCACATTCCTGCTGGAAACGAGCAAACCAATGACAACTTTGTCTGACGTGCCCGCGGACCGGTGATTCAACGTCCGGGGGCGCCCGCAACCGGCTGACCTATCCCGCCTGACGCGAAGGGAGCAGCCGGGTGCTGCGTGCCGTTGCTCTTCCCTACTCGGATGCCAGGATCGGAACGTCGTGGATGATCTGAGAGGGCTTGAAGTTCGATGAGTAGATCGTCGTCAGCTTCCCGCTGGCCGAGATGCCGTAGACCAGCGCCGAGTGAGCGACCAGCCCCGGGCTGTTGACCTCCTGATTGGAGCCGACGTTCCATGCCTTCCAGGTCCGGCTGAGCCGCTGAGGGGAGCCGATCAGGTACTGCATCTGGCCGGTCAGCTCGTGCTCCTTCAGGAACCGTGCAACCGCCCCTGGAGTGTCCCCGTGGGGATCGACCGAGACCGCGATCAGCTGGACCTGGCTGGCTCGGGGGCCGAGCTGCTCCACCGTCGTATGCAGGTTGGCGGCGATCAACGGGCACACATCCGGGCAGTGCACGTAGAGAAATGTCACGAGGACGACCTTCCCCCGGTACTGGTTTATCGTGACCGGCTGGCCGAGGTTGTTGACGAGGTGAGTTGGCGGTGCGGGTTGCATGGGATGCACCGCGAGGCCGGCGAATCGCGGGGACTTCGAGCTTGTCGCATTCCCCGGCAGGGCTGCCTTCCCCCCGTTTGAGAGGAAGACGGCCGCCAGCGCCAGGACCGCAAGGATCGCGATCAACGGCAGGAGCAAGATCAGCGAAGGCCTGCCGGACTCGTCCCTGTCGCTGCTCTTGGTCCTAGTCGGCTCTTCCATTCCGAGACCTCAGCTCACAGTTTGGACCGCGGACTCGATCTGATCAAGCGTCGGCACCATGTTGGATGGCCTCTGGCCGCCTGGTCCGTACGCCAGGCAGAAGCTGCGGCCCTAGGAGAGCTGCAACTCGCCGTGGTCATCGCAATGCCCCTCATGTGGATGGTGCAGGTGACCTTCGACGAGATAGTCCTTGTGGTCGCCGTGCGGAACGGGTTCGTGACCGCATCCGGGGCCGTGCTCATGGTCGGCGTCGTGCCCCTCGCAGTTGTGATCGGGGGTGCAGCGTGAGGGGTTCGCGTCACTGATCTCGATCGCATGCTCGTCGACGTGATCGTCATGTGGGCTGTGGAGGTGGCCGTCATGCAGGTAGTCGACGTGACCGGCGTGCATCACCGCGGTGTGACCACAGTCTGGGCCGTGGACATGGTCGTGGCCCTCGTGTATCCGGTGCGCTTCCATTCTTCTTATCGCTATCGCGAAGGGCAGCTGACGCTACTCGCTCAGGACGCCGGTGTAAACCAACGCCCCCCTTGCGCGACTTAGTCGATCAGTCTGCGCAACCATCCGTTTGTGACGAAAGCGACGATCAGGGATTACGAGCCGGGCGACCTCGGTCGAGTCTTGGATCTGTGGGGTCGTGCCGACGAGTCCGGGGAGGCCGGGGGGCTGACCCTCGACCAGGCGGTCGATCTGATGAGCTCGGGCCCCTCCGCCACCGTCGTCGCGGAAATCGAAGGCGACATCGTGGGCAGCGTGATCGGGAGCTCCTCGGCGGCAATCGGCTGGGTGCACCGCCTCGTCCTGCTGCCCGGGCTCTCCGAGGAGACAACGATCGCCGATGGGCTACTCGCCCGGATCGAACAGTTGCTTGCCGGGCGGGGAGCGCGTCGCTTGGGCGCGCTCGTGACCGACAGCGATCGAAGTCGCAAGCACCTCGAGCGCTGGGACTACCGGCCCAGCGACCTCGGCTATCTGGAGCGCTTGGTCACCGCGACCACATCGGTCCCAACCGACCTCGCGGCGGTCTGGGGCCGGAGAATCAACCCGGGTCTCTGGAGCGAGCTGAAGGGCCTCGAGGACGCCAAGCAGATCATCGAGCGCCGGGTGATTCTGCCGCTCGAGGAGCCGGCGCTCGCCTCCCGGCACTCGGTCGCGCCACCGCGCGCCATAGTCCTCTTCGGTCCGCCTGGGACCGGCAAGACGACGTTCGCCAAGGGCATCGCCTCGCGGCTCGGCTGGCCCTTCGTGGAGATCCAACCCAGTGAGGTGGCCGAGGAAGGAGCCGACCGCACCGCGACCATGCTTGCCGCGGCTTTCGACCGCATCCTCGAGCTGAGCGCGGCGGTCGTGTTCGTCGACGAGGTCGAAGACCTGGCGTCGGACCGTCATGCGGAGCGCCGGGTCAGTCCGAGCGTGACCAACGAGTTCCTGAAGCAGATACCGAGGCTCCGAGAGGCCCCGGAGCACCTGCTGGTCTGCGCTACGAACTGGGTCGGCCGACTCGACCCGGCCTTTCTGCGGCCGGGGCGGTTCGACTACGTCCTCCCGGTCGGCCCGCCGGACCCTGCCGCACGGCAGGCCATCTGGCGTCGGTACTGCGAGGAGATAACCGACCGTCGCATCGATCTGTCCGCGCTGGTGAAGGCAAGCGACTTCTTCACACCGGCGGACATCGAGTTTGCGGCCCGCAAAGCGGCGCAGGCGGTCTTCGAGCGCGAGCACTTCGGCGGGGGCAGCCATCGAGCCACCACCGATGACTTCCTTGCCGCGATCACCCAGACGAGACCCAGCCTGTCGAGAGAGCTCGTGGACCGCTTCGAGGACGACACAGGCCGCTTCGCCCGCTACTGATGCGGCCCTCCTGCGGCTAGATTCTTCGAAGGAACGTGTCCCACTCGCACTCTTAGCGGTGGCATACTCTCAGGCATGTTCATCTTCCTGCTGTCGATGCTTGGCAGCGCCGTCTTCGTCGGCCTCGTCCTCTGCGCGCGGCGCTTCGACTCGGAGGGCGGAACCGACGGCCACGGAGAGGGCGGCGGCGAAGGCGGCCGTGGGCCCGGTCCGGACCTCCCGATCGAGCCGCTCACCATCATCGACCCGCCACTCGGCGAGATCCGCGCAAGTCGGCCCAGGGAGCGCGTCCCTTCTTGACTGAGTCTTGATTTCTTCTTGACTGCGTCTTGATCGAGGTATAAGGTCCGGGCCGCGCTGTCTCTGCGCCGCCCGCGTGAGGGGCATCGCGGAAGGAGAGAAATCGAGTGAGCTCCGCCGCTGCGCGTTGGCTTGGGATTGTTGCCGGAGTCGTGATCGTGGCTCTCGCGATCGGGCTCTACGTCAACAAGCTCGTGCGCGCCCCGACCCCGGTCTCCGCACAGCAGACCGGACCCGCCCAGGCCGAGCTGACCTTGGGCACCACTCCGGCTGTCGGGAAGCTCGGCGGACATCCGAGCTGGGTCTCCTATCTCGTCCGCCAAGGGAATCAGTGGAAGCACACCACGGTCTTCGTCCTGCCTGCTCACTCCCTGGTCAAGATCACGGTCCTCAACTTCGACGGGGCCAGCGGCCTCCGCAACCCGTTCCTCTCCCAGGTCCAGGGAACGGTCGGCGGGACCATGCAGCTCAACGGGAAGACGCTGAAGAGCATCTCCCCTGACGACCCCTCCCACACGTTCACGGTGCCGCAGATGGGGATCTCCGTTCCGATCAAGGGGGTCGCCGACGACGCCCCCAACCAGTGCGAGGAGATGCCCTGCTCACTTGATCAGGCCCACCAGACCGTCACCTTCATGATCCGCACGGGCAAGAGGGGCTGGATTAGGTGGCAGTGCTTCGTACCGTGCGCGGCCGGCTTCTACACCGGCTTCGGCGGGCCGATGCAGACGATCGGTTACATGGACGGCTTCCTGCACGTGGTCTGAGCCCGAGCGACGATGCCCGAGCCCCCGCACTTCAGACGAATCCTGATCCTGTGGGCAGCGCTCAGCATCATCGCGACGCCCATCGTCGTCCTGGTGTGGGCGCCGGATCTGCCGCCGGGGAACAGCGCCAACGCGGCGTCGGGACAGGTGACGGACAACACCGTCCTGCTCGGGGTCGTGACGCCGATCGCCGCGCTGATGGTCGTCTACTTCGCCTACGCGCTGATCGTCTTCCGGCGGCGGGACGAGGGGCCCGAGGAGGGGCTGGCGATCCGTGGGGACCGAGGCATACAGACGACCTGGCTGGCGGCGACCTCGGTCATCGTGCTCTTCCTGGCGACCTACGGCACCATTCGGCTCTTCGACGAGGGCTCCGGTGGCGGGCAGGGTGCAGATCCCGTGGCCAAGCCATCGGGCAGTGTCCTCCCGGTGCAGGTGATCGGACAGCAGTGGGCGTTCACCTACCGCTGGCCGACGTTCGGGGGCGTGGAGACGCCCCACCTGGAGCTGCCGGTCGATCGGAACGTCGCGCTGCACGTCACCTCGCTCGACGTGATCCACTCGTTCTGGGCCCACGACCTCGGGGTGAAGGCAGACGCCAATCCGGGCGTGGACAACGTCGCCTATGTCAAGCCGACCGAGGTCCGCAGCTTCTCCATCCGCTGCGCCGAGCTCTGCGGGCTCTTTCATGGGCACATGTTCGATACGGGGCAGGTCGTGAGTGACAGTGCCTTTCTCGCCTGGATCCATGCCGAGCAGGCAGCCTTCGGCCCGGCGACCGGCAACCTTCCCAAGTTCAGGTCCCACTACAACCCCGCTCCCCATAGGAGGGCCGGATGAACAGCGAACAGACCGCCCGCCCGCCCCTGCGTGGCCTGATCGGCTTCAACCTGCTCACCGGGATCCTGCTCGGGATCGTCGGCTTCTACTTCGGCTGGTGGCTCGGCCACCAGATTCATTTCACCAACTACGAGTACACCGCCGACACGGGGCAGAACGACATCGCGCTCTTCCTGGCCTATCTGTTCTTCGTCGTCGGCCTCCTCGGGGGGCTCGGGTATCTCAGGTACCCCCTGGCGAGGATGATCGGGCGGGAGCCGTCACACCACGAGAACGAGGGAGGCGGCATCCGCCGCTACTTCGGCCTCTGCACCGACCACAAGGTGATCGGGATGCAGTACCTGGTCGGGATCGGCCTCTTCTTCTTCATCGGCGGCGTGAACGCGATGCTGATCCGGACCGAGCTTCTCCGCCCCTCGCCCCAGCTCTTCGGCGCCGGCAACTACCTGACGCTCGTGAGCCTGCACGGCGCGATGATGATGGGGATCATGACCTCGGGCGTTCTCGGCCCGTTCGCCAACTACTTCGTCCCCCTGATGATCGGCGCGAAGCGGATGGCCTTCCCGCGGATCGAGTCGCTCACCTTCTGGCTGCTGATGGCGGCCGGGACGATCCTCACCAGCGCCGTCTTCTTCGGCGGCTTCCCCACCGGCTGGACCGGCTACGGGCCACTCAACGACCAGGCGAACATGGGAATGGACTCGTACATCATCTTCTTCATTCTCGTCGGGGTCTCGATGACGCTCCTCGGGCTCAACCTGATCGCGACGATCGTGACGATGCGGGCACCCGGGTTGACCTGGGGGCGGCTGCCCATGTTCTGCTGGGGAGCCATCTCGACATCGGGCCTGATGGTGCTCGCGGCGCCGGTGCTGGCGGCCGTCCTCCTGATGGTGGGGCTCGACCGGACCGCGCAGACCTCGTTCTTCCAGGCGCCCTCGGGCGGCAGCCCGTACCTGTTCGAGAACCTGTTCTGGTTCTTCGGCCATCCGGAGGTCTACGTCTTAGCCCTGCCCGGGTTCGGAATCCTCCTCGAGCTGATCCCCGTGTTCGCGCGCAAGCCACTCTGGGGCTATCGCCTGGCGGTCGCGGGCATGCTCGGCGTGGCGCTGCTGAGCTTCTTCGTCTGGCAGCACCACCTTTTCGTCAGCGGCATCAACGGCGCGTTGCGGCCCTTCTACATGCTGTCCACCGAGGTGATCTCGATCCCGACCGGGTTCATCTTCCTCTGCGGCATGGCAACACTGTGGCGGGCGAGCATCCGCTACACGGTGCCGATGCTCTTCTGCCTCGCCTGGTTCTTCAACTTCTTCATCGGCGGAATCTCGGGGGTGTTCCTGTCGGACACCCCGAGCGACGTCAGCACCCACGGCAGCTTCTTCGTCATGGCCCATTTCCACTACACGATCATGGGCGGCCTGATCTTCACCTTCTTCGCCGCGATCTACTACTGGGTGCCGAAGATGACCGGGTTCCGGTTCAACGAGGCCCTGGCGAAGATCCACTTCTGGTCGATGTTCATCGCGTTCAACTCCACCTTTGGCCCGCTGTTCGCCGCCGGGCTGCTGGGGATGCCGCGGCGGGTGGCGACCTATGCCTCGAGCCTCCAGCCGATCAACATCTGGGTGTCGGTGTCCGCCTTCGTCCTCGGGTTGTCGATGCTGGTCTTCCTGGCCAATGTCCTCTACTCGCAGGTGATCGCCCGCAAGCCGGCGGAGGCGAATCCATGGGACTCCAAGTCGCTCGAGTGGCAGGTGCCGACGCCGGTGCCGGTGCACAACTTCGACCAGGTTCCGGTGATCGACTCGGAGCCCTATGACTACGGAACTCCAGCCCCGCCGCCCAGACCCGCGAAGGAACCGGCGGCGGCGCCCGGATAGCGATGGTCAAGCTCCCAGGAATAGGACGGCAAGAAAGCTCGGCGGACGGGCCGCTCGACGAGCCCCCGGAGGTCCACGAGCGGAACCTCTGGCTCGGTGCCCGCGTGATCGCCGGAACGACGATCATGTTCTTCGCGGCGTTCGTGTTCGCGTACTTCTACCTGCGCTCGCTCAACAACAGCCACGAGTGGCGCCCGGGCGGTGTCGACCCGCCGCAGAGATACGGGATCGCAGTCGTCCTCCTCTTCGTCGCCAGCGCCAGCCTCGTGGCCTACGCCTCCTGGGCGGCGCGTGAGAGGCGCGGCTGGCTGGCGGCGGCGGGGACGGCACTCGCGCTCGGGCTCGCCGGATGTGTGGTACAGGTGTTCGAGTACGCGAATCTCCACTTCAGCCCGACAGACGGCGGGTACGCGAGCGTGTTCATCGGCTGGACCACCCTCTTCGTCGTCTTCGTGATCCTCACCATGTACTGGGTCGAGATCCTCTTCGCCGAGGGGGTGCGCAATCGAGGCGCGGAGGAGGCCACGGTGCCGGCCGGGCTGGGTGACGCGGCCTTCTACTGGAGCCTGTTGGCGGGGATCGGGGTGCTCAGCTGGGCGATCCTCTACCTCTTCTGAGCCTTGCCCACGGCGACGCTGCCCTTCAGCTGGACCACCGACCCGGCGCTTCTCTGGGTGATCCTCGCCGCATCGCTCTACTGGCTGGGCGGCCATGGGGTGCGGCCGCAGCCGTCCGCCGTCCGCCGCTGGCGAACGGCCGCCTTCATCGCCGGGCTCGCGACCATCGTCGTGGCACTGGCATCCCCGATCGACGACTGGGCTGAGAGGCTCCAGTGGGCGCACATGCTGCAGCACGTGCTCCTGCTGGTCGTTGCCCCCCCGCTGCTGGCGCTGGCCCGGCCATGGAACAGAATGTGGCGGGGGCTCCCGCTCGGCTTTCGCCGGGGGGTCGCGCACGAGGTCACCCAGGGCCGCTGGTCGGACGGCCTGGGCCGGACCGCGCGGTTCATCGGCGACCCGGTCCCCTCCTGGCTGTTGTTCTCGGTCACGCTCGTCGTCTGGCACCTTCCGTTCGCATACGACGCGACCCTGCGATCTTCGCTGGTTCACGCCGCGGAGCACGCGCTCTTCTTCGGTACGGGCCTGCTCTTCTGGACGCGCGTGATCGACTCGCCGCCCTGGCGCTCGCCGCTCCCCGAGGGCGTCCGAGCCCTCTACGTTGCCTCGGCGCTGGTCGTCAGCTGGCTGCTCGCGATCGTCCTCGCCTTCGCCAACTCGCCCCTGTACGCCCCCTACGCGGCGGAGGCGACCCGACCCGGCGGCATCAGCGCGCTCACGGACCAGCAGCTCGCCGCCGGGGTGATGTGGGTGCCCGGCTCGATCCCGTTCGCGATTGCAATCATCTTCATCGTCTACCGTTGGCTGGAGCCCGAGCGTGCGCGCGCCCCGGCTCCCCGCGCCCGCGCGCTCGCCGGAAACCCGTGACCTAGGAGGGAACAGGATGCCGCTCCCGTCGAACATCATCGCCATCACGGTCGCCGGACAGGGCGTCCTCACCTGGGCGATCCCGCTCTTCGTCTTCCTCGCGGTTCTGTTCTGGTACATGGTCCAGCTGATCCGCAGCTTCCCGGAGTGACGCACGGCCATCGATCCGCAATGGATCGATGAGACCGCGACGGATAGGGCTCCGCACAGCCGCGCTGATCATCGCCTCCGCCCTGACCGTCGGGATCGTCGCGGGGGTCGTGATCCTTCTTCTGCAATCCGGTGGTGACTCGGATTCGCCCGACCGAGCTGCGGGTCTGCACGGCCAGGCGACGTGGAATCCCGGGGAGAGGCCCGCGCCCGATTTTCGGCTGCCGGACCAGAGCGGCCGACCGGTCTCCCTGGGATCGCTGCGCGGCCGGACCGTGATGCTCGCCTTCTTCAGCTCGCGGTGCAGCAGGGCCTGCGCCCCGGAGGCACGGTCGCTGCGCACGGCCCTCCGGCTGCTCCCGCCGCCCACTCGGCCGGCGCTGGTCATCGTGAGCCGCGACCCGTCCCACGACACGCCCGAATCGACGCGGGCGACCGTCGCTCGCTGGGGCCTGGGATCGGCAGCCGTATGGCACTGGCTGCTCGGCTCGAAGGGGCAGCTGGCCCCGGTGTGGGCGGCGTACAGGGTTGACGCGGGGCGACCCACCGGCCCCGCCGGCAGCGACGCCCCCGTGTATCTCATCGACCGGAACGGCTTCGAGCGGGCCGGCCTCCTCTATCCGTTCCCGCCCGGCTGGCCGGCCGGGGATCTGCGCATCCTGGCCGCCGACTGACGTGCCAGCGGACTAACCGGCCGCTGATTCAAAGCGCAATACTGAACGGTGCTTTGATGCGCCAGGGCTTCCGCAGGTTTCGAGTTGCCGCTACCAGCCTGACGATCTGCCTGGCGGCGGCAACAGCCGCCGCCCTGCTGGGCGGCTGTGGCTCGAGTGGGGGGACAGCATCTTCGAGCACCACTGCCAAGCTCGACGGGGTCCGTGCCGTGCCGTCGAAACCGGCCCCCGCGCTTGCTCTCAGCGACTCGCTCGGCCACCCAGTCAACATCGACCAGTACCGGGGCAAGGCGGTACTCATCACCTTCATCTACACCCATTGCCCCGACACGTGCCCGCTGATCGTCGGGAACCTGCACACCGCGCAATCCCAGCTCGGCCCGGAGGCCCGGAAGCTGCAGATCCTCGCGGTCTCGGTGGATCCGCGGGGAGACACCCCAAGCGCGGTCAACGCATTCCTGCGAGCTCACCGGATGACGGGCCGGATGGAGTACTTGATCGGCTCTCGTCCCCAGCTCATCCCAACCTGGCGGGCCTGGAACGTCCTCGCCAAAGGCCCGCAGTCGAACTCCTCGCCCGACCAGGTCGCGCATTCCGCGCTGATCTATGGGATCAGCGCGAGCGGGAAGATCACAACCTTGTACCCGTCGAACTTCAAACCCAGCCAGGTCGTCCACGACGTGCCGATCCTGGCCTCGGGCTAGGGATCGCCATCCGCCGCAGCCTCCGCAGCGCCCTGCTGACGGCCGGCGTCATTGCCGTGGTGATCGGGATCGTGCTCTTGAGCGGCACATCGAATCGGTCCGCGCCCGGGCGCGCGGCGCCGCCTCTACCGAGTCGAGTGCTGGTTCCCCCCAAGGTGACGCTGGCTTCCCTGCGGGGCAAGCCGGCCGCGATCAACTTCTGGGCGAGCTGGTGCAGCCCGTGCCAGCGAGAGGCGCCCGACCTGGAGCGCGTGGCCAATGCCCTGCACGGACGGGCACGCGTGGTAGGGGTCGACTGGACCGACGGCACAGGCGCCGCACGTTCGTTCGTGCAACAGCATCACTTGACCTACTCGAACCTGATCGACGCGGACGGGGTAACCGGCCAGGACTATGGACTGAACGGCCTTCCGACCACCTTCATCGTCGACGCCCACGGAATGATCACCTCTGTCCTGCGGGGGCCGCAGACCGCCGACACGCTGCTGCGCGCGTTGCGCCAGCAATCCGGCACCAGCTCTTAGCGAATTGTCATCGGCCCATTAGAGGTCTCACATCTTCGCCCGGCAGGGTGTCAGATCCGAGGCGCCGGGAAGAAGGTGCCGAGGCGAACGGACCCAAATCGAAAGGAGGCGCACGAAAGTGTCGATTGCAACAGCTGTGATCCTGAACGTGGTTGCAGTCGTCGGCTTGCTCGTAATGCTGGCGGCAACCATGCGGCTCCCGTACCACCTGCCGATCACTCCCCGATCCGGCGAGGCCGAGCCGGAGGGTGCGCGCGGCCGCCGGAAGACGGCCCCGGCGAGCCGGCCCTCGAGGCGGCGCGGTCGCCCGCCCGAGCCGGTCTACGAGCGTTAGCCCTGGCTGCGATCAGGCGGCGGCACGGTCAGGAGATGACGGCCGTGTCGACCGCCATCGCAGTGAAGAGGACCGCGAGGTAGAGCAGGGAGTAGTGGAAGAGCCGCCCGGCGCGAGCCGGGTTGGTTTCCCGCGCGAGGCTCAGCGCCAGGCCGAGGAAGATGGCGTCGAGGGCCAGCGCCGTCCCCAGATACACGCCGCCGACCGAGTGCGCGAGAAACGGCAGCAGCGTCGTCGCGGCGAGGATGAGCGAGTAGCCGACTATCCGGCGAGAGGTCTCGCGATCGCCGCGCACGACGGGCAGCATCGGGATTCGGGCGGCTGCATACTCGCGCTTGATCAGCAGGGCGAGCGACCAGAAGTGGGGTGGTGTCCAGAAGAAGATGATCAGGAAGAGGAAGATCGCCGGCAGGGTCAGGTTTCCCGTCGCAGCGGCCCAGCCAACCAGCGGCGGGACCGCGCCCGCGGCGCCTCCGATCACGATGTTCTGGACGGTCCAGCGCTTGAGCCACTGCGTGTAGACCAGCACGTAGAACAGGCCCCCCACCAGCGCCAGGGTGGCCGTCAGGACGTTCACCAGGCTGCCCAGGAGGACGAAGGAGAAGGCCGAGAGCACGAGTCCGAACTCGGCCGCGCGCGGGGCGATCAGGCGACCCGCGACGATCGGCCGGTCGGAGGTCCGTTCGCCCATCAGGGCGTCGATGTCGCGATCGAGGTAGTGATTCAAGGCGCTCGCTCCGCCGCACGCGAGCGCGCCGCCCACGAGGACGACCGCAAGCTGCAAGGGGTCCGGCAAGCCACCGGCTCCCACGAACATCCCGGCGGCCGCCGTGATCAGCAGCAGCACCATGATCCGCGGCTTCGTGAGGGCCAAGTAGTCCCGCCATGCCCCCATCGGCACCTGCTCCCCGCGGAACGATGCTGCGGCGCTGAGCAGCGCCGCAGCCAGCGCCAAGCCCGCGAAGGCGAGGTGCAGCGCGACGGCCCACTCAGGCCGACCGGCCAACGCCACGACGCCGCCGAGAGCGCTCTCGATCGCGAACAGAACCAGCGCTGCAAGGGAGACACCCAGCAACCGTCGATGCGCGGTCGCCGCGGCGATGACCACAGCGGTCAGCAACGGCAACGCGAGAATCGCCAGCAGCCTGTGGGACAGGCCCAGATGCAGCGACCCGCTGATGACGACGAGCGCCGTGGCGGCGGCGGCTCCCAGGGCCGACAATCGCAGCCAAGCGCCCGCCGCAGGCGCATCCGTGCCCGACTTCGCACCCCCGATTCGCGGGTTGCGAGGCAACACACCGGTGTGAGCCATTGCATCCTCCTTGGCCGACGCTCGGCCCAAGCGAGTTACGACTCTCCGCGGTCCAGTTTGGTCCCTTGAGCTGCGGCTGTCAAACGCACCGCGAGTGGTCGGCGCGCTCGGAGGGCGCCCCGCCGGGATGCAGTCGCCGACCAATCTGGATTCATTCCAGATAAGTGATACGGTGCTGCGCGTGCCGGCGACCTCAGAGCTCGAGCTCCAGTTGCGGGAGGCGGACCTCAGGGTCACGCGTCCGCGGTTGGCGGTGCTGGCCGCCGTGCACGACCATCCGCACGCGGACACGAGCTCGATCATCGGCCTCGTGCGCGAGGACGTCGGTGAGGTGTCCCACCAGACGGTGTACGACGTGCTGGAAGCGCTGACGACCGCCGGTCTGACCAGGCGCATCCAGCCGCCGCGCTCCGTGGCTCGCTACGAGTCGCGGATGGGGGACAACCACCACCACGTCGTCTGCCGGTCCTGCGGCGCCATCGAGGACGTCGACTGCGCGGTCGGAGAGGCGCCCTGCCTGACCGCCGCCGAGGATCATGGCTATGTGATCGACGAGGCCGAAGTCGTCTACCGGGGCCTCTGCCCGAGCTGCTTCGTTGCATGACGCCAAAGCACTTGAAAACTCCAGAAGGAAAGGGTTCCCGTGTCTGATAAGCCTGATGCCGTAGTCGGAGAGATGAACGAGGAGGAGGGCGCGAAGCCGGCAGCCGGCTGCCCGGTCGTGCACGAGCTTCCCAAGCCGACCCATGGGGACGCGAACCAGGACTGGTGGCCCGAGCGCCTGAACCTGAAGATCCTCGCCGAGAACCCCGTCGAGGCGAACCCGCTGGGCGATCAGTTCGACTACGCCGAGGCGTTCAACTCCCTGGACCTCGGCGAGGTGAAGGGGGACATCGCCGAGGTGCTGACGACCTCGCAGGACTGGTGGCCCTCCGACTTCGGGCACTACGGCCCCCTCATGATCCGCATGGCCTGGCACAGCGCGGGCACCTACCGCATCCACGACGGCCGCGGCGGCGCCGGCTCGGGACAGCAGCGCTTCGCGCCCCTCAACAGCTGGCCGGACAACGGCAACCTCGACAAGGCGCGCCGCCTGCTCTGGCCCGTGAAGCAGAAGTACGGCCAGAGCATCTCGTGGGCGGACCTGATGATCCTGACCGGCAACGTCGCCCTCGAGTCGATGGGCTTCGAGACGTTCGGGTTCGCCGGAGGCCGCGAGGACGTCTGGGAGCCGGAGGAGGACGTCTACTGGGGCCCCGAGCGCGAGTGGCTCGGCGACGAGCGCTACTCGGGCGACCGCGAGCTCGCCAAGCCCTTCGGGGCCGTGCAGATGGGCCTGATCTACGTCAACCCCGAGGGCCCCAACGGCAACCCCGACCCGCTCGCCTCCGCCCGAGACGTCCGCGAGACGTTCGCCCGCATGGCGATGAACGACGAGGAGACGGTCGCCCTGATCGCCGGCGGTCACACCTTCGGCAAGACCCACGGCGCGGCCGACCCGGATCAGTACGTCGGGCGCGAGCCCGAGGGCGCGCCGATGGCCGAGCAGGGCCTCGGCTGGAGCAACAGCTTCGGCACCGGCAGCGGCACCGACGCGATCACCAGCGGTCTCGAGGGCACCTGGACGGCGACCCCGGTGAAGTGGGACAACACCTTCCTCGAGACGCTGTTCGAGAACGAGTGGGAGCTGAGCATGAGCCCCGCCGGGGCCCATCAGTGGGTCCCGAAGGACGGCGCCGCGGCCGACACGGTCCCCGACGCTCAGGACCCCGAGCGCAGGCATCCGCCGACGATGCTGACCTCGGACGTGGGGCTGCGGATCGACCCGGTCTACGAGCCGATCTCGCGCCGGTTCTACGAGAACCCCGACGAGCTGGCCGACGCGTTCGCCCGGGCGTGGTTCAAGCTGACCCACCGCGACATGGGCCCGATCGCCCGCTACCTCGGCCCGGAGGTCCCGGACGAGGAGCTGATCTGGCAGGACCCGCTGCCGGAGGTGACGCACGAGCTGGTCGGCCCGGAGGACATCGTCGCGCTGAAGGGCCAGATCCTCGACTCGGGCCTGTCCGTCTCCCAGCTGATCTCGGCCGCCTGGGCGTCGGCCTCCTCGTTCCGCGGCAGCGACAAGCGCGGCGGGGCGAACGGCGCGCGCATCCGCCTGGCGCCGCAGAAGGACTGGGAGGTCAACAAGCCCGCCGAGCTGGCGAAGGTGCTGAGCACCCTGGAGGGGATCCGGGAGGAGTTCAATGGCGCCCTGGACGGCGGCAAGCAGGTCTCCCTCGCCGACCTGATCGTGCTGGGCGGCTGCGCGGCCGTCGAGCAGGCCGCCAGGGAGGCGGGCCACGAGCTCGTTGTCCCCTTCACCCCCGGCCGCGCCGACGCGACCGAGGAGCAGACCGACGCGGACTCGTTCGCCGCGCTCGAGCCGCGGGCCGACGGGTTCCGCAACTACATCGCCGCCGGCAACCCGCTGAAGGCGGAGCACCTGCTCGTGGACCGCGCGAACCTGCTGACGCTGACCGCGCCGGAGATGACCGTCCTGGTCGGCGGCCTGCGCGTCCTCGGCGCCAACTGGGACGACTCGGACACTGGTGTCCTGACCGACAAGCCCGGCTCGTTGACGAACGACTTCTTCGTCAACCTGCTCGACATGGGGACGGAGTGGTCGGGGACCGACGCCGACGGCGACGACGCGACCAGGTTCGAGGGGAAGGACCGCGACAGCGGCGAGCTGAAGTGGACCGGAACCCGCGCCGACCTCGTCTTCGGCTCGAACTCCGAGCTGCGCGCGCTCGCGGAGGTCTACGCGAGCGAGGACGCGCGCGAGAAGTTCGTGCGGGACTTCGTCGCAGCGTGGGACAAGGTGATGAACCTCGACCGCTTCGACCTCGACTGAGCCCCGCCGCGGGCGCGTGTCTCAGGTCAGGCGGACTGCGTGGCGATGGCGGGCGCGCATGAGGCCAGCTCGCCGCCCGTGGGCATGTCGCGGCGCAGGGTGGCGAATGAGAAGCCTCCGACGAGCAGCGGGAGCCAGAAGAGAATGATGCGGTACGCGAGCACCGCCGCCGCCGTGCCGGCCGCGGGAGTTCCGTAGACGATCAGCGTCCCGATCAGGCCGAGGTCTATGCCGCCGATCCCGCCGGGGATCGGCAGCAGGCCTCCGAGTTGCCCGATCAGGTAGCCCATCAGGATCACCGTGAGCGGCGGGGAGAGGCCGAAGGCGTGGAAGGTCGCCCAGAGCACCGCGTTGTCGAAGAACCAGTAGCCGAGCGAGCCCGCCATCACGTTCAGATTCCCCGAGCGCAGGATCTGGATTGCCTCGACGGTGCCGTCGATCAAGGCGGTTCGGGCGTGGGCGGCGCCGCGGCGAAGTCGCGAGGCCTCCGGATCGGGTGCGTTGCCCGGTCCGAGGCGTGGGAGCAGCGCCACGCCGAAGATCACCAGGGTCGCGAGCGCGGCGGGCAGGGCGGTGAGCCAGAGCGAGAGGTCGGGCCCCAGGAGTCCGATCGCCAGCGCCGCCCCGATCACCGCGACGGCGACGAAGTTGGCCCCGCTCTTGATCAGGAAGAAGGCGACCGAGCGGCGGGCGATGCGCCGGCCGTCCATGCCCCCGCGGTAGAGGATCCAGGCTCCGAGGGCGAGGCCGCCGGCGCCGCTCGCGGGGACGAGCGAGCCCATCGCCAGCTCCGCCCCGCCGATCTGCCAGCTTCGCCGCCGGCTGAGGCCGGTGCAGAAGACCGGCCCGAACATGAGGACGTAGGAGCCGTAGGAGAGGGCCTCCAGCGCCGTCGCCAGCAGGAGCCAGCCCGGCTTCGCCTCGGTCAGCAGGTTTCGCACCTCTCCGAGGCCAGGGGCGAGGAGTACCACGGCAACCAGGATCCCGAGGGCGGAAGTCGCCTGCAGGGCCCGCCGCTCCAGCATGCGGGGCTGAAACTCCTTGGGCATCTCGGCGTCGGGTGTGAGCGAGACTCCGGCGTCGTGTGGGGTGGCCATACCCACCAACCTACGCACCTGGCCACCTAAGCAGGACAATCGGGTCTTCGGATGGCACCCCAGGTCGGCCAAGCACTGCGCGAGGCACGCACCGAGCGCGGGATCGAGCTCAGCGAGATCGAGCGGGCGACGAAGATCCGCGTCAAGTTCCTCGAGGCGATGGAGGAGGACCGCTGGGAGGATCTGCCGGCTCCTGCCTACGCCCGGAGCTTCCTCGCGACCTACGCCGAATACCTCGACCTCGATGCGCCGGCGCTCGTCGATGAGCTGAAGCGCAGCTCCGGGGAGGGCGACCGCGGGGAGCCGATCCCGTACGGGGTGGTTCGTCCCGGCCAGCTCACACGAGGCCACCACGGCCTGCCATGGAGGACCGTGGCCGTCCTGGCCGCGGGCCTCGTCGCGGTGGTCCTGCTAGGCGTCGTGATCGTCGGGGCGATCGGGGGATCCGGCAACGGTGGCGGCAAGCAGCGTCACGCCAAAGGGGTGGGGACCGGCGCCGGGACCACGCCGGCAGCGACCTCCACCTCGCCGAGCGGAGCGCCGTCCGGCGTATCGGTCGAGCTTCGTCCGACGGCAGACGTCTGGGTCTGCCTGGTGGACGACAGCGGCCGGGCCTCGGTGAACGGCGAGACCCTCACCCCCGGCCAGGACGTCGGCCCATTCACCGGGGCGTCGTTCGACGTCACCTTCGGCAACGGCTCAGTCGAGATGACTGTCGATGGCCAGCCGGCCAAGGTCCCTGATCTCGCGGAGCCGCTCGGCTTCCGGATCACGCCGAGCGGGGTGCACAGGCTCGACCCCGCCTCCCAGCCCACCTGCCAGTGATCATGCGGCCAGCCCGTGGTCCGGACTGCCGGGATGTCTACACTCGGACACCGGGCTCGGGTGGGGCGAGTCCAGCAAGTGGAAAGCAAAACCGTCGAAGAGAAGGAACGCGTAGTCATCCGCTTCGCGGGTGACTCCGGCGACGGCATTCAGCTCTCGGGCAACCTGTTCGCCGCCGAGACTGCGCTGATCGGCAACGACCTGGTGACGCTGCCGGACTTCCCGGCTGAGATTCGGGCCCCGGCCGGCACGCTGGCGGGGGTCTCCGCCTTCCAGATCCACTTCGCCTCACGCGAGATCCTCACCCCGGGCGGTCGTCCGAACGTACTGGTGGCGATGAATCCGGCGGCGCTCAAGGCCAACCTCGCGGAGCTCGAGCCGGGCGGCATCGTGATCGCCAACGAGGATGGCTTCACCAAGGGCAATCTCGGCAAGGCCCACTACGACGAGAACCCGCTCGAGGACGGCTCGCTGGACGGCTACCAGCTCTTCCGGGTGCCGATGACCTCGATGACGGTCCGGGCGACCGAGGGCATCGACGAGATCAGCTCCCGAGATGCCGCTCGCTCCAAGAACTTCTTCGCCCTCGGCCTCGTCTCCTGGATGTACAGCCGGCCGACCGACTCCACCATCACCTGGATCGAGAAGAAGTTCGAGGAGAAGCCGCCGATCCGGGACGCCAACCTCGCCGCCTTCCGGGCCGGGTTCAACTTCGGCGAGACGGCCGAGCTGCTCCAGGTCAGCTACTCGGTGAAGGCGGCGCCGGCGGAGCCCGGCACCTACCGGGCCGTCAACGGCACGACGGCGGCGGCCTTCGGGCTGATCGCCGCCAGCGTCCGCAGCGGGCTGCCGCTCTTCCTCGCCAGCTACCCGATCACGCCGGCCTCCGAGCTCCTCCACGAGCTCTCGCGCCAGCGCCGCTTCGGTGTGCGGACCGTGCAGGCCGAGGATGAGATCGCCGCCGCCAACATGGCATTGGGCGCCGCCTTCGGCGGCCACCTCGGGGTCACCGCCACCAGCGGCCCCGGGATGGACCTGAAGGCGGAGACGATCGGGCTCGCCGTCGCGCTGGAGCTGCCGATGCTGGTGATCGACGTCCAGCGGGCCGGCCCCTCGACCGGCATGCCGACCAAGACCGAGGCAGCCGACCTGCTCAGCGCGATCTACGGACGCCACGGCGAATCGCCGCTTCCCGTGGTCGCCGCCTCCACCCCGGCGGACTGCTTCGAGACCGCGCTGGAGGCTGCCCGGATCGCGGTCACCTACCGGACGCCCGTGATCCTGCTCTCGGACACCTTCCTGGCCAATTCCTCGGAGCCCTGGCGCCTGCCGGAGATTGCCGAGCTGCCCGAGATCGATCCCGCCTTCGCATCCGACGCGGACGCCGACGACTTCCAGCCCTACGCCCGCGACGACCGCGGTGCCCGCCCCTGGGCCGTTCCCGGCACGCCCGGCCTCGCCCACGTGATCGGCGGCCTCGAGAAGGAGGACGTCACCGGGCAGATCAGCTACGAGGCCGAGAACCACGCCCGCATGACGGGGCTGCGCGCCGCCAAGGTCGCGGGAATCGCCGACGAGATCGGCGACCTCGTTCCCGATGACCCCGACGGCGCCGATCTGCTGGTGCTGGGCTGGGGCTCGAGCTACGGAGCGATCACCGGTGCCGCCAGGCGGATTCGCCGTCGCGGCGGAAAGGTCGCGTGCGCCCATCTGCGCCACCTCAACCCCCTGCCGCCCAACACCGGTGAGCTGCTTGGCTCATACGAGAAGGTGCTCGTCCCCGAGACCAACAGCGGCCAGCTCTGGAGGATCATCCGCGCCGAGTTCCTGACCGATGCCCTTCGCTACAACAAGGTGGAGGGCCTGCCGATCTTCGCCGAGGAGCTCGACGAGGTGATCAGCGCCCACCTATGAGCGAGACCAGCATCAGCAAAGGCAATGGACATCCCACCAACGGTCACGCGCCGCAGGCGGGAGACGGGGGCACCGTCACTCTGACCAAGAAGGACTTCGCCTCCGATGCGGAGACGCGCTGGTGCCCGGGCTGCGGCGACTACGCGATCCTCGCCACGGTCCAGCAGTTCCTGCCCGAGATGGGGATCCCGCCCGAGAAGATCGTCTTCGTCGCCGGCATCGGCTGCTCCGGCCGGTTCGCCTACTACATGAGCACCTACGGGGTACACGGGATCCATGGCCGCGCCCCGGCGCTCGCGACCGGCCTCGCCCTGGCCCGCCCGGACCTCTCGGTCTGGGTCGTGACCGGCGACGGCGACTCGCTCTCGATCGGCGGCAACCACCTGATCCACGCCCTGCGCCGCAACGTCCCGGTCAACATCCTGCTCTTCAACAACCAGATCTACGGACTCACCAAGGGCCAGTACTCGCCGACGAGCGAGGAGGGCAAGGTGACGAAGTCGACCCCCTTCGGCTCGCAGGATCACCCCTTCAACCCGGTCGCGCTCTCGCTCGGCGCCGACGCGAGCTTCGTGGCCCGCACAGTCGACACCGATCGGGATCACGAGACGGAGGTCCTGCGCGCGGCCGCCCAGCACCGCGGCTCCTCATTCGTCGAGATCTACCAGAACTGCAACGTCTTCAACGACGGTGCCTTTGACGCCGTCCGCGCCAAGGGGAAGGAGGCGAACCAGATCCGGTTGGTCGACGGAGAGCCGATTCGCTTCGGGGCCGAGGGTGAACGGGGAGTGGTCCGCGGCGCGAACGGGCGGCTCGAGCTGGCCGACGTCGCCGAGGTGGGCAAGGACGCGCTGGTGGTCCACGACGCCGGCGATCCGACCCTCGCGTACGCGCTCGCCCGCCTCGCCGACCGCCCGACGGGCCCGACTCCACTCGGCGTGATCCGCGCGAGCGATCGACCCACCTACGCCGAGGGCGTCGGTGAGGAGCTGGCGGCGGCCCGCGAGGGCCTCGGCGACGAGGACATCGCCTCGCTGCTGCGCTCCGGCGACACCTGGACCATCGAGTAGGCCCTCTAGAGGCGGTTTCCCGGCACCGTCGAAGCAGTCGGGGATGCCTTCCCGCGTCTACGTGATCGAGCTCGCTCGCGAAGCCGGCCGTCGCCGGGACCCCCGCATACCCTGGGTCTACGTCGGCTCGAGCGCCCGCGACCCCGAGACCCGCTTCGAGCAGCACGGCAGCGGCTACCGCTCGGCGCGGCTCGTCAAGCGATTCGCCCTTCGGCTGCGCCCCGACCTCTATGAGGACCTGGGAGCGTTCCCCGGCTCGCGCAAGGCGCGGGCGGCCGAGCTTGGCCGGGCGCGCGAGCTCGCCGACTGCGGGTTCGTCGCCCACTGCGACGGCACCTCATACGGGCGGGACGTCGCGGACTGGAGCGAATGGGACGCTGAGCGGCTCGAACCCGTGGTCTCCCACCTCGACGCCGCCGCGCTCGATCTCGCCGACTCGGCCTTCAGGCCGCTCACCCCGGGGCGGGCCGCCCGCCTGCTGCACGGCGAGTACGGCTTCTGGGTCCGTGATTACATCGATCAGGACGACCCGCCGCCCGGCTATGGCCTCTTCCCGCACGTTCGCGTCGACGTGCTCGAGAATCGCCTGACTGAGATCTGGCCGGCCAAGAACGAGTCGACCGGCAACGGAACCAGCAGGCCGAGCGGGTCGTCGCCCGGCGTCGCTCGGCTCAAGTCGCGAACCACTCGCCGTCGAGGTCGGTGAGCAGGGAGGAGCCGCTCGCGAGCAGAGCACGCACCTCCAGCTCGCGGGAGTGAATCAGCGGGCATCGCGCGAAGCCCAGAACCGCTGAGCGGCGGCTCAGGGGCGCTCGCAGGTGCGGCTCGAAACGGCCGGTGAGAACGGCGCTGCCGCGGTCCCGGGCATCGTCGATCAATTCGCCGACGACGGCCTCCATCTCGGCGTCCGGCGCGCAAACATGGAGGACCCGGCTCGCACCGCCGGGGCGGCACAGGTAGGCGTACCAGCCGACAACTACATCCGCGCGGCGGACGAGGCGGCGCACCAGAGGTCCGGCGGCAGCCTCGATCTGCGCGAATAGCCGATCGAGATAGTCCTGGTCATAGTCGACACGCAGGCGGAGGTCGCGTGTCAGATGGTCGATGCTCTCCACGATCGCACGGGTCGTCACATCTTCCCCGCGAACGTCCGCGGGCGGGTCCGGGAAGGCGGTCGGCGCGAATCTCGGTCCGCTCGCATGAAAAGGAAGCGCTCGCGCCGGAGCGAGCTCGCGTAGGGGCGCCCGCCGCCGCATGCGCGTCGTCAGCATCTGACGGACCCAGCGAACGGGCCGGAGGACGAGCATCCAGTCAAGGGATCGCGCCTGGTCGATGTGGCCGCCGAAGCTCCGCCACATCTGTGCGACCCCGTCGGTGGCGGTGTCGGTCCAGGTGAGCTCCTGCGCGCCGGAGAGCATGCGCCGGAGCAGGAGCGCCCCAGCGGCACCGACGCGGGGGTCATCGGCCACCACCAGATGGGAGCAGCACACTCCCTGAAGGATCCGGTCGTCGAGTCGCATTCGTCGCACCTGCGACCCGATGAAGCCCAGGATCGAGCCGTCGACGCCCACCGCCACCAGCGACGGAAGCTCGGTCGACGCCCAGCGTTGGTCAATTAGTGTCTCGGCAAGGAACGATTCATCCTGAGTCCACGCAGGCAGGCGCGCGGCCAGCAGGCTCGCCACAGCGGGCAGGTCCGACCGCTCGAATGGTCGGATCTCCGTCATCCAAGACCAACCTACAACCCCCGTGGCCGGAGGAGTTCGACGTCGCCGCTTGCCTCGAGGGCGTCATCGAAGGGACGGCTGGTGCCGTCAGGCGGCTCGGACGGGGCGGCGCCGTCGTCGCCGTCTCGGGGGGCGTCGATTCCGGGGTGGTCGCCGGAATCTGTGTTCGAGCTTTGGGGCCCGACCATGTGCTCTGCCTGCGGCTCCCCGAGCGTGACGCGGCCAGCGAGTCGGCCGCCATCGGCCTGGAGCTTGCGATTGCACTTGGAGCGCCGACGGAGGTGGAGCCGATCACGGACGCGCTCGAGGCTCTTGGCTGTTACAGACGGCGCGACGAGGCGATCCGACAGGTGTTCCCAGACTACGAGCCGACGTGGCGCCACAAGCTCGTTCGGTCGCGGCCGACGGGTGGGGTGATCGTCTTCTCCCTGGTCGTCGAACGGCCGGACGGCACCGGTGAGCAACGCCGAATGCCGCCTGGCGCCTATCGGGAGCTGCTCGCGGCGAGCAACATGAAGCAGCGGGTCAGGAAGCTGCTCGAGTACACCTGGGCCGATCGCCTCGGCTACGCGGTCGCCGGGACTCCGAACCTGCTCGAGTACGACCAGGGATTCTTCGTCAAGGGCGGCGATGGGCTCGCCGACCTGAAGCCGATCGCGCATCTCTACAAAAGCCAGGTGTACGCGCTGGCACGTGAGCTCGGCCTTCCCGAGTCCGTCGCGGGCCGCTACCCGACCACCGACACCTTCAGTCTGCCCCAGACCCAGGAGGAGTTCTACTTCGGTCACCCATACGACCGCATGGACCTGCTGATCTGGGGTCACGGCCGCGGGATCGACCCGGGCGAGCTCTCACCACGCGTGGGCCTGGCGCCCGAGGAGGTGGAGGCGGCCTACCGGGAGATCGAGCGCCGGCGGGTGGCGACCGAGTATCTGCACGCCCCCGCGATCCTGATGGAGCAGGCGAGCTGAGCCTGCCATGTGCGGGATCGCCGGCATAGTCCGACCGGGGAAGGCACAGCCGGTCGATGAGATCTCGCTGCGCAGGATGGCGCGGGCGATCCGCCACCGGGGTCCCGATGGCTTCGGTCTCGCGATCGAGCCCGGTGCCGGATTCGTCTCGACCCGGCTGGCGATCTTCGACCTCCCCGGTGGCTGGCAGCCGCTCGAGGACGACGAGGGAGGCCTGCTCGTCTACAACGGCGAGGTTTACAACCACCCCGAGCTCCGCAGGGAACTGCGGGCGCGCGGGGTGTCCTTCTCGACCACATGCGACACCGAGGTCGTCCTGCGGCTGCTCGAGCGCGACGGCCTCGATGCGCTCGAGCGCCTCAACGGCCAGTTCGCCTTCGCCTGGTGGGAGCCGGGCGCGCGTCGTCTGACGCTGGTCCGCGACCGCTTCGGCGTGCGGCCGCTCCACTATGCGCTTCGACCCGACGGCACTCTTGTCTTCGGCTCGGAGGCGAAGGCGATGTTCGCGTCGGGGCAGGTGGCGGCGGAGCCGGACCCCGGCGGCATCGACGACGTGTTCACGCTCTGGGGGCCGCGGCCGCCGCGCACCGCCTTTGCCGGTGTCTCCCAGCTGGGCCCCGGAGGCATACTCGTCTGGGAGCGTGGCCGCATCGTCGAGCAGCGGCCATGGTGGAGCCCCACCTTTGGCGGGGTGCCCGACCTCGACGGCGATCTGTCCGAAGCCCTGCGCGAGAGCGTCGGCCTTCGGCTCCGCGCGGACGTGCCGGTTGGCGCCTATCTCTCCGGCGGGCTGGATTCCAGCTTGGTCAGCGCTCTCGCCAAGGAGCAGGTCGGCAGCAGGCTGCGCACCTTCTCGATCGCCTTCAAGGACCCGCGCTACGACGAGCGCGCTCAGCAGGAGTCGGTGGCGCGAATGCTGGGCACCAGCCACCACGTCGTCGAGGCTGGGCCGGCGGAGATCGCCGAGTCGTTCCCCGACGTCCTCTGGCACGCGGAGACGCCCCTGGTTCGCACGGCGCCGGTGCCGCTGTTCCTGCTCGCCCGCGACGTCCATGAGCATGGGATGAAGGTGGTGATCACCGGGGAGGGCGCGGACGAGCTCTTCTGGGGCTACGACCTGTTCAAGGAGGTGTCGCTGCGCGAGCTCCACCGGACCGACCCGGAGCGGGCCCTGCAGCTGATCGACGGCCTCTATCCGTACATCGGCCCCGCGGGTGCGCGTCGCGGCCCAGCCTGGCGGCGGTTCCTGCTCGAAACCGGGTCATCCGATGATCCGCTCTCCTCCCACCTCACCCGAGCCGCGGCGACGGCGACGGTGCGAGCGCTCTACCAGCCCGAGCTGGCTGCCGAGCTCGGGGACGAGTCCTCGCTCGCCCGCCTGCGAGCTGAGCTCCCGAGCGGGTTCGATCGCTGGAGCAGCCTCGAGCGCGCCGGCTGGCTCGAGATCAGGACCCTGCTCGAGCCCTACCTGCTGGCAGGCCAGGGCGATCGCGTGGCGATGGCCCACGCCGTCGAGGGACGGTTTCCGTTCCTCGACCATCACGTCTTCGCACATGCGGCAGGCCTGCCACCCGAGAGAAAGCTCAGCGGCCTCGAAGACAAGGTCGCCTTGCGTGGGCTTGCCGCCGATCTGCTGCCGCCCCAGATCGCGGGACGCCCGAAGCAGCCCTACCGGGCGCCGGAGGTGGATCCCTTCTTCGCCGCCGGCGCGCCCGACTGGGTCGAGGAGAGCCTCTCCCCGGCTGCCCTGAGGAAGACCGGCATCTGGGACGCGGGCCGGGTCGCGGGCCTGCTGCGCCGCTGCCGCGCGGGCCGGGCGAGAGGGGTCCGAGAGGGGATGGCACTGGTCGGGGTTCTCTCAACGCAGCTCTGGCACGAAGCGTTCTGCGAACGCGGCGCCGAGAGCTATCCGGCCGAGACGGCGGAGCCGCGCGTGAGAGTTGACCGCTCCGAGTTCCGTTTGATGGAGGGAATGCCCGTATGAGCGATTCGAACGGCGACATTCGCGGGGAGCTGAGGGCCTATGTCGAGGAGAACTTCCTCTACCTGGAGCCCGAGATCGAGCTCGGGGACGCGGATGACTTCCTGTCCATGGGGATCATCGACTCTCTCGGCTTCGTCGAGCTGGTTGAGGAGGTCCAGTCACGGTTCGGCATGGTGATCGAGGACGTCGAGATCACCGAGGAGAACTTCGGCTCGATCGGCGCGATCGCCGCCTATGTGGAGAGGAAGCGGGCGTCGGCGTGAGCATCCGCACCGTCGCCGAGGATCTGAGCTGCACCGCGGTCCGGGATCCGGGCAGCGTGGCAGCGATCGCGGGCGATCGCGAGCTCGCCTACGGGGAGCTCGACCGCCTCGCGAACGGGTTCGCTCGCGGGCTGCGCGAGCGCGGTGTCGGGCGCGGCGACCGGGTCGTGATCGTCCTGCCCAACGGAATCGAGGCGGCCATCGCCTTCGAGGGCACCCTGCGCGCCGGCGCCGCGCTGGCCCCGCTGAGCCCGGCGATCAAGCTGGATCGGCTTCGCTTCGTGCTCGACGACGTTGAGCCGGCCGCCCTGGTCTGCGACTCGGAGAGGGCGGAGCTGACCAACGCCGCGGCGGCACTGGCGGGTACGACCGTGCCGGTGATTGCCGGGGTCGATGAGCTGGCGGCGGGCGATGGCCCTCTGCCGCGGCTCCCGCTCGAAACCGACCTCGCCGCGGTCATGTACACGTCGGGATCGACCGGCAAGCCGAAGGGTGTGATGCTCACCCATCGCAACCTGTCCTTCGTCACCGGGTCGATCGCCGAGTACCTTGAGATGGGCCCCGCAGACCGGATTCTCTGTCTCCTCCAGCTCTCGTTCGGCTATGGGCTCTGCCAGCTGCTCACCTGCGTACGGGTCGGCGCTGCGCTGGTGCTCGAGGAGGGCTTCTCCCTCCCCGGCAGGGTCGTGCAACTGCTCGAGGACCGTCGGATCACCGGTCTGCCCGCGGTCCCGACGATCTTCCAGGTGCTGGTCTCCCTGCGCGGTCTGGCGGATCGCGAGCTGCCCGATCTGCGGTTCCTGACGAACGCCGGCGCCTCCTTGCCCGAGGCGACCGTCGGCGCCCTTCGCCGGACCTTTCCCGGGGCCCAGCTCTACCTGATGTACGGGCTCACCGAGTGCATTCGCGTCTCCTACCTGCCACCTGACCGGCTCCACGCGCCGACCTCGTCAGGAATCCCTATCCCGGGCACCGATGCCTGGGTCGCCGGGCCGGATGGGCGCGAGGCCGAGGTCGGCGAGGTCGGCGAGCTGATGGTCCGGGGACCCCACGTGATGCATGGCTACTGGCGGGATCCCGAGCGCACGGCAGAGCGTCTGCGTCCCGGGCGCTGGCCGTGGGAGCCGGCCCTCGCCACCGGCGACCTGTTCCTGCGAGACGACGAGGGACTCCTGCACTGGGTGGGACGGACCGACGACCTGATCAAGTGCCGTGGCGAGAAGGTGTACCCGCGGGAGGTCGAGGAGGTCCTGCATGCCGTCGACGGGGTACGGGAGGCCGCGGTCGTCGGTGTGCCCGACCGCCTTCTGGGCCAGGCCGTGCACGGGCATGTCGCCCCCGAGCACGGATTCCAGCTCGACCCGGTCGCACTGCGCAGGGAATGCGCCGATCGGCTCGAGGCGCACAAGGTGCCTGGGAGCATCTCGGTTCACGACGAGCTCCCGCGAACCGCCCGCGGCAAGGTCGACCGGCGGGCCCTGATCGCCGCCGGCGGCGAACGTCCACCGGCGGAGGCCCGGCCGCTGGTCGCGCAGGCCCCCTAGAGGATCTCGGATTCAGCCGAGGTCGCCCAGGGTGAAGTCCGGGTCGTGGCCGAACTCGCGCCTCACCCGGCGTCTGATCAGCGTGTATCGGCGGATGGCCTCGCTGCGCTTGCCCCGCTCGAGGCAGACCTCGAGGAAGTCCCGCTGGACGTCCATGTCGAAGGGCTCCATGCCGGCGAGCCGGCGAGCATGGTCGGTGACGGCGTCGAGGTCCCCCGCCGACCTCTTCAGGGAGATGATGGCTCGAAGCTCCCGTCCGGCGAGTTCGCGCAGGCGGTCCCGCTCCTCCAACGCCCATTCCGCGTAGGGGTCGTCGCTCAGGAAGTCCCCCTCGTATAGGTGGAGTGCCCGCTCCAGTGGCGCCAACGCGGCGTCCCCTTCGCCCTGGACAAAGAGGGAGAGCCCCGTGCGGGCGTTGTCCTCGAACTCGTCGGCGTCTATCCAGACCTGCTCCGGATTCAGCATGTAGCCGCCGCGCCGGGTGAGGACGAAGCGCGAGGCCTCGTTGCTGTCGCGCTCCGGCTCCAGCCTCTCGCGGAGCATGTGCACCTGGTGGCGGACGCTGGCGTTGCTCCACGGCTGGGCCGACCGCGGCCAGACGGCCTCGGAAATCTGTTCGCTCGTGGCCACCCGGTGGCGCGAGCAGACGAGGAACTCGAGTACCTGCCCGGGGCGCTGGCGCAGCCAGTCGCCGCCACGGTTCTCATCCCCCACCTGCAGGCGGGTTCGTCCCAATGTGTGGACCTGAAGCATCTGGCGGGATGGCCCCGCCTGCAGCTTCGAGCGCCCCGTTCCCGCGAGACGGTGCTCCTCGTCGGCGAGCTGCTCGGCACGCAGGTAGATGACCACCTGGGCCTCCCCCGCATCGATCGGCGAGGCGGTGACCCAGACCGAGCCGCCCATGCCCTCCGGCTCTCCATCCAGGCGAGTCTCCGCAAGGGCCCGCCCACCGGCCTGGGCGCGCTGCGTCAGGCAGCCCAAGTCTCGGCCGGGGGCGTTCTGCTGCCGCAGCGGCTCGCAGATCAAGTCGCAGCACTTCAGGCCCTCCACACTGCGCCCGCCGCCGAAGAGGACCTCGCTGGCCCGCGGGTTCGAGGTCAGCACGAAACCGTGGTGGTCGGTGACCACCATTCCAAAGGGCGATGCGTCAAACAGGGCTGGGATCCACCCGGTTGGCTCCTTGGGCCCGGAGATGACGCCGTACTCGCCGAGTCCTTTCGGCTCTGCCACGTCGTCAACCTCAACCTAAGCTGTTACGTATTCCCTACAAACATATCTTCCAATCATCTGTTTGGCTACTGCCGGGGATCTGATTAAAGCTCAGCCGGCTCCGATCCGTAACCGCCGGGCTGCCCCCCACGCAGCCGGAGGAACTCGCAGCCTCCCGTTCGCTCGGATCCGGATCATCAGGGGGGACGTCTTGACCCGGAATCTGAGCCCGTCATCGGCTCGGTAGACGCCGACCCGGGGCCAGCGCAGGGGGGATGGCGGATGGTGGCTCTCGGGCAGGGTCCCGGCGGCTGAGTACCCGGCCCTCGCGGTCGCTCTGAAGACGCGAGCGTCCTCACTGCCGTAGGGATACGCCAAGGACCTGCAGGGCAGCCCGAGTCGCGCCTCGCACTCGCGACGCGACGCGACCAGTTCCTCGGCGAGAACGGCATCGTCGAGATCGACGAGCCGCGGATGGGTGCGGGTATGCGAGCCGATCTCCCAGCCGGCGGCCGCCAGGGTTGCGAGCTCGGACCACGACATCGCCGTCAGCTCGGCCTCGTGCGGCCCACCGAGCCATTGCTCGATCCCGGGCCAGGCCATTGGCCCGGAGAGGCCCGCGAACCCGGTGGGCACGAAGACCGTCCCCGGCAGCCCCAGCCGGCTGAGGATCGGCAGGCCGAGCTCGATCACCGAGCGGTAGGCGTCGTCGAAGGTGACCGCCATGACCTTGCCGGCGGGTGGGGTATGGACCGCCTGATGGAAGGTTGCGCCTCTGTAGCCGTGATCGAGAAGCAACCGCAGCTGTTCCTCCAGCTGTGCCGGCCTGATCGCCAGATCCGCCGGCCAGGAGTCGCTGACAGCGTGGTAGCAGAGGACGAGCGCCTCGATCACGACTGATCAACGTGCACCGGGAAGCTGAACTGACGGCCGGCCTCGGAGGCTCACACCCGTCTAACAGCAATCCGCATGTAGCGCAAACTCCTCCCGAAACATTCCCCAAACTGCCGGAACTTAGGGTCGCGGCACCTGAAAACCAGCACGCGGGGATTGCCGGTGATCACTCGGCGGGCGTTCGAAACGGGGTGACGCAATGAGCATGAATCTTTCAACCCTCCCGGCGGTGGGCCATCCCAACCTCGACCGTGAGGATGCAGGCTCCCCGGCGAACCGCGACCGCTCGATGGTGGATCGCGCGGTGGCGCAGGCGAAGGCGGGGAACAGCGAGGGAATCCGGTGGCTCTATGTTCGCTACCGGAGCGACGTGTACCGCTTCGTTCGCAGCATCGTCGGAGACGAGCACGATGCCGAGGATGTGACGCAGACCGTGTTCCTGAAGCTGATCAGCGTGATCAAGAGCTACCGGCGCGAGGCGGTCCCGTTCGCCGCCTGGCTGATTCGGGTCGCGAGGAATGCCGCAATCGACCATTTGCGTGAGAGGCGGCCGGTCCCGTGCGAGGAAATCCGGACGAGCGCCACGGACCCGTTCGAGGGTAACGGCCAGCGCCTCGCCGACCTGAAGGCGGCAATGGCCGCGGTCCAGGGGCCACAGAGAGAGGTGGTCGTGCTGCGGCAGGTCTGCGGGCTTGCGCCCGGCGAGATCGCCATTCGGCTCGGCAAGTCGGAGGGCGCGATCCACGGGCTGCACCATCGCGGCCGCCAGGCGGTTCGGGCCCAGCTCAGTGAGCGGGGGGCGGTCCCGGTCACTCGATAGCTCCGGCGGGCGCTCCACCGCAAGAAGGATGCGGCCGCCCCCGTTGATCTGACGATGGACACGAGGGCCCGATGGAAGGTTCTCGGCCCGAATCCGTCCCACCTGACACTCGGAGTCATGATGGTCGCGTTGGCGGCGTTTCGAGCCGTGCGCGAGGTCCCCTTCGTGGATCTCCGTCGGCAGCACGCGTCGATGCGCGCCGAGCTTCAGGCGGGGTTCGATCGGGTGGTCGCCGACGGCCGGTTCATCCTCGGCCCGGAGGTCGAGAAGCTCGAGTCAGAGTTCGCCGAGCTCAGCGGCGTGCGCCATTGCATCGGCGTGGCATCCGGGACGGCTGCGCTCACGCTGGCATTGGTCGCGGCCGGGGTGGAGGAGGGCGACCAGGTGATTGTCCCGGCGCACACCTTCATAGCCACCGCCCTGGCCGTCCTCAACGCCGGCGCGGTGCCTCGATTCTGCGACGTGGACGAGGGGACGGGGCTGATCGACGTTCGATCCGCCGCCGATGCGGTCACCAGCCGGACCGTCGCCGTCGTCCCGGTCCACCTCTACGGTCAGGTCTGCGACATGGACGCGGTGGAGCGTTTCGCGCGGCGCCGCGGGCTGCTGGTCATTGAGGACGCCGCCCAGGCTCACGGCGCCCGCTGGAAGGGGGCCCGAGCGGGCTCGTTCGGCGACGCGGCCGCCTTCAGCTTCTATCCGAGCAAGAACCTCGGAGCGCTCGGAGATGGGGGGGCGATCTGCACGAATGACGACGAGATCGCCGAGCGTTGCCGTCGCCTGCGCAACCTCGGGCAGCGGCGAAAGGGCGAGCACGTCGAGGCCGGCTTCAACGAGCGGCTGGACGAGCTGCAGGCCGCGATGCTGCGCGCCAAGCTCCCCAGCCTGGATGCGGCGAACGGCGCGAGGCGGGCCTGGGCCGCGCTCTACCGCGAGGTGCTGCCGGAGGGGAGCCGGCCGGTTGTCGAGGACCAGCGGGGTGAGTGCGTCTACCACCTCTTCCCGGTTCGGGTCGCAGGGCGGGACACGGTCAAGGCTCGGCTCCACGCCCTCGGCATCGAGACCGGCATTCACTACTGGCCGGCGGCGCACCGGCAGCAGCCGTTCGCGAGCGGGCGCTTCCGCCAGCGCAGCGACTACGCGCCGGGCACCGAGCTGACCGCCGCGGTGCGCTGGAGTCAGGAGGAGCTCTCACTCCCGATGTTCCCCGAGTTGACCCGCGCGGAGGTGCTCGCCGTCGCCGCGGCGCTCTCCGGTGCGGTGGGGGAGGAGCACGGATGATCGGCGGCGATCCCTCCACGGAGACGCTCGACATCGGCGTCGTCGGTCTCGGTTACTGGGGACCGAACCTCCTGCGGGCGCTCGCCGAGATGCCCGACGTCGAGGTCCGGTGGATCTGCGACCTCGACGAGGAGCTGCTCGAGCGATTCGGGCGGCGCTATCCGGCGCCCGCCCGGTCGACGGAGGTGGGGCACCTGCTCGACGACCCCGAGCTCGACGCGATCGTGCTCGCCACGCCCGTGTTCACGCATTTCGATCTGGCGTCGCGGTCGCTCGATGCCGGCAAGCACACCTTCGTGGAGAAGCCGCTGGCCCCGTCATCCGAGCTGGCGAGTGAGCTGCTCAGGCGGGCTCAGGCTCGGGACCGCGTGCTGATGTGCGGCCACACCTTCCTCTACAGCCCGCCGGTGCGTGCCATCAAGGACCTGCTGCGCCGTGACGAGCTCGGCGAGATCTTCTTCGTCTCGTCGAGCCGGGTCAACCTCGGCCTTCATCAGCCGGACGTCAGCGTGATCTGGGACCTCGGCCCTCACGACTTCTCGATCCTGCTCTACTGGCTCGAGGAGGTCCCCAGCACGGTACGAGCGGTCGGGCGCGACTCGATCGTCTCGGGCATCCCCGACGTCGCCTTCGTCACGATGACCTACGAGTCGGGCATCGTCGCCAACGTCGAGCTGAGCTGGCTGGCGCCGAGCAAGCTGCGCCGCACCGTAGTCGTGGGGAGCCGCAAGATGGTCGTCTACGACGATGGCTCGCCCGAGCCGGTTCGGGTCTTCGATCACGGAGTCGTCTACAAGGATCCGGAGACCTTCGGCGAGTACAAGCTCTCGTACCGAACCGGGGACATCCTCTCCCCCAAGATCGACGCGTGTGAGCCGCTGGTGGAGGAGCTCGGCGACTTTCTCGGCGCGATCCGCAATGGAGGCGAGTCGGTGGCCAACGCCGGCTTGGCCAAGGACGTCGTACAGCTGGCCGAGGCCGCCGACGACTCGATGCGTCGCGGGGGGGCCGAGGTTCCGGTGGGCGCGGCGCGCCGGTTCGTGCTGAGCGGACCCCGGAACCGCCTGGTGAATCCGTCGGCGTCCGCGCCATGAGCGAGAGATTCCCGATCGAGAGCGACCGGCTCGCCGCTGCCCGCCCGGTCCTCCAACGGCAGGCGAGCGACGCCGCGGCGCGCACCTGGCAGCGCGTGGTGACGCGTCGCCACCTGGCGCGTGACTCGGCGGTGCGCAGGCTGCTCGCCCTCGCGGACCTGCTGGGCGCGACCATCGCGATGGCGCTCTCGCAGCTCGTGATCTCGCACCATCCGAGCGAGTTCGCCTGGGGCCTGACGGTGCTGCCCCTGTGGATCGTCGTCTTCAAGGCGTATGGCCTCTACGACCGCGATCTGAAGCGAATGAGCCACCAGACGGTGGACGATCTGCCATGGATATTCCACGCGGTGGTCGTCGGATGCCTCCTCCTGCTGGCCTGCTACCGGTTCCTTCCCGTGGGCGGCGTCTGGCTCGGCTCCCTGGCGGTGTTCGCCCTGCTAGCGATCGTCTCGGTCACGGCCCTGCGAGCGCTCGCGCGGAGGCTCGCGGTCTCGCTGCTCGGTCCGGAACGGGTCGTGCTGCTCGGCGATGGAGTTGAGATCTCCGCCCTGGCGAGGAAGCTGGAGGCGAACGGCCGCCAGGGAGCGAAGTCGGTTGGCCTGATCCCGCTGCCCGCCTCGAGCGCCGCCTCCAATGGAGGTCCCGGCCAGACGGGCTCCGGCACCGACCTCGGCGCGATGGTGGCCCGGCATCGAGCGGAACGGATCGTGGTCGCGCGCGAGGATTTTGGCGGCGCCGCCCTCTTCGAGCTGCTCAATCGTGCCCGCCAGCTCGGGGTCAAGGTGAGCGTGCTGCCGCAGCTCTTCGAGGCGCTCGGGCCCTCTGTCGAGGTCGATGACGTCGGTGGCATCACCGTGCTTGGCATCAACCCTCCGGTCCTCCCCCGCTCCTCGCGGTTCCTGAAACGCGGGATGGACGTCGTTGGGGCGCTCACCCTGCTGATCTTCACCGCACCGCTGCTCACCGTGGTCGCCATCGCCATCAAGCTCGACTCGCGGGGACCCGTCCTCTTCCGGCAGGAGCGAATCGGGCTGTGGGGGCGGCGCTTCCGCCTGGTCAAGTTCCGCACGATGTCGTTGGACGCAGAGCGACTCCGGGCGGGCCTGCTCGCCGAGAGCAAGGACTCCGGCTGGCTCCACCTCGACCACGACCCGCGGGTGACGCGAGTCGGCCGTGTCCTACGGCAGTCAAGCCTCGACGAGTTGCCCCAGCTCTGGAACGTCCTCAAGGGAGAGATGAGCCTGGTTGGCCCGCGGCCGATCGTCCCCTCGGAGGACAGGCAGCTCGACGGCTGGCGCCGCAGCCGCATCGACCTCACCCCTGGCTTGACGGGCCTTTGGCAGGTGCTGGGCCGGACCAGCATTCCCTTCGACGAGATGATCAGGCTCGACTTCGTCTACGTGACCAACTGGTCGCTGTGGACGGACGTGCGGCTCGTTCTGCGCACGCTGCCGGCGGTGCTGCGCCGGAGAGGGGCGAACTAGCCCATGAGGATCTGGATCGACCTCTCGAACTCACCGCACCCGCTGCTCTTTGCCCCGGTCGCGAGGCGCCTCGAGGACATGGGGCACGAGGTGCTGGTCACGGCGCGCGACAACGCCCAGACGGTCGATCTCGCCCTCGAGCGCTGGGATCGGGTGGAGGTGATCGGGGGACCGAGTCAGCACGGCAGGATCTCGAAGGCCCGGCTTCTCCTGGAAAGGGCTCGGCGACTGGCGTCCTGGGCCCGAGCCGAGCGTCCCGACACCGCCCTCTCCCACAACTCCTACGCCCAGATCGTCGCCGCCCGCAGCCTCGGCATCCGGACCGTGACGGCGATGGACTACGAGCACCAACCGGCGAACCAGATCGCCTTTCGCCTGGCGGGCGCCGTGCTGCTGCCGGCCGCGCTCGCCGCAATCAGGCCGGGCCGGATGGGCGCGAGCAAGGCCAAGGTCCGCTACTACGACGGGCTCAAGGAGGAGGTCTATCTCGGGGACTTCAGCCGCGACCCGGAGATCCTGGCGGCGGTCGGCATCGACCGGCGACCCGAGACGGTGGTGGTCACAGCCCGCACTCCGCCCTCGGGCGCCCTCTACCACCGGTCGGACAACCCTCTCTTCGCCGAGGCCCTGCGGGCGGTCTCTGAAGAGCGGCAGGCGCGTTGCGTGGTGCTGCCGCGCCGGCCCGAGCAGCGCCGTGAGCTGATCGCGCTGGGATTGCCGAATCTCGTGCTGCCCGACCGCACCGTGGACGCCCTTTCCCTGATTCACGCCAGCGACCTCGTGATCGGCGCCGGCGGGACGATGACGCGCGAGGGAGCCCTGCTCGGGGTGCCCACCGTCAGTGTCTTCTCCGGGCGGACCCCGGCGGTCGACAGCTGGCTCGAGCAGCGAGGAGACCTGCGCCGCATCGAGCGGGTCGATGAGCTTCCGCCGCTTCGCCGCCGTCGGACCGAGCCGCGCGATCCGCAAGCGCTGCGAGCACGAAGCGAGCGCCTGGTCGGCCAGTTCGCGGCGGCGGTCGTCGAGCTGCGAGCTCTCGCCCGCCCGGCACCGGCCTTGGTGGGGCACGCACGTGGTTAGCGAAACGCAGGACAAGGCGCCCAAGGCCGTCGCCGAGGCTCTCGCGCTGGCCCGTCGGCTGAGCCGCTGGAGCGCCGAGCGCGACTGGCGGGGAACCGACCCCTACGAGGGACTGAACGCCTCGCGCCGCATAGCGGAGCCACTGAAGAGGACCGCCCTCGGCCGCCGCCTCCTGATCCAGGCGGTCAAACGCTCTCCCCTGGACCTCCGTCCCCCGCTCGGCATCCAGCCCGAGCCCAATGCCGCGTCGGTGGCCTGGGTCGTGTCCGCCTACGCGCGGAACGGATTCATCGGCGAGGACGAGGCGCAAGAGCACCTGACGAAGGCACTTGGGTGTCTCGATGAGGTGCGGATAGCGGGCCCTGAGGAGCCCTGCTGGGGATACCCCTTCGACGTGCAGACCCGGGCCCTGCACTACCGCCGCGGACAGCCGAACACGATCGCGACCGCCTTCGCGGGCCACGCCCTGCTGGACGCCCACGACTCCCTTGGCGACGCCCGCCTATTGGAGACGGCGCGGGGCGCGGGCCGGTTCTTCCTTCGTCGTGTGCCGCAGTCCGAGAGCGGGAGCGGCGCCTACTTCGGCTATCTGCCGGAGGACACCTCTCCGATCCACAACTCCAACATGCTGGCGGCGGCGCTGCTCGCGCGACTGTCGGCGTCGGGCCCCTCCGACGCCGAGGGCTTCGGCCCCGCCGCCGCCTCCGCCGTCCGGTATTCGACGGCCCGCCAGCGCGCCGACGGCTCCTGGCCCTATGGGGAGAGGCCCGATCTGGCCTGGGTGGACAACTTCCACACGGGCTACGTGCTCGACGCACTGCGGATCTGCGCCGACGCGGGCATCGCGGCGGCCGAGGCGGAGGAGGCCTGGGGGAGGGGCCTCGCGTACTACCGCAGGGCGCTCTTCCTCGATGACGGGACACCCCGTTACTACCCGGACCGGGTGCTGCCGCTGGACGCCCAGTCCGTCGCGCAGGGAATCCAGACCCTTTCGATCGCCGCCCGGCACGAGCGGTCCTGTGCGCCTCAGGCGTGGAAGGTCTTCGAATTCGCCCTGCGTCGCATGGTGGGCGACGACGGGCTTCCGATCTTTCAGCGCCGGCGCCTCTGGTCGAATCGCGCTCGCCATTTCCGCTGGGTGATCGCCCCGCTGCTGCTTGCGTTGAGCCATCTCCTGGCGCTGGAGCGGGCGGTGGCGCCGGAGCCCGGACCGGAGATGCCTGCCGCCACTGCGGTGGGGGCACCCGGCTGATGCCCGAGACGCTCGACAGCCGCCCTGGCGTCTCCCGTCGCGATGCCGGTTCCCGCTCCAACGGCCGCCCCCGTGTCGCCTTCGTCACCGACATCCCGACGCCATACATGCTGGAGGTGCTGGCGTCCCTGGCGGAAATCGTCGACCTGATTGTGCTGTTCTGCGCGCGCACCGGGAGCCGGGCGTTGCCCTGGGCGCGGAGCGACCGGCCTGGCTTTCGACACCGGGTGATCGGCGGCCTCACGATCAGAAGCGGCGCCCCGGACGGTGCGGACTACCACCTGAGCCCTCGGATCCTCGCCGCTCTCGCGAGAAGCCGCGCGCATGCCGTGATCAGCGCCGGCTATTCGATCCCGACCGCATACGCGGCCATCTACTGCCGGCTGCGCGGCTCCCCCCTGATCATCTACAGCGATGGCACCAGCTGGTACGAGCGCAAGCTCGGGCGCCATCAGCTGCTGGCCCGTGCGGTTCTGCTTCGCGCCGCTTCGGCCTGCGTCGCGAAGAGCGGGCCCGCTGCGGAGCGCTTCCTGGAACTGGGGGTGTCTCCGGACCGGCTCTTCCTGGCGCCGCACTCCTCGACGATGGATCGATTGTGGAGGATCGCGAGCGAGCGCGACTACGCCCGCAGGGACAGGTTCACGATCCTGACCGCCGGTCGCCTCGTTCCTCACAAGGGTGTGGACCGCCTGCTGCTCGCGGCCGCTCGCGTTGGCGCAGGGCACCCGCCCATCCGGCTCCTGGTGGCAGGATCCGGGCCCGAGTCAGCACGGCTTCGCCGGCTGGCGGCGGAGCTCGGGCTCGAGGACGTCCAGTTCCGCGGTTTCGTCGATCACGGCGAGATGCCGGGGCTCTATGCGGAGGCCGATGCCTTCGCCTTTCCAACCTTCGACGACCCATTCGGGATCGTCCTGCTCGAGGCCGCTGCTGCGGGACTGCCGCTGGTCGCGTCCCGGCATGCGGGCGCGACCTGGGACCTGATCGGCGAAGACGAGCAGGCCGGCGTAATCGTCGACCCGGCCGACGCGGACGGGTTCGGCGCCGCCCTGGGCCGCCTCGCTCGCGATCCGGAGTTGAGAAGGCGGCTCGGCCGGTCAGCTCACCGAGCCACGCTCGACAGGAGCCCGAGGGACTCGGCGCTGGGATATCTCTCCGCGGTCGAGACCGCGCTGGGCGAGGGGAGAGGGGCGAGGGCGTGAGCCCCGGCAAGCACGACGGTGACGGAGAGGTCCGACTCGCGTACCTGGCGACGCTCTACCCCGCCCTCTCGCATTCCTTCGTCCAGCGGGAGGTGGAGGCGTTGCGGGCGCGGGGGCTGGAGATACACACGTTCGCGCTCCACCGCACCAATCCCGAGCACCTGCTTGCCGAGGCCGACCACGAGGCCGAGCGCACGACCTACACGGTGCTGCCACCCCGCGTGGCCAGCTTCGTCGGCGCTCACCTGCGAGCGCTGGCGACCGGACCGGCCGCCTACCTGCGGACCCTCGCCTTTGCCCTGAGTCGTCCTCCGGGTGGGTCCCATGGACGGTTGTGGCAGATCTTCTACTTCCTGGAAGCCGTGCCGATCTGGCGCGAATGCGATCGCCGGGGGCTGACCCACCTGCACGCGCACTTCACCAGTCCCTCCGGAGACGTCGCCCAGCTGGTGGCGCGACTGGGAGTGGAGCGAGGGGACTCCCCGGCATGGTCCTGGAGCTTCAGCGCTCACGGAACGGACATCTTCAACGACGGCCCGGCCAGCCTGGCCGCCAAGGTCGGCAGCGCCTCCCTGGTCGTCTGCATCAGCGACTTCGGGCGCAGCCAGCTGATGCGGCTCTCCCCTGAGGAGCACTGGGAGAAGGTTCGGGTCGCCCGCTGCGGGCTCGACGGCGAGTGGTTCGAGAACGGCATCCCTCGCAGGGCCGGAGCGGACCTGCGGCTGCTGTCGGTCGGACGCCTCGAGCGCGAGAAGGGCCACTCGATCCTGCTCGAGGCCGTCTCGCTGCTCGAGCGGCGCCGCATCCGGATGCTGGTCGAGCTGGTGGGCGACGGTTCGAGGCTCGACTCCCTCAGACGTCAGGCAGAGGAGCTGGGCATCTCGGACAGGGTCAGCTTCGTAGGCCCGGTGGGGCAGGATCGGATCCGGGAGCACTACCGGGGGGCGGACATCTTCTGCCTGCCGAGCCTCGGCGAGGGAATTCCCGTCGTCCTGATGGAGGCGCTGGCCAGCGGGCTCCCGGTGGTCGCCTCGAACACGATGGGGATCCCCGAGCTGGTCGAGGACGGCGTCACCGGCCTGCTGGTTTCCCCCGGGCGCCCGCGGGAGCTGGCGGCTGCGATCGAGCGGTTGGCGCGCGACCGCTCCCTCGGCCGGCGGCTGGGCGCGGCCGGGCGGGAGCGGGTGATGAAGGAATTCAGCCTCGATCAGGGGGCGGAGATCCTGCGGGCCGAGTTCCTCCGGGCGCTGCCCACCCGGGCGGTGCGCTGAAGGGCTTCGGTTCGGCCCCAGCCGGCGCCACCTGGGTCGAGGCCCCGAGCACGATGCCCGCCCAGAGCCAGACGATCATGCCGGGCAGGACCTGGCCCAGCGGCGCGAAGCTTGCCGCCACCACCCAGTAGACCGCGATCGCGAGCAGACCCGCACGCCATGGCCTCAGCTCGGGTGGGCCACGGGCGAGCATGGCGCTGCCAACGGCGGCGAGCAGGCTCGCCAGCAGGAGCGTGACGCCGATCAGGCCCTGCTCGACCGCGAACAGGAGGAAGACGTTGTGGATCGCGATCTGCGTGGTATGGACGGTGACAACCTGCGGGACGTCGTCGAGGAGCGGGAAGTACTCGGCGTTGCGGTCGTTGAAGGTCCCGAGGCCGAAGCCGACCAGCGGGCGACGAGACACCATCTCGATCGCCGCGGCGTCGACGTTGCGGCGTTCCCAGACCGTCAACTGGTTGTTGGCGCGCTTCGTGACCTTCGCATCAAGCGTCGGGACCAGGGCGAGCAGCAGCAGGACCACCGACGCGCAGACGGCGGCGGCTGGGACCAGAAAGCGGCGGAGGCCCGGGGTGAGCGCCATGGTCAGCGCCGAGGCGACCACGGCGGCGATCCAAACCGATCGTGTGAGCGTGAAGAGCACCCCGAGAACGCAGAGCGAGAGCACGGCGCCGGCGGCGACTCGCCGACGCCGGTCCCTCCAGGTTGCGACCGCGATCGCCGAGGCGACGGCGCAGGTATAGAGGGCGACGCCGTTGACGGTCGCCTCGAGGAACGGGCCCTGTGCGCGGTCATGCTGGAAGCCGCTGTCGCGGATGAAATGCGGGATGACGAGAGCCCTCGGCCCGATCGTCTCGAACAGCGCCGTCAGCCCGAGGTACCCGCCGAAGGCGACGAAGGCGGCCAGGAAGCCGGCGCGGTGACGAGGCGTGCGAAAGGCCAGCGGCGCCAGCGCGAACACGGTGAAGGGGACTGCCAGGCGGTCGAGCAGGAAGAAGAGCGTTTCGGTGCGGCCCAGCGTCTGCGCCGCGATCGCGGACCCGAGTGCCCAGCAGAAGGTCGCCGCGAGCAGCCCATGGACCGGCCGGAGGCGGAACCGGGGGCGATCCGAAGCCGGTGGAGAGCGAAGCGCGAGGCCGACGATCCCGGCCAGCAGCAGGAGGCGATCGGGCGCGATACCGCCCGGCAGGCCGAGCGCTCCCCAGTTGCTGTTGAAGGTCGAGGCGATGATCGCCCCGGTCATCAGCCAGGCGGGGTCGGTGTGCCAGGCCAGATAGGCGAGTGCGACGAGTAGCGCCAGCCCAAGGCAGAGACCGGCGAGATAGACCGAGTAGGGGCGCCCAGCAACGAGCAGCAACCCCGCCGCCCCTCCGGCGACCATGCCGCTGCCCCAGAGCCCTATGCGCAGACGTTGCCCTGCGAGCTGCACGGCGGCTAGGGGGGCGTCCGGCGGGACGATCGCCGCCGGGGGGCGGCGCGCTCCAGGCGGGCCCGGCGCGTTCCCTTCTCCTCCTTTCCTCTGGAGCGCGAACGCGGGACCGCAGACCGGCGGCGAACGTTGCCGATCGCCGCGATCGTCGGCTCGTAGAGCGGGCTGTCGCGGAAGAGCGCCAGGCCCATGCCCAGGACGAGCCCGAAGACGAGAGCCACGAAGATGAGCAGCTGAAGCCTGCTGAGGCGGTCGCTGCCCGCCTGGTCGGCTCTCTGGATGACCTGCAGGGGGACAGTCCCGTTCTCCTGGCTGGCGCCGTAGGCGCTCCTCAGGGCGGTGGAGTGTGCCTCCGCTGCCGCCAGCTCAGCCTGAGCCGACGCCAGAGGCGCGCCTCCGGTTGCCGCAAGAGCGTCAACCCGGTTGCTGAGCCGCTCGCGATCGAGCTCGGCGGTCCGGTACTCGTCCAGGAGGCGAGCGGGATCCGCCTGGCTTGCGCGGTCGACCTCGGCCACCAGTGCCTGACTCGCCAGGGTCGAGAGCTTGATTGCGCCGCCTTGTGAGTCGGCCGTCCCCGAGAGCGTGAAGACCGGGGTCTCTGGGATGGGCGCCGCGGAGAGGTGGGACCGCACCTGCTCGGGGTCCGCGTTCATGTGCCGGGCAACGTCACCGACCACGCCGTCTCCCTGGACCGAGCGGCTGTAGGTCTGGGCGAGCTGCTGGGCCGCGTCGGCGAATCCGGTCAGCGAGGCGGGGTTGGTTGCGCTCAGCCCGCCGACCGCAAGCCGGGTCCTGGCCGTGTAGGTGGGCGTCCGCACCAGTCCGGCGAACAGGGCGAGGGCCACCAGCACAACGACCGGAGCCAGGGCCCAGCGCCAGCGGCGGCGAATCGCGGCAGCGAGGGTCGGCTGCATTGCGGGTTCGCGGCCGCGCCCGTCAGTGGACGGAGGAAGTTCGAACAGCCTCTCATCGTCTCGCTCGTCAGCCTCGATGCTCACTCTGGGCATCACCTCGTCTCCGCGGGGTCATCAGACCAACGGCGGTGTGCGGTGACCTCTTCCACGCGCTCCGGCTCGCCCGTCTCGAGCGATCGCGCCGCCGCCAGCGTGGCCAGCGTCGTCAGCCAGATGCCATCAGTCATGGGAGCGTCAGCGTCTCCCCGCATCAGCTTCGTGAGATGGCCGAACTGGGCTGCGAAGCCCTTGTCTTGGCGGCCGCGCCCGAGGCGCTCCCGGCGGCCGCCGCGCCAGATCCCGGCGCGCCGGAAGTCTTCGATCTCGGCATAGACGCCAGGAGCGCTCGTCTCGAATCGCTCCTTGCCCGGGCCGAGTGGGGCGTCGGCCGCGTAGTGGAGCGTCCCGACGCTTCCGTCCGCGAAGGCGATCTCGACGCTGAAGTTGTCCGTGGCCGCGAGCGGGAGACCGGGGCTGGAGTTGAAGCCTCGGGCATTCACCCTGACCGGATCGCACCTGGCCTGGTCGCAGAGGAAATCGATGAAATGGCATCCCTCGCCCTTCAGGCGGCCGCCACCCCGTGCCAGGTCGTTCAACCAGTGGCCGCGGGGCAGGGAGCCGGCATTGACGCGGTACGCCATCAGCCTGGGCCCGGGCAGGCGGCGCACCGCAAGGGCCAGCGGCGCAAAGCGGCGGTTGAAGCCGACGATCAGGGGAGCCCCCGAGCGGCGCTGGGCCGCCCTGACCAGTGAGAGGCCCTCCCAGTCCAGGCTGAGCGGCTTCTCGACGTACACCGCTTTGCCGGCCTCGAGCGCCAGGGCCGCAAGCTCCGCGTGAGAGTCGTGGCGGGTGGCGATCGCCACCAGGTCGACGTCCGCGCGGGCGATGACCTCGCCGGGATCGGAGTGCGAGGAGCCGAATCCGAAGCGGCGCCGGGCGCTCTCGGCCGATAGCCCCGAGGCGGAGGCGACGGCGCGAGGCTCGAACCCGGCCCGGACCAGACCCGGGATCAGGGTGCCGGTCGCGAACGATCCGGCGCCGATCAGGCCCAGGCGGGGCCGGGCCCCGCGCGCTCGCTTCATGATTCGCGACCTCGGCCTCTCGGCTTCGGCCGGCCCGCCGCCCCCGTTGTCGCCGCCACTGCGGTCGTATCGAAGAACGATTCCTACGGCCGTCCGGTCGGACCGCAGCAGCTCGAAGGCGCGCTCGGCATCGCTGAAGGGGAGCCGGTGGGTGATCAGCTCCGAAGGTTTCACCTTGCGCTCGGCGACCAGGCTCAGGAACGCCTCCATGTTGCGCTGCTCGGTCCAGCGAACCTGGCCGATCGGGTAATCGAGCCCGTGGAGCTCGTAGTCCGGGTCGTAGCGACCCGGACCGTAGGAACGTGAAAGCCTGAGCTCGAGCTCCTTCTCGTAAAGAGGCGCCCGCGGCAGCTCCAGGCGGACGTCACCGACGATCACCACGCGGCCCCGGTCCCGCGCCAGGGACGCAGCCAGCAGAGCCGGATCGTTCGAGTCGGTGGCGGCGCAGACGAGCACCGCATCGGCGGAGTCCTCCCAACGCGAGCCCGGCTCGAGATCCGAGCGCACCTCGGCCTCGGCGCCCCCAGAGCGCGCGAGCCCGACGAGATCCGAGCTCAGGTCCGTCCCCAGGACCCGGCATCCCGCCGCTCTGGCGATCCGGACCGTGAGCTGCCCGATCAGTCCGAGCCCGATCACCGCGACCGTGGATCCGACCTGGACATCCGCCCGGCGCCAGCCGTTCAGCGCGACCGCGCCGAGGGTGGCGAAGGCCGCCTCCTCCGCGGAGACCCCATCGGGCACCTTCGCGCAGAGAAGGGAGGGCACGACGTCCCGCTCGGAATGGTTGGCGAAGCCACCCCCGGCAATCGAGACCCGATCACCCGGTGAGATGCCCCGGACCTCCCTGCCTCCCTGGACGACGACGCCGGCGGCGCTGTACCCGAGGGGCCCGAGCTCGTCGAGCCTCTGACGCACGAGGTTCAGGGTGGAACGAACACCCTCCCTGCGCATCCGCTCGACCACCTGTCGCGCCTGGTCGGGTCGCCTGCGGGCCTTGGCGATCAGGCTGCCATGAGCGAGATCGAGCGTGGCGCGCTCAGTGCCGGCGCTCAGCACCGACGCCTCCACGTCAACCGCCGCGGCACCCGCACCCGGGCTGGGATCCCGAATCTCGACCAACTCGAGCCTCCCGTCCCTGAGGCGACGGGCGATCTGACGCATCAGACGCTGCCCGCGACGGACCGCGCAACCGTGGAACAAGCTCTGAGGCTGCGGTGCGTTGTTCTAGGTGATGGCACGACGCACCCAACCCAACGTGACAGCGGACCCGAGACTCACGGTCCACAGTCCGGCGAGGGCATAGGCCGTGTGCGGGATCTGCGGCTTCGTCGGCCGCGACGATCGAGCCCTGATCGAATCGATGACGGCGTCCCTGGCCCATCGGGGCCCCGATGGCGAGGGGATCGAGCTCTTTCCCGGAGGCGACGGCACGGTTCCCGCGGCCCTCGGTCACCGCCGGCTGAGCATCCTGGACCCGAGCCCCAGGGGGGCACAGCCGATGGTCCATGCGAACCGCTACTGGATCACCTACAACGGCGAGCTCTACAACTTCCGCGAGCTTCGTTCCGAGCTGCGCGCCCAAGGCTTCCGCTTCCGGTCGGATTGCGACACCGAGGTGCTGCTGGCGATGTACGCCCGCTACGGCGACGGAATGCTGGATCGCCTCAACGGCATCTTCGCCCTCGCGATCTGGGACAGCGACCGGGACGAGCTCTTTCTGGCCCGCGATCGGCTCGGGGTGAAGCCGCTCTACTACGCGGAGCACGGTGGCGCTCTCCACTTCGCGTCGGAGTTGAAGGCGCTGCTCCCCGCCCTTCCCCCTCCTTCACTCCGGCATACGGCGCTCGCCGAGTACCTGACCTTTCTCTGGGTCCCCGACCCCGGCACGATGTTCGATGGGATCTACCAGCTCCCGGCGGGGCACAGCGCGCGGTACGCGGATGGTGAGCTCGAGCTGAGCCAGTACTGGGATGCGAGCTTCGCCGTCGAGAACGATGTCTCGGAGACCGCCTGGATCGAGCGAGTCCGGGAGACGACACAGGCCGCCGTTCGCCGGCAGATGGTCTCCGACGTCCCAGTCGGCGGCTTCCTCAGCGGAGGCCTCGACTCCGGCGCCGTGGTTGCCACCATGAGGACCGTCTCGGAGCGCGTCACCGCCTACACGGTCGGTTTCAGCGAGGAGGACCTGGAGCACGAGATCGTCCCCGACGATCTCGGCTACGCGCGACGCCTCGGCCAGGAGCTCGGGCTCGACCACCGCGAACGCGTGCTCTCGCCGGAGATCGTCGACCTTCTGCCCAAGCTCATCTGGCACCTGGACGAGCCGATCGCCGATCCGGCGGCGATCACCACCTACCTGATCTGCGCCGCGGCGCGCGAGAGGCTGACGGTGATCCTCAGCGGGATGGGCGCCGACGAGATCTTCGCCGGCTATCCCCGCCACCTGGCCGCCAGGCTGACCCGCCCGGCCGACCTCCTTCCTCAAGCTCTCCGTCGCGGGATCCGTGCCTCGCTCGACGGTCGTCTCACCATGGGCCCGCCGGGAAGGCTGCGCGGCCCGCGCAGGAACGCGATGAAGCTCCTTCGCGGCATCGACCAGCCGTTCATGGAGCGCTACCTCACCTACTGCTCCTATTACCGCCCCGAGGAGCTCTCCGGCCTGCTCAGCGCCGAGCTTCGCTCCGAGCTCGGCTCTCACGATGCCCTTCAAAGGCACCGCGGGTACGCGGCCGAAGGGGACGGCGAAGAGTGGCTCAACCGGCTGCTCTACCTCGACATGAAGACGTTCCTGCCCTGCCTCAACCTCGCCTATACGGACCGAATGAGCATGGCGGCCTCGACCGAAGTCAGGGTCCCACTGCTCGACGACGAGGTGGTCGGGCTGGCGGGCCGCATCCCCCCGAGCCTGAAGCTGAGGGGCATGACCCGCAAGTACGTCCTCAAGCGGGCCATGCAGGGGGTGCTGCCGGAGGCGGTGATCTGGCGGCCGAAGGCCGGCTTCGGCGCTCCGCTCAGAGCCTGGATGGGCGGAGGCCTCCGGCCGCTGATCGACGACTGCCTGTCGCCGGCGACCGTGCGGCAGCGCGGCCTCTTCGATCCCGCGGCGGTCAGCGGCCTGGTCCGCGACAACGAGGCGGGCACGGCGGACAACGCGCTTCGGATCTGGGCGCTGGTCGTGCTGGAGCTCTGGCAGCGGACATTCGTTGACCGGGGTGTAGAGGCCCGGAAGCCCCGCGCCTCACTGGCCGTTCAATAGGAGATGACGCAGAGCTCCTCTCCGCTGCAAGCCGGCGAGCCCGCTCGCTCCGTGGGGCATTCGCGCCCCTCGAACCGGGCGCCGTACCGCCTGATCAGCGATGTTCGCTTCGGGGAGGACGTGATCGTCTACGCCTTCACCAACCTCTACGGCTGCTCGATCGGTTCCCGGACGAAGATCGGGACATTCGTCGAGATCGAGAGCGGCGCCTCGATCGGATCGGACTGCAAGATCGAGGGCCATACCTACGTCTGCGACGGCGTCACCATCTGCGACCGCGTCTTCGTCGGCCACGGCGTCACCTTCATCAACGACAGGCATCCTCGCGCGACCCGGGAGGACGGCCGGATGAAGGGAGATGACGACTGGGTGATGGAGAGGACGGTGGTCGAGCCGGAAGCCTCCCTCGGCTCCGGCGCGATCGTGCTGGGCGGCGTGCGAATCGGGGAGGGGGCGATGGTGGGCGCCGGCGCGGTGGTCACCAAAGACGTTCCCGCCGGCGGAGTGGTCGCCCGCAACCCGGCCCGGGCGATCGTAGGGGCGCTCACCCGCTGAAGTTGCCACGGCGGGTGTAAGACGGCCGGGTGGCGGGCCGTTGAATAGGCGTGCGCAGCGGTCCGATCAGCCAGCGACCGTCGTTCAGCAACGCCTTCGGATTCGGCAGCCTCAGCTTCGCGGTCAGCGGGATCCTGGCGCTCGGCTCGAGCATCTTCACGGCGCGCATCTACGGGATCGACGTGATCGGGGAATTCGCCCTCGCCTACGCCCCCACCGGCGCCGTCTGGTTCCTGTCGAGCGTTCGCGAACAACCCGCCCTGATCCGCCTGCTGGCGCCGCTGCCGCCCCGAAGCGCCCGGGTCACCGGCCTCTTCATCCCGGTGTTCGCGTTCTCTGTCGCCCTCACCCTCGTCTCGTCCGTCGTGACGGCGGTGGCGACCTACCTCCTCTTCCGCGGCCCGATCGGGCACCCGGAGCTGTTCGCACCGGCGATGGTGAGCCTCGGCGGCTATCTGCTGTTCACGAACCCCGCCTGGAACATCGACGGAGTCCTCTCCGCCTTTCGTGCGGGCCGCGACCTGTTCTGGATCCGGTCTCACCAGATGGCCGCCTACCTGGTCCTCGCGATCGCGGCGAGCTTCTTCATGCCGACCGTGTGGGGCCTGATCCTGGCCACGGTCGCCTCGTGGGTGACCTCGCTGGCGCACCGAATCTACGTCTCGCCGAAGTGGATGCGCTGGTCGGTGCCGTTCGCGGAGATCCGCAGCGGATTCCGCGAGCTGCCACACATCCTGCGCTTCGGGCTCAAGGTGACGCCGGGCTCGCTCGCCACGGGGGTGAGCGACCAGGTCGGGACCTGGATCCTGGGCGCATACGGCTCGATCAGCGCGGTGGGGGCGTGGAACCGCGCCTGGGCCCTGAGCCAGCGCTTCGTGGAGCTCAACCACCGGATAACGGAGATGGTCTTCCCGACCCTCGTCGAGCGGCACGTTGGCGAGGACCAGTCCGGCTTCGATCGGGCGCTGCTCGACTCCCAGCGCTACATCGCTGCGGCGATGTTGCTTCCCGCCGCCGCGGGGGGCGGGGCTGCCGCCGGTGTGATGGCGCTCTTCGGGCCGGGATTCTCGAACGCGTCGACCGCCCTTGCTCTCGTCCTCCTGGTGCCCGCGATCACGACGATGACGAACATCCAGTCGGATGCCCTGCTGGCGGTAGGGAGGCCGCTGGCGACGACCGCGCTGGCGGGTGCTCGTATGGCCGCGACCATCCCGTTGACGATCGTCTTGACCATCTCGCTGGGGGTGACCGGCGCCGCGCTCGGCGTGACCCTCGGTGCCTGCGTCCAGCTGGGCGTCCAGTTCGGAGTGCTGCGCGCTCACCTCTCGCAGCCGATGCTGCGGCTGTGGCCGATCCGCCAGCTGGTGGGCATCGTCGCCGCCTACGCCGGGGGTTTCGCCGCCGCCCGCCTCGTCGACTCACTTCTGCCCGGGTTCCTCGGCCTCCTCGCAGCCCTGACCGCAGGGGCCGTCGCGTACGTGGCCGTCCTCCTGGTCGTCGGAGGAATGCTCAGCCGCGATCGTGCTCGCGCCCAGGCGATCCTCAGCGTCGTCGCGTCGAGATCGAAGTGGGCTGCCCGGATCAGCCCAAGACCCCAGCCGTCCACGTGAGTGGGGCGATGGAAGTCCAATCGCAGATGCCCCTCCCGGTGTCGGTCGTCATCACCGTCTTCAATCGCGAACGCCTACTGGCGAGAGCCCTGGAGAGCGTCGCCTCGCAGCGGCCAAGAGAGCCGGCCGAGGTGATCGTCGTCGACGACGCATCCACCGACGGATCCGCCGAGGTCGCCGAGGCCGCGGGCGCTCGGGTGATACGCCATCAGCGCAACCGGGGAACAGGTGTCGGAAAGCAGACCGGTCTGCGGGCCGCCCGTCACGAATGGGTCGCTCTGCTCGACTCGGATGACGAGTGGCTGCCGGACCATCTCCGGAACCTCTGGTCCCTGACCCCCGGAAACGTGCTGGTCGCCTCCGCCTGTATCGAATGCAATCCGGACTCCAGCGAACGCGCATTCCACGGTGCGCTCACGACTGAGACCGAGATCCTGACCTCACCGGCTCCTCTGCTCCACCCGGAGAACCCGATTCCGGACAGCGCCGTGATGGTCCATCGCGATGCCGCCCTGGCGGCGGGCGGATTCCGCGATGTGTTCTGCGAAGACCTCGACATGTGGTGTCGGGTCCTGGGCTCTGGACGGGCAGCGCTGTCCCCGAAGGTGGGAATGCTCTACCACGCTCACGCCGGGCAGATGTCGGCGGATTGGGAGGGAGTCCACGAGGCGCATCTCCGGATCGCCCGCTCCCACTCAACGGAGAGATGGTGGTCGCCGCGCCTGGTAGAGCGCCGTCTGGGCGTCACCGCCTGGGACCGCTTCCGTGCCCGGCAGCGCAATGGCACCCGCGGTGCCCTGCGCGGCTTCCTGCGCGGCCTGGTCGGGCATCCACAGCGGATCATCGGTGTGCTGGACGTTCTGCGCCATCGTGTCGCCGTGCGCCGCAGGGCCAGCCGCCTGGCCCTGAGCGGATCACCGTCGATCGCGGTCCTGGCCGGCGGCGATCCGGCGGCGGTCCGGGACGAGGATCGCTACGAGGTTGACCTGAGCGAAGCCGGGCACGTTGAAGCCCTCCTCCGTCTCCTCCGGCGGCCCAGCGCCATCGCCGTCGTCAGCTCCCGCCCGCAGGCGGCGCTTGTCCGTCTCGCCGGGGTCCGGCCGGTGCGAGATCGGGACCTCGGCCGAGGACTCAGCGGCTGAGGCCGCGATCACCTAGCTCTGCGAGCAGCGATCGGCCTCCCGCGGGCAGAGCCTCATCCGCGCCACCTCGAGTTTGTCCCAGGGGAACGCGCCGAGGAACCGGGTCGGAGACTGGCCGCCGAAGAGGCCATGCCGCCCGTAGTAGGGGTCTCTCTTGGCGTGGACCGGGTCCTGCGCATAGAACCCGATCGCAGCATGCGTCTGGTCCCTGACGATGATCCCGTAGCGCTGGGCCGCCTTCGCCATCATCAACGTGATCGGCGGGAGGCCGAGGCTGTCCAGGTTCAGGTCCGGATCGAGGCGAAGACGAGCGCCCTCCGGGATCGCGCCCGGAGGCCCGGTCCCATCGGTCCGCTGCGCCGGCCAGGCGAACGAGTCGGCGCGCGGAGCAGGCAGGCTGAGAGCGAGCGCGTGATTGATCTGCCCCGCGCGCAGCTCCCTGACGAGCATCGTGCCGGCGATCACGGGCAGGCTGGTCGCCGTTGCTCCCCAATGAGGCCTGGAGAGGTGCGGCCAGGAGCTCGCGTCGAAGAAGCCGGGGCTCTCGGAGACGTGCTTGATCGCTCCGCCCCAGCTCGCGTGCCAGCGGCCGCGCTTCCTGCGGGCCTGCCAGAACTCCCAGAGCCGGTCCCGCGACGGCTGCCAGACCGTCATGTGCGCGTCGCTGCCATCGGCAGGGCGCGCGTGCCGCGGGATCGGAACCTTGCGGAAGGCACGTTGCAGCCCTCTCCGCCCGGGCTCGCGCGCGTCGGCGAGGGCCACGCGGACTACGGGCTGGTGCTTGCCGGCGACGTAGAGCGGAGTGCTGTAGGCGTCCGTCTGGACGTAGGGGCCCGTCCCGGCGGCCTGCTCACGGCCAACCTCCTCGAGCAGCCCCCTGACCATGTCGGTCGATCTGGGATCGACCGGGGCATCCGCGGGGAAGCAGGCGTTCCAGACGCTGTCGGCCGCGAACAGCCGCGACGAATTGCACGGCTCACCCACCGCCGTGTAGGTCGAGGAATCGCTCGAGTTCGAGAAACCGCAGCAGGCGAAAGCGAACGCCGCCAGGCAGGTACCCAGCAAGGCGGTGGCCTTGTAGCCGGCGGGGGAGACGCCCCCCTTAGCCGTGGGGGCCATCCTCAGCAGGCTACGGCATGACCCCGAGCGCTCGCCGCATCGAGCGCCGGGCGCGCGCGAAGACCTCGGGGTCGCGGGTGAGCTGGAACCCGTAGCTGGCCGCCGCCGCCAGGGCGTTGAGCTCAAAGGCGAGGTCGGCTGGCTCGGTGTCGGCGGGAAGCTCGCCAGAGTCGACGGCGAGGGCGACCTCCCGCTCGAGCGTTCGCAGCCAGCGTTCCATGGTCTCGGCGACGGCATCGCGGAGGGAACCGGGCCGGGCGTCGTACTCGACGGTGGCCGTGGTGAGGAAGCATCCGCCCGGCAGCGACTCGCGCTCGTGGTAGGCGAGCCAGCTGTCGCAGAGGGCCAGGAGGCGCTCCTTCCCGGGCGGGCGATCCGCCACCGGCCGCCAGACCCCGTGACGGAACTGATCGACCGCGGCCTCAAGGGTCGCCAGCTGCAGCTCCTCCTTGCTGCCGAAGAGGGTGAAGACGCTGCTCTTCCGCATCGACACCTCGTCGGCGAGGGCGCCGATGGTGAGGCCGTCGAGGCCCTCAACCGAGGCGCGATCGACGGCCGCCTCGGTGACGGCGGAGCGGGTCTCGGCGACGGCTGCTGCGCTGCGGCGGGGCATTGTGCAGCATGATACCGTACGATCGTCCGTAATAATCTAGGAAGCGAGGAGCAGATGAAGGTCCGTTGGCTGGGTTGGGCGGGGGTCGAGATCGAGTCAGATGGGGCCGCTGTGGTGATCGACCCGCTGGCCGACCCCGGCGCGACCTTCGCGGCGCTGGGCGATGAGGCAGCCGGCACACAGCTGCCGACCATCGTCGAGCCCGAGGTCCGGGGCACGGCCGTCGCGGGTCTGGTCAGCCACCTGCACCGGGACCACACCGACGCGGGGGCGCTGGCCGCGGCGCTCTCCGACGATGCCACCGTCCACGAGCCCGCCTGGCCCGGCGGCTCCGATTTCGAGAACCTCGCGCTGGCCCAGGCGAACGCGGAGCTCGAGGGGGCCGGCCTGCGACGCAGGTCGGTCGAGGCCTGGGAGAGCTTCGAGATCGGCCCGTTCGTGCTGACGGCGCTGCCGGCAGTCGACGGCCTCGGCGACCCCCAGGTCTCGTGGGTGGTGGAGGCCGGGGGGCAGAGGCTCCTCCATCTGGGGGACACCATCTTCCACGGCTACTGGTGGCGAATGGCTCAGCGCCACGGGCCGTTCGACGTGGTCTTCGCCCCCATCAACGGGGCTGTGATCAACTTCCCGCACCTCCAGCCGCCGAGCCCGCTGGCGGCGACGCTGGAGCCCGAGCAGGCCGCCATTGCGGGCGAGCTGCTCGACGCGGCGACGCTCGTGCCGATGCACTACGACGGCTTCGAGATCGACCCCTTCTACCTACCGGTCCCCGGCCCCACGGCGCGCTTCGAGGAGGCCATGCGGGACCGCTCCTACGAGGCCCGCATGCTGAAGCCCGGTGAGGACCTCGAGCTCGCCGCCGTTTCGTCAGGCGACTGAGCGGCTGCGGCGCCTTCGACCGAGCGCGTCTCGAAGCCACCTCTCGGGTGGCAGCGGGGACGCGACCCCGTCCAGCCGGTACAGGCGGCACTGAAGGCCGAAGTCCCGGCGCTTGGAGGCGCCGGGATCGACGTCCAGCCCGTCGACTCGGACGGTGGGAGAGCCGAGGAATCCCTCGCGCTGGGCGTCCTCCGCCGACTCGATCCTCCTCGCGGTCAGCTCGGCGCCCGGCGAGAGCTCCTCGACCAGCGCGCGCAGCCTCGTCACCAGGCGCTCGTAGTTCGGGCAGCCCTCGAAGTAGAGGAGCTCGACCCGAACCGGCGCGGCGCCGTGCCCGCAACCGCGACGGCGACCGGCCTCGCCACCCTGCTCGGCGCCGTCGGCGATGGCCTCCTCCTGCACGCACTGGTCGATCCCAAGCTGGACATCCGCGAGGCGATCGACTCGCTGCGTGCGCTCATCCAGGCGGGCTGACCGGGACGTTGCCGCGTCTTGTCGCTTGCTCGAGTGTTCTCTTGGGGATGCCCCAACGAGTCCTGCTGCTCGCGGTCGTCGCCCTTGCCCTGGGGGCCGCCCCGTGCGCGGCGGCAACTCTGCATCCCGACATCAACTACGACATCGACTCGCCGCCGGCCCAGGCGAACCTCAATCAGCTCGACCTCTACACGCCGGACGGGGTCGGCGCTGACGATCGCCGCCCGGTCGTCGTCTACGTCCACGGCGGCGCCTGGTCGATCGGTGACAAGGCGAACCAGATCCAGGACAAGGCCGACCTCTTCACCGGCGCCGGCTACGTCTTCGCCAGCATCAACTACCGGCTCTCGCCCAGGACGGGGAACCCGGAGACGAACCCCGGCCGGATCAAGTTCCCCGACCATCCCCACGACGTCGGTGAGGCGATCGGCTGGCTCTCACGGCACGTCGCCACCTACGGTGGAGACCCCGATCGGATCGCGCTGATCGGCCACTCCGCCGGGGCGCACCTCGTCTCGCTCGTCTCCACCGACCCCGAGTACGTCAACGCCTACGGCGTGAAGGAGTGGCAGCTGATCGGGACCGTCTCGCTGGACTCCGACGCCTACGACATCCCGCACCGCATCGCGACGGGCGGTCCCCAGGCGCGGGCGATCTTCTACAACGCCTTCGCCACACCGGCCGAGAACGCGGTGAGCAACGCCTGGGTGCTCTCCTCGCCGATCACCTGGGCCGGGCCGAAGGACCCACCGTTCCTGCTGGTTCCGCAGGCCGCGGTTCCCGACCGCGTCTCGGAGAGCCAGCGGATGGCTGCCGCGCTGGCGGCCGGCTCAGGCGGCTCGGTGCTCCCGATGCCGTACGACCACGAGGGCATCAACGACGCGGTGGGCGGCCCCACCGACACAGCGGGGGAGACGGCGGCGATCATGGACTTCTTCTCCCGGGCGATCGCCGCCGCGAAGCAGCCGAAGGCGAAGCTGCGCAGGCATCCGCCGCGCCGGTTCGCGGCTCGCGCGCACCGCACTCGTGTCAAGTTCGCCTTCAAGGCGAACGTCCCCGGCGCGACCTTCAAGTGCCGGCTCGGCAAGGGGAAGCTCAAGCGCTGCAAGTCGCGCCGCTTCTTCCGCGTCGGCGCGGGCAGGCATTCGCTCCGCTACCAGGCGCTCTCGAGCCGGGACCGCCCGGGCAAGGTCCAGAGTTTCAAGTTCCGGGTCGGCTAAGCGGCCCGGGTTCGAGCACGACCCATCTCCTCGAGCCGCTCAGCCAGCCGGTTCATGCCGCGGGCGCGGGCGGCCTTGGCGGCGCCGCGGCAGTCCGTCCGCTTGTCACGAGGGCGCCCGACCTTCTCCGTGCGCAGGGTGGCCATGTCCTTGAAGGCGAGCAGCTGCTCGCGGTCGCCGATCAGCGCCGTCCGCAGCGCCGGGCGGGTCTCCCGGATCGCCGCGTCGAGGACCTTCTCCAGTGAGCCGTGCTTGCGGAGCAGCTCGACCGCGGTCTTCTCGCCGACGCCCTTGGCGCCGGGGATGCCATCGGAGGGATCGCCTCGAAGGGCGATCAGGTCCGGTACGAGCCTGGGCGGAATCCCGTAGCGCTCCTTCACCTCCGCCGGGCCCATCGGCTGGCCGCCCTGCTTGCCGGTGCTGACGTAGAGCACCTTGGTGGAGCCGCTCGCGCACTGGAACATGTCGCGGTCCCCCGTCATCAGCATCGCCCGCCCGCCGGCCTTTCGCTCTTTCTCGGCGAAGGAATGGAGAAGGTCGTCCGCCTCGAGGGTCTCGGAAGTGGCGACCGTCCAGCCGAAGGCGCCGAAGAAGTCGGCCGAGTCCTCCCACTGAGGCCCGAGCTCGTCAGGGAACGCCGCCTCGCGATCGGTGTGGTAGGCAGGGAAGAGCTCCACCCGGTATGCCGCGGCATCCGGTCCGAAGCAGAGCACGACCGCCCGCGGCTCGTGCAGCTCGACCTCCCGCAGGATCAGGTTGGCGGTTCCGAGCAGCGCGTTGACGGGCTTGCCGTCCGGACCCTTGATCGACCTGGGGAGGGCGTAGAACGCCCGGAAGAGCATCGAAGGGGCGTCGACGGCGAGCAGCGGGCGTGGCACGCCACGGACGCTAACGCGAGGCGCCGCGCCAGGTCAGCCGGGCTGGGTCTGGGTCCGGGCGGGTGGCTCCGCCGCCGCGGCCCGTCGCTGCCGCAGTCGCTCGGCCCCCCAGTCGACGACGTAGACGGTCGCGGCCGCGTACGCCCAGCCGAGCAGGATGTCGATCAGATAGTGCTCGCCCAGGTAGATCAGCGAGAGACCCATCCCGATCGGATATGCCACGAGCAGCGGCCTCCAGCGCGGATTGAGTCGCGGCCAGAGGAACAGGCAGATCAGCATCGTGTAGCCGGCATGGAGCGACGGCACCGCCGCCACGTCGTTGCCCCAGTCGGTTCCGCGCTGGAACAGCGCTCCCGCCTTGGGCACGGGCAGGTTGTTCACCACGGCGTGGGTGATGCGGAAAGTGTGCGGCAGGTAGCCGTGGTCGCCGGCCAGCCAGGGAGGCGCGGCCGGGAAGACCACATAGGTGACCAGGCCGAGCGCGGCGAGCACCACGATGCAGGCCGCGAACCGGTGGAACCACTGATAGCGGTAGAGCCAGATCCCGACGGCCACCAGCAGCGTGGCGAAGAAGTGGGAGAACCAGAACGAGAACGCCGCGTAGTCCCAGAAGTGCAGGTGGCCCGGGGTATAGAGCGCGTCCTGGAGCCGGATGGTCGGGACCTGCCCGAGCCCGAGCACCTTGTCGGCGTGCACCGGCGATCCCCAGTGGATCGCGAAGAGGTTGCCGTCGGCGACGCCGCGCAACAGGTCGTAGGCGAGCAGCGCGACGATGATCGGCAGCCAGTCCTTGATCAGGCGGCGGACCGAGTGCTGGCCGTCCCCGATCGAGAACGCCAGCATCAGGCCGACGATCCAGACGAAGATCCAATCCTGTGAGAAGGGGAGGCCGACCCGGTCGATGGCGACCGCCGTTCCCAGCAGGTAGATCGCGGGCAGGGCAAGGCGGGCCACCCAGTGGGAGCGCCATCCTCGATCGGAATCTCTCTCTCGGTCGACAGCCGGACCAGCGCCGGTCTCGGCCACCGCGGTGCTGCTCATCCGGGCAGCCTAGGGAAAACCTTCACCGGTTATTAACAAGTCCCGGCGGGCGAATCGGGAGCTGCGACGGCTATGACCGGACGCCGAGCAGCGCCGCCTCGACCTCGCGTAGCCGATCGACGTCGCCACGGATGCCGGCGACAGCGTCGTTGAAGAGGAACGCCTCGGCGAGCCGCACGATGGCGTAGCCGAGGGTGGCAGGCTCGACGGGCGGCTCGTATGTGCCGGCCGCGGCCTCCTCGGTGATCAGTCCCGCGATCAGCTCCACCATCCGAGGCTGCACCAGTCCCGCGCCCGAGGCGATGATGCGCAGGGCGGCATCGCGCTCCTGCTCGACGAACGCGCGCAGGGCCGGGGCGTCCGCGAGAGCACGGTTGAAGCGATCGAAGGTGTCGAGCAGGCCCGGGCCGCCCTTGCCGGCGAGGCCGGAGCGGGCCTCGACGAGGACGGGCTCGGTGGCGCGGATGATCACCTCGCCGATCAGCTTCTCCCGCGAGCCGAACCAGCGGTAGATCGTCGCCCGGCCGACGCCCAGCTCGGCCGCGATCGCCTGGACGTCGACGCGGCGGCCGCGCAGATAGCGGTAGAGCCCCGCGTCGAGGACGTCCTCCCGGCTCGCCGCCGCGGGACGTCCGCGGCTCTTGCGGGTTCTAATTTGAGACATACCTAAAACTATGTATAGTGCTCGCCGCGCTCATGGGAACCCGATTGTGGAGGAGAGGGCCCGCGATCGCCGTCCTGGCGGTTGCAATCGCGCTGCTCTGCGGCTCGGCTGCCGCCAGCGCCTTCGACCCGGTGTACGAGGCCAAGGACTATTCGAAGACCCTCGAGCGGGCCAGGATCTACTCGACGCCGCAGTATCAGGCGAAGCTGCGCACGATCTCCGTGCAGAACCGCCTCAACGCGACGCTGGCGCAGGCCCGGGACTCGCAGCGGAACTTCATCGGCAACCTCTGCGCAACGGGGGAGGACGGATGCGCCGGCGACGTCCGCCTTTACGACTGGGGCCCCAACGGCTACGGGATCGTCAAGCCGGTTCTGTTCACCGCCCGCGACGGCGCAACCATCTCCGGCCATGTCTGGGCCACCAGGTCGGGTCCCGCTCAGCGCCCCGGCATCGTCATCACCAACGGCTCGGTGCAGGCCGACGAGCAGATGTACTGGTACGCAGCCCAGGCGCTCGCCAAGGACGGCTACGTGGTGATGACCTTCGACCCGCAGGGCCAGGGACAGTCCGATGCCCTCGGGGAGTACCCGGACGCCCGGGAGGGGTTCCCGGCCCAGACCGACGGCCGCCCGTTCTTCGACGGCACGGAGGACGCCATCGACTTCTTCCTCTCCGACGCCGCCCATCCGTACGAGCCCGTCCCGAGCTGCCAGACGGGCACCAGCCATGCGGCCAAGCAGGACAAGCGGGTTGCCGCCGGCAGGGACACCGCTTACGACCCGCTGGCCGACATGATCGATCCCGGCCACCTCGGCCTCGCCGGCCATTCGTATGGGGCCGCCGGCGTCTCCTACATCGGGCAGTGGGACCCTCGGGTGGACGCCGTGGTCGCTTGGGACAACCTGGGGGGCACGGACCCGAATGCCGCCTTCCACACCAGCGCCCACCTCGAGCAGCCCTGCGTCGATCCCTCCCAGCGGACGGTCGCGCCCATGACGAAGCCCGCGCTCGGGATCTCGGCCGACTACTTCCTGCCCCCGACGCCGAACACCTCTCAGCCCGACCCGGAGTCGAAGACCGCCCAGTCAGTCCAGTACTCGGACGCCGGCGTCGACTCGGGAGAGATCGTGATCCGCGGCGGCAGCCACCTCGACTTCAGCTGGATCCCGAATCCCGCCTTCGGGGCGAGCCTCCGCGGCGCGGACGAGATCGACTGGTACACGACGGCCTGGTTCGACAAGTACGTCAAGGGCGATCCGAGCGCGGACAGTCGGCTGCTCTCAGACCGCTGGTTCAACGACGCCCAGGAGGCCGTAGTCGATCCCGACGGAGACGGCAATATGTTCTCCCGCTACTACCGCTCCCGCCTCGACATCGGCCTGGCGGACGGCGGCCGATTCGACTGCGAGGACATCCGGCCCGACGCGATGCGTCAGTCGCCGCCGAACACCTACCCGGCCAACAACTGCACGGGTTGGATCCCTCGCGCGAACGACGGCTGGCCGGGGAACTACGACTACGTCGCGATCGACGCCTCGCCGGACGACTAAGGGCTGACGAGCAGCAGCCCGGCTGAAGACGGCTTCGGTCCTTCCGGCGCCTGGCACCGCGGCTCGAATCTGAGTTTCTGTACCGTCGAGCACTTGACGATCGAACGGATGGACCACGTCGGCATCGTGGTTGACGACCTTGCGGCAGCGACTGAGTTCTTCGTCGAGCTCGGACTCGCGCTGCAGGGCGAGGTGAGCGGCATGGAGGGCCGCGCTGTGGACCGCATCGTGGGGCTCGATGGCGTCCGGACGGACTTTGCGTTCATGCAAACTCCGGACGGCAACGGACGACTCGAGCTGATCAAGTTCCACTCGCCGTCAAGCCAGGGCGACAACCGGCACGCGCAGGCGAATACGCCGGGTATCCGCCACCTCACATTCGCCGTCGATGACATCCACGACGTCGTCGCCGGCCTGCGAGCCCGGGGCGCTGAGCTCGTCGGCGAGCTGGTGCGCTACGAGGACAGCTACTGGCTCTGCTACGTCCGCGGCCCGGAGGGGATCATCATCGAGCTGGCGGAGCGGATCGTCTAGGGGTCAGACCCTCGGATCGGCCAGGGGTCAGACCCTCTGGGGTCTGACCCCAGGTGTGGGGGTTACCAGCGGACCGGCAGCTCCTTCAGCTGGTTGAGGAAGGCCGAGATGGCCGGGTCCGGTTTGCCGGCCAGCTGCATGTTCGGGAAGCGCCGCAGCGTCTCCTCGAAGAGGATCTTGAGCTCGAGCCGGGCCAGGGCGGCGCCGAGACAGAAGTGGCGGCCGCCCGCGCCGAAGGCCTGGTGCTCGGGGTGGCGCTTGACGTCGAAGCGGTCGGGGTCCTCGTAGACGTCCTCGTCGCGGTTGGACGAGACGTACCACATGATCACCTTCTCGCCCTCCTTCACCGGGCAGCCCGCGACCTCGGTGTCGCGGGTCGCCGTGCGCCGGAAGTGGGCGAAGGCGGGATACATGCGCAGGCACTCCTCGACGGCGGCTGGGATCAGCGACGGGTCGCCGGCCAGCATCTTCATCTGGTCGGGGTGCTCGAGCAGGGCCCGCATGCCGCTGGTGTAGGTCGCCTTGGTGGAGTCGTTGCCGGCGGCCATCAGCAGGAAGAAGCCCATGACGATCTCGTGCTCCTCGAGCTTCTCGCCGTCGATCTCTGCGTGGACCAGCACGCTGGTCAGGTCGTCGGTGGGGTTCTCGAGCCGGTCCGCGATCAGCAGGCGGCAGCGCTCGAAGAGCTCGGGGATGTCCTTCTCGAGGATCTCGTCGAGGCCTCCCGGGTTGAGGTCGTCGTCGCCGAGCCCAAGCGCGGAGTTCATCAATCTCGCCCAGATCAGGTCGTCCTCCGGGCTGATCCCCATGAAGCTGCCGATCACCCGCGAGACCACCGGCTGCGCGACGTCGTTGACCAGGTCGCAGCCGCCGCGGTCGGCGACCCCGTCGAGGACACCCTCGGTGATCGCCCGGATCCGATCCTCGTGCTCGGCGATCCGCTTCGGCGTGAAGCCCTTCTGGAAGAGCATCTTGAGCCGGTCGTGCTTCGGCGGGTCCTGGGCGATGAACATCCCTCGCGCCAGCTCCAGCGGAATCGCGTGGGTGAGGCCGGTGACGCCGCCGCGCTCCGAGGAGTAGGTCTCCCAATCGAGGCTGACCTCGCGGACGTCCTCCGCCTTGGTGACGGACCAGAAGCCCTCCTCGTCCGGATACTCGTTGATCTCCGACCAGTGGACCGGGCAGCGGCCACGGAGCTCCTTGAAGATCTCGTAGGGAGGGCCGTCCTGCCAGTGCTCGCGGTCGGTGACGTCGAGGGCGTCGAGGTCCGCGAGCTTCTCGCTCGCCAGCTGGTTCTGGGGCGGCCGGTTCATCGCCACGGACAATACTGGCTGGCCAGCCAGTTTTCCCCGGCGGGCTACGCGGAGCCCGCCGAGGGTGTGGAATCGGCCCTACGACTCGGGGCAGATGGTGTGGTCGAAGCCCGGCTGCTTGCTGAAGGGCACCCGCTCGAAGGAGAAGACGGCGTGCGAGCGCGGGTCGACGCGCAGCTTGAGCCACTCGTGGCACGGCGTCGTGCTGCCGTTGACCGTGATCCGGTGCAGGTTCGGGACGTCCCGGGTGATCCCGTAGATCGACTTGTTCTGCGGCCGCGCCGGGTCGGCCAGCGGGTGATCGTCGGTGAACTGATGGGAGTCGCCGTTCAGCAACAGGACCGGCCTGCCGAAGGCGAGCGAGCGCCGAGCGAGCTCCTGGACGATCGGCGTGAAGTGGTCATAGCTCGCCGGATCGCCCTCGATCTCGGGGTCCCACATGTCGGCCTGGATCCCGATCACCACGGCCTTCGCGTCCTGATGGGTGGCCCGGTCGAAGATGCGGTCCAGCCAGGTGATGTCGGCGGCGGTGCGCTTCGTCACCTCGTCGATCTGGGAGCTGGTCTGGGGCTCGCCGAACCAGGGAGCCCAGTCGTTGTTCGAGCCGGGCAGGTTGAGGTCACCGAACTCCACGCGCGAGGCGAACCAGCGGACGTTCTCCGGGAAGTCCGGGGTCTGCGCGGCGACCTTCCTCGAGTGGACGCCCAGCGTCCGCCCGGGCTGGTCGAAGAAGATCCGGCGGATCTCATCGAGGCGGGCCGGACGCGTATCGCCGTTCAGCACCGGGCCGGCAGGCCAGTAGCCGCCGTTGTTGGCGCGGTGGCAGTCGGTCCACTCGTTGTCCCCGGGCGTGTAGACGAAGGGGTCCTTGAAGGCGTCGAAGTCGCCGCGGATCTGCTCGAAGTAACTGGTCGAGCAATCGGTGGATCCGTTCTTGATGTCACCGAGGTGCATCACCAGGCCGACCTTAGGGTCCTGGTTGATCTCGGCGACGTCGTTCGGGAAGTTGTCGATCTGCGGCTGGCCGTAGGGCGTGTCGCCGATCACGGCATACGTGACCGGCGTCGCCGAGCCCCTGTGGTGACGGTGGTGGGCGAAGGCGCTCGGCGCCGTCAGCAGAGCGAAAGCGGCCGCGGCGACGGCCACGACGGTGATCCGTCTCATCGAAATCCCCCTTCTCTGGCGTTGTTGGCGGCGCGACGCTATTCGCGGCCGGACCCTGCGTTGTGGCCGAGTCGTTAAGGTCGCGCGCCGTGAGCGCAGAGCGAGCGGTTGAGCCGATGGCTGCGGAGGCCCGGGGCGAGGCGCCCGGCCGCGGCCGGCTCGAGGGGCGGCGCATCCTGGTGGTCGGCGCCGGCCAGGAGGACCACGGCCTGGAGGACCCGCCGATCGGCAACGGTCGCGCCATGTCGGTGCTCTTCGGGCGGGAGGGCGCCTCGGTCGCGGTCGCAGACCTGAACGAGGAGGCCGCGCAGGCGACCGCCGGGCTGGTGCGGGCCGAGGGGGCGGCCGCCGAGGTGATCGTGGCCGACGCCGCGGACGAGGAGGCGAGCGCCGCGATGTTCGAGACCGCCGCGAAGGCGCTCGGCGGGCTCGACGGCGTGGTGATGAATCTCGGCATCGGAGCCGGCCTCGGGATCGCCCACACCAGCACGGAGGACTGGGACCGGGTGATGGCGGTCAACCTGCGCTCCCACTTCCTTGGCTGCAAGCACGGCCTGGCAGCCATGGGGGAGGACGGAGGCGCGATCGTCCTGCTCGGCTCAATAGCATCGCGCGAGGTGATGCCCTTCCCGGCCTACGCCGCGTCCAAGGCGGCACTCGAATCCCTCTGCCGCCAGTCCGCCGTGGAGGGCGCACCGCGCATCCGCACCAACCTCCTGCTTCCCGGCCTGATCGACACCTCGCTCGGCCGGCTCGCCTCGCAGCTCAGCCCGCTGCGGGACCAGGTCAGGATCCCGGCGGGGCGCCAGGGGAGCGCCTGGGAGGTCGCCTACGGAGGGCTCTACCTGCTCTCGGGGGAGTCGAGCTATGTGACCGGCCAGAGCCTCGTCGTCGACGGCGGCCTCACGGTCGGGCCGCGCGGATGACCCCCGGCCCCCGCATCCCGCCGCTGCCGCCGGAGGAGTGGAGCGGGGACCTGAAGAGGGTGCTCGAGGCGGTGCCCCCCGGCATCGAGCGGCGGCTCGGCGACAACAACATCTTCCCGACCTTTGCGCGCAATCCCGAGCTCTTCCGGGTCTGGCTGCCGCTCGGCGGATACCTGCTTGCGGCGGGCAAGCTCTCGGGCAGGGACCGTGAGCTGCTCATCCTGCGGACCGCCGTCAACTGCGAATCCTCGTACGAGTGGGGGCAGCACGTGCGAATCTCGCTGGACGGCGGGATCGAGCGCGAGGCGATCGACCGGGTGCTCGAGGGGCCCGACGCCGACGGCTGGACCGCACATGAGGCGGCCCTCCTGCGGGCTGCGGACGAGCTCCACGAGGACTCGCGAGTGGGCGACGCAACGTGGGGAACCCTCGCCGAGACCTACGACGAGGCGCAGCTGATCGAGGCCGCGATGGTCGTCGGCCACTACCACATGGTCGCCTTCGCCCTGAACAGCTTCGACGTCGAGCTCGACGAGGGCCTCGAGCCGCTGCCCTAGTCGCGGGCTCTAGGGTTCCGCCCCGTGAAACCGGTAACCGTCTCGATCGATGTCCCGAACTCGACTCACCAGGTCTACGAGTTCCTCGACCTGCTCGGGAACCACGAGGCGTTCATGGACCACTTCATGGTCGACTGGAAGCTCTCCGGCCCGCCGCGCGGCGTGGGCGCCAAGGCCAACGTCCGGGTGAAGGCCACCGCCGAGAAGGACTGGACCGACGTCGAGATCGTCGAGGCCGACTCCGGCCGCCGGCTCGTGGAGGAGACCACCGGAGGATCGCGCGGCAAGCGGCGCACCCGGGGCACCTACCACCTCGAGGCTCTGCCGGACGATGGCACCCGGATCACCTTCGAGCTCGAGTTCCTCGAGATGCCCACCGGCGAGCGGCTGATGGGCCCGCTGAATCGCGCCTACGTCAAGCGAGTCAACCGCAGGGCGATGAGGCGCCTCGCCGACCAACTCTCCGCTCTGTAGCTACATTGCTGCCTCGATGCGGGTAGGGCGATCATTGATGGCACTCGGCGCGGCGGCGCTTCTCGTGCTGGCAGTCGGTTGCGGCTCGGACTCGAGCGGCGAGAGCACCACCCCCGCCTCGGTGTCGATCCCATCGCCGACGTCGCCGATCCCGACCACGACCACGCCAAGCACCGCGGCCGGGGGCGGCAAGCAGAAGACCGCTGCGACGACGACCAGCGCGGGCGGCTCGACGGCGTGCTCGATCCCCGACGCCTACCAGAACTTCAAGTACACGGGCCTCGACTGCACCGCCGCCGTTGCGGTGGCGACCGCCTGGGATCAGGACGGCAAGGACTGCAACACGGTCGACAACCCGAACGTCGACGAGGGCTATCACCGGACCTGCACCGTGGAGGGCTTCACCTGCACCGCCAAGCGCGACGTCCACTCCGACAATCGCTTCGTCAGCTGCACCCAGGGCGGGCAGAGCATCCGCTTCACCTGGCTGCCTGCCTAGATTCGGCGACGAGTCCGCTGGGTCCCTTCTCTCGCCGCGCCGTCGGACGCGACACTACTCTGGGCGTGGGTCAGGAGCAAAGATGGCTTCCGAGCGCCCTCAATCCAATCCGCTGCAGCGAGCGGCCGCGCCTGTCGCGCGGGCCGGGATGCGGGGCGCGCAGGGCTTGGCGCGGCGGTTGGGACTCGACCGAGCCGTGGACCGCGGGGTGGATCGAGCGCTGGACAGCGAGACCGCCGCCAAGGCGACGGAGCGTCTGCTGAAGACCGACACCGCCAACCGGGTCTGGGACAAGGTGCTCGAGAGCGACGAGGCGCAGAAGCTCGTCGAGCGGGTGGCGGAGGCCCCCGAAGTGCGTGCGGCGATCACCTCCCAGGGGGTGGGCCTGCTGGAGGACCTGCGCAAGGTCGTGCGCAATGTGGTGCGCAGGCTCGACACCGGAATCGAGCGAGTGGCGCGGGCCCTGCTGCGAAGGCGACCCCGTGAGAGTCGTCCCCTATTTGCGGGGGTGGCCAGCCGCCTCCTGGCGCTGGCGATCGATGCCGCCGTCGTCTACGGGTCCCTTCTCGTGATCTCGACCGCGATCGCTTTCCTGGTCTCAGTCTTGGAATCCGGGGACCAGACGGCGGGCACCGTCGTGATCGCTCTCGGCGCAACCGTCTGGGCGCTGATCGCCGCGACCTATCTCTTGATCCTCTGGTCCGGCGCCGGGCGAACCGTGGGTATGTCGTTCGTCGCCATCCGGATGCTGTCCGAGGACGGCAGCGACGTCAGACCCGGCCAGGCGTTCCGGAGGCTGATCTGGCTCCTCCTCGCGGCCCTGCCCCTCTTCCTCGGATACTGGGGCCTCCTCTTCGAGCACGAGCGGCGCGGCTGGCCGGACCGCCGCGCCCACACGGTGGTCTGCTACGCCGATCCCGACCTGGACAGCGAGATCGTCTAGTAGACGACCGATTCCCGATCCCCGCACGCCCGGTTGACGCGCCTGGCGCTTCGCAGCTCAGCGTCCTCGGGCTCGCCTTTGGCACCACCAAAGGCTTCGCCCTGCGTCCTTGATCTGCTCGGCCACGCGCGTCCCCGGTCGCACGCGGATCAGGAGTCGATCGTCTAGGGCTCGTCGAGCGCCTCGTTCGCCTCGGACCACTTGCCCGGCGGAACGCGAAGGGCGATGTCGCCCCGCCCGTATTCGTTCAGCGGGTGGTCCGAGGTGATCACCGCCTCGTGCCCGGCGTCGGTGAGCTGCTGGCGCCACGCGCGGGCGGTCTCGAGGTCCTCGAAGTCGCGGACCACGTCCCAGTCGTCGTAGCTGGCGTCGCCGACCTTGAGCTCGGCGACGCCATCGGGATGGAGAGGTTGGTCGCCCACGCCCAACAGCTCGCGGAACTTGTCGCCGATACCCACCCGACGCAGGCTACGCGGTGGCCTGGATGCCCGTTAGCTCGGCGGAGAGCTCACGCAGCCGCCGCCGTGCCTCGGGATCCTCGGCCTGCGGGTACGGCGCGGACTCGCTGGTGCCGTTGAAGTAGTGGCCGTTGACGCCGTCCAGTTCGGGTGAGGCGATCAGACGCATCGTCGCCTCGACGCCGTCCTCGAGCGGGGTCACGGGGTCGACACCCGCCCTGCGGACCATATTGGTCGGCATGAAGGTCCCCGGATGCAGGCAGTTGGCTGTGACGCCGCTGCCCTCGAGCTCCTCTGCGAGATCGAAGGTGAACATGACGAGCGCGACCTTGCTCTGGCCATAGGCCTGGATGCCGTCGTAGCCCCGCTCCAGCATCACGTCGTCGAAATCGATCGGCGCCTGGCCTGCCGAGGTCACGTTGACGATCCGCGCCGGAGCGGAGCGCTCGATCAGCGGCAGCAGCATCCGCGTCAGCAGGAACGGCGCGAGGTAGTTGACCGTGAAGCGCAACTCATGGCCCTCGGCACTCTCCTCGCGATCCCCGTCACCTCGCACGGCGGCGCCCTCGGCCGTGGTCCCGATCCCCGCGTTGTTGACGAGGACGTCGATCCGGTCCTCGTCAAGCAGGCTCTGCGCCAGCTCGCGCACCTGGTGGAGCGAGGAGAGATCGGCCCGTCGCCACTCGAGCTCCCCCGTCGACCTCGGGCGCAGCTCCTCGATCAGGGCCTGACCCTTTTCTTCGTTGCGCCCGTGCAGGATGAGCCGGCCCCCGCCGGGCGCCAGCTCCCAGGCGAGTGCTTTCCCGAGCCCGTCGGTCGCCCCGGTGATCACGATGGTCCGCTCGTCAGGCATGGTCCCTGCCTTCCCCCGGCGTCACCCGGCTAATCGCTCAGCTCGACCCTCTCGATCACCTGCGGCTCGGTCGGCTTGTCGCCTGGGCCGGTGTCGGTCCCCTCGATCGCGTCGACTGCGTCCATGCCGTCGGTGACCTCCCCGAAGACGGTGTGCTTGCCGTCGAGCCAGGGCGCGGCGTCCGTGGTGACGATGAAGAACTGGGAGCCGTTGGTATTCGGCCCCGCGTTGGCCATCGCCAGGGCGCCGCGGACGATCTTGTGCTGGTTGAACTCGTCCTCGAACGTGTAGCCGGGGCCGCCTGTCCCGGTTCCCTCCGGGCAGCCGCCCTGGATCATGAAGTCCTTGATGACGCGGTGAAAGATCAACCCGTCGTAGAAGCCGTCTCCCGCCAGCTTGCGGAAGTTCTCGACGGTCTTGGGCGCGTCCTCGTCGAAGAACTGAACGGTGATCGGGCCCGCGTTGGTCTCGAGGGTGGCCTGCGACACGTCTCCACCCTAACGAGGTGACGGCTTCGCCATCAGGTCGCGGCAGCAGGCGGCCGCCCCACATAAGTCGCTCCGGGCTTCGCCCTCCGCTCCAAAGTGGAGCGACCTGGCTGCCGCTAGCCTGCGCCGACTGCCGCGAGAGGACCCTCCGCCACCCACGGCCGCCTCCAGCCGCCGTAGCCGTGCATGAGGTTCGACGCGCCCTCCGGCCCCCAGCTCCCCGTGCGGTAGGGCTCCAGGGCGCAGGGGTTGTCGATCAGGGGCTGCACGATCCGCCAGGTCTCCAGCACGCTGTCCTCGCGGGCGAAGCTCTGCTGATCTCCAGCCAGCGCGTCGCCGAGCAGCCGCTCGTAGGGCCCCGGCTGTCCTCCGAACTGCTGGTGGAAGAGCAGGTCGAGGTGAACCCGCCGCAGGGATTCCTCGCCCGGTGACTTGGCCTCGAGCAGGACGCTGGCCCCGGGGTCGGGGTCGATGCGCACGACGAACTCGTCGGTCGCCGGCGAGGGGCCCCCGCCGATCCCGATCGGCGGGGGGTTCTGGAGGATCACGCGGACCTCGGTGACCTTCTCGGCGAGCTGCTTGCCGGCCCGGATGAAGAACGGGCACGCCGGACCAGCGCCAGTTCTGGATGTCGAGCCGCAGGCCGACGAAGGTCTCTGTTTTGGACTTCGGGTCGACCCCGTCGATCTTGCGGTAGCCCTCGTACTGCCCGCGCACGTAGCGGTTCGGGTTGATGTCCGGGATCGCCTTGAAGAGGTCGAGCTTCGCGTCGCGGATCGGGTCCGGGTCGGCGCCGGCGGAGGGCGGCTCCATCCCGACCAGTGCCAGCACCTGGAGCAGGTGGTTCTGGACCACGTCGCGGAGGCATCCCACGGCGTCATAGAAGCTGCCGCGATCATCGACGCCGAAGTCCTCGGCCATCGTGATCTGCACGGACTCGACGTAGCGGCGGTTCCAGATCGGCTCGAACATCGAGTTGGCGAAGCGGAGGTAGGTGATGTCCATCACCGGCTCCTTGCCGAGGAAATGGTCGATCCGGTAGATCTGGTCCTCTTCGAGGACCTCGTGGATCTGGTCGTTGAGCTCGACCGCCGACTTAAGGTCGTGGCCGAAGGGCTTCTCGATCACGACCCGGGCCCCCGTCCGTCAGCCCCACGCTCCCGAGCTGCTCGATGACCGGGGCGAACAGCGCGGGCGGGATCTCGAGGTAGAAGACCGGATGCTTGGCGAAGGAGAGCTTCTTCTTGAGCCGCTCGTAGGTGTCCTTCTCGCCGTAGTCGCCCGGGACGTAGGAGAGCTTCTCCTTGAACTTCTTGAAGACGTCCTCGTCGATCTCCGGGGCACCCTCCTCGGACGCCGACTCGATCGCCTCGCGCGCGTGGTCGTGGCATTGATCGTCGGTCCAGTCGTTTCGGGCGACGCCGATCACCGGCACGTCGAGAGTCCCGTTCTTGAACAGGCTGTACAGCGCCTTGAAGGTCATCTTCTTCGCCAGGTCGCCGGTGATCCCGAAGATCACCAGCGCATCGGCGGGTGGGCCGGTCTTCCTGCCGTCGGATGCCTGCGCCACGTTGGGCAACCTACTGATATGCGAGGGTGCTCCGCAGAGCGAGGTGCGCCGGAGGAGCAACCCGTTTAATGACGAAGTCGTCAACCACCTAGGAGGGAAGTCATGGCGCAGCTCGGAATGGTCGGCCTCGGCAGGATGGGAGCGAACCTGGTCCGGCGCCTGATGCGCGACGGCCACGACTGCGTCGTCTACGACGTCAACCCCGACCCGATCAAGGAGCTGGCCGGCGAGGGAGCGACCGGCGCGTCAACTCTTGCGGAGCTGGCCGAGAAACTCGACGCCCCGCGGTCGGTCTGGGTGATGGTCCCGGCCGGCGAGATCACGGAGTCCACGGTCAAGGAGGTCGCCGAGGTGCTGGAGAAGGGCGACGCGATCATCGACGGCGGCAACTCCTACTACCGCGACGACATCCGCCGCTCGCAGATGGTGGGGGAGAAGGGCATCGACTACATCGACTGCGGGACCAGCGGAGGCGTCTTCGGCCTCGACCGCGGCTTCTGCCTGATGATCGGCGGCCCGGATGAGGCGGTCGAACGCCTCGACCCCATCTTCAAGACGATCGCGCCCGGCGTCGATTCCGCCGAGCGCACGCCCGGGCGCAACGGGGACCCCGACACCGCCGAGAACGGCTACCTCCACTGCGGGCCGAGCGGCGCCGGCCACTTCGTGAAGATGGTCCACAACGGGATCGAGTACGGCGTGATGGCGGCGTACGCCGAGGGGCTCAACATCCTGAAGAACGCGAACGCGGGGAAGGTGAAGCGCGAGATGGACGCCGAGACCGCCCCGCTCGAGCACCCCGAGTACTACCAGTACGACCTGGACATCCCGCAGGTCGCCGAGGTCTGGCGGCGCGGCAGCGTGATCGGCTCCTGGCTCCTGGACCTGACCGCCGCCTCGCTGCAGGAGTCGAACGACCTCTCCGACTTCGAGGGCCGGGTCTCGGACTCCGGCGAGGGCCGCTGGACCTCGATCGCCGCGATCGAGGAGGGCGTCCCGGCCGGCGTGCTCACCACCGCGCTGTATGAGCGCTTCGCCTCACGCGACCTCGACGACTTCGCCGATCGGGTCCTGTCGGCGATGCGGTACCAGTTCGGCGGGCACAAGGAGAAGCCGGAGTGAGCAGCCCCCACCGGCTCGAGGTGTTCGACACTGCCGATGCGGTTCACAAGCGCGGGCGCGGAGCTGCTCGCCGAGGCGGCCAAGCAGGCGGTCGCCGAGCGGGGCCGGGCCGAGCTCGCGTTCAGCGGGGGGAGCGATCCGTGGCCGATGTTCTCCCAGCTCGAGGACCTGTTCGGCGACTGGGACAAGACCGAGGTCTTCCAGGTGGATGAGCGGGTCGCCCCGGCAGGCGATGACCAGCGCAACCTCACCCACCTGATCGAGAGCCTCTCGATCGGCGCCCAGGGCAGCATCAAGCCGATGCCGGTCACCGATGAGGACCTCGACGCGGCTGCAGCGCGCTACGCCGAGTCCCTTCCGGAGCGGCTCGACATAGCCCATCTCGGCATCGGGCCGGACGGGCACACCGCCTCACTCGTACCCGGGGACCCTGTGCTGGAGGTGACGGATCGCCGGGTCGCCGTCACCTCCGGCGAGTACCAGGGCGTCCGCCGGATGACCCTCACCTACCCGGAGATCGAGAGTGTCCGCAGCCTGCTCTGGGTCGTCACCGGCGAGTCCAAGGTCGACGCACTGGCGAAGCTGATCGCCCAGGACCCGTCGACTCCTTCGGGCCGAGTCCAGCCTGGCGGGGACTCGCTGATCCTCGCCGACCGGGCCGCCGCGCCGGACGCCTAGGTCGGGGCCCCGGCCTTCAGCCTTGCGCTGAGCTCGATCTCCTTGACGCCGGCGAGCGCCCGGGAGACGGCGCAGCCGCCCCGTGCATCCTCCGCCTGCTGCTCGAAGGTCGCCTGGTCGATGCCGGGCACGTCCCCCTCCGTCTCCAGCTTGATGTTGTCGATGGTGGGGAGGCCGTCGACGTTGCGGATCTGCACTCGCGCCGTCGTCTTGATCGAGTTGGGCGCGTGGCCGGCTTCGGCGAGCTGGGCGCTGAGCGCCATCGAGAAGCAGCCGGCGTGGGCGGCCGCGATCAGCTCCTCGGGGTTGGTGCCGTCGCCGTCCTCGAACCGCGACGCGAACGAGTAGTCGCCGCTCCAAACCCCGTCGCCGACGGTGACCGTGCCGGAGCCGTCCATCAGGTTGCCGTTCCACTGCGCGCTGCCGTTGCGAGTTGCCATGTTGGCCTCCTTGTGTTCTGCCTCAGCCCAAGGTACCGAGGCGGTATCGCCGGCTAGGAGGTTTCGTACTCGTCGTGGTATCTCACCCACAAAGGCTCGTCGGGCGCCTCGTTCCGGCCGGCCGGGGTGCGGTCGAGCAGGGCGTAGTAGGACATCGCCGGTGCCTCCAGGCCGCGCGACGTGGTCATGTAGGTCCCGTAGACATCGCCGTCATCGAGCGCGAAGACGCTCAGTCCCGGGCCCTCGGCGACGTAGCCGGCGACGTCGGTCCCACACATCTCCGCGTTCTGCGTGACGGTCAGCGGGATCTGGCCGCTCTCGAGGAACGGCTTGAGCTCCTCCTCGGTGCTGAAGAAGCCGAGGTCGCGGTGGAAGTCGGTCTCGGCCGAGACCCAGTCGAACTCCCAGCCCATCCGGTCGCGGAAGGCGAGCAGCCGCTCGAGCGGGCCGCGTGACGAGCAGATCAGGGTCGCGTCGCGTGCCCCGAGGTGGGCCACCTGACCGGTGAGGCTGTCGGCGATCGAGGAGCAGACGGGGCAGCCGGTCTCGTAGGTGGGGCCGAACATGAAGTGGTAGATGATCAGCTGCGAGCGGCCGTCGAAGAGGTCGGCCAGCGACTTGGTCCCGTCCATCGTCTCGAAGCTGTAGTCCGTTTCGACCTTCACCCAGGGCAGGTCCTGCCGCTTCTTCGTCAGCTCGTCGCCGCGGCGGGTGAGCTCCTTCTCCTCGGCGAGCAGCTCCTCGCGCTCGGCCCGCCACTCTTCCCGATTCACAACTCTGTGGTCCGGCATCACGGTCCTCCTGTGGTCGGTTCGACGTTCTCCGTATATAGTTAGCAGAATGGCTAACGATCCGTTCAAGGCCCTCGCGCACCCGCTGCGCCGCGACATCGTTGAGCGACTCAGCGGCGGGACCGCGACGGTCGGCGAGGTGACGCATGACTTCGGCGTCTCGAAGCCGACCATATCGAGGCACCTGAAGATGCTCGAGGAGGCCGGCGTCGTCACCCGCGTGATCGACGGCCGCACGCACCGCCTCGCCCTTCGGCCCGAGGTGCTCGCCGAGACCTCCGATTGGATAGAAAGTCAGAGGGCTCGCTGGGAGCGCCTCTTCGACGTGGTCGGCGAGTATCTCGAGGAGCGAAAGGAGTGAGGGTGGCCGAGGAAGCGGCAAGGGTGGTCCGGATCGAGCGGAACTTCGATGCTTCGGCCGAGGACGTCTTCGACGCCTGGACGAGCGAGGAGGTGATCGGCCGCTGGTTCAGGCCGATGGAGGGCTGGCGGGAGGCCGACGCGGAGGTGGACCTGCGCGTCGGCGGAAAGATTCGAGTCGTGATGCGAACGCCCGACGGGGAGCCTGTCGAGGCGGGCGGCGAGTACACGCTGATCGAGCGGCCACACCGGCTCGCGTTCACCTGGACCTTCGAAGACGATCCCTCCAACCAGCAGATGATCGAGTTGGAGTTCACGGAGCGGGACGGCGTCACCACTGTGCTGTTCGTGAACAGCGAAATCTCCGAGGCGGAGCGGCGGGACTCTCAGTACGAGGGCTGGTCGACCTGCTTCGATGAGATTGAGCGGGTTCTGGCGTCTAAGTAGGAGAGGCCAACGTGGACGCCACCTTCCCAGGAGAGAGCGCCGAGTACAGGGCGGCGCGGAACGCGCTGCTCACCAAGGAGACCGAGCTTCGCCGCCAGATGGAGGCGGTCGCGGCCGCGCGGCGCGAGCTTCCGCCGGGCGGCGAGGTCCCCGAGGATTACGTCTTCCAGGGCGAGGGCCCCGAGGGCACCGCGATGGACGTGCGGCTCTCGGAGCTCTTCGCGCCGGGCCGGGACTCATTGGCGATCTACAGCTTCATGTTCCCTCGCGACCCCGAGGACGACCGGCCGGGGCCGGTCCGCGAGAAGGAGACCGCGAAGCTTCCGCTGGCGGAGGGTCCATGCCCGTCCTGCGTCGCGCTGCTCGACCAACTCGACGGCATGGTCGAGCACGTCAGCCAGAAGATGAACTTCGCGGTCGTGGCCAAGTCGCCGCTCGAGCGAGTCCTGACCTGGGCTCGCGAGCGCGGCTGGAGGCGACTGCGCCTCCTCTCCTCGGCGGACAACGCCTACAACCCGGATTACCTCGCCGAGACGCCTGAGGGCGCGCAGCGGCCGATCCTCAACGTCTTCCGCCGCGACGGTCAGACGATCCGCCACTTCTGGAGCTCGGAGCTCTTCTACGGTCCCTGGGACCCGGGCCAGGACCCACGCCACGTCGGGACGCTCGAGCCCGTCTGGAATCTCTTCGATCTAACTCCGGAAGGGAGGCCCAATTGGGACGAACAGCTGAACTACGACTGACCGCCCTCTTCCTGCTCGGGGCGGCGGCTCTCGCCTGGGTGGTCACCGCGGATCGGATGCAGGGGATGGACGCCGGACCGGGAACGGACCTCGGCTCCTTCGGCTGGTTCGCCGGCGTCTGGGCGGTGATGATGGCGGCGATGATGCTGCCGTCGCTGATTCCGATGGCCGGGGCGTACGCGGGCAAGGCGCGTGGCGGCTCGGCGGACGTGACGCCTCGGTCCCTGCTGCTCACCACCCTGTTCACCGCCGGCTATCTCCTCACCTGGGTGCTCGTCGGGCTGGTCGCCTGGGTTGCATTCGAGGGTGTTCGCTCGCTCGACATCTCCTTCCTCGGCTGGGACGACGGCGGCCGGTATGTAGCCGGGGCCGTGATCGCGGGCGCCGCCCTCTACGAGCTGACGCCGCTGAAGCGGACCTGCCTGCGGCATTGCCGCGATCGCGAGCTGCTGGTGGCCGACTGGCGCGAGGGCGCGGGCGGCGCGCTCCGCATGGGTCTCGACCAGGGCGCCTATTGCGTCGGCTCGTCCTGGGCGCTGATGGCCGCGCTCTTCGCGCTCGGCGTGATGAGCATCACCTGGATGGTGGTGATCGCCGCCCTGATCGTGCTCGAGAAGCTGCTGCCCTGGCGCGAGCGCGCCGAGGCGGTGACCGTGGTGGTGCTCCTGGCGCTGGCGGTCGGAGTCGCCTTCTTCCCGGGCCAGGTTCCGGGCCTGACGACCCCGGACTCGCCGGCGGCGATGCGCGCGATGGACTCGATGTCGATGCACGACGACGCACCGGCGCACGAGTCGCAGATGCAGGACATGAGCCCTTGACTTAGAGCGCACTCCAAGTTCTATCTTCGAAGGGTGTGTATGCGGAGCTGCTGAACGGGGAAGACGAGATTGACCTCTACCGCGAAAGGCTTGGCAAGAAATGAAGCAGCGAAATCTTGGTGACCTGGAAGTCTCGGAGATCGGACTCGGGTGCATGGGGATGTCCGCCTTCTACGGCGAGACCGACGAGGACGGAGTCCATCGCGACGATCCATCGGGCCCTGGAGCTCGGCATCGACTTCCTCGACACCGCACAGATCTACGGCCCGCTGACCAACGAGGAGCTGGTCGGCAAGGCGATCAAGGGCGCGCGGGCTCAGTACGTGATCGCGAGCAAGTTCCAGCGCAACCTGGACAACGCGGTCCCCGGCGACATGTCGACGCTCGGCGAGCTCGACAGCTCCCCGGAGAGCGTCAGGAAGACGATCGACGGCACCCTGCAGCGCCTGGGCATCGACCAGATCGACCTCTACTACCAGCACCGCGTCGACCCCAACGTCGAGATCGAGGAGACGGTCGGCGCGATGGCCGAGCTGGTCGAGGCAGGCAAGGTCCGGCATCTGGGCCTCAGCGAGGCCGCGCCGGAGACGATCCGCCGCGCCCATGCCGTCCATCCGATCACCGCTCTGCAGACGGAGTACTCGGTGTTCGCGCGCGAGCCGGAGGCGGAGATCCTGCCGACCTGCCGGGAGCTCGGGATCGGCTTCGTGGCCTACTCGCCGCTCGGGCGCGGCTTCCTCTCCGGGCGGTTCGACTCCCCGGACGAGCTCGCCGAGGACGACTTCCGGCGGAGCCAGCCCCGCTTCCAGGGCGAGAACCTGGAAGCGAACATGCGGATCGTCGCGAAGCTCCGGGAGATCGCCGAGGAGAAGGACATCACCCCGGCGCAGCTCGCGCTCGCCTGGGTGCTGGCCCAGGGCGACGACATCGTCCCGATCCCTGGTACCAAGCGGCGCACATACCTGGAGGAGAACGCCGCCGCGGCGGACGTCGAGCTGACCGGGGAGGACCTGGCGCGGATCGACGCGGAGCTCCCCGAGGTCTCCGGCGACCGCTACGAGGAGACCGGGATGGCGGCGGTGAATCTCTAGGAAGAGCCTCAGGAGCGGCTCGGGGCGCTGGAGAACCAGCGCTCCACACGCTCCGGGCTCATCACCTCGGACGGCTCCACCAGGCGGCTGAAGGAGTCGCGGAGGTCCTGACCCGCGTCTGAATCGCTCGCCCACCCCTTCCAGAGCTTCTCCGCGGCCTCGCGGTGAGGGAAGCGCCCCCACGCGAAGGACCAGTCGTAGTGCTCGGCCGCCCGGGCATCGCGCCAGGCCTCGTACTCCGCCAGGCTCGGCGCCGAGCCCGAGAGCGCCCCGGCGACGAAGATGGCCTGCTCGACCGCGTCGGCGATCCCCTGGGCCGTCCCGGGATGCTTGAAGTGGGATGCATCGCCGACCAGCGCCCAGCCGGGCCCGGTCGGCTTGCGAAAGAACCCGCGCATCAGCGACTCCGGCGCCACGCTGACCTCGGTGGCGAGCTCGGCCCTCTCGAGCACGTCGGGCTCGATCATCTCCGGGAAGCGCCGCAGAAGCTCGACGTATCGCCGGCGGCGCTCGGACTGGGTCCCTCGCGTGAAATCCGCATCGCCCATCGCGATCAACAGGTGGAGCCCGTCCTCCACCGCCGAGCGGCTGGCGAACTCACGCTCGTGGATCTCGATCGTGCCGTAGCCGTTGTCGGGAATGCCGCTCCAGTAGCCGAACAGGAAGGCGACCTCTCCCTTGGCGGTGTGCTCCTTCTCGATCCCGAGGCGCCCGGCCACCGTGGATCCGCGCCCGTCCGCGCCGAAGACCCACTTCGCCCGGATCTCGTCTCCGTTGTCGAGCACCACCCCGGCGACCGGGTCCTCATCGGTGCCCGAGCCGATCAGCTCGACCACCCGCTCACCGAAGCGGCCCTCGGCTCCGGCCGCCAGCGCCGTGTCGACGATGGCCTTGTCGAGCGCGGATCGGCGGGTGACGGCCATGCGGTCGTATCCGTCGATCGGCGTGTACAGGCCCGCGACCTCGTTTCCGAGGCCCACGAGCCGGCTCCCCAGCAGCGGGATGTCGTGAGAGGCGCGCAGCGTGTCCATCACCCCGAGTTGCTCGAACCTGGCGAGGGTGTTCGGATAGAGGCCGTGGGTCGAGATCGTCCCGCTGGGGAAGGTGTCGCGATCGATCACCAGCACGTCCCAGTCCCGCTTGGCGAGGGCTATCGCCAGAGTCGAACCGGCGCAGCGCGCGCCGACGATGACAGCGTCCTTCTCCTCCATCCCGACCGAGCCTACTGCGCCGCGACGGACCCGCTTGGCGCGCCGAGCCAGCGGGCCAGGCGCTCCTCGCTCATCACCTTCGAGGGGGACACCCGACGCGTGTAGGTGTCGCGCAGGTCCTGGCCCGCGTCCGGGTCGCTCGCCCAGCCGCGGAAGAGCCTCTCGGTGACGTCAGGACGGGGAAAGCGCCCCCAGGAGAACGACCAGTCGTAGTGGTCTCCGGCGCGCCGATCGTGCCAGTCCTCGTATCCCTCGAGGCCCGGATCCGAGCTCGAAAGATGCTCGGCGATGTAGATCGCCTGTTCAACCGCATCCCCGATTCCCTGGGCTGTGCCCGGGTGCTTGAAGTGGCTGGCATCTCCGAGCAGCGCCCATCCCGGCCCGGTGGGCTTGCGGAAGTACCCGCGCATCAGCGACTCGGGCGCGACGACGAGGTCGGAGATCATCTCCGCACCCTCGAGCTGCTCCGGAGGAATCGAGTCCGGGAACCTGCCGAGAACGTCGAGGTAGTTGCGGAGCCGCTCGTCCTTCGACCCGTGCGTGAACTTGTCGGGCCCGGTCGAAACCAGCAGCGTGACGCCGTCCTCCGCGGCCCATCTGATGATGATCGCGTCCTCCTGGATGTCGGTCGTGCCGAAGCCGTCGTCCGGAATGCCGCTCCAGTAGGCCCACATGAAGGCGATCTCTCCCTGCTGCCGGCGCTCCTTCTCGATGCCCAGCTTGCCGGCCACCGTGGAGCCGCGTCCGTCGGCGCCGAAGACCCATTTCGCCCGGATCTCGTCGCCGTTGTCGAGGACGACACCGGCGACCGGGTCCTCCTCCGACCCGGAGCCGATCAGGTCGACGACCCGTTCGCCGAAGCGCCCCTCCGCTCCCGCCGCGACGGCCGTGTCGACGATCGCCTTGTCCAGGGCGGTTCGCCGAACCGAGGACCCCCGATCGAATCCATCGATCGGCGTGAAGATCCCGGCGGTCTCGTGGCCCAGGCCGACGACCCGCCAGCCGAGCGAGGGGAGCCGGTGATTCGCGCGCAGCCTGTCGAGGACGCCGAGCTGCTCGAAGCGAGCCAGGGTGTTCGGGAACATCATGTGGGTGGAGATCGTGTCGCTCGGGAACGTGTCCCTGTCCACCAGCGCCACGTCCCAGCCGGCCTTCGCGAGGGCAGTGGCGAGAGTCGACCCCCCGCACCTCGCCCCGACGATGACCGCGTCCTTCTCCTCCATGGCAGCGAGCGTACTGCCGCTCAGCCGGGGCGCGGTGTGAGTCCCGTCACTTGGCGTCCAGAGCGGCCCGCGCCTCGTCGCGGTCGCGGTAGACGTCGTACCGAACGACCAGCCCCCCGCGGAAGGTCCAGAGATGGGCGCCCTCAGCCTGCATCTCGACGCCGCTGCCCTTGCCGTAGCCCTTCCAGCGGACCAGTGCCAGGACCCGGTCCCCGGACTGGATCAGCTCCTCGGCCTCGATCTTCAGGGGGCGCGCCCAGGCGCTCAGCCAGTCCGTGAGTACGGCGGTGACCTGATCGAATCCGCTGCCGCGGATCACCTCGCCCATGCCGTGGGACTCCAGCTCAACGGAGGGATCGAAGATCTCGCCGCCGGAGAGGTCGCCTCGCGCCCACCTCTGGTACAGCGCTTCGAGCTTTGCGATCGGCTCAGGCACGCTCGACTTCGTCGCCGCGCCCGACCAGGACGCTGCTGACCATCCCCGAGGGGAAGAGCCCGTGGTCGACGACGCCGGGCATCACCGAGAGGCGGGCGGCGAGCTCGCCTGGCTCGTGGACGTCGCCGTGGTAGTCCGCGATGACGCCGTCGTCGGGGCTCTGCGGCGTGTCGGGACGGACGGTGACCTCGCCGAGCTCGCTCGAGATCCGCGCGAGGGTCGAGGCGAGGCCGAATCTCGAGAGCTCGAGCGGGATCGGAGCCGAGATCCGGTCGACGGTCTTCGAGGAATCGGCGATCACGATGAAGCTCTCGGCGGACGCGGCGACGATCTTCTCGCGGGTGTGGGCCCCGCCGCCGCCCTTGACGAGCCAGCGGTCGGGAGCGACCTGATCGGCGCCGTCGATCGCGATGTCGAGGCCCTCGAGCTTGTCGAATTCCTCGACGGCGATGCCCAGCTCGCGCGCATGGTCCTCGGTCGCAACCGAGGTCGCGACGCAGCGGATGTCCTTCAGCCCCCGGGCGGCGAGCGCCGGTAACAGATGGGCGACGGTCGATCCCGTCCCGAGACCTACCTTCATGCCGTCCAAGACGAGCTCCGCGGCCGCCTCGGCGGCCACCTTCTTCTCCCCATCGAGGTTTGGCTCGCTCACCGCCGGGACACTAGTCGTAGGATCGTGGAGATGGCAGCGACGGCCGAGCAGCAGACGGACATCGACGAGCTCTGCATCAACACCATCCGCACGCTGTCGATGGACGCGATCCAGAAGGCGAATTCGGGTCACCCGGGAACCCCGATGGCACTGGCGCCCCTCGCCTACACGCTGTGGCAGAGCTACCTGCGATTCGACCCCGAGGACCCGATCTGGCCGAACCGCGACCGTTTCGTGCTCTCGGCGGGCCATGCGTCGATGCTGCTCTACTCGCTGCTCTACCTCGCCAGGGTCAAGGCGGTCGACCCCGACTACGAGGTCGTCGGTCAGCAGGCGGTGACCCTCGACGACATCAAGCACTTCCGCCAGCTCGACTCGAAGTGCCCCGGGCACCCGGAGTACCGCTGGACATCCGGCGTCGAGACGACGACGGGCCCGCTCGGCCAGGGAATCGCGACCAGCGTCGGGATGGCGGTTGCCTCGGTCTGGCAGGCGGCCTATTTCACCCGCCCCGGAGCGGAGCTCTTCGACTTCGACGTCTACGCGATCGCCGGCGACGGCTGCCTGATGGAGGGCGTCTCGAACGAGGCCGCCTCCTTCGCCGGCCATCAGAAGCTCTCGAACCTATGCTGGGTCTACGACAACAACCACATCACGATCGACGGCCACACCTCGATCACCTATGAGGACGACGTCCAGGCCCGCTTCGAGGGCTATCAGTGGAACGTGACCCGGGTCGAGGACGCCAACGACCTCGCCATGATCACCCGGGGGTTCGACAACTTCAGGGCGGAGGAGGAGCGGCCGACGCTGATCATCGTCGATTCCCACATCGGCTACGGCGCCCCAAACAAGCAGGACACCGCCGAGGCTCACGGCGAACCGCTGGGCGACGAGGAGGTCCGCGAGACCAAGCGCTTCTACGGCTGGCCCGAGGACGCCGAGTTCCTGGTCCCGGATGGGGTCCAGGAACACTTCGCGGAGGTGATGGGCAAGCGGGGCGCGGAGCTGCGCTCCGGCTGGCAGAAGACCTTTGAGAGCTACAAGGCCGACGAGCCCGAGAACGCGGCGCATCTGGAGGCGATGCAGCGCCGCGAGCTGCCGGAGGGCTGGGACGCAGACATCCCGAGCTTCGAGCCCGACGAGAAGGGGCTCGCCACCCGCAAGGCCTCGAACAAGGTCGAGAACGCGGTGGCGGCGAAGGTCCCCTGGCTCCTGGCCGGCGCCGCCGACCTCACCGGGTCCAACTCGGTCGGCCTCGAGGACACCGAGGACTTCGAGCCGAACACCCGCGCGGGGCGCCAGCTCCACTACGGGATCCGCGAGCACGAGTCGGCAGCCATCTCCAACGGCCTGTCGCTGTCGAAGCTGCGGCCGCTCTGGTCGACCTACCTGACCTTCTCCGACTACGCCAAGCCCGCGATCAGGCTCTCGGCGCTGATGGAGCTGCCGGTGATCCACGTCTTCACCCATGACTCGATCGGGCTCGGCGAGGATGGGCCTACCCACCAGCCGGTTGAGCACCTGGCCGGGCTACGGGCGATCCCCGGCCTGGACGTGATCCGCCCCGCCGACGCCAACGAGGTCGCGGAGGCCTGGCGCGAGGCTCTCGACCGCACCCACCAGCCGGTCGCGCTTGTCCTCACCCGGCAGGACGTCCCGATCCTGGATCGCACGAAATACGCCTCGGCCGACGGCCTGCGCCGTGGCGGCTACGTGCTCGCCGACGCCGAGGGGGAGCCGGAGGTGATCCTGATCGCCACGGGGAGCGAGGTGGCGCTGGCTGTCCAGGCTCACGAGCAGCTCGTCGCGGACGGCATCGCCTCCCGCGTCGTCAGCCTGCCCTGCTGGGAGCTCTTCGAGCGCCAGGATCAGGCCTACCGCGACGAGGTGCTGCCCCCGGCGGTCACGGCACGCGTTTCCGTCGAGGAGGCCTCTACCCTCGGTTGGGACAGGTTCGTCGGTCCGGAGGGGGCGAGGATCGGAATGCACACCTTCGGCTCCTCGGCTCCCCTGAAGGACGTGCAGACCAAGTTCGGCTTTACCCCAGACAAGGTGGCGGAGACTGCCAAGGAGGTACTCGGACGATGAAGCCCACGCAGGAGCTGCACGACCTGGGCCAGAGTCTGTGGCTCGACAACATCACCCGCACGATGCTCGACGACGGGACCGAGCAGGGCTACATCGACGAGAAGAACGTCACCGGTCAAACCTCGAACCCGACGATCTTCGACAAGGCGATCGGGGGCGGCGACGCCTACGACGAGCAGATCACCGAGCTGCGGGAGAAGGGCATTGAGCCCGAGGACATCTTCTTCGAGCTGGCGCTCGCCGACGTGACGCGCGCGGCGAAGATGTTCGAGCCGATTCACAAGGAGACCGATCGCATGGACGGCTGGGTCTCCCTCGAGGTCTCGCCGCAGCTCGCCTACGACACCCAGGCGACGATCCAGCAGGCCGCCGACCTCCACGGTCGCGCCGAGAAGAACAACTTCATCAAGATCCCGGGCACGCCCGAGGGCCTGCCGGCAATCGAGGAGTCGATCTACGCGGGCGTGCCGATCAACGTCACCCTGCTGATGTCGACGGACCAGACGATGGCCGCGGCCGACGCGTACATGAAGGGGATCGAGCGGCGAATCGAGGCGGGCCTCGACGCGGACGTGCCGTCGGTGCTCTCCCTGTTCATCAGCCGCTGGGATGTCGCCGTTCACGACGACGTGCCAGACGAGCTCAAGAACACACTCGGCATCGCGGTAGGCAAGGCGACCTACAAGGCGTGGATGGAGATGCGGGAGTCCGATCGCTGGACGGGCCTCGCCGATCAGGGCGCCCGCCTGCAGAGGCTGCTCTTCGCCAGCACCGGGACGAAGGACCCCGAGGCCTCGGACACCCTCTACATCGAGGCGTTCGCGGCGCCCGACACGATCAACACCATGCCCGACAAGACGCTGAACGCCTTCGCGGACCACGGCAAGGTCGGCGTCCCGCTGCCGGCCGACGGCGGCGACTGCGAGCAGGTCTTCGAGGCGCACCGAGACCAGGGAATCGACACCGACGCGCTGGGGCTCAAGCTCCAGAAGGACGGCGCTGATGCGTTCGTCAAGTCCTGGAACGAGCTGCTCGAGACGATCAAGTCGGAATCGGAGCGCCTGGCCGCCTGATCCCGCAGCGCGCGTGGATAGGCTGCGCGCGTGGCGTCGGAACCTCAGCTTCGGAAGAGCAAGGCCTGGAAGGCCCTCTCCAAGCACCACACCGAGATCGGCGAGCGGCACCTGAGGGACTTCTTCGCCGAGGACCCCGACCGCGGTGAGCGCCTGGTTGCCGAGGGTGCCGGGCTCTTCCTCGACTACTCGAAGAACCGGATCACCGACGAGACCCTGAGGCTGCTCACCGAGCTGGCGGACGAGTCCGGCGTCGCCGATCGTCGCGACGCGATGTTCCGCGGGGAGCACATCAACGTCTCCGAGGACCGCGCCGTCCTTCATGTCGCGCTGCGGATGCCGAAGGACCGCTCGCTGGTCGTCGACGGCGAGGACGTCGTCAAGCAGGTCCACGACGTGCTCGATCGGATGTCAGCCTTCGCCGAGCGGGTCCGCTCCGGCGAGTGGAAGGGACACACAGGCAAGCCGATCCGCAACGTGATCAACATCGGCATCGGCGGTTCCGATCTCGGGCCGGTGATGGCCTACGAGGCTCTGCGGCACTACTCGCGGCGCGAGATGACCTTCCGCTTCGTCTCCAACGTCGACGGCACCGACTTCGCCGAGAAGACCAGGGACCTCGACCCCGAGGAGACCCTCTTCGTCATCTCCTCGAAGACCTTCACCACCCTGGAGACGATGACCAACGCCCACACCGCGCGGGAGTGGGCGCTGGCGAAGCTCGGGTCGGACGAGGCGATCGCCAAGCACTTCGTCGCCGTCTCCACGAATGCCGAGGGCGTCGCCGAGTTCGGCATCGACACCGACAACATGTTCGGCTTCTGGGACTGGGTCGGCGGGCGCTACTCGATGGACTCGGCCATCGGCCTCTCGACGATGCTCGCGATCGGGCCCGAGGCCTTCGGCGAGATGCTCGCCGGGTTCCACGCAGTCGACGAGCACTTCCGCGAGAACCCCATCGGCCAGAGCCTGCCCTCGATCATGGGCCTGCTGGCCGTCTGGTACGGCGACTTCTTCGGGGCTCAGACCTCAGGGGTGTTCCCCTACGACCAGTACCTGCACCGCTTCCCGGCATACCTCCAGCAGCTCACCATGGAGTCGAACGGCAAGCACGTCACCCTCGACGGCGCCCGGGTCGACTACGACACCGGCGCGATCTACTGGGGTGAGCCCGGGACCAACGGCCAGCACTCCTTCTACCAGCTGATCCACCAGGGGACGAGGCTGATTCCCTGCGACTTCATCGGCTTCATGCACACGCTCAATCCGCTCGGCGATCACCACGACCTGCTGATGTCGAATGTCTTCGCTCAGCCCGAGGCGCTCGCCTTCGGCAAGACCCCGGAGCAGGTGAGGGAGGAGGGAACGCCGGAGCCCGTCGTCCCCCACCGGGTGATGGAGGGCAACCGGCCCTCCAACGTGATCCTGGCCGAGCGGCTCACCCCGCACACGCTCGGCTCCCTGGTCGCGCTCTACGAGCACAGCGTCTTCACCCAGGGCGCGATCTGGGGAATCGACTCATTCGATCAGTGGGGGGTGGAGCTGGGAAAGGTGCTCGCGAAGAACATCATTCCCGAGCTCCAGGCGCCCAAGGAGCCGAAGCTGGAGCACGACAGCTCGACGAATGCCCTGATCCGGCGGTACCGGAAGAACCGTGGCTGACACCCAGGCCGTGCTGTTCGACATCGACGGCACGCTGATCAGCACCGGCGGCGCCAGCGACCGGGCCTGGAAGCGCGCCTTCCAGGAGCTCCAGGACGTGGATGTCGACGTCCCGGCGGTGACCGGCAAGGGTGTGCCGGATCCCGAGGTGGGCCGCGTGGTCTTCGAGAAGGCGATCGGCCGCGAGCCCACGGACGAGGAGGCCGATGCCTTGATGCGGCGGCGGCTCGATCACCTGCCGGAGGAGGTGGAGAGCTCCCCGGGATTCGAGGTCCAGGACGGCGTCGTGGAGCTGCTCGAGCAGCTGATCGACGACGGGCTGCTGCTCGGCCTGACCACCGGCAACGTCGAGGAGGCCGCCCACATCAAGCTCCAGCGAGCCAACCTGAACCGCTTCTTCTCCTTCGGCGGCTACGGATCCGACTCGCCCGACCGCACCGAGCTGACCAGGAAGGCGCTGGAGCGGGCGGAGCTGGTCTCCGGCGACAGCCTCGACCCGGACCGCTGCTTCTCCTGCGGCGACACCCCGCGCGACGTCGAGGCGGGCCACGGCGCCGGCATCAGGGTCGTCGGAGTGGCGACCGGGGAGTTCACGGTCGATCAGCTGAAGGAGGCCGGGGCGGACGCGGCGATCGCCTCGTTCCGCGAGGGCCTGCCGCTGCTCTAGCCCTATGCCTTGACGTACTGGTGCAGCAGCTGCAGCTCGACGCGCTCCGATGGGCTCGCCAGCAGCGGGGCCACCTTGTCGTTGAAGTCGGCGAACTGCGGATCGCTGTTGACGGCGTCCGCGGCGTCGCGGTCGGAGAAGACGCCGATGCCGCGCACGACGCCGTCGGCCTCGTCGCCAACGACCAGCACGCTCTCGAGCGCCGGATGGTTGCTCAGGAAGTCCGCGGCGAAGGCGGAGTAGATGTCCGCCACGTCCTGGAAGTGGCCGGGCTTGGCGTGCAGGGTGAACTCGGCGATGTGCATCTCTGTCCTTTCGGTGGAGTGAGGCGGCCGCGGGAACCTAGTCGACCAGACGGCGGCTGACCGCCCAGCGGCTGAGCTCGTGGCGATTGGACAGTTGCAGCTTGCGGAGCACCGAGCTGACGTGCGCCTCGACGGTCTTCACCGAGATGCTGAGCCGCAGGGCGATCTCCTTGTAGAGGTAGCCGCGGGCGATCTGGCGGAGCACCTCGCGCTCGCGGGCGGTGAGCTGGTCGAGCTCGGGGTCGACCTCCTCGGCGGGCAGGTCGCCGGCGAACGCGTCCAGCACGAAGCCCGCGAGCCGAGGCGAGAAGACCGCGTCGCCATCGCGGACGCGGCGCACGGCGTCGGCGAGCTCCTCGCCGGTGATCGTCTTGGTGACGTAGCCGCGCGCGCCGGCGCGGACGATGGCGATCACGTCCTGCGGGTCGTCGGAGACCGAGAGGGCGAGGAACCGCTGATGCGGCCTCTGCTTGGCCACCTGCTCGATCACCTCGACGCCGCCGCCGCCGGGCATGTGCACGTCGAGCAGGACGACGTCGGGCTCCAGCTGTCGCGATCGCGCGCACCGCGTCCTCCACCGACTCGGCCTCGCCGAGCAGCTCGACCCCCTCTCCGAGCTCCGCCTTGACGCCCGCCCGGAAGATGGCGTGGTCGTCGACGATCACGACGGAGGGCGTGCTCATCGGCGCATCCTCATCGTCAACTCGACCTCCGTGCCGTCGCCCGGGTCGCTGCGGATCTCCGCGGTCCCGCCGTATCTCTCCATGCGCCCGATTATCGACTCGCGGACGCCGCGGCGATCGGCCGGGATGGATTCCGGGTCGAAGCCCGGCCCACGGTCGTCGATGAAGACATGCGCGCCGCTCTTCTCGATCTCGGCATAGAGGCGCACCGGGCCGCCCTCCGAGGCGAACTTGACGGAGTTGGTCAGCGCCTCCCGGCTCGCCGCCACGAGTGCCTCGAGCCGCTCGTTGAGCTCTGCATCGCCGACGACCACCGCCTCGATCGGAGCGCCGTGCGAGTCCTCGATGTCGGCGGCGGCTGCCCGGAGCGCGTCGGCGAGGCGCTCGTCCGGCCTGCTCGGCTCGGTGTCGGAGAGCCAATCGCGCAGCTCCCTCTCCTGGCGGCGGGCGAGCCTCCCGACCTGCTCGGGGTCGTCAGAGCGGGTCTGGATCAGGGCGAGGGTCTGCAGGACGGAGTCGTGGAGGTGGGCTGCCACGTCCGCCCGCTCATCCGCGCGGGCGCGCGCCACCCGCTCGGCTCCGAGGCGGTTGAACGTCGCCCGCCAGAACGGCGCCGAGATCAGGGTCAGGGCAACCGCGACGACGAGGGCGGCGAGGGCCACCCGGCCCGCGAACTCGATCACGCCCGTCAGCCAGAGGACGATCAGGCCGATGCCGAGGAGCCCGCCCACGGCGAGGCCCAGCTTCGAGGCCCGGCTCGTCTCGGGGCTCAGGGCGGGGGCGATCGCCAGCGTGTCCCGCGCGCCGGTGTCGGCCGCCGGCGCCGACGGCCGCCCCATCGCCCTGGCGATCAGGGCCACGAGCACGCAGGCGCCGATGAGGGCAAACGACGCACTCGCATCGGGGTCGAGCCTGCCGTTGGAATGCAGCAACAGGAACGTGCCGAGGACCAGGACGGCCGTCCCGGTCCCCAGCGTGCTCAGGTCTGGTCTTCTCACCTACCGCATACCGTCCTCTGCGACTTCAGCATCTGCTGATGGTGGTCGTAGTCGACGCCGCGGTCGTTCTCCGCCTGGTCGGGAGCCTGGTCGGTGACGAGCATCTGCCCGAGCTGGATGTCGGCGCTGAGGTCGAGCCGCGGAGCATCGGTCGTGGGGGTCCCCAGCGAAACGTCGGGATCGATTCCGTGACAGACCTCGCCGGCCACGACCAGCTCGCCCGCCTTGCCGGTCGCGTGACCGACGACGCAGACGTTCTTCGGCACCGAGACGATCATCTGGCCGATCCCGAGGTGGGACGAGGTCGCAATGGTCTTGCCCTTCTGCCAGGGAAGCTCCCTGAGATCGACCACCAGCTGTCCGGTACCGAGCTTGTAGCCGTCGGCCGGCACGTCCGCCACCGTGTTCGGCGTGTAGGTCCGCTGGCCGATCGATCCGTCGATGTCGATGTCGGCGGCCGCGATCGCTCCCGCGGGAATGCCGAGCACGAGCGCCGTGGTGAGCAGCAGCGGGGTGCTGCGCCGGCGCCATTCCGGGGCGAACGCGAACGCGACCAGCGCGACGCCCAGCGCGATCACCACGGCCGCGACGATCCCGCCGTGTCCGGTCGCGGTCGTCCAGGCGCTGACGGCGGCCAGCAACGCGGCGACCCCGAGCCCGATCGCGACCAGCAGGCAGACGACGAACACCTTGCCGAGCCGCCCCCAGACGCTCTCGGGCACGGGGTTGCCGGTTCCGTCGTCCTCCGGGAGCGCGACGGCCAGCACCAGATAGGCCAGGATCCCGGCGCCACCGAAGAGCGTGGTGACGACGAACGCGATCCTGACCAGGGTGGCGTTGAAGCCGATGTGCTCGGCGAGACCGCCGGCGACGCCCCAGAGCACCCGATTGTCCTTCGAGCGCAGCAGCGCGCGCCGCGGGCCGACCGTCTGCTCCTCTTGCTTCTTCTTCTTTGGGTTCTTCGGTTGGTTTGCCATGACGTTGACGATGAAGCCCGGAGACCGGATCGTCTATCGGGAATGGCCCCTAAGAGTCCCCTAACTGTCCCTGTAGCCTCGGATCATGGGCCCGCGACGCATCGTCCCAAGCCATTTCCGCGCCGACGGCAAGCCGAAGACCGCCTACGAGAGCGAGTCGGTGGCCCGCCAGGAGGCGGCGCGCCTGGGCATGACCTACTACCGCTGCGACTTCTGCAACCGCTTCCACCTGGCGAGCAAGCTAGTAGGAATGATCCGGACGTGGAGCGGCCCGCTGACGTCTTCGTCATCTTCGGGATCACGGGCGATCTCGCCAAGGTGATGACGTTCAACTCGCTCTACCGGCTCGAGGCCCGGGGTCTGCTCGACTGCCCGATCGTGGGCGTCGCCTTCGACGACTGGTCGGTGGACGACCTTCGCAAGCACGCCCGCAAGGCGATCGAGACCTCATCCGGGCGCAAGCCCGATCCGAAGATCTTCAACCGGCTCGCCAAGCGGTTCTCCTACGTCCAGGGCGACTTCTCCGACGACGAGACCTACGAGCGGGTCGGAAAGGCGATCAAGGGCGCCAAGACCCCCGTCTTCTATCTGGAGATCCCGCCGTCCCTGTTCGGGATGACGATCGGCGGTCTCTCGAAGGCCGGGCTGACCGAGAACGCTCGGGTGGTGGTCGAGAAGCCCTTCGGCCATGACCTCCAGTCGGCCCGCGACCTCGCCGACGAGATCCACCAGTACATCCGCGAGGACCAGCTCTACCGGATCGATCACTTCCTCGGCCTGATGGGGTTGGTGGAGATCCTCTTCCTCCGCTTCGCCAACGCGATCTTCGAGCCCGTGTGGAACCGCAACAGCATCGACTGCGTACAGATCACGATGGCCGAGGACTTCGGCGTCTCGGATCGCGGCAGCTTCTACGACCCGGTCGGCGCCGTGCGCGACGTCGTGGTCAACCACCTGATGCAGATCGTCGCGGCCTGCGCGATGGAGCAGCCGGCCGGCCGGGACGCACGATCGCTGAAGGACGCCATGTTCGCGGTCTTCTCGGCGATGCCGAAGGCCGATCCGAAGCAGTACGTGCGCGGGCAGTACGAGGGCTACCGGAAGATCAAGGGGGTTGCCAAGGGCTCGAGCACCGAGACGTTCGCGGCGATGCGCCTCGAGATCGACAACTGGCGCTGGAGCGGGGTGCCGTTCTTCATCCGGACAGGGAAGGAGCTCCCCGTCGAGCAGTGGGAGCTCAGGCTGATCTTCAAGGAACCGCCGCGCCTCGGGTACGCGATGCGGGGCAGACAGATGCCGCCGTCGGACGAGCTGGTGATAAGGCTCCACCCCACAACTGGCGTCCGGCTGCTCGTCGACGCCCAGCGCAGCGACTCCGCCGATCCCGAGCAGATCAACCTCGACATGGAGTTCGCGGAGCAGGGCGGAGAGGGGCCGACGCCCTACGAGGTGCTTCTGCACGCCGCGATGGTCGGGAACAGCACCCGCTTCACCCGTCAGGACAACATCGAGGAGACCTGGCGGATCTGCGGGCCGCTGATCGAGAAGCCGCCCAGGATCCAGCCGTACAAACCGGGCTCATGGGGGCCGAGGTCCGCCGACCGGCTGGTCAAGGAGTTCGGCGGCTGGCGCGATCCCTGGACCGGCTCGTGAACCAGCCTGAGGAGACCGTGGCGCAGAGCGCGGCGATGCCGTCGCCGTTTCCGCCGATCGCGGACTACGCCTTCCTCTCCAACTGCCACACCGGCGCCCTGGTGGCGCCGGACGGAGCGATCGACTGGCTCTGCGTGCCGCGGTTCGACTCGCCCAGCATCTTCGGGACGCTGCTCGATCGCGAGGCCGGCTCCTTCCGCTTCGGGCCCTTTGGGATCAACGTCCCGAGCAGCCGGATCTACGAGCCCGGCACCAACATCCTCAACACGACCTGGCACACCCCGACCGGCTGGGCCATGGTGCGCGACGCCCTGACCATCGGGCCCACCGAGCACAAGGACGAGATCACTCCCCACACGCGAGCGCCCGCGGACGAGGACGCCCACCACCTGCTCGTGAGAGTGGTGCTCTGCATGGAGGGCTCGGTCGACATGGAGCTGCTCTGCGAGCCAGACTTCGACTACGGGCGCGTGCCCGCCGACTGGACGCTGCAGGGAGACCACACCGCCGACGCGAGCGGGGCCGGGGTCAACGTGAGGCTTCGCAGCAGCATGCCGCTCGGGGCCGAGGGACAGGTGGCGCAGGCGCGGCACACGCTCCAGAAGGGAGAGCAGGCGTTCTGCTCGCTTTCCTGGGCCGAGGAGCTCGCGTCGCCGGAGGACATGGATCACGCCAACGCTCGCATCAGCGAGACCGCCAACTACTGGCGCACCTGGGTCTCCAAGGCGCGGATGCCGGACCACCGCTTCCGCGAGGCGATTGCGCGCTCGGCGCTCGCGATCAAGGGACTGACGTACATGCCCACCGGCGCGACCGTGGCGGCCCTGACGACCTCGCTGCCGGAGACGCCGGGAGGAGAGCGCAACTGGGACTACCGCTTCACCTGGATCAGGGACTCGACCTTCACGCTCCAGGCCCTTCATTACCTGAACCTGGACTGGGAGGCCAACGAGTTCATGCAGTTCATCGGCGAGCTCGAGCCGAACGACGACGGCGGGCTCCAGATCATGTATGGCATCGACGGCCGGCGGGACCTCACCGAGACGACTCGGGATGATCTCTCGGGATACGCGGGAGCATCGCCCGTGCGGGTAGGAAATGGCGCCTTCGACCAGCGCCAGAACGACGTCTTCGGCGCCGCTCTCGACTCGATCCTGCTCCACAGCCACCGGAGCCAGCGGCTGCCCCGCGGGCTCTGGCCCGTGGTGCAGGCCCAGGCGGAGGGCGCGACGAAGGTCTGGAAGAAGCCGGACCAGGGGATCTGGGAGGCGCGCGGCAAGCCCCAGCACTATGTCTCCTCCAAGCTGATGTGCTGGGTTGCCATGGACCGCGCCTCGAAGCTCGGGGAGATCCGAGGGGACTCGAAGCTCCAGGCCAAGTGGGGGGACATCGCGGAGGAGATCCGCAAGGACATCCTCGACAACGGCGTCCAGGGCGGTGTCCTGCGCCAGCACTACGACACCGACGCGCTCGACGCTTCGACCCTGTTGGCCGCCATCTTCGGCTTCCTGCCGGGCGATGACAAGGTGCTCCGCAAGAGCGTGCTGGCGATCGCGGACGACCTCACGGAGGACGGCTTCGTGCTCCGCTACGTCACTGGGCAGACGGACGACGGGCTGTCCGGGAAGGAGGGCAGCTTCCTGATCTGCTCCTTCTGGCTGGTCTCGGGCCTGGCGATCATCGGCGAGCACCAGCGAGCGCGGGATCTGATGGACCGGCTGCTTCGCATCTCCTCCCCGCTCGGCCTCTATGCCGAGGAGTTCGACACCAGCACGGGCCGCCACCTGGGGAATTTCCCCCAGGCCTTCTCGCACCTCGCCTTGATAGAGGCCGCGGCACGAATCATCATGAGTGAGCGTCTCAAGGAGTTCGGAGTGAACGTGTGAGCGATTACGACGTGATCGTGATCGGCAGCGGCGCCGGTGGTGGCACCCTGGTCCATCAGCTCGCGCCTTCCGGAAAGCGGATCCTGCTGCTGGAGAGAGGAGACTTCCTTCCCCGCGAGCCGCAGAACTGGCTTGCGCAGGACGTCTTCGTCGACGGGCGCTACCAGTCGGAGGACACCTGGTACGACGAGGACGGCAAGGAGTTCGCGCCGCAGGTCCACTACTTCGTCGGCGGCGCGACGAAGATGTACGGTGCCGCGCTCTACCGCCTGCGAGCGGAGGACTACGGCGAGATCGAGCACGCCGATGGGGCCTCGCCCGCCTGGCCTATCTCGTACGAGGAGATGGAGCCCTTCTACACCAGGGCTGAGCAGCTCTACGAAGTGCGCGGCGCCCGAGGTGAGGACCCGACCGAGCCGCCGGCGAGCGCGCCCTATCCGCACCCGGCCGTCTCGCACGAGCCGCGAATCCAGCAGCTGGCGGACGATCTGGCCGCCGCCGGGTACGAGCCGTTCCACGCTCCCTGCGGCGTCCTGCTCGACGAGGACAACATGCCGTACAGCCGCTGCGTGCGCTGCCAGGACTGCGACGGGTTCCCCTGCCTCGTTCACGCCAAGTCGGACGCGGAGGTGATGGCCGTGCGGCCGGCCCTGGAGCACGAGAACGTCACGTTGCTCACCAATGCCACGGCGCTGTCGTTGAAGACGAACGCCGACGGCACCGCGGTGACCGAGGTCGTCGTAGAGCGCGACGGCGAAACCGAGACGCACAGCGCGGACGTCGTCGTGGTCTCCTGCGGGGCAGCCAACTCGGCCAGGCTGCTGCTCGCCTCGGCCACCGACAAGCACCCGAACGGGTTGGCAAACGGATCCGACCAGGTGGGCCGCAACTACATGTTCCACAACAGCCAGGCCGTCCTCGCCCTCTCCAAGGAGCCCAACCCGACCGTCTTCCAGAAGACGCTCGGCCTGAACGACTTCTACCTGGCGGGCAAGGAGTTCGACCACCCGCTCGGCAACATCCAGATGGTCGGCAAGTCACAGGCTCCGATGTTCCGCGGGGAGAAGCCGGGAGAGACGAAGTTCGCCCCGGGTTGGTCGCTCGAAACAGTCGCCGCCCATGCGGTCGACTTCTGGCTCTCGACCGAGGATCTGCCGAAGCCCGAGAACCGCGTCACGCTGGCCGACGACGGGCGGGTGAAGATCGCGTACAGCTACTCGAACGAGGGGCCGAAACAGGAGCTCTACGAGAAGCTCAAGTCGATGCTGGGCGAGATCGGCATGCACGAGGGCCACCTGCTCCCGCATCACGCGTATCTGAAGAACGAGATCCCGGTCGCCGGAGTGGCCCACCAGGCCGGCACCTGCCGCTTCGGCGCCGACCCCGCCGACTCGGTTCTCGACACGAACTGCAAGGCGCACGAGCTCGACAACGTCTACGTGGTCGACACCAGCTTCTTCCCGAGCATCGGCGCGGTGAACCCGGCGCTGACGGCGATGGCGAACGCGATCCGCGTCGGCGATCACCTGCTGGAGCGTCTCGGCGCTTAGGCGGGACGGGCTCGACGGGCAGACCGTGGCGAAGGAATCCCATCGAGTGGTGGTTGTGGGTGGGGGCTTCGGCGGCCTCTTCGCCGCCCGCGCTTTGCGCCGAGCGCCGGTTCAGATAACGCTGGTGGACCGCCTCAACCATCACCTCTTCCAGCCCCTGCTCTACCAGGTGGCGACCGGGATCCTCTCCGAAGGAGAGATCGCTCCACCGTTGCGCGGGGTGCTTCATCGCCACAAGAACGTCGAGGTCGAGCTGGCCGAGGTGAGCGGTTTCGACCTGGAGGCTCGGAAGGTGACGGCGATGGGGCCCGACGGCCGGCCGCTCGAGCTCTCCTACGACAGCCTGATCGTCGCCGGCGGTGCCGGGCAGTCGTACTTCGGCCATGACGAGTTCTCGCGCTGGGCTCCCGGCATGAAGACGATCAATGACGCTCTCGAGCTCAGGGGCAGGATCCTCGGGGCGTTCGAGATGGCCGAGCTGGAGCAGGATCCCTCAAAGCAGCAGGAATGGCTCACCTTCGTGGTGGTCGGCGGCGGTCCGACCGGAGTGGAGATCGCGGGCCAGATCGCCGAGCTGTCGAGGCGCGTGCTCACGGACGACTTCCGGAGGGTCGATCCGCGCAACGCCAGGATCATCATCTGCGATGGCGGGAAGCAGGTGCTGGCGACGTTCGGCGACCGGCTCTCCGGCAAGGCGGCCACGGGGCTCGGGCACCTCGGCGTCGAGCTCCAGATGTCGAGCATCGTCACCGACATCGACCAGAACGGAGTGGTCGTCAAGCAGGGGGAAGAGGAGCGGCGGATCGGCTGCCACACCAAGGTCTGGGCTGCGGGTGTCGAAGCGTCCCCGCTCGCCCGGATGCTCGGGCAGGCGACCGGTGCGGATGTCGACCGCGCCGGGCGGGTCGCAGTGCTCCCCGATTGCACGCTGCCGGGGCATCCGGAGGTGTTCGCGATCGGCGACATGATGTCCCTCGACGGGTTACCGGGGGTCGCGGAGGTGGCGATGCAGCAGGGCATCCATGCCTCGACCACGATCAAGCGGCGGCTCCAGGGCAAGGAGGGGAAGCCGTTCCGCTACCGCGACCTGGGCAGCATGGCGACCATCTCCCGCTTCCGGGCGGTGGTGAGCTTCAAGGGCATCCGGCTGTCGGGCCTCATCGGCTGGCTCACCTGGCTCTTCGTCCACCTGGCATTCCTCACCGGGTTCAAGAACCGTCTGGCCACACTGCCGAGATGGGCGATCACGTTCATCGGCAACAGCCGCCCGCAGCGCACGATCACCATGCAGCAGGTCATCGGACGCGTCGCCATCGAGCAGGCCGGCGGCCGGCCGTTCCTGATGTCGCTGGTCGAACATGACTCGAAGTCGAGAGAGAGCGAGACGCCCGAGTGATCGCCACCCGTCCCGTCGACGGATTCGATGCGCTGACCCTCTCCTCCGCGGACGGCGAGCTCGAGGCCGCCTTCGTCCCCGATGCCGGAATGGTCGGTTGCTCCCTGCTCCATCGCGGGGAGGAGCTCCTGGGTCAGCGCGGCGGCCTGGGCCGATACGTCGCCGACCGCTCGACCATGGGAATCCCATTGCTCCACCCCTGGGCGAACCGGGTCGCCGAGAGGCACTTCCGGGTGGCCGGGCGGGAGATCGACCTCTGGGCGCACCCCGCCCTGTACACCCTGGGCCCCAAGGGCCTGCCGATCCACGGCCTCCTCGCGGCCGCTGCCGGGTGGAGCGTCGACCGGCACGAGGACACGGCGGAGGGTCCGCGTCTCGCGGGCACCTTCGACTTCGCCGCCCGCGAGGACCTGATGACCGTGTTCCCGTTTCCGCACCGGCTCCAGGTCGAGGCCGGGATCTCGGATCAGACGCTGACCATCGCGACGACGGTGCGCGCCTCCGGTGACGTGCCGGTGCCCATCGCCTTCGGGTACCACCCCTACCTCCGGCTGCCGGGGGTGGATCGAGGTGCCTGGCTCGTCGAGATACCGGTGAGCGAGCGGGTCGTGCTCGACTCCGAGGAGCTCCCCACCGGCGAGGTCGAGCCTGCGGACGTTGCTGCCGGTCCGCTCGGGTCGAGGACCTTCGACGACGAGTTCGTGGCCCCGGCCCAGCCGTTCGCCCTCGAGGGGGGAGGGCGCCGGATCGAGGTGTCATTTGACCGGGGTTACCCCTATGCACAGGTCTACGCGCCGGACGACGACGACGTGATCGCCTTCGAGCCGATGACTGCGCCAACCAACACTCTGGTGAGCGGGCAGGACCTGAACCTGCTGGAGCCCGGTGAGAGCTATGAGGCGTCGTTCTCGATCAAGGTGACCGACGCGTGACGGAGCAGACCGACATCCAGGTCTCGGCCGACGAGTTCCGTCAGCTCTTCGATGGGGTCTCGAACTGGGGCCGATGGGGTGCGGATGACGAACGGGGCGCGCTCAACTACCTGACCCCGGAGCTGATCGCCGCCGCCGTCGGCCACGCGCGTGACGGGCGGACAGTGAGCCTCAGTCGGTCCCTCAATACCGAGCGCGAGCCCGACAACCCCGAGCCGGCCGATCACCACATGACCTTGCTCGGCGCTCGAGAGCATCCGGAAGGCCTCGCCTTCGCCAAGGACTACATCGGCGTCGACTACCACAACGACTCGCACAGCCACCTCGACGCCCTCTGCCACGTCTCCTACGACGACTTGCTCTACAACGGGCGGCCGGCGGACTCGGTCTCGGCCACCGGTGCCACGGTCGAAACGGTCGAGACGTTGAAGGACGGGTTGGTCGGCCGCGGTGTCCTGCTCGACATCCCCCGGGCTCGCGGGGTCAGCTGGCTGGAGCCGGGCGACAGCGTGCTGCCCGGTGACCTCTCCGAATCGGAGGACCGCCAGGGGGTGAGGGTGGAGGAGGGCGACATCCTGCTGGTCAGGACAGGGCACGCGACTCGCCTCGACGAGCTGGGGCCCTGGGACACCGCCAGCTCGAAGGCGGGCCTGCACCCGAGCTGCGCGGAGTTCCTGGCCGAGCGGAGGGTCGCCGCTCTCGGCTGTGACGGGAACAGCGACACCGCCCCCAGCTTCACCGAGGGAGTCGGCTTCCCGATCCACGTCCTCGCGCTGACCGCGATGGGTGTCCACCTGCTCGACTATCTGCAACTCGACGAGCTGGCTCGGGCCTGTGAGCAGGCGGGGCGCTGGGAATCCCTCTTCGTTGGGGCCCCATTGCGGATCGTCGGGGGCACCGGATCGCCGCTGAACCCGATCGCAATCCTTTGACGGCCCGTCGCAGTAATAGGCTCTGGGGCGAGATCTGATGCCAAACCTGGTGCCTCTGCTCGCGGACTCCTCTTCGAACCTCCTCGCGGCGCGCAGCCAGATGGGGTTCACCCTCGGCTTCCACATCGTGCTGGCCTGCTTCGGCGTCGCCTTCCCCGCGATGATGCTGATCGCCGAGTGGCGGGGGCGGAAGCGGAACGACGATGCGGCGCTCCGGCTGGCACGCAACTGGTCGAAGGCGGTGGCTGTGATGTTCGCGGTGGGCGCGGTCACCGGCACTGTCCTCTCCTTCGAGTTCGGGCTGCTCTGGCCGCGGTTCATGGACCGTTTCGGCGACGCTTTCGGCATCGCCTTCGCGATCGAGGGGATCTTCTTCTTCCTCGAGGCGATCTTCATCGCGATTTACATCTATGGCTGGGACCGCCTCTCGCCGCGGGCCCACATGTGGGCGGCGGTGCCGATCGTGATCTCGGGGGTGGGCGGCGCCTTCTCTGTGATCGCGGCCAATTCGTGGATGAACCAGCCTCAGGGATTCACCCTCGACAGCGCCGGGAAGGTCACGGACGTCCAGCCGTTGCAGGTTCTGACCAACTCGGCCGCCGGCTACGAGTTCGCGCACATGCTGCTCGCGGCCTACATGGTCACCGGCTTCCTGATCGCCTCCGTCTACGCCGTTGGCATGCTGCGAGGCAAGCGGGACCGCTACCACCGGCTCGGCTTGATAATTCCCCTGACGGTCGCCGCGATCGCGACACCTTTCCAGTTCCTGGTCGGCGACACCGCCGCCCGCGCCATCGCCAATGACCAGCCGGCCAAGTTCGCCGCGATGGAGTGCATCTACAAGGGCGGCCCGGACCAGACCGAGTACCTTGGCGGTCGCTGCGTGGACGGCAAGGTCAAGGGTGGGATCGGGATCCCGGGGCTCGATTCGTACCTGGTCGGGTTCAGCAAGAACACCGACGTCACCGGCCTCAACCAGATCCCGGCCAATGAGCAGCCCCCGGCGAAGACGATGCTCCACCTCTCCTTCGACACCATGGTCGGGATCGCGAGCCTGTTGATCCTGCTCGCCGCCTGGTACGCGGTCGTCTGGTTCCGGAAGAAGGACCTGCCTCAGACGAAGTGGTTCCTCCGGGCGGTCGCGATCTCTGGAGTCGCCACGGTGGTGGCGATGGAGTGCGGCTGGATCGTCACGGAGGTGGGACGCCAGCCCTGGATCGTGAACGGCTACATGCGCACCTCCGAGGCGGTGACCCCCGCGCAGGGGATCTGGTGGGTCTTCGGCATCACGATGGCGATTTATGCCGCCCTCGGAGTGATCGCCGTCGTCGTCTTGCGCGCGCTCTCGCGCCGCTGGCAAGCCGGCCAGGGGGAGGGTGAGCTTCCCTACGGCCCGCCGCCTGAGACCCCGCCGACCGAGGCCTCGGCATGAGCACCGCAGACCTCTGCGCGGTGATCCTCTGGGCGGGCGTCACCCTGTACGCGATCTTCGGCGGCGCCGATTTCGGCGCCGGAGTGTGGGATCTCCTCGCCAGGAGCGGCGAGCGTGCCGATCGCGTCCGCAGTCAGATCGATCGCTCCATCGGCCCGGTCTGGGAGGCCAACCACGTCTGGCTGATCTTCGTCCTCGTCGTCCTCTGGACGGCCTTCCCCACCGCCTTCTCGGCGATCATGACCACCGTCTACATCCCGCTGGCGCTCGCCGCCCTCGGGATCGTCCTGCGGGGGTCGGGGTTCGCGTTCCGGCACGCCCTGCCTGGACCCGTGCAGAGGCCGGCCACCCGGGTCTTCGGGTTCGCCTCCCTGCTCACGCCGTTCTTCATGGGGACGGTCGTCGGCGCGATCGCCTCCGGCGAGGTGCCCGCGTCGGGCGACGGCGATCCGACCGGGAGCTGGACCGGGTTCCTGCCGCTGGTGACGGGGGCGCTGTTCGTCGTCGTGGCCGCCTACACGGCCGCGATCTTCCTCGTCCGCGACTCCGGGGCGGCAGGCGAGCAGGACCTCCGCGACTACTTCGCGCGGCGGGCTCTGGTGGCGGCCGTGGTCGCCGGGATTGCGGCCGTCGTCGGCGTCATCGCCCTCCGTCAGGACGCCCGATTCATCTACGACGGACTCACTTCATGGCCCGGCATCGCGCTCGTGGTGCTGTCCGGGGTGTGCGGCCTTGCGGCGCTCGGCCTGCTGGTGACCGGACGCAACCGCGGTCTCCGGGTGGCGGCCGTCGGGGCCGGCGTCACCATGATCTGGGGCTACTTCGCGGCGGCGTTCCCATACATGCTGCCGACCTCCCTGAAGATCTCCGACGCGGCCGGAGCCTCCGCGACGCTGACCGAGGTGATCGTGGTCTTCGGGGTCGCGGCCGTCACAGTCGTGCCATCTCTGATCCTGCTCTACGCGCTGTCCCAGCGCAGCGCCCTCGAGTAGCGCCTTCGGCTCAACTCTCCTTGACGACGGCGTAGACGATGCGCTCGGCGACGTCGATCACGACCTCGCTGATCCGGTCGCAGCGGCGGTAGAGCTCTCGGAGGCCGATGCGCTGGCGCATCTCCTCAACCTCCAGCAGCTTGGCCGTGTCGCGGTAGTAGACGTGCTGAAGCGTCCGCGCGGTCTTGATCGCCGAGTCGGCGGCCGCCGTGGCCCGGTCATCGTCCCTGCCGAGGAGACCGATTGCGTCGTCGATCTGCCGGGTCGCCTGCCCCATGAAGGTCACCATCTCGGCGATTCCGGAGTCGGGGGCGACGCTCATCGCCTCGGCCTCCTCGACCAGGTCGCGCGCACGGTCGAGAATCCAGTCGATGCCGCGGGACAGGGTGAAGACGTCCTCCGGCTCGAGCTGCAGGATGAAGGCTTCGCGCACTGCGTTCAGCACCTCGCGCTTGGCAGTGTCGCCTCGGGGCTCGGCATCCCGAACGGCCTGGGCGGCCGCAGCATCTCCGCCGGCCCAGGCGGCCAGGGCGTCCAGCCCCTCGAGGGTCACCGCCGTCTGCGCACGAAGGAGCCCGATGACGTCGGGCGTTTCCGGCAGGAACCAGCGCCGGTCTCGTCCAGCGCTGCTCATGTGAGCAGTCGCCAGACGCCGAGCACGGCGGCCGCCAGCGCTGCCGTGGCCGGAAGGGTGATGAGCCAGGCGAGTCCGATGTGACGAACTATCTCCCAGTTGACGTGGCGCAGGCGGCGGCGGCCGGCGCCGATGCCGACCACCGAGGAGGCGACCACCTGGCTCGTCGAAACGGGGGCGCCAAGGAATGAGGCACCAAGGATGACGCACCGCCGACGAGGACTGGCTCGAGAGCCCCTCGAGGGGATGGATGCGGTAGATGCGACGACCCACGGTCCGAATGATCCGCCAACCGCCCAGTGCCGTGCCGGCCGTCAGCGCCGCGGAGCACGCCACGATCACCCAGGTGGGTGCGGAGAGCGAGTCGATGCTGCCGTCGGCGAGCAACAGCGCGGCCACGACGCCCACCGACTTCTGCGCGTCGTTGGCACCGTGGCTGAAGGAGAGCGCCGCCGAGGTGACCCACTGCCCGCCCTGCACCTGGCCGCGCCAGCGCCGCGTCGCCCGCCTTGCCGCCCGGCGAAGCGCCCGAATCACGACCAGGGCAGCCAGCCCTCCAAGGATCGGTGAGACCGCGAGCGCGATCAGCGTCCCGAAGACGCCGACCGGGTGGATGCCGTCCAGCCCGCCCCAGTTGACGGCCTGCGTGCCTCCCTCGACCACGGCCGCCCCGACCAGCCCACCGACCAGCGCGTGGCCGGAGCTCGACGGCAATCCCAGGCGCCAGGTGGTCAGGTTCCACGCGGTGGCGGCCGCCAGCCCCGAGCCGATGACCTCGACGGCGACCGAGGGCGACACGGTGACGATGCCGCCGATCGTGTCGGCGACCGCCGCACCGACCAGCAGCGGGCCCAGCAGGTTGAAGACCGTGGCCAGGAGGATCGCCTGCAGCGGCGTCGCCGCGCGGGTGGCCACCAACGTCGCGATCGCATTCGAGGCATCGTGCAACCCGTTCGTGACCGCGAAACCGAGTGCGAGGAGGACCGCGATCGCGAGTCCGGCATCCATCCGGCGATGCTATGCCGATGGCGTCGTCCATCGGCAGACACACCAGGATTCGGGGAAGCTGGAGTCCTGCGACACGTTCTCGGGCGAGATCCAGCCATCAAGGAGCGACGAAACTCATGAGCGACCTCTTCGACTTCTATCCATACGCCGAGCGCTTCGGAGTCAACCGCGCTCTTCCGGAGGGCGGGCGCTCCCGCGAGGAGATCCTCACCGAGCTCCGGACGATGGCCTCCGAGGAGGACGCCGTCTGGGAGGACGGGCGCTGCTCGGGGACGATGTACTGCGGCGACCGCGACCACTACGCCTTCCTGAAGGAGGCGTTCGGGCTCTTCGCTCATCAGAACGCCCTCCAGCGGGACATGTGCCCGAGCGCGACCCGTTTCGAGGGCGAGATCATCGCGATGGCGCTCGGCCTGATGCATGCGGAAGCCGTGGATGACGCCGAGCCCGCGGGCATGGTCACCTCGGGCGGGAGCGCCAGCATCGCCCAGGCCGTCCTCGCCTACCGCGAGGAGGGACGGGTCGAGCGGGGAATCGACCGGCCGAACCTGGTCAAGCCCGAGACCGGCCATCCCGCCTTCGACAAGGCCTGCCACCTCTTCGGCGTCGAGATGCGGCGCGCGGAGGTCGATCCCGAGACCACGCTGGTCCGGCGGGAGGCGGTTGAGGAGCTGATCGACGAGAACACGGTCGCGATCGTCGGCTCGGCCGGGAACTACGGCTACGGGACGATCGACCCGATCGCGGAGCTGGGAGAGCTGGCCCTCGACCGCGGTGTCGGTCTGCACGTCGACGGCTGCCTCGGGGGATACCTGCTGCCGTTCGGCGAGGAGCTCGGCCTGCCGATCCCGCCGTTCGACTTCCGGGTCCCGGGAGTGACGAGCATCTCAGCCGACACACACAAGTACGGCTATGGCCTGAAGGGAACCTCGACGCTGCTCTTCCGCGACAAGGAGCTGCGCAACCGCTGCTACTTCTTCATGCCGGACTGGAGCGGGGGCAAGTACTTCTCCCCCGGGATGGAGGGCTCGCGCTCGGATGGACTGCTCGCCGCGACCTGGGCCTCGATGGTCTCGATTGGCCGCGAGGGCTACCGCGAGTACGCCAAGCGGATCTTCGAGACCTCGGCCGCGATGCAGGACGCGGTTCGGTCGCATCCAGAGCTGAGGCTGCTGGGTGAGCCGACCTTCCTCTTCGCCTTCACCTCGGACGAGTTCGACATCTACCACGTGAACGACGAGATGAGGAGGCGGGGCTGGCGCTTCAACGGGCTCCAGTACCCGAACGCCCTGCACATGGCGGTGACCCGCCCGCAGACGCAGCCGGGGGTGGTCGACGCGTTCGCCTCGGATCTCGACGCGGCGGTCGCCTACGCGCGCGAGCATGGCGACGAGCCGGCTGAGTCGAGCGCCGTCTACGGCGGCGTGCCCGGCGGCCTCAACGTCGAGGCGGAGCAGATGATCCGTGGCGTGATGACCCAGCTGATGGACTCACAGCAGGCAGTTCCATCCGCGTGAGCGACATTGGGCAGCAGGTTCGTCCTCTCCGTCGATCTCGGGAGCGGCGCTCTCAAGGTCGGCGCCGTTTCCCTGGCGGGCGAGATCGCCGCCGTGGAGGAGCGGGCCTACGAGACCGAGCGCCTTCCGGGAGGCGGCGCCGTCCAGGACGCCTCGGGCTGGTGGGAGATGGTGCGGGAGCTCGCTCGCTCGGTCCTCGAGGGCATCCCGGCCGAGCGGGTCGTCGCGGTCTCCTGCACGGGACAGTGGGCGAGCACCGTTCCGGTCGACGAGGCCGGCGAGCCGGTCGGGCCCTGCGTGATGTGGCTCGACACGCGCGGCGCGCGCCGTTCGCGAGCGGTCGTGGGCGGACCGCTGCTCGGCTACTCCCCGGTGGCGCTGGCCAGCTGGATCCGCCACACCGGGGGCGTGCCCTCCCCGTTCGGTGGCGACCCGGTCAGCCACATGCTCCACCTGGAGCGAGACGAGCCGGAGGTCGCGGCGGCGGCTCGCTGGTACCTGGAGCCGGTCGACTACCTGACTATGCGGTTCACCGGCCGGGCGGCGGCCACCCACGCCTCGATGAGCGGCGCCTGGCTGACCGACAACCGGCACCTCGACCGGCTCTCATACGACCCGGTCCTGGTTCGCAGGGCGGGCCTCGATCCCGGCAAGCTGCCGCCGCTGGTGGAGACCGGCTCGCTGGTGGGGACCGTTCGCCCGGAGGTGGCCTCAGAGCTCGGGATCGACCCCGAGGCACAGGTCGTCACCGGCACCCCGGACCTTCACTCGGGGGCACTCGGCTGCGGCGCGATCGGCGAAGGGGAGGCGCACATGACGATCAGCACCACATCGTGGATCTCGCTGCCCTTCGACCGCAAGAAGACCGACGCGATGCGCTCGATCGCAACCGTCCCCGGGCTGGACTCGCAGAGCTACCTGGTCGCCAACAACCACGAGGCGGCCGGCCTCTGCCTGCGCTGGCTGCGGGAGAGCTTCACCACAGGTGACCCGGCCAGTTTCGAGCGGCTGGTGGAGCTCGCCGAGAGCTCGCCCCCGGGAAGCGGCGGGATCCTGTTCACGCCGTGGATCGCGGGCGAGCGCTCGCCGGTCGACGACCGCCACGCCCGCGGCGGCTGGCACAACCTCTCAGTCGAGACCGGCAACGCAGACCTGATCCGGTCGGTGCTCGAGGGCGTCGCCTACAACTCTCGCTGGCTGAACCAGGCGGTTGAGCGCTTCGCGAAGCGGCGGCTCGATCCCATCCGCATCTTCGGAGGCGGCACGATCCCCGACCTCTGGTGCCAGATTCACGCCGACGTCATGGATCGCACCATTGAGCGGGTGGCCGACCCGGTGCACGCCAACCTCCGCGGCGCCGCGCTGTTCGCGGGCCTGGCGCTGGGTTCGGTCACGCGCCAGGAGGTCCGTGAGCTGGTCCCGGTCGACCGTGTCTTCGAGCCCGACCCCGCCTCGCGCGCCGCGTACGACCGCCTCTACGCGGAGTTCCCGGGCCTCTACAAGGCCCAGCGCAAGATGTTCGCCCGCCTCAACGGCTAGCGAGCTCGGCGTCCCCCGTGACCCCGTAGAGCGCCCACTCGCCCGGGACACCCTTGAGGACATGAGGGCCGCGCTCTTCGAACTCCAGGCCTGAGCCGACGACCAGGTCCTTCACCGTCGCCGAGGTCAACACCTCACCAGGCCCTGCGGTGTCCATCACGCGAGCGGTCAGGTGTACGGCGATCCCGGCGAGATCGCCGGCCGTTACCTCGCACTCGCCGGTGTGCACGCCGGCGCGCAGCTCCAGCCCGAGGGCACGAGCGCCGGCCCGAATCGCGAGCGCGGCGCGCACGGCTCTGGCCGGGCCGTCGAAGGTGGCCAGCATGCCGTCGCCGGTCGACTTCACCTGCTCCCCGCGATGCCGAATCAGCTCCCGTTGCACCACCCGCTCGAACTGGCTCAGGAGCTCGCGCCAGCGGCGGTCGCCGAGCTCGGCGGCCCGGTCGGTCGACCGCACTATGTCGGCGAAGAGGACGGTCATGAGCATCCGGTTGACGATCGCGGCGGGCGGCCGTCCGGTGACGAACTCCTCGATCTCATCGACCATTGCGCCCGTGTCCCCCGCGAGCCAGAGATGGTCCTCGCCCGCGAGCTCGACAGCCTTCGCGCCCGGGATCCCGCGGGCGACGTCGCGGGAGAGCGCGGCAGGCAAGACGCGATCGCCGGCGCGGTAGAGGACGAGCGTCGGCGCGGTCACGGCCGACAGCAGTGGCCGAACGTCGAGATCCTCATACATGAGACCGATCGTCCTCGTCGTCCCGGGGCTCGCTCCCGATCGCAACATCCGCGCCCACCAATCACGCACCTCGGGATCGTCCGCCACGCTCGGCGCCCAGTTGTTGATCGAGCTCGGGTCGCCCCAGTTGTCGATTAACCGCTTCCAATAGCGCCGGGTGACCTCGACCGGGATCCCATCGGGATTGTCTTCCGCCTTCGCCAGGCGAGCGAAGGTCCCGTACTGGACCAATTCGCTGACGCGCTCCGGATGCGTGGCGGCGAGCATGGTTGCCGCCGAGCCGCCCTCGGACACCCCGAACACGGCTGCCCGCTCCACCTCGCATGCGTCGAGCACCGCGAGGGCGTCGTCGACGATGTTCTCGAGCGTGTACGCGCCCGCCTCGCGATCGGAGAGCCCCATCCCACGCTTGTCGAAGAGGATCATCCGCGAGAATGACCCCATCCTCTCCCAGAATTCCTGGCCGATGGGCGCCTCGAAGCCGATCTCGAGATGGTTGACGAAGCCGCCCATGAACAGGATGTCGATCGGGCCCTCCCCGAGGACCGTGTAGGCGATCGAAACGTCCCCGTTGTGGGCGTAGCGGATGGGCGCCCGCGGCACGTGTCCAGCGTATCCGCCGGGGCGCTGGTCTACCCGCCGATTTGCGCCCTTTGTGCTGCCAGTGCTTCGGCACCACGCACCTGCGGCCCTTGCGGCGCTTGTGGTGCTTGCACTTCTTCGGCACGCAGATGCCGCGCTTTCGGTGCTTGCCCTTCCTGCACCTCGGCGGCGGGCTCGGAGCCGTCTGCTGGGCCGTCTGCCCGGGGCCGGTCGCCGGGGTTGAGGGGCACTGGATGGGCCAGGTCAGCGGGTTGCGCCCGTCGGGATAGGTGATGCCCTGACCGTCGAGCCAGGCCCTGAGATGGCTGGGCTGCGAGGTCATGACCCCGTCGGCGCCGGAGTTGTAGAAACGCTGGTAGGCCGGGTCCGTCTCGTCGTTCTCGCCGTTCGTCCAGATGTGGACCGCGTAGCCGAGGCAGTGGGCCTTGCGGGTGGTGAGCAGCAGCTCGGGCACTTGGAACCCAGACTGGTCGGGCGGTACCTGGAAGGCCGCGACGTCCGGATCAGGGATCTTGCCTTGGAGCGCGAAGTTCGTCGTCCCGTCGGTCGCGCCGGCCAGGGCGACCTTCGGTGTCTTGTCCATCTGATGGAACTCGGCAAGGAGCTCGTCGCTGAACGAGACGACGATCACGTTGTCGCGAATGGACTGCGGCTCACTGTTGAGCAGGTCGGCGAGCGCGTCGGCGACCGGGATCGAGGCGTCGGGGTCGTCGCAGTAGCGATTCGGAGGATCGCCGGTGCAGCCCGATCCGGTGCTGGTGTCGTTGTTCAGCGTCTTGATCATCTTGATCTCGACGTTGATGGGGATGTTCGGGAAGGTGTCGAGCACCTGCTCCAGGGTCGGGATCTCGAAGTCCGTGGCGCTGTAGCCGGCGGGCGGACTCACGGCGCCCGTGCGCATGCCTCGATAGGGGTAGGCGGAGTCCGGGAGTGAATAGTCGTGCGCGTAGGTACCGGGCCTGAACCAGTAGCCCGCGTCCAGGTCCTGCAGCTGCGCAACCGTCATGTTGCGGACCTGGGAGGCGGGGCGCTGCTGCTCGCTGCTGGAGTTCGGCCCCGGACAGAGGGCGTCGGTGCAGGCGATCCGCGTCCAGGTGTCGTCGTGGATCACCATCAGCTGTCCATCGGAGCTCAGGTTGACGTCCAGCTCGAGCGAGTCCGCGCCGCGGTCCTGGATCGCCGACTTGAGCGCGAACATCGTGTTGGACGGAGCCTCATCCTCGCCACCCTGGTGGGCCATGACCAGGAACCGCTTCTGAAGCCAGGGGTTGGGGTCGGGTGCAACCGCGCTGGCGCTCGTCGAGAAGACGAGCGCCGAGATCGCCACCACTGCAACGACCATCGCAGCCGCAGCTCCGAACCGACTCCTGCTGACCAGCATTCCCGCTCCTCTCACTCCCTGGGCGGGCATCCTGAACCGGCTCCTGACGGTCCGGAAGACTACCGAGCAGGCAAAGGGGGCATCCGGGACAGTCCAATCGGCTGCCGCGCACCGGCTGGGATAATCGAGATCCATGCGGTGTCCGTCCTGCGGCAATGAGAATCGTGAGGGCGCACGATTCTGCGACTCGTGCGGCACGGACCTGAGCGCCGAAACGGCCGTCGTCGAGCCGCTGGCCGAGCCGCTGCCGGCGGACGTCCCCGGCGAGATCGCGGGCCGCTACCGCGTCCGGCGCTTCCTGGGGCAGGGTGGGCGTAAGCGCGTTTACCTCTCCGAGGACACGGCGACGGGCACCGAGGTCGCCGTGGCGCTGTACGACACCGCCGGCGTGGGCGCCGGCATCCAGGCCAGGGCGCGCCGCGAGGCCGATGCGATGCGAAAGCTCGGCGACCACCCGCAGGTCGTCACGGTCCTCGACACGGGTGAGGACGCCGGCAACCCCTACATCGTCAGCCGCTACATGCCGGGCGGCGACGTGGCGGGCCTGCTCTCGGCGGCCGGCGGGAGCCTCGAGGTGACTCGGGCCGTGGAGATCGCAGCCGACGTCTCCCGCGCCCTCGAGCACGCCCACGCCCGCGGCATCGTCCACCGCGACCTGAAGCCCGCGAACGTCTGGATCGACGACGACGGACATGCGCGGCTCGGCGACTTCGGCCTGGCCACGACTGAGGCCCGAGCCCGGGTCAGCGGCGGCACGCTGGTCGGAACGGTCGCCTATCTGCCCCCCGAGCAGGCTCTCGGCGAGGCGGCGGGGCCGAAGGCCGACCTCTATTCGCTCGGGGCCCTCCTCTACGAGATGCTCACCGGCCAGCCTCCATTCCCGGGCGACGACGTGGTCTCGATCATCTCCCAGCATCTGCACGCGGACCCGGTGCCACCGTCACGCCACAACCAGCGGGTGCCCGAGGCACTCGACCGGGTGGTGCTCGAGTTGCTCGCCAAGCGCCCGGAGGATCGATCGGCCAATGCCGGCGAGTCGCGAAAGCGGATGCTCGCCGCGCTCGAGGAGAAGCCGGACGAAGCCGCGGAGGAGCGCCGGTCCAATCCGCTCGAGAGCCTCGCCGGCGGGGTCTTCGTCGGCCGCGAGCGGGAGCTCGAGCGCCTGCGGGAGGCCGTCGACGCGGCGCTCGCGGGGCGTGGGTCCCTCCAGCTGCTGGTCGGGGAGCCCGGGATCGGCAAGACGCGCGGGGCCGAGGAGCTGGCCACCTACGCGAGGGTGAGCGGAGCCCGCGTCTACTGGGGCCGCTGCCGCGAGGACGAGGGCGCTCCCGCGTACTGGCCCTGGGTCCAGGCGATCCGCTCATACGCGCGGGACGCCGACCCTGTCGCCCTCGCCTGGCAGCTAGGCGGGGGAGCGGCCGAGGTGGCTCAGCTGATCCCCGAGGTCGCCGAGAAGCTCGACATCGAGCCGGCGAAGGGCACCGACAGCGAGGAGGCACGCTTCCGCCTCTTCGACTCGGTGACCAGCCTGCTGCTCGCGGCAGCCCGCGACCGGCCGATCGTGATCGTCCTCGACGACCTCCACTGGGCCGATGAGCCCTCGCTCCTGCTCCTGCTCTTCGCCGCGCGAGAGCTCGCCACGAGCGGCCTCCTGATCCTCGGCACCTATCGCGACGTCGAGCTGGGCCGCCATCATCCGCTAGCCCGCGTCCTCGGCGAGATCTCCAGCATCGAGGGAAGCGAGCGCATCCCGCTCCGCGGGCTCTCGATCGGTGCAGTCGAGCGCTACATCGAGATGACCTCGGGGGCAGCCGCCCCGCCCGGACTGGCGAACGCGGTGCAGGAGCAGACGGACGGCAACCCGTTCTTCGTCGGCGAGGTGGTCCGGCTGCTCGCCAGCGAGGGCAAGCTCACCCGCGGCGGCAGCGTCGCCGACCTCCAGATCCCCCAGGGTGTGCGGGAGGTGGTCGGGCGCCGCCTCGACCGGCTCAGCGAGCGAACGAACGAGGCTCTGCGGGTGGCCGCAGTGATCGGCCGCGACTTCGAGGAGGAGCTGGTCTGGCGGGTGGCGGACCTGCGCCCCGAGGACCTGATGACCGCCGCCCGAGAGGCGATCGCCGAGCGCCTCGTCACCGATCTCGGCGACGGGCATTACTCGTTCGCCCACGCTCTGGTTCGCGACACGCTCTACGAGGAGCTCAGCCCGCCGAAGCGCTCGGCGCTTCACGAGCGCGCCGGGCTCGCGATAGAGGAGGTCTGCGGGGGCAATGTCGATGAGCGTCTCGGCGAGCTGGCTCACCACTTCCTGGAGGCCGCTCCTCGCGGGGATCTCGCCAAGGCGATCGACTACGCACAGCGAGCCGGAGAGCAGGACATGGAGCAGCTCGCCTACGAGGATGCGGTCGAGGTGTACGCGAGCGCCCTCGAGGTGCTCGACTTGATGGAGCGGCCCGACGAGGCTCTCCGCTGCAGCCTGCTGCTCTCGCTCGGCGGCGCGGAGGCCAAGTCGGCCCGGGTGACGGACGCGCGTGAGGCGTTCGAGCGCGCGGCGGAGTCGGCGCGCCGCCTCGACGACGCCGACAGCCTGGTTGGGGCGGCGATCGGGATCGCGATGATGAGCGAGGCTGGGAGGCTCGACGAGAAGCTCCTCGCCCTGATCGACGAGGCGCTCGACCGGATCGGGTCAGAGAGGACCGCCCGGCGAGCGGCCCTGCTCAGCGCCAAGTCGGCCGAGATGTACTGGGTCGACAACGACATCACCGAGTCGACGCGGCTGGTCGACGAGGCGATCGAGATGGCCCGGGAGGTCGATGCCCCGGCCAGCCTGCTCCCTGCGCTCCAGCGCAAGATCTTCATCCCCTCGGGACCGGGCGCGTCCCGTGAGCGGCTTCGGCTCGCGGACGAGATGCTCGAGCTCGGGGAAGCCACTGGTAACCGCGAGGCGGTGCTGCGAGCGCACGGCTACCGGCTCTGGCAGTTCCTCGAGCTCGCCGACATGCGGGCGGTCGATCGCGAGCTGGCCACCTACGCCCGCCAGGCCGAGGAGCTGCGCATGCCCGAGCACAGCTGGCTGACGATCGCGCTCCGCGGCATGCGCACCCTGCTCGACGGCGACGTCGATGGGGCGGAGCGCCTGGCCACCGAGGCGAGGCACGCGGGCCAGCGCGCCGAGCAGCCGGTCGCGGAGCAGTTCTACGGGATCCAGATGACCCAGATCCGCAGCATGCAGGGCCGCGCTGGTGAGCTTCTCCCGGCTGTTCGCGACCTCGCCGAGCGATTTCCCGGGATTCCGGCCTGGCGCGGCGGCTTGATCACGCTCGCTGCACGCTCGGGCGACTTCGAACTCGCGCGCCGGGAGCTCGAGCGCTTCGTCGGCCACGACTTCTCGGCGATTCCCAGGGACGTCAATTGGGTGGCCGGGATGAGCCTGATCGGTGAGGCCATCGCCATGGTCGGGGATGTCGAGCGCGCCCAGCGCGCCTACGACGAGCTGCTCCCCTACGAGGGCCTGGTGATCGTCGTGGCCAGGGCGGTGGGTTGCAACGGCCCGGTCGACCGCGTCCTCGGGCTGCTCGCCCAGGTCCTTGGTCGCCTGGACGACGCGGAGCGGCACCTGGCGAACTCGGTCGAGGTCGCGACCGGGATGAGCGACCGGCCCGGGATGGCGCTCTGCGGGTTGGCGCTCGCCGAGCTGCTACTCGCCCGGCAGGGCGATGGCGACCGCGAGTTCGCGCTCAAGCTCCTCTCGGAGGTGCTGGGAACGGCGCGGGAGATGGGCGCCCGGTGGATCGTCGATCGAGCGCTCCGTGACCGCCTGGACGCACAGGGCCTGACCGGCGTCGACGTGACGACGTCGATCGACGAGATGGTCTCGGCGCTGGAGGAGGAGCGCCCCGACATGCGCGCCCACGCCGCCCCCGACGGCACCGTCGCGATCCTGTTCAGCGACATCGAGGATTCGACCGTCCTCACCGAGAAGCTGGGCGACGAGCAGTGGCTGGGAGTCCTGCGCGAGCACAACGCGATCTTCCGGGAGCAGATCTCGCGCCACGAGGGCTACGAGGTGAAGAGCCAGGGCGACGGCTTCATGCTCGCCTTCCCGGATCCCTGCGAGGCGCTCACCTGCGCGATCGAGGTGCAGCGCGCCTTCGCGGAGCGCGAGCGGGACGGCAGCGGGGAATCACTTCGGGTGAGGATGGGCCTCCATACCGGCGAGGTGATCTCGGAGGAGGGGGACTACTTCGGCAAGAACGTGATCCTCGCCGCCCGGATCGCGGCCCAGGCGATCGGCGGTGAGATCCTCGTCTCCGAGGAGATGCGGGAGGCGGCGTCGGTGGGAAACGGCGACGGCCTGCGCTTCGACGACGGCCGGGAGCTCGAGCTCAAGGGCCTCGCCGGCAGCCACCGCGTCTTCCGGGCCGAGTGGGCGGAGTCCGACGCGGCCTCCCCGGCCTCCACCTCCTAGGCCCAGCCCATAGATTCGGGTGGTGAAAGACGGGTACGTCACCCACACGATCGAGGTGCCGAGCGGTGAGCTTCGCGTGCTCCAGCCGGCCGAGGCCGCCGAGATCCCCGACGACCACCAGGTCGAATGGGCGCCGCTCGCCCCCTACTGGTCAGTGCTGTGGCGCAGCGGTGTGGCGCTGGCACGCGAGCTCGACCGCGAACCGCTCGACGGGCTGCGGGTGGTCGAGCTCGGCTGTGGCCTCGCGGTACCGAGTATCGCCGCGGCGCGTGCCGGGGCGATCGCGCTCGCCACGGACGCAGACCCTGAGGCGCTCGAGCTCGTCGCGTGCAACGCCCGCGCGAACTACGTGTTCGTCGAGACCGCCCAGGTCAGGTGGGCGGATGCGGAAGAGCTCGTAGCCCGGGGGCCATTCGACCTGGTGCTCGCCACCGACGTCCTCTACGAGCGGCCCAGCGCGGCGCTGTTGCTGAACCTGCTGCCGCGCCTCGCTCCCGTGGCCTGGATCGCGGATCCCGGCCGGCCCGCGGCCGGCGCCTTCCTGGAGCAGGCCGAGCGCCGGTGGAAGGTGGAGCGACGGGAGCGCGGCGTGGTTAGCCTCTACAGGCTGGGGTTCGATTGAGCATGCCTCGCAGGAAAACTCTCGCTGTGCTGGTGGCTGCGGCAATCGCGGTCGCGGCGGCAATCGTCGTCGCCGGCCCGAAGCTCGCCTCCGGCGGCTCGGATCCCGCTCCCAGCGAGCTCGCGAACGCGAAGCTGGCTCCGCCGCCGTGGGAGGGGAACCCGAGCTACAAGCCGGGAGCGCCTCACCACGCCCCAGCCCGGAAGGAGAAGCCGCCCGCCCAATCCGCGCCGGCCCCGGTCGACCCGGTGACGGGCTTGCCCGCCGCGTCCGCCGGCACCAACGGCTCCTACACCCCGCCGCCACCCGGCGAGCGAAAGCGCGTCTACACGGCAACCCATCCGGTCGGGGGCGTCGACTCCGCAATCCTGCTCAACCGGACCGCGCTCGCCCCTCCATCCGCGCCTGACCCGATCCGGGCGATGATCAGCGCTGCCAACCTGATCGTCGGCCAGCCCTATCGGCTTGGCGGGGGCCACGGCTCATTCCAATCGAAGGGCTATGACTGCTCCGGTGCAGTCAGCTACGCGCTCGCGGGTGCCGGGCTGCTCCAGACCCCGTTGACGTCCGGACAGTTCATGGGATATGGGGCGCCGGGACGGGGGCAATGGCTGACCATCTACGCGAGCCCCAGCCACGTCTACGCGGTGATCGCGGGGCTGCGCTGGGACACCGTGGGCGACGCGAGAGGCTCGGGCCCGCGCTGGCATCCCTTCGACGCATACCCGAGCGGGTTCGCCGTGCGGCACGTCCCCGGCCTCTGACCGGAGTCGGCACTCTAGGCTTCCGCGATGCTTTCGGCTCTCCTGGCGGGCGCGCTGATCGTCGTCGCCTCGCTCCTGCTCGGCGCGGCGATCATGGCGATCGCCGGCCTGCCGCGGCATTCCGCAGCCGGCCCGGCCACCGGGATCTCGGCGCTGCTGGTGATCTGCGGAATCGCGATCAAGCTGCCGGGCCACGCGGTCACGGGGGCGGCGGCGGTGGGCCTGTTGCTGATCGGCTGCTTCGTCGTCTTCGGGCGCACCCGGGCGCCGGCCGGGGCGGTGCGGACCGGCGCGATCGTCGCCGTCGTCGGGGCAGCCCTCGTAGTGGCGATCCCGTTCGCCACCAGCGGCCGGGTCGGGATCCTCGGACAGGGCCTCGTCAACGACGACATGGCCTCGCATCTGCTCTTCACCGAGTGGATCAGCTCGCATGCCGGACCGACCCCCGACCTGATCAAGGACGGCTACCCGCTCGGCCCGCACGCGATCGTGGCGGCGACGGCGAAGGTGAGCGGGGCGAGCCTGATCGAGGGGTTTGCCGGGCTGACCGGCGCGATCGCCGTGCTGCTGGCACTGACCGCGTACGGCGCGCTGTCGGGCATTCGGGGCTGGCTGCGCGTGCCCGGCGCCGTCCTCGCCGCCAGCCCCTATCTGGCGGCGGCCTATCTCGCCCAGGGCGCGTTCAAGGAGCCGCTGCTCGCGCTCTCGCTGCTCGGATTCGCTCTGGCGCTGCCGGCCCTGCGCGGCGTCTGGTCGTCTGCCGGGGGATCGGCCAAGGCTGCGATCCCGCTCGGGGTGATCGCCGCCGGCACGATCTACAACTACAGCTTCCCCGGCCTCGCCTGGCTGCTCGGCGCCGCCATCCTCTGGATGCTCGTCATCGCCCTCCGCGAGCGTGATTCAGCCCGCGGTCTGATCGCCGGCCTTCGGCCGGGGGAGCGCCTCCGCGGTGCCAGATCGGCACTTGCGCTCGGCATCGGAATCCCGATCCTCGCCGCCCTGCCGGAGGTCTTTCGTCTGGCGAGCTTCTCGAGCTTCAAGGCGTTCAATCCGTCGGGAACGGGACCGACTGTCGGGTTCGGCAACCTCCGCCAGCCGCTCAATCCGCTGGAGGTGTTCGGGGTCTGGCCATCGGGCGAGTTCCGGATCACCCCGGCGAACTCGACCACGCCCGAGATCGCCTTCTACCTGGGGGCAATGCTCGCGCTCGCGGCCTTCGCCTGGGGGCTGGGCCGGGCGCTGTCGCGCCGCGAGTCCGCGCTGCCCTCGGTGCTGCTGGCGGCGACGCTGCTCTACCTGGCCTCGTTGGCGCTCGGCACCCCGTACACCCAGGCCAAGGCGCTGGCGATCGCCGCGCCCCTGATCATGGTGGTCGCGCTGCGGGGCTTGCTCTCGGCCGACTCGCTGCCGGGCGAGGAACGGGACGTTCCCGAGGGCGCCGGCTGGTGGCCGCCGCGCCTGGTGCGCCCGGTCGCAGGCTTGGCGGTGCCGCTGCTCACGATCGCGTTCGCGGCGGCCGCGGCCTTCTCCACGCTTCTCCCGCTGCGCCAGGCCGCCGTCGGGCCGGACTACCACCTCCAGGAGATGCTGCGGATGCGGCCGATCGTCGACGGGCAGAACGTGCTCTTCCTGGGCCGGGACAACTTCGTCTCCTGGGAGCTGATCGGCTCGGAGGTCTACGCGCCGATCACCAACCACTACGACGTCGAGGAGGTCCATCCGCTCTATCGCGCCACGGACCTGAACGCCAAGTTCGACTGGGACAACGTCCCGCCGTTCGTCATGAACCACTTCAACTGGGTGGTTACCACCAGCGCCGCGATGCAGAGCCAGGCGCCGCCCGGGTTCGTGCCGCGCCTACGGACGGGCGACTTCATCCTCTGGCACCGCGAACACCCGGTCGGCCAGCGACGGACCCTCTACGAGCCGCTCAACCCGGGTGCGCCGCTCGACTGCAACGACCCGAAGCAGGCGCCGATCACCAGGGTCGACGGGACGGCGACCGTATTCACGGTCCAGCCGGTGATCGGCAGGGTCTGGAACCCGAGCCCGGCTCTGACCCAGGCCAAGCCGGCCCACATGCGCCTCTACCTGACCCCCGGCCGGTGGGACCTGTCGATCCAGTACGCCAGTACGCAGCCACTTCAGGTGACTGCGAGCGGGCCTGGGCTCGCATCGCCCTTCCGCACCGATCTGCGATCCAATCTGCTGTTCCGTGGGCCATCGCCGTACTACCCCGTGGGCTCGCTGGAGGTCAAGCGGGCGGGAACCGTGATCGTCAACGTCGACGTCGGCGACCCGCCGCTGATCGGCCGGCTGCTCCGCACGGAGAGCAAGGCCTACCTGAGCGGCCTGGCCGCCACACGCTCGAACCCCGCGCGCGAGACGATCCCGCTCCGTCAGGCCTGCGGCCGCTACGTCGACTGGTATGAGGTGGCGCCTGGCACACCCGCGAGCGCCCTCAGGGGCGTGGTCGCGCCACGGCCCCAGTCCATCGAGCCTGACTAGGATCGCCCGGTGCCCCGCCTCTGGGCAATCTGCATGGTGATCATCGTGGTCTGCCTGCTGGCCTCGATGGTGATCGCCATCGTAAAGCTGACCTGAGCGGGGAATGCTGCCCCGGTCCCGCCGCGGCGGGTAGTATCGGCGCGCAGTTGATGCCGTTAATGGCTGGCGAGGAGGGGTGATGTTCGACCGCATAGTGGTTGGAACCGATGGCTCGGAGACCGCCACGGAGGCGGTTCGGACTGCCGTCGAGCTGGCGAAGCTCTCCAAGGCGAAGCTCGAGATCGTCAGCGCCTATGAGCCCGTGCCGCAATCCCGCCTCAGGGAAGAGGGGGAGGGCATCGCGGGGGACGTCTCGCACACCGTCAATCCGCGCGAGGACGTGCAGCTGGTCCTCGACCAGGCTGCCGCCGTGGCGAAGAAGGCGAAGGTCGACGTGGTTACCCACCCGCGCGAGGGCGAGCCCGCCGACGCGATCCTCGACGTCGCCGAGGAGAACGACGCCGATCTCGTCCTGGTCGGCAACAAGGGCATGACCGGGGCGAGGCGCTTCCTGCTGGGCAGCGTGCCGAACAAGATCTCGCACCACGCGCCCTGCGACGTCTGGATCGTCAAGACGACCTAGCGTCGCCGGCGTGCCCTAGCTGAACATCGCAAGCAACGCCTGCTCGTAGTCCGAGCGGGCGAAGGTGAAGCTGAATCCTTCGCAGCCGACCGCGCCGCAATCACAGCTGAGCAGCGCGGTCTTTTCCCCGGGACCGGGCGACAGGGAGTTGCCGGGGCTGCCGAGGAACTGGCTGGTCAGGTCGATCCGGATGTACCCGGGAACGAGGCGAGCTCGAATGTGACCCGGTCCATGGCCCGATGGTTAGCAGCCCGGCGCCCTCGCCCTGACCGCCGCCGCGGCGTCGACCAGCCCCGCGCCGAACAGGCGCGGGTCGTAGGGCTGACCGAGCTGCGCATCCGTGTGGCGGGCGGTGCCCTTGAGCTGGCACTCCACCGCCCTGGGCGAGCGGCCGACGATGCCGCTCGCGATCACCATCGCGGCCACGCCCGAGACGTGCGCGGCGGCCATGGAGGTGCCCTCGTACCCGCCCGGATAGCCGAAGTTGGTGAATCCCGGGCCCTCGAAGGTGAGCTGGAAGATCGGCAATGCGCGCGTGAACAGAGAGTCGTCGGTGCCGCAGCTGCTGAGGAGCGGAAAGCCGCCGCCCGGCGCCACCATGTCCAATCCCGCGCCCGTCCGGGAATCGCTCGCCAGACAGGCGTCCTTGGTGGTCCGCCCCACGCCGATCACATGGGGTGCGCCAGCCGGATAGGCCACGGGCTCGCCGTTCTCGTTCCCCGCGGCCGCGACGACCAGCGCGCCCTTCTTGAACGCGTACTTGACCGCCGAGCAGATCCCCTTGATCTTCGCGCAGCTGTTGACCCCGAGCGAGAACTCGAAGCTCATGTTGATCACCTGCGCCTTGTGGTTGGCAGCGAAGCGGATTCCCCTGGCGATGTCGCGGGCAGTGCCGAAGCCCTCGGAGTCGAGCACTCGCACGGGGATGATCTTCGCTTTCCACGCCAGTCCCGTCAGCCCGACGTTGTTCCCCGTGCGCTCGCCGATCGTCCCCGCCACGTGGGTGCCGTGCCCGTCCTGGTCGAGCGGCCGCCGGTCCTTGTCGACGAAGTCGTAGCCGGGAAGGAACTGGCCGCGCGAGAAGTCGGGGCTCTTGCGAAACCGAGGCTTCTTGGTCATGTAGGCGACCCCAGTGTCGAGGACCGCCACTCGCGCGCCGCGGCCTCCGCCGGCGCCGTACTGCTTGAGGATGTCCCACGCCTCGGGAGCGTTGAGGCCGCCCTTCGCCTGGTACGCGCTCGCCGTCTCTCCGCAGAGAGAGCCGCACGGCAGGAAGTTCCACTGCGTCCGCTGCCAACCGCCGGGAACGCCTGACGGGCCCGGATCAATCGGGATCCCCGAGGCGTGCGCGACGTAGTTGGGCACCGCGTAGTCGACCGCGGGATTGACGTCGAGGGCCTGCCGCGCCGTGGAGACGCCGACGCCCTCCGGCAGCTTGACGAGATGCTCGCCGCCTCCATCGAAGCGGACGAGCAGCTCCCTGGGGACGAAGCCATTGTGGCTTGGTGCCTCGGCAGCACCGGCGCCCGCGGCCGGAACAAGGGCCGCGGTCAGGACGAGGGTGGTTGTGACGATCAGCTTTCGCATAGGTCCCTGTGTCCCTGCGTGAACACTCCCTGGCGCGAAAAGTTCCTGGTAGCGGGGGCCTGGCCCCGTCTCCATACTGCCGAAGCGATGACCCCGATGGAGTTCAGCGACGTCGACCAGCGGCACATGCGAACCGCCCTGCAGCTCGCGAGCAATGCCGCGAAGCACGGGGACGTCCCAATCGGCGCGGTCGTGGCGCGCGGGGAGGAGGTCCTCGGCGAAGCGGGCAACGAGCGCGAGCTGCGCGGAGACCCGACCGCCCACGCAGAGGTGCTGGCCCTGCGCGCCGCCTCCGAGCGGCTGGGTGGCTGGCGCCTGCTCGAGACGACGATCTACGTGACGCTCGAGCCGTGCCCGATGTGCGCCGGCGCGATCACGCTGGCGAGAGTGCCGCGACTCGTCTACGGCGCCGCCGACCCCAAGGGCGGGGCCGTGGGAGGCGTAATCGATCTGTTCGCCGAGCCGGTCGTCAACCACCGGCCGTCGGTTGAGAGCGGCCTGCTGGCGGAGAAGTCCGCCGCTCTGCTCGAAGGCGTTCTTCACGGACCGCCGCTAGCCGGTGAGCCAGGAAACCGCGTTGTCGACCATCATCGTCCGCTCCTGCTCCTCGGTCATGCCCGACTCGCGCAGCTCGGGCAGGACGCGCTCGGGCACGATCCGAATGGTCCAATCCTTGGCGGCGCCGGCGGCGATCAGCTGCTCGATCACGTTCACCGGGAACCAGTCGGTGGTCGCGACCGAGTCGGCCGAGAGGAAGATGCGGTCGGCGTAGCCGCGCTCCAGCAGGGCCCTGGTCGTCACCTGCCGCCTCTCGTACGGGAGGAAGAGCTCGAGCCCGTAGCGGTCAAGGCCGATCCAGACGCCCTTCTCGATCAGGCCCTCGATGTAGTCGAGGTCGTCGGTGTCGCCGCAATGGGCCATCTGGACCTTGGAGAGGTCCACGCCCTCCTCCTCGAAGATCTCCACCTGGCGCGGGCCGGTGTTGCTGGCGGGCCGGGAGTGGGCCATGATCGGCGCCCCCGTCCTGACGCTCGCCCTGGCCGCCGCGCGGTGGACCTTCTCGATGTTCTCGTTCACGCCCGGCTCGTCGGCGGCGCACTTGATGAAAGCGGCCTTGATGTCGGTCCCCTGGATTCCCTGCTCGATGTCGGAGATGAAGAACTCCGCGATCTGATCCGGATCGCGGTTCATGAAGAACTGCGGCAGGTGGTCGTAGGTGTAGATGCCGGTGCAGGGGATCACCTGCAGGCCGGTCTCCTCGGAGACCCGCTTCATGAAGTTGACGTCCCGCCCCAGGAACATCGCCGTGGGCTCGCCGATCGTCTTGATGCCCAGCTCGACCGCGGCCTTCGCCTCGCGCACCGCGATGTCGAAGTCCTCGCCCGGCGCGACCACGTGCGGTGGCTCCTCCGTGGCCGCTCCGGCGCTCGGCCACTGGTCGTGGACGGCTTCGTCCTGATTGCGCAGGTGCTCGTGGATCAGCGTCGTGCCGAGCTCCTGCGCGTCGACCGTCCCGGTCACGGTTTGCACCTGCGCCATCAGGCGCGAAGCCTATGCGAGCGTCAGCTGAAACGCCCGCCGCTCGTGGCCCGGTTCACCCTTCGCCTCATAGGCGGATTTGAGCGGAGAGGGTGGGATTCGAACCCACGAGGCGGTTTAACCCGCCCACTCGCTTTCCAAGCGAGCTCCTTAAGCCACTCGGACACCTCTCCATTAAACGGGTTGCTCCTTTCGGAGCACCCTCGCGTACCCGAAGTCTAGAAGCCACCCGGAGGTGAATAAGATCGGCGCATGGCATGGAACGTGTACCTCGCGGGCGAGATCCACTCCGACTGGCGTGAGCGGATCGCCGAGGGAGCCAGGGAGACCGGGCTCGACCTCACCTTCAGCTCGCCAGTCACCGACCACGGCGCCTCCGACGACGTCGGCGTCGCGATCCTGGGCGACGAATCGGAGAGCTTCTGGAAGGACCACAAGGGCGCGGGCGTCAACGCGATCCGCACCCAGACCCTGATCCGCCATGCCGACGTGGTGGTCGTCCGATTCGGCGACAAGTACAAGCAGTGGAACGCCGCCTTCGATGCCGGGTACGCGGCCGCATTGGGCAAGCCCATCGTCACGCTCCACGATCCGGAGACGACGCACGCGTTGAAGGAGATCGACCGCGCCGCGATGGCGACGGCCGAGACGCCCGAGCAGGTGGTGGGCGTCCTTCGCTACGTGCTCGAGGGCAAGCTGCCCGCCGGCGCCTAGCCGGGCTCCGCCGCTAGCCTTGGCACCGCCCCGGAGGGGTGCCGGAGTGGTTGAACGGGGCGGTCTCGAAAACCGTTAGGGGCCTTCGGGTCCCTCGTGGGTTCGAATCCCACCCCCTCCGCTTGATAGCCCTCATCTGGCTTGCTGAAGCGAATCGAGGTCTGTGCCCGCCGGTCGCGGGCTGAGTTGAGCAGATCCGCGAAGGAGCACGTGTCCGCCGGCTGACACCTCAGCCGATGTACGCGCAGCGGCGGGGAGAGCCGGTTGTTCTGAGCGGTACGGCAACGCCAAGGAGTGGCAAGCCAAAAGGAGCCGCAATGTTCAACCGCAGGTATCTGGTCGGCACCCTGATGGGCGTGATCGGGGCCTTGACGCTCTCAGGCGTCGCCTCGGCTGTCCCCACCTCACAGACGCTGCAGACGACGCTCAGCCCCAAGAAGCAGGACAGGAAGCAGTTCGGCGGCATTTCGCTGCACAACGTCATCACGACGAATTTCGACAACTTCACGACGTCGCAGTCGCCGCGGACGACGACGTTCACGATCGACCCGAACGTCCGGTTCGTTCCCGGCAAGATCCCGGTCTGTCCGCTGGCGCAGATCCAGAACAGGCCCGATGCCCAGGCGCGGGCAGCCTGTCCGCGGAGCGTCACGGGACAGGGGAGGGTCGAGCTCAACGGCGGCGGGCTGACCGGCACGGTCACGTTCTTCAGGGGTGACTCCGCCGCGAACCAGGACATCATCGTGCACACCGTCGTCGCGGGCGCTCTCGTCCTGGACATCGTCGGTGACATCCGGGGCAGGACGCTTGTGTTCAGCAACATCCCTAACACGCCCGGCAGCGTCCTGACGAAGTTCGACACCACGTTCAACAAGCGGAGGACGGGCAAGAGGAAGGTCAAGACCAGGCACGGCAAGAAGAAGCGGCCGACCTTCTACGTGATGGCCCGGTGCAGGAAGAAGAGGTGGCGGACCAGGGAGTTCACGCAGTTCTATAGCGGCGAGACCCTGAGCGCGTCATCCGCACAGAAGTGCAAGGCGAAGGGCGGCAAGAAGCGCAAGAAGCGCTGACTCTTTCGCGCGTCGGCGGGCTGACATCGAGCGCAACGAGCCGGGTTTCGGCGTGTTCTCAGCTTCGTGAGCCGATCAGAGACCGCCATTTCCGCCGGCAGGCGGGGGGAGGGCCCTAGAGGGGGCCACCCGGACGCGAGCGCCATGATGCGGCTGATCCCGCTCTTGGCCGTCCTGCTGCTCTCCATCGGAGGCGCCTCAGCGGCGCACGCGACGCCCCGGGCGTTCTATGGCGTGATCCCGGCGGACGACCCGAGCCCCCAGGAGGTCGATCGGATGGGTGCCGCCCACCTGGGCACGCTGCGCATCAACCTCTACTGGGGGGCGGTTCAGCCCACGGGCGGAGCTCCCTACGACTGGAGCCACTACGACCAGATCGTGCAGGCCGCGGCGGAGAACGGGATCAGGGTGCTGCCGACGGTCTACGGCTCGCCGCTCTGGGTGTCGCAGCGGCCCAACCTGCCCCCCGGGAAGAAGCACTGGGCCGACTTCCGGAACTTCGTCGCGGCCGCCGCCCAGCGCTACGGCAATGATGGCGTCTTCTGGGCGCAGCACCCGGACGTGCCGCAAGTGCCGGTGGCCTGGTGGCAGCTCTGGAACGAGGTCAACTCGCCGAGCTTCTGGTACCACAAGCCGAACCCGAAGCAGTACGTCCGGCTGCTGAAGAAGTTCCACTCCGGCATCAAGAGTGGCGACCCGGGCGCGAAGATCGTCCTCGCGGGCCTGTTCCCCACCCCGCGCTTCAGGCACTCGATGGACGGCGACCGCTTCCTGGATGGGATCTACCGGAACGGGGGCAAGAAGCTTTTCGACGCGACGGCGCTGCACCCGTACTCGACCACGCCAACGCAGGCCCTGGACCGCGTCAGGGACTGGCGCCGGACCATGGCCCGGCACAAGGACAAGAAGGCCAAGCTCTGGCTCACCGAGGTCGGCTGGGCCACCGGAGGCCCCCGGACCCCGCTGACGGTGTCGCGGCGGCGCCAGGCGAAGTACCTGCACCAGACCTACAAGCTGCTGGCGAAGAACCGCAAGCGGTACAAGATCCCGGGAGTGATCTGGTACTCGTGGCGGGACATCCCGAGCGGCGGAATCTGGTTCCAGTACACGGGCCTGTTCACCGCCGACCTGAAGCCCAAGCCAGCCTGGAGCGCCTTCACCTCGCTGACCGGCGGGACCCCCTAGCTAGATGCGCAGCGAAACGGACGCCTAGGCGCCTGACGAGGGTGGGTCCCCGCGGAGGAGCCAGCCGCCGTCGACGCGCTCCAGCGTGCCATCGCCCTCGAGGCTTGAAATGGCGGTGGTGACTGAGGGGCGGCGAGCGCCGATCAGGTCAGCAATCACCTCGTGAGTCAGGCCGAAAGGGACCAAGGTGCCCGCGGAGGTGACCTTCCCCCAGTTCCCGGCCAAGTGCCAGAGCAGCAGCACAATCCTCTCCTCCACGCCTCGCATGTTCGCGATCGCGAGGAGCACGGCGAGCCATCGCGAGCGGCGTATCACCCGATGCAGGATCTCCGCGCCGAAACCCGGCCAGCGGCTGGCGAGCACTTGCCAGCGCTGGTCGAGGAGCACGCAGACCGTGGGCTCCAGAACCGTCCACCTCACGCTGGAGGGGACGGGATCGAGAGCCGAATCGTCGTCCCAGGGGCGCAGTACGTCACCCGCTCCGAGGATCTCGCGCGAACGGGTGCCGGCGATGTGGAGGTCCCTCGTCAGCAGGCCCTCGAGCACGAGGATGCCGAGGCAGCTCGCGTCGACGAGGCGTTCGGGGCTCCACGGGCCTGCGACCGCGGTCACCCTCTCCGCCTGAAGTCCCTCGCGAGCCGCATCCCGACTCGAGGCGGGCACGGCCTCGAGCAGACCGGGATCGGCCTCGAGCACATGAACGCGCTCATGCTCCCTCGATTCGACGATGCCTCCCTTCAAGCTGGGGCTCCGTGTCGCACTGCTTCCAACAACACCACAAGCGCCTCCGAGACGCGGTGTCATCGCCGCAGCGAGCAGTCCCGGGATCTCCGCGCTGCTACTTCCTACGCCTGGCGCTCAGGCAGCGTCGGCTGTTTCGCTTGCAGCGCCCCGAGCGCTTCTTCACAGGCTGGGGCTCCGGCCCAAGGCCGGCCGTGCAGCCGGCGCCGGAGCAGCGCGCGAGCTGGTCCAGGCGGCCCAACAGCCACTTGCGCGGCTTGCGATAACGACGCGACTTGCTCACGGAGTGGAGCTGGTACGGGTCGCGCCACATGTCGTAGAGCTCGACCTCCCCGGTCGCGTAGAGGAAGAGTGCGTACCGGTCCGTGCGGATGCCCCGGTATGCCGGGGCCCGCAGCTTGTACAAGGTGTCGACCGGTTCCTGCTCGATGTTGCGAACCGCGCGGCGATAGCAGAGGAAGGCGCGCCGCGGACTCTTCCGCTTGAGCTTGTTGCAGCGGCGCCTCAGCTTCTTCTTCTGCCGGTGCAGCCTCTTCTGGAAGCGGTGGTAGTCCGCCTGGTTCTGCGCCACGGGACCCTCAATGCCTTCGTCGTCGATGCTCGGGCCGGTGTCGCCCTCGAGGAGGATCGGTCTGGTGGTTCGAAGCGACGGCTGCTCGGCGAAGGGGAGAATCGACCGCCCGTCCTGAGGCAGCAGCGGGGTCGCCCCTGCCATCTGAGCGATGGTCGAGGCGAAGTCCACGTTCGAGACGAGCTCGTCGGAGACGCCGCCGGCGGGGATACCCGGGCCGCGGATCAGCAACGGCACGTGACTCGAAGGCTCATGCGGCAGGTACTTGCCCTGCCGGATGCGGTGCTCGCCGCTGAAGTAGCCGTTGTCGGAGGTGAAGACGAAGTAGGTGTTGTCGAGCTGATGCTCGGCGGCGAGCGCCCGGACGATAGCCGCGACGGCGTCGTCGATGCTGAGCAGCATCTCGAGTCGGCTGTGGCGACGCTGGTCGATTGCGGCGAGCTTCCAGTGGCCGAGCCGCGGCAGGCGGCGCAGGAAGAAAGGCTTGTCGCTGGTGTTCTCCTCGTTGGTCCCGGGCTCTGGCGCCAGCGGCAGACCCGCCAGCAACCCCTCGTGTCGGGGTGCTGGGACGTAGGGGGAGTGCGGCGCGTTGAAGTCGAGGTTGAGGAAGAACGGCGTCCGACCATTGGACGGGTCGCCGAGACGGTGGATTGCCTCGACCGCCATCTCCCGGAAGACGTCGGTCTGGTAGTCCGCCGGGCCATTCCCGTAGTGGCAGGTGAACGGCTGCCCCGGCTTCAATGGCTTCCCGCTTGGGCAGGGAACCCCGCCGACCGCGGGAGGGTCCTCACGCAGCTGGTAGTTGAAGTAGAGGCGCCCGCCGTGCACCGAGGCGTCGTACTCCGAGAGCTTGCCGTACCACTCGTCCCAGCCCGGCGGGATCGGCGCGGGAGAGCCGCCGTAGCCGTTCAGGTACTTCCCGACCTGAACGTTGTAGTAGCCGGCGTTGTGCAGCCAGATGGGCAGGTCTCGCTGCTCGAGGCCCTCCTTGTGGAAGCGCTGCCAGCCGCCCTCCGGCGGGCTGTTGCCGTGCACGCCGTTGTCGTGCATGTACTGGCCGGTGAAGATGGCGGCACGCGACGGGCAGCAGAGCGGGTAGGAGATATAGGCCCGGCCGAAGGTCGTCCCCTGGCCGCCGATCAGGCCTGAGGTCTGCGGCAGGCCGCTCATCTCGTCGAGCGTCTGATCATCGGTCACCATCAAGACGATGTTCGGCCGCGAGCTCGATGCCGCGGCCTGGTCGCTGGCCTTCGGCTGCGCGAGCGCAACCGAGAGGAAGGCCGCGATGGCGAGGATCGCCAGGGCCACGAAGCGAAGACGGGCTCGTCGGGGGGAGCGGGCCATCTACTGCCCTAACAGCGCGCCCCTCGCGCGGGTGCGGGTCCCGGATGTCAGCCGCCTGACACGTCACGGTCTCGAAAGAGGGTCGTGGCGACGCGGAGCCGAGCGGCACTCCGCCGATCGCCCCAGCGGCGAGAATCCCGGCCATGAGAGTCGCGGTCGTCGGACACGTCGAGTGGGTGGAGTTCGCGCGCGGGGATCACGTCCCCGTCGCCGGGGAGATCGTCCACGCCTCGGAAAGCTTCGAGGAGCCGGCCGGGGGAGGGGCTGTGGCGGCGGTGCAGCTCGCCCGGATGGCGGGCGGTGCGACGCTGATGACGGCCCTGGGCGACGACGAGCTCGCGAAGGACTCGCGCCGGCGGCTCGGCGAGCTCGGCGTCGAGGTCGAAGCCGGGACCCGGAAGGGCCGCACCCGCCGCGCCTTCACCTTCCTCGATGCGCACGGCGAGAGGACGATCACGACGATCGGCGAGCGGCTAGAGCCCCGCGGAGACGACCCGCTGGGCTGGGACTCCCTGAGCGGCGCGGACGGGGTGTACGTGACGGCGGCCGACGACTCGGCGCTTCGAGCCGCACGGGCGGCGAGGGTGCTGGTGGCCTCGCCGCGGGCGGGAACGGTGCTGACCGAGGCCGGGATCGGGCTGGACGCGCTGGTCTACTCCGGCGAGGACGAGCTCGAGTCCGCCCTTGCGCGGGAGCTGGAGCCGCGGCCCGCGCTGCTGGTGGCGACCCGTGGCGCTGAGGGCGGCCGCTACGAGGCGCAGGAAGGCCGGAGCGGCACCTGGGCCGCCGCACCGCTTCCGGGCCCGATCGTGGACAGCTACGGCTGCGGGGACTCCTTCGCGGCGGCGCTGACCTACGGGCTGGCCGCGGGCGAGGACATCGATTCGGCGCTGGCGCTCGCCGCCGAGGCCGGCGCATCCTGTCTGTCGCGGCGCGGCCCGTACGGCTGATCCTCCTCGGTGGCCGCGTCGAGCTCGGGCTCGGGATCCACCATGGTCTCGGCCTCCGGCTCCTCGTCGGGGGCGGCGAGCGTTTCGTCATCTGCGGCGACCTCGGCCGCCTCGAATCCGGCCCTGTCCACGGCTCGATGGAAGCGCTCGCCGAGGACTGCGCCGACGATCGCAAAGACCAACGGGACGACGAGCGCCACCGCCAGAATCGCCCAGCCGCTCTGACTCAGCGGGCCTTCATCGATCGGATTGCTCGGCAGTGAGATGGACTTGGTGGGATCGAGGTCTCCGCCCGCGATCCACGCCGTGATCGCGACTGCCAGGGCCATCAGCAGGCTGAGCAGCCAGATCCCCAGCCCCTGGCGCCAGCCGTCGAAGCGCGCCATGCGGGCCGCCACGTAGCCGCCGGTGAGATAGCTGAGGGCGAGGACGGCGACGGGAATCGCGCCGCCGGCGGTCATCATGTGGTCGACCAGGCTGGCGGCATCGTCCCTGAAGCTGGTCACCCCGGCCGCGACCAGGCCGCCGAGCACCATCGCCGCCAGGGATGCGGCGAGGCCGATGGCGGCCAGCAGGCCGAAGAAGACGGCCTCCCACTGAATCTGCTTGCCGTACGCCAGACGTTCCCGGCGCAACTCGCGGCGGCGCAACTCGAGCATCGCCCGGCCTCGATGCCGGATCACGGGTCCTTCGAGCGTGGGATCCGTTCCCATGCCCGGATCATGTGCGGATCAGGCGATTCTCAAACCCTAGGGCTTCTTCGGGCGCAACTTGAGGACGACCGCGCGGTCGCCGGGTATCTCTGTCCCCGCCTTCGGGTTCTGCTTCTTGACGAACTTGCCGCCCTGGCCCTTCTTCCTCTTGATCTTCGGCGAGTCGCAGCCGGCTGCGCGGAGCTTTCGCTTCGCCGCACCCACCTTCTTGCCCTTCAGCTTCGGAACCACGCAGTTGAGGAGAACCTGGGCGTTGACGCCGATCTCCCCGGCGGCGGAAAGCACCGGAGCCACGCCCGGGCCACCGTCCGCAAGCTCAGGGAAGAAGAGGAGGGCAAACGAACCCGGCAGGGCGTCCGCGGCGCCGAGGGCGTCCGACTTGTTCGTTGGATCGACGCCAATCAGGTCGCCCTTCGCAATGGGGAGGCTCGCATTGAAGGTGAGCACCCCGGGACCCGTGATCGGCCCCGAGCTCGTCGTGCCGGCGCCCGTGAAGAGGCCCCCGCCGACTGGGTGCACCACCCGGAGCTTGAGCGGGCCGCCGCTCGCACCGATCACCTTCCAGCTGACGATGATCCCGTTTCCCGGGGCCGACGCCTGTGCGCCCGGTTCCGGAAGGGCGGTGTTGACCGCGGTGGTCTGGAGGTTGAACGGCGACGACGGGAGAGCCGCCGTCAGCGGGCTGCCCACCGTCACCGTGTTCGCCGCGGCGGCCGCTGGGGCGATCAATGCCAGGTATCCCGCCAGGCCGAGCGTCAGGAGTCCGTTCCGAGCTCTAATCCGTCAAACCTCCGGTTTGGGGGGCGGATACTGCGAGCGCACGAAGCGGTCCCACATGCGGTCCGTCATCGCGCCGCGCATGCCCATGATCATCCTTGCGGAGGACGTGACCTTGTAGCGGGTGCCTGGTCGCCTGGCGGTGAGCGCCTTCGAGATCTTTCCCGCGACGGCCTCGGGGCCGGCGCCGAAGCGAGCCATGCCGCCTTGGTAGGCGCCGGCGGTCACCCGGGCCACGTCAGCGTTGAACCTGGCGTAGGGGCCGTGCTCCTCGACATCGCCGAGGCTGCCCGCGGCGGTCTCCCCGAAGTCGGTGATGATCAGGCCCGGCTCGATGATGACCACTTCGACGCCGAACTCCTTCACCTCGAACCGCAGGGCATCCGAAAGTGCCTCGACGGCGTGCTTGGTCGCGTGGTAGACGCCGCCGCCCGGGAAGGTCAGCTTGCCGCCCATCGAGCTCAGGTTGACGATCCGGCCCGACCCGGCGCCGCGCATGCTCGGCAGGACGAGCTGGCACATCCGCATCAGGCCGAAGACGTTCGTCTCGAATTGCCTCCGCACGCTCTCCATCGGGATCGTCTCGATCGCGCCGCTCTGGCTGTAGCCGGCGTTGTTGATCAGGGCGCCGATCGGGCCGTCCTTCTCTGCCTCCGCCACGGCCTTCTCCATAGAGCGCTCGTCGGTGACGTCGAGCTCCTGGAGCACGCAGCCCCTCTTGCCGAGGTCCTCGATCGCATCCAGGCTTCTGGCTGTCGCGTGCACGTTCCAGCCGTCGTCGGCGAGCCTCTCGGCGGTCGCCCTTCCGATTCCGGTCGAGCACCCCGTGATCAGCACCGGCCGCGACTTCTCGATCCCCATTGACCCTCCTCCGGTCTTAATCGGGTTGCGCCTTCGGCGCACCCTCTCATCAGAGCCTCTCATAGGCTCTGTGCATGCGTGCGGTCACCTTCCAGGCTCCCGGCGAGGTTCAGGTGGAGGAGGTCCCCGAGCCCGAGCTGCTCGCGGCGGACGACGCGATCGTTCGCGTCGAGGCGAGCGGCATCTGCGGCTCGGACCTCCACATCTACCACGGCCGTGTCCAGATCGAGCCCGGGTTCGTGATCGGCCACGAGTTCGTCGGCGAGGTGATCGCCGCCGGCGACGAGGTGACCCGCGTTGCGGTCGGCGACCGGGTCCTCGGCACCTACGCGACCGCCTGCGGCAAGTGCTTCTTCTGCCAGCGGGAGGAGTTCCACAAGTGCGACGAGTCCCGTGTCTACGGGCATGGCGCGACGCTCGGTTCTCTGCAGGGCGCTCAGGCCGAGCAGGTTCTGGTCCCGCACGCCAACCTGGCCCTGCGGCGGGTCCCCGAAGGCCTCTCCGACGAGGTGGCTCTGTTCGCAGGTGACGTCATGGGCACGGGCTTCCATGCGATCGACTCGCGGCCGCTGGCCGAGGGAGAGACCGCGGCGATCCTCGGGATGGGTCCTGTGGGGCTCTGCGCGGTTCAGGCCGCGACGGCCGCCGGCGCCTCGGAGGTGGTCGCAATCGACACGGTCGAGGACAGGCTGAAGATGGCCGAGTCGTTCGGGGCGACCCCGGTGCACCTCACCGAGCAGAGCCCGCGCGACGAGGTCAAGAAGCTGACCGAGGGGCGTGGGGTGGAGCTGGCGGTGGACGCCGTCGGTCATCCTGAGGCTCTCGACCTGGCTCTGCGGCTGGCCCGCAAGGCCGGGACCGTCTCCGCCACCGGGGTCTACGCCGAGCGCGCCGAAGTGCACATGGGCGTGCTCTGGATCAAGGCGATCACATTGACCAGCGGCCACGCCAACGTGATCAAGCATCTCGACCGGGTGCTGGAGCTGATCACGGCGGGGAAGCTCGACCCGGCGCCCCTGGTCACCCACCACATGAAGCTCGACGAGGCGCCCGAGGCCTACCGGATCTACGACAACCGCGAGGCGCTCAAGATCGTCCTCACGCCCTGAGCATCTCCCGCGGCAGCAGCCCCGCTGGGAAGTCGTTGCCGAACTTAGGGATCAGCCGCATCGCCAGGTCGGCCGACGGGCGTCCCTTGGTGACGGCGTCCAGATCCCGGACGGTGAGCAGCGCGCGCACCGACGTCGCGATCTGGAAGTCAGCGGCATTCGGTTGCTCGCCGCCGATCACGCCCTTGGCGATCAGCTCGTCGACGTCGTCCAGCACCTCCGGTACCTGCGAGATGGCGTTCTGGATCTCGGCGTCGCTGTCCACCTTGTTGGCCATGCGGCGGGCGGTGGGCGCGTTGATCCAGGCGGCGAACCTGGGCATGGGGACCCCGATCTCGCGAGCGATCATCACCCGCGTCTCCGGCCGGTGGACCGACATCCAGCGGACGATCCGCCGCGGCACGTCCTGGAGCACTTGGTCTCCCCACTGCTCGGCCTCCTCGACCTGCAGGCGCTTCTCCGGGTCAGCGGGGAACAGCGGCGGATCGGGCTTGAGCTCCTCGAGCGCGCGCGAGATCGCGCGCGACTCCTGGATCTTGCGGCCGTCGATCTTGATCGCCGGGACGGTTCCGCCCCGGAACCCTCGGGTCCTGAGCAGCGCGGGATGCAGGCCCGGAAGCAGCCAGACCGGCTTGTAGCCGAGACCCTTGGACTCCAGCATCAGCCGCGTGGTGTGCGAGGGCGGCGATGGGAGCGTCCCGTACAACTTGATCCCCATGCCCGGAGCCTATTGTGCGAGGGCGTGAGCGAGAGCCTCAATGGCAAGCTGCTGGTCGCCTCTCCCAGCATGGCTGACTACTTCCACAGGACGGTGATCCTGATGGTCGAGCATTCCGAGGAGGGTGCCTTCGGGCTGGTGCTCAACCGGCCCTCCGAGACGACGGTGGGCGAGGCATCGCCGGAGCTGGCGGAGCTGATCGGCGATGAGCATGTCCTCCACGTAGGTGGGCCAGTACAGCCCAACGCGGTGACCGCGATCGGCGAGCATCCCGACCCGGCCGAGGCGACCAAGCTGATCGTCGGCGCCGTCGGGATGGTGGACCTCGACGATCCGCCGGAGCTGTCGCGCCTTCGCGTCTTCGCCGGCTACGCGGGCTGGGGCGCGGGCCAGCTCGACGGCGAGCTCGATCAGGAGGCCTGGATCGTCGCCGACGCTCACCCCGACGATCCCTTTGGCGACATGGGCCTCTGGGCCCACGTCCTGGCTCGCAAGGGAGGCGAGTACGCGCTGCTGGCGCGGATGCCGCCCGACCCGTCGGTCAACTAACACCAGGGGTCAGACCCCAAGGGGTCAGACCCCGGTTACTCGGCCTCGTAGGCGAGCTGCACGTGCTGCCGGGCGACCGCGATGAAGGGCCGCTGCACCGGAGGTTCCCCGTCCCGGCCGCTGATCTCCGCGTCGACCAGCGGGATGAACTGAACGCCCTCGCGGTTGAGTAGATCGGAGAGGCGGCTGTGGAAGCCCTCGGCCGGCAGGGTCACGTTGCCGACGATCGTGTATCGCTCGGTCTCGAGCACAACGCGCTCTCGCCTGATGTCGGCGCTCATGCGTCAGGTATCGGCCGCTCGGTGCTCACCTTGAGCACCGAGGGGGCGGATACGGCCTGATCCCCGGCCTAGCGCCCCTCGCTCCAGCCGCGGAACGCGTCGAGGAGCTCCTCGCGCGCGGCCGGATCGATGTCGTCCTCGGTGAGCCGGCCGGTGCCCTCGATCACGAGCCGCATCTGCTCGACGTAGGCGGTGCAATGGTCGCAACCGCTGATGTGGGCACGGAAGCGGCGGCGATCGGCGCGCGACAGGCTGCCGTCGAAGTAGGCGGTCACCAGCTCGACGAGCTCCTGGCAGGGCATCTCGCGGGTGAACAGGCTCATGCTCCCCCCACGATGTCCGGATCGAGATACATCTCCAATGCGGCCCGCACCTTGGACCGTGCCCGATGGAGCAGGACCCGCTGGTTCCCGTCGGTGATCTCGAGGGCGTCGGTGACCTCCATCGGAGTCCATCCCTCGACGTCGCGCAGGCGGATCACCTCGCGCTGGGCCTCGGGGAGCTCATCGATCGCCATCTTGATCACGCCCAGCGTCTCGCGCTCCAGGATCTTGTCCTCGGGCCAGGCCCGAGGGGGCGCCGCCCAGGCTCCCGGGGTGGAGGAGTCCGGGCCGAGGAAGCGATCCGGGTCGACCGACGCCTCGTCGCCCTCGCCCCCCTTCGCGGCGAGCGACGAGAACGGCACCATGCGACCGTCGCGCTCGCCCCTCGTCTTGGCCCGGTTGCTGAGAATCCGGAAGACCCACGTCTTCAGGCTGGATCGACCCTCGAAGCGGTCGATCCCGTTGAGGATCGCGAGCCAGGTCTCCTGAACGACCTCCTCCGCCGAGGCGCGGTCTCGAACGTACATCTGCGCCACCCGCAGCATCGTCGCGCCGTATCTGTCGATCAGCTCGGCGAAGGCAGACTCGTCGCCCTCCCGTAGACGCGCCACGAGGGCGTCGTCCGCGTCGGTGGTCTTGCTCGCCTTGCCTCTAAGCCGCGGCATCCCTCCAGCATCTTGCCGGTTGAGGGGCCGCGGCAGCGCGAGCGCGAGCGAGGTCATGGAGTTCAGTCATCGGAGAGCCCTCGCGGTTACATGCTTCTCACGCACGCCGGAAGTCTTTCGCGTCTGGGCCTTCGGCTTGAATACACGGGCGTGCCGCAACCGAGAGATTCCCGCAGGGACTTCCTGGGCAAGGCGGGCGGCCTGGCGGCTGCCGCGACACTTGGCCCCGCGGCCGCGGCGGAGGCCCTCGCCAAGGCTCAGAAGCAGGGCAAGAAGCGCGGTCCTCACCCGAAGAACCCGGCGGAGGCTCTCAATCTGCTCGTCAAGGGAAATCGCCGCTACCAGAGGGGCAAGCTCCAGCTGCGGGACTACTCCCCTGTGGGTGAGGATCGCGCCCACGACCAGAAGCCGTTCGCGGCGATCATCACCTGCGCGGACTCGCGGGTCTCGCCGACGCTGGTCTTCGACGTCGAGCGCGGCAACATCTTCGTCTCCAAAGTCGCCGGCAACAGCATCGACACCGGCACGCTGGGAAGCACCGAGTACGCGGTCAAGGTCCTGGGCGTCAAGCTGGTCATGGTGCTCGGCCACAGCGACTGCGGCGCCGTCAAGGCCGCGATCGGCGTCGCGAACGGGACGTCGAGCTATCCACCGGACAAGTACGGGGCGATCGGCGACTTCGTCGACAAGATCGTGCCGTCCGTGCAGGGAGTTCCTCCGGCGAATCGCACGCTCCCCAACTGCGTTCATGCCAATGCCCTCGCCCAGGCGGCCGACATCGCAGCCCGGGGGCCGATCGTCAAGCCGGCGATCGACGCGGGTCAGATCGCGGTCGTCCCCGCCGTCTACAACATCAGGAACGGCAAGGTCATCTTGATCTGAGCCTTAGGCCCGCTTCAGGCCCCGGCGGGACGCTGCGGGCATGGATGCCGGCCAGGGTGGTCCCGTGCGGCTCGCGATCCTGCTCGCGTCGATCGCCGGCCTGATCCTGATGGCATTCGAGGCGAGCGGTGGGCCCGAGGGCGCCTCGGCCAGCCACGCGGCGGGCGCAGGCCACGGGGTGCCGGGCAAGATCATCGCCCTTCCCTCCCGCCGGCGACTGCCCCTGGTCGTCCGGCGGCAGATCGTCCCGCCGCGACCCTCGGGCGCCGCTGCGATCAAGGTCGCGGGCGCGACCTATCTGCTCGGGGGCACCCGCAGAAGCGGGCGTGGTTCGAGGGTGCCGGATGCCTCGGTCCTGCGCAGCATCGCCGGCGGCCCTCCGACCCGGGTGGCCAAGCTCCCGACGCCCGTTACCGAGGCGGCCGCCGCGGTGGTCGGGGACCGGCTCTACGCCATCGGAGGGCGCCTGGCGAACGGCAGGACCACCGATGAGGTCCAGGAATACGACATCGCCACCGAGCACTCGGTGATCGCGTCACGGCTGCCGGACCCGGTCTCACACGCGAGCGCACTCACGCTCGATGGATTCGTCTATCTGCTCGGCGGCGTCCGGGGCGGCGCCCCCAGCAGGCCGATCCTGCGCTTCAGCCCATGGCGAGACACCGTGGCCCGCGCCGGCCGTATGCCGGTCCCGACCATGGGGGGAGCGGCCACGGCAACTCGCAGCCACCGTGGCTACCTGGTGGGGGCGAGGATCCCCGGGGCATCCCGGATCACTTTCGCGATCACCCTGCGCACACCGGCGGCGGCCCGCTAGCGAAACACGCCCGTGTGTCCGAGCGAGTATCGCCCGGGCTGGGGATAGACGCAGAGGCCGTGGGGGCCGCTACCGACCGGTATCCGGGCGAGGAGGTGCCCGTTCCGGGTGCTGATCGCATACACCTCTGCGCCGTACCTGCCGGAGAGCCAGAGAACCCGCCCGTCGGCGGACACCCCGCCCATGTCCGGGCTGCCGCCGGGGATCCGCCAGGTGTGCACGACCTTTCGGGTGGCGAACGAGATCACCGAGACCTCGCCGGCGGTTCGGTCCGAGACATAGAGGTACTTGGAGTCGCGGCTGACGTAGAGGCCGTGGGCGCCGGGCGCCGTTCGAACGAACCCGACCCTCCTCATCCTCTTCGCGTCGATCAGCCAGACGCCGCCCGAAGCCTGATCGGCCACGTAGAAGACGCTGCCGTCGGGCGAGAGCTTGACGTCCTGGGGCGAGGCACCCGGGCTGAGCGCCAGGGTCCCCACCACGCGCTGGCGCGCGAGGTCGACCTTGATCACGGCCCGGCCGAACTCGCAGCTTGCGAGCAGATACCGGCCATCGGCCGAGAAGTCCATGTGATTCACGCCGTCGCAGGGGACCGACAGCGTGTGGTCGCTGCGCATCGTCCGCGGATTGCGGAAGTCGAGCGTCTGCATCCGCTCCTCGACGACGATCGAGTAGCGCCCGTTTGGCGTGAAGTAGAGGTTGTACGGATCCGTGACGGGGACCGGCCGTCCCGGCTTCCCGGTCGCCGGGTTGATCGGCGTCAGGGTGTTCCCCTCGTCGTTGTTCACCCAGAGCGTCTTCAGGTCATACGAGGGGACGACGTGCTGGGGGAGCGTTCCGGCCGGGAACGTGTCGATCACCTTGTAGGTGTGCGGATTGATCACGCTCACCGTGTTGCTCTCGCTGTTCGGCACGTACACGCGGGAGGGGAACCGGCGCACGACCGGCGACAGGCGCCCGGGCCGATCCGCCGCGTAGACGTCATGCGGGTCGAGCGGCGGCGGGACCTTGAACCCGGCCGCCGCCGCCGCGCTGCCGGCCGCCGGTGCTCGCAGGTCGCGGCCACCGCCCCCCGAGCCGCCGGTCGCGAAGAACCAGACCAGCAGCGCCGCGACGGACCCCAGCAGCGCCGCGAGGCGGACCAGGCCGCGTCGCCGGGCGCGGCTCATTCGTCGCCCAGCACGGCTCATCGCAGCGAGGGTCACCTCCTCCGATGAAGTGAATCTAAGGACAGGAGTAGAAAAGACTCATGTTGAGCTTAGGAGCCGTTCAGATGCCGCGGGCAGGGTCATGATCGGATGAGTTCCGAGCGCCGCCGAGGCTTGGTCCGGCTGGGCATTCTCCTGGGGTCCGTCGCGGCGCTGGTGGTGCTCGCCTTGAAGGTCACATCCGGGTCTTCTGGGAGTGGCGCCGGCGAGACCGGCACGGCTCGAGCCACCTCCGGGGCCTCCGCGCCGGCCACGTTGCGGGCGAGCACCAGCCAGGTCCGGCTCCCGGTCGCGCTCCACGGCAACGCCGCCGCGACGACCTCCGACGGCCTCCTGGTGATCGGCGGTGAGGACTCCGCCGGCAGCTCGAGGGACAGCGTCTACCGGCTGGATCCCGCGACGGGCCGGGCCGCGAGCTACGGCTCACTCACCCAGCCACTCCATGACGCCGCGGCAACGACGATCAGCGGCCGGACCCTGGTGTTCGGCGGGGGGAACACCTCGACCCTCGACCAGGTCCAGTCCCTGACGCCTGGCGGCACCGCGACGCCGGTCGGTCGCCTGCCCGCTGCCCTCTCCGATCTCTCGGCCGTTCCGGTCGGGGGCGCGGCGTACGTGCTGGGCGGATACGACAGCCAGACGCCCTCGGGGTCGGTCCTCCAGACCACGAGCGGGCGCGCCTTCACCAGGGTCGCCCGTCTGCCAACCCCGGTCCGGTACACGGCGGCGACGGCGCTGAACGACAAGATCTACGCCTTCGGAGGCGAGCTCGGGGACGGAAGCGACAGCAGCGAGATTCAGGAGTACGACATCGCCACCGAACGCAGCGTGGTCGCGGGGCATCTGTCCGATCCCGTCTCTCACGCGTCGGCCGTGACTCTCGATGGCGCGATCTACCTGCTCGGCGGCCGTGTCAACGGACATGCGAGCGACCAGATCCTCCGCTTCGACCCCATGCGCAACGTCGCGGTGCCGGCCGGCCATCTGCCCAAGGCCGTCTTCGACGGAGCCGCCGCGACCCTCGGACGGCAGGCCTACCTGGTGGGCGGCCTGGGACCGACCGATACCGCCCTGGACTCAGTGATCGCCCTGCGCTAGCCGCGGACCAACGTTCGTTGAGGCGGGGGGCCGGGGCGTAACCCGAGAACGCCGCTCGGCGCTGATCCATACGAACGGGAAATCAGAGGTCAGCAGGTCTATGGGACATGAGGAGGTCGTGAGAGAGATGAAGAGGATCGGCAGCGTCTTGCTTTGTTGCATCGGCGTCGCCACGGTCGGGACAGGCGCGGCGTTGGCGGGCAACGGCAACTCGACGCCCAACCCGAAGCAGGTCGCGGCCCAGCACTGCACCGCTCAGCTTCACGCGATGGGGGCGAAGGCATTCAGGGCCCTCTACGCCAAGCCCGCGATGCGGACGTGCCAGGGCAAGCAGCACAAGTCAGCGGGGAACATGGTCGGCAACGCCGCTCAGCAGTGCAAGGCCGAGCAGGCCGACCCGAGCTTCGCGACGACCCACAACGGAATGACGTTCGACGATTTCTACGGGACCAACGTCAACCACCGCAACGCGTTCGGCAAGTGCGTGAGCGGCAAGGTTCAGTCGACCGAGGCGCAGGTGCAGGAGAACCTGCAGAACGCGGCGCAGCAATGCCGCGCCGAGCGCGGCGACGCGAGCTTTGCGGCGAGCCACGGCGGGAAGTCGTTCACCGACTTCTACGGCACGAACCACAACAAGAAGAACGCGTTCGGCAAGTGCGTCTCGCAGAGGGCGAAGGCGCAGGGAAACACCACGCCTTAACCCGCTTCATCAAGGTTGCAGGGGAACACGCGAGGGCCGGCCTTGGTGCCGGCCCTCCGCGTCCCCGGACTCTCGCTAGCGGATCGAGACGAGATCGATCACGAACACCAGCGTGGCGTTCGCGGGGATGGTCGGCGGCTGACCCTGGGCGCCGTACGCCAGGTCGGGCGGAATGATCAGCTCCCGCCGGCCGCCGACCTTCATCCCGGCCACTCCCCGATCCCAGCCGGGGATGACCTGTCCGCCCCCGAGCTTGAACGAGAACGGCTGGCCATGGTCATACGAGGAGTCGAACTTGCTGCCGTTGTCGTAGAGGACGCCGATGTACTGGACGCTGACCTGATCGCCCGACTTGGCCTCCGCGCCGCTTCCGGTCTTCAGGTCCTTGACCACCAGGTCTGTGGGCGCCGGTCCGCTCGGCAGCTGGACCGTCGGGCCGTTCGGCACCGTGATCGCGGCCTTTGAGGTTTCGTCACTCGAGCCGCCGCCGCGGCCGATCAGGATCACGGCGACCACGACGACGAGGATGCCGCCGGCCACCAGCAGTCCGATCACCCTGCGATCCATGGCGCGGGATCGTACGGGAGTCTCGATCGGGGCCGCGCCGAGGAGCGCGGCTCAGCCCGGCGCCGTGCCGTTGACGGCCATCAGGCGATCCAGTCGCTGGCCCAACTCCGATCGGAGTGCGGCGTCCGAGCCGTTCAGGGCCTCGCCGGTTCGACGGTCCACGAGATTCTGGCTCTCGTTCGGATCCCGGACGAGGTCGTACATCTCGTACTCCGGGGACCTCTTGCCCGAGGGATCGAAGTAGAGGGCGAACTTGGCGTCCTCGGTCCGGACAGCGCGAATCCGATTCGGCTGGCCGGAGACGTTCTGCAGCGCGGTCGCGGCCTGGTGATCGTCGTAGGTGAAGTGGATCTCGTCCTGAACCGACTCGCCGGGTGACGAGTGCGCGGCGATCGGCCCGAGATCCACCGCGGTGCGCCTCAGGCGCTCGCGCTCGGGCGCCGCCCGCGCGGCGAGGACGGGGGCCAGGTCGCGGCCCTTCGACCCTCCGTCGAGTTGCGTCCCCGCCGCGCTGGCGACCGTGGGGAGGATGTCCACCAGGGATGCCAACGCGTCGGTCTGGGCCGGCTTCGGGAAGAGGACCGGGTTGGAGACGACCAGCGGAACGTGGATCGTCTCCTCATATGTGTTGAACGCCTTCTGGCGCAGGCCTCCGTGGGAGAGGCCCATCTCGCCGTGGTCGGCACAGCGGAAGATCAGGGTGCGCGAGCGAAGGGAATCCGGATCCGAGGGATCGCCCAGAGCTCCCATCACCCTGCCGATCTGCTCGTCGACGACGCGATGCAGGTGGGCATAGAAGTTGACGTATTCGAGCCTCTCCTGCTCGCTGCGCAGCGGTCCGAGGTAGGCGGTCATCCCCATCTTCATCAGCTCGTGGACCGAGGGCTTGTCGCGCAGTGACTCACCTACGGTCGGCGGGAGCTGCACCCCGAGGTCCAGGTATCCGCTCTCCTTGTATCCGCCGCGAGTGTGCTGCGCCGGGAACCCGAGAACGTCGTGCGGGTTGACGAGCGAGACGACGAGGCAGAATGGCTCGGGCAGGTCCTGGCGCCCGAGCCAGCTCTCGACCTGCCGCGTGTAGACCTCGTCCCAGCCGAGTTGGAGCGGGCCGGCGTTGCCTGCGCCGAAGTGCTCCGCCTTCGCGTTCTCGCCGGCGTCGGGAGGCTCCCAGTCGGCGAAGCCGTACTCGTCACGGAGCCTGTCGGCGTCCGATTCGGCCCAGCCACCGATCATCGGCCCGCCGCTCGGGTGGGTCAGATGCCACTTCCCCTTATAGGCGACCTCGTAGCCGCGGCCGCGCAGGAGGTGGGCGAGGTTCTGGGTGTCGGGGCGCAGCTCGGGCTCGCCACCCGACTTCGGGCCCGCCTGCAGCAGTCCGCGACCGAAGCCGTGCAGGGCGCGCCTCCGCGGCGCCTTCGGCCCCCTCAGCATTCCCACCATCTCGCGGAGCACCGCCGGCGAGTTCGCGAGGTCGGGGCGCAGGTCGGCCTGCGTGTGGGTGAGGGTGACTCCGTGCTGGGCCGGATAGCGGCCGGTCAGCAGCGTCGCGCGGCTGGGGGAGCACATCGACGTGTTGGTGAAGGCGCGGCGAAAGCTGACGCCGGTCTCCTCGAGCGCGTGCTGGTTCGGGGTGAGGTCGCGCAGCCAGCCGGGCGAGTCGGGCCAGTGGCACGGATATCGCTGCTGGTCGGTGATCAGCAGCAGCAGGTTCGGGGGCTTCGCGGCCGTGGCTATCCCCCGTGCGCCTTCCGTCCGAACGGGCAGCCCTTCGCCTCGAACTGGCCCTTGCTCATATACGTCCCGGTCGGGTAGTAGCGCCCCATCACCTGGGCGGCGGTGTTGGGCTGCGTTACCTGCCAGGAGCTGCGCTGGAAGCGCGGGGAGGGGATGATGTTGCGGGTCACCAGCGCGCCGACGTCGGGCCGCCCGGCCGCATCGCCGCGCGGATCCGCCGGCAGCCAGGCGACGCCGCATTGCTTCCGGGCGTTGCGGGGCCGAACCCCGGCGTGCGCCACGACGATCACGTAGCGGCGCTTCTTCCGCACGGGCAGCTGTTCGTCGTAGAGGCACTTGTAGGTGCCGGTGACGGCCACGGATTCCTCGACGCACATGTCCCACTCGCGCATCTGGCCGCCCCCCATCCGTTTCTCACGGGCATACGTGCGGGGGGTCTTGGGGAGCGTCCCGCGGACGACGAGTACCTGCCCGTAGGCGAACGCGTAGGAGCCGACCATGTAGCGGGCGTCGAGGTTGTTGTAGTAGACGCCGACCGGCGTGTAGTCCGCCGCAGCGTGCTCGGCGGGGCTCTTGTAGGAGCTCAGCGTGTAGGCCAGGCTGAAGAACTTCTCGAAGGAGAAGACCGGGTTGGCGGGATTGGTGGCCGGGTCCTTTCCGGGCCAGTTGACGTAGCTCTGGTACACGGGAAGCGACAGGTTCTGGCTCTGGTAGGAGTGATTCGAGTTGAGCGCGTCGCACATCGCCTGTCCCTTCAGCGTGCTGCCGTCGGCCAGCTTGAGCTCCGGGATCGGGAGCGGCTCGCCCCCGGCGCGCCCTCTCCCCTTGTCGGGCACATAGACCCGGTAGAGGATGTCCTGGTAGGAGTTGTAGTTCGGGTCCGGCTCCGCGTAGAGCGTGTTCCGAGCCGGGTTCGGCGGCACGGGGGAGCCGAGCACGGTGATCGTGTAGCTCCGCTTCTTCACATCGCGCCGGTGGCCCTTGATGAACGGGTTCGAGGACCCCTTGTCTGGGCGGGTGAGGTAGTCCGAGACGGTGTTGGTCGCCGTCCCGTTGTCGACGTACGCAGTCAGCGACTGAAACCGGGCGTGGGTGAACTTTCCGCGGAGGACCACCGACGCGCCGGGCGGCGTGGCGAACTTGGCGCCCCAGTAGGTGATCTCCTGACCGGGGAATCCCTGGTTCGTCCGCGGGTCGACGTTGGTGAACGGGCCTGTCCAGAAGCAGCTCGCGGTCGGGAGATTGCTGGGGTTGTATCCAGTGGGAACCGGCCCGGCCGCGGCCTTCGCCGAGGACGTCATGCCGATCAACAGCGCCGAGGCCAGCAGGAGGGTCCTTCGCAAGGGGGGGCTCACAGGGACTTCGGTCCACCGACACTGGCCCCGGCGGCCGCGTTCATCGCCGCCATCAGGGTCCCGCCCACGAGCTCGATCACCTGCTCGCGGGGGAGATCGTCCTCGAGCGCGGCCTCCACCACCGTCTCGACATACGCGAGGAAGCCGTCGAGCGCTATCCGGACGACGGGCGGTGGCTTGGATGTGCCGAGCTGGTTGAGGGAGATGTTGTCGATCACCCGCTCGCGGTAGAGGGCGGCGATCTCCAGCAGCGCCGGATCGACCGTGCCCCGGCCCTGCCTGTAGAGCAGCCACGCGTCCGTTGGCTCGGCGGCATGGTCCATCATGCGGTTGAGGTTCGCCGCGAGCCGCTCGCCGAGCGGGACGTCCGGGTCGGTGACCCAGTCGCTCGAGAGCAGGTCCCCCGCGCGGTGCACCGCGGCCTCGAGCAGCTCCTGCCGTCCGCCCGGGAAGTAGTGGTAGACGAGGTTGCGGGTGACGCCGGCCTGGTTGGCGACCTTCTCGAACGCGAGGTTCTCGTAGCCGTTGCGGGCGGCGATCGTGAGGGCGGCGTCGATCAGCTGCTCGCGCCGCTCGGCGGGCGGCAGCCTTCGCGCTGCAGAACTCACCTCCATGCCTGAACCTTACACGCTATTTACGGATTGCCCAACTTGGGCGTATGTTGAATAACCTGTCAACACCGCGGGCAGCGCGAGATGGGCGCGGTTGGGATCGAACCAACGACCTCTCCCGTGTGAGGGGAGCGCTCTCCCGCTGAGCTACGCGCCCGGGGCGGCGGATGATACGCGCGGCCCGGCTACTGAGAGGGCGGCGTCTCCGCCTTCATCGTCGGATCGCCCTCGACCTGGAGGTTGGGCAGGATCCGGTCGAGCCAGCGCGGCATGAACCAGTTGCGCTCGCCGATCAGCTCGAGCAGCCCGGGCATGATCAGCAGCACCACGAGAGCGTCGATGGCGACGGACACGGCCAAGCCGACGCCGAACTGCTTGACGATCGGGTTGCCGTTGATGACGAAGCTGAAGAAGACGGCGAACATGATCGTCGCGGCGGCCAGGATCGGCTTGCCGGCGTTGACCAGGCCGGCCCGGACCGACTCGGAGTTGTCGGCCCCGCCCCCGTGGCGCTCCTCGATCCGCGAGACGAGGAACACCTGGTAGTCCATCGAGAGCCCGAAGAGGATCGCGAACATCATCAGGGGCACGTAGCTCACCACCGGCATCTCGTGGTCGACCCCGAGCAGTGATAGCCCGAAGCCCTTCTCGAACACGGCGGTCAGCACGCCGTAGGAGGCCGCCACCGCGAGCAGGTTGATCAGCGCCGAGACGAGCGGGATCGTCAGGGTGCGGAAGGCCATCGTCAGGAAGAGGATGCTGAGCAGGACCACGATCGCGATCACGAGCAGCAGCTTGTCGCCGATCTTGATGGCGAGATCGATATAGGAGGCCGTGGTACCGCCGACGTACGCCTTCATGCCCTGCCCCTGCGTGGAATCCGGGATGGTGGTGTCGCGAAGGTGGTTGATCAGGTCCTGGGTCTTCCGGTCCGACGGTGACGTCTTCGGGGTCGTGGAGAAGACGGCGGCGGTCCCGCTCTTGTCCGTCTGGGCAGGCGAAACCGATTGGACGTTGTCCTGCTTCGAGATCTGCTGCTCCAGATTGACCAGGCGCTGGTCCCCAGCCGAGGTGGTGGCGATCTGCGGGGGCACGCCCTGTGCCTCCTCGCTCTGCGCCTGCTCGGGCGACGGCGGAGCGAGCGGGTTCCCGTAAACGTCGACCGCGATCAGCAGCGGCCCGTTCGTGCCGACGCCGAATCCCTTGGTGATGGCGTCGTAGGCCTGCCGCTCTGTCGTGTCGGTCGGCAACAGGCCATAGTCGGGGGCGCCCAGGTACAGGTCGAGTGCCGGTATGGCGATCCCGACCAGAACGGCGATCCCGGCCACGGACGAGATGAGCGGGTGGTTCTTGATCGCCTCAGACCACTTGTCCCAGCCCTTGCTCTGCTTCTTGGTGCCGTCCTCGAGCTTGCGCACGAGCGGGAGGGCCTGGATCCGCCTGCCGAGCAGGCCAAGGACCGCGGGGAGGAGGGTGATAGCGGCGACCACCGCCGTCGCGACCACGATCGCGGTCGTGTAGCCCAGTGACCGGACTAGCGGGATCCCGCTGAAGTAGAGGCAGAGCAGGGCGATGATCACCATCACCGCGGCGAAGATCACGGCCGAGCCCGAGCTCGAGATCGATCGGGCGATCGAGTCGTTGGGTTCGGCGCCCTCATCCAGCAGGCGCAGGTGGCGGCTGATGATGAACAGCGAGTAGTCGGTCCCCACCGCCAGGCCCAGCATGGTGGCCAGGGTCGGTGCGATCGACGGGACATCGATCAGGTGCCCGGCCAGGCCGACGACGGCGAGCCCGCTCGCAAGTGCGACGATCGCCGTGGTGACCGGGAGTGGCATCGCGACGAGCAGGCGGAAGGCGATCAGCATGATGATCAGGGCCGCGACCACCGCGATGATCTCGCTGGCCCGGGTGCTGGGGCTGGAGAGCTGCTGGCCGAGGTAGCCGCCCGCGGAAACCGCAATCCCGGTCCCGGCGGCCGGCTTCTTGGCCGCGTCCAGGACGCTGTTGGCCTGGTCGTCGGTGATGTCGCCGGAGGAGGGCTTCAGCGCGGCCGACACGTAGGCGATCTTGCCGTCCTTGGTGATGTCGTTTGCCCCCTGCGGCGAGAGCGGGCTGAGCACCTGAGTCACGTACTTGTTCTTCGAGAGCGAGGAGACGACCGCGTTGACGGTCTGCGCGTTCTTGCCCTGAGCGAGGGAGGTGCTCGACTGGAGGACGATCGGGTTGCTGCCGTTTGCCTGCTGGGGCAGCTTTTGATCGAGCAGGTTGGTCGCGTCCTGGGAGCCGGTGCCCGGGAGGTCTACGTTGTCGCTCTCCGGGCGGCCCGCCGAGTTGGCGATCAGGACGAGGCCGACGGCGATCACGATCCACGCTGCGATCACCCAGATAGCTCTTCGCGCCGTGAAGCCCCCAAGCCTGTGCAGCAGCGCGCTCATGCGGGCGGCATAGTTGCATGCGTGTCGGTCGCGGTCTATCGCGATTACTGAGAGGATCGATCGATGCCGAGGCGCGCCGAGAACCCGCCGCTCGATCGCGACCTCGTCGCGGACGATCCAATTGAGCAGTTCGCCGTCTGGTTCCAACATGCGGAGGCCGATGTCCCGCTGGAGCAGGCGATGACCCTGGCCACGGTCGACGAGGACGGCTCCCCAAACGCACGGATGGTCCTGCTCAAGGGCTTCGGCGCCGACGGCTTTCGCTTCTTCACCAACTACGAGAGCGCCAAGGGCGCCGAGCTCGCGGCAAACCCCCGAGCGGCCCTGGTGGTCTACTGGCGCGAGCTCGACCGGCAGGTCCGAGTCAGGGGGTCGGTGGAGCGGCTGTCGGCCGGGGATTCGGACGCGTACTTCGCGAGCCGTCCACGTGACAGCCGGATCGCCGCGGCGATCTCGCCGCAGAGCCGGCCGATCGAGCGCGATCAGCTGGATCGCCGCTACGAGGAGCTGGTGCGCGAGCTCGGCGACTCGGACCCGCCCCGGCCGCAGCAATGGGGCGGCTACCTGGTCCGGCCTGACGCGGTCGAGTTCTGGCAGGGCCGCGAGAGCCGCATGCACGACCGCTTCCTCTACACGCGCGAGGAAGATGGCTGGAGGATCGAGCGCCTAGCTCCCTAGCTCGGCGAGCCTGCCCTCCAGGAAGCGACGCTCAACGGGATTCGTGGCCAGTTCGAGCGCCCGGCGGTAGGCGTCCGCCGCCTCGTCGCGCCGTTCCAGGCGCCTGAGCAGGTCGGCCCGCGCGGACCAAAACCACTGGTAGCCGTCGAGGGGCTCGGCGAGAGTCGGATCGTCGAGCAGCTCGAGGCCGTGCTCCGGGCCCTCCGCCATCGCGACCGCCACCGCCCGGTTGAGCTCGATCACCGGCGAGGGTTGCGCCCGCGCCAGCAGCCCGTAGAGCGAGGCGATCCGGGACCAGTCGGTGTCGTCCGGGCCCGCGGCGCGGGCGTGCTCGCCGGCGATGGCGGCCTGAAGCACGTATGGGCCCAGCGGCCCCGGCCGCGCGGCGCGCTCCAGCACGCCGAGCCCGGTGTCGATCTCGCGGCGATCCCAGAGCAGGCGATCCTGCTCCTCCAGCAGCACAAGCTGTCCATCGGGCCCGATCCGTGCCTCCCGGCGCGAATCCTGGAGGAGCATCAGCGCCAGCAGCCCAAGCGCCTCGGGCTCGTCGGGCATCAGCCGGGCCAGGGTCCCCGCCAGCCGGATCGCCTCGCCGCCGAGCTCGCGGCGGACCAGGGCCTCGTCCGAGGTCGCCGAGTAGCCCTCGTTGAAGATCAGATAGAGCGAGGCGAGCACGGAGCTGAGCCGGTCCGGCAGATCGTGATCCGCCGGCACCTCGTACGGGATGTTGGCCGTCTTGATCTTGCGCTTGGCACGCACGAGCCGCTGCGCCATCGTGGGCTCCGAGACGAGGAACGCGCGTGCGATCTCGGGGGTGGCCAGGCCGCCGAGCGTACGGAGAGTGAGCGCGATCCGGGCCTCGGGCGCCAGCGCCGGATGGCAGCAGGTGAAGATCAGTCGCAGGCGGTCGTCTTTGATCACTGGGGCCTCATCGGGCTCGTCGTCCTCGGTCGGGGCTGGCGGCTCGAGCGCCTCCAGCTCCTGCCGCTTCTCACTGCCGCGACGCTCCCGCCGCAGCCGGTCGATCGCCTTGTTGCGCGCCGTCGTCGTGATCCAGGCGCCCGGGTTGTCCGGGATGCCGCGTTCCGGCCAGACCTGGATGGCGACGACGAAGGCCTCCTGTACCGCGTCCTCGGCGAGGTCGAAGTCGCCGAGTACGCGGATCAGTGAGGCGATCGCCCGTCCCGATTCGTGGCGGAACAGGCGATCGACCAGCTCGGGGTCGCTACGCAGTGGCTTCCTCGACCAGGTTCCCGGCCTCGTCGAAGACCATCACCGGGCGGATCTCGATGGAGCCGAACTGAGCGCCCGGGATCTTGGCGGCCCACTCGATCGCGTCGTCGAGGTCCTTGCAGTCGAGGATGTAGAAGCCCCCGAGCTGCTCCTTGGTCTCCGCGAAGGGACCGTCGGTGACCGAGCGCTCGCCGTCCCGGACCTGGACGGTCGTCGCGGTCGCGGTCGGGTAGAGGCCCTCGCCGGCGAGGTGGATCCCCTTGTCCTGGACCTCCTGGGTGAACTCGCCATAGGCCTGCGACATCGCCTGCATCTCCTCCGGCGAAGCGCTCTCGCGCTGGCTCTCGTCACCGTAGATCGTGAATGCGTACTTCATGCTCGCTCCTTACGTTGGCGGCGCGGTTCGCCGCTTCACCCTAACGACGAACCGCCGCCGGCCAGATCGACAGCCGGCGCGGCCCACCCGGCATAGACTCGCGGGCATGGCTGAGGCCCGGGGAAAGACGGTCGTCTTCTTCCCGGAGGGCGCGTTCGGGCCAACCAACAACTGCGTCGGCATCGGGGAGGTCCTGAGGCGCGCCGGCCACCGGGTCATTTTCGTGATCGAGGAGTCGTTCGCCGGCACGCTGGAGGAGAAGGGGTTCGAGGAGCGCCTCATGCGGCTGGCGCCGCCGCCGGAGGTCGAGGAGGAGCCGGGGCAGTTCTGGAAGGACTTCATCCGCGAAACGGCGCCGGTCTTCCGGAAGTCGACCTTCGATCAGCTGGGCGAGTTCATGGCCCCGACCTGGGAGGCGCTGATCGACGGCGCGCGCTACGTCGACGAGCGGCTCGTCGAGATCTTCGACGAGGTTCAGCCCGATGCGATCGTGGAGGACAACGTCTGCTCCTTCCCGGCGATCCCGGCCGGCGGACGGCCCTGGGTGCGGATCGTCTCCTGCAACCCGCTCGAGCTCAAGGACCCTCAGCTGCCTCCGCCGTACACGGGGTTGCCGATCGACGACCGCTCCGACTGGGACGACTACCGCGCCGAGTACCGGCGGGCCACCGACAAGATGCAGGCCGGCTTCAGCCAGTTCTGTGTCGAACGCGGAGCCCCGCCGCTGCCCGAAGGGGAGATGATCCACGAGTCGGACTGGCTCAATCTCTACCTCTATCCGAGGGAGGTCGACTATCCGCGCTCTCGGCCGCTGGGGCCGACGTGGCACAACCTCCAGTCGAGCGTCCGTACCACTGATGACGAGTGGAAGCCGCCGCCGGAGCTCGCCGAGGGCGAGGGGGCGCTGATCTACGTCAGCCTCGGCTCGCTCGGCTCCGGCGACGTCCCGCTGATGAAGAGCCTGGTAGAGGTGCTAGCCGGCACGCCGCATCGGTACGTGGTCTCGATGGGGCCGCAGCACAGCGAGTACGAGCTCGCCGAGAACATGGTGGGCGAGGAGTTCCTGCCGCAGGTATCGGTCCTGCCACAGGTGGACCTCGTGATCACCCATGCCGGCAACAACACGACGACGGAGTCCCTCCACTTCGGCAAGCCGATGGTCGCGCTCCCGATCTTCTGGGACCAGCACGACAACGCGCAGCGAATCGACGAGACGGGGTTCGGGATCCGCCTGCCGACCTACTCACTCGGCGACGGCGACCTGCCGGCCGCGATCGATCGGCTGCTGGCCGATCGCGCCCTGGGGGAGCGGTTGGCGGGCGTCTCGAAGCGGCTTCAGGCGAGTCCCGGGAACGAGCTCGCCGCCCGGCTCATCGAGCGTGTGGCGACGACGGCCGAGCCCGTCGCCAGCAGCTAGCATCAGCGACGGACCGTGCTAGGCGGGGAATTAGCGGTGCCCTGTAGTCCGCAACCCGCTCAAGCGGAGCTGAATTCCCTTACGAGGGACTGGCCCTTGGGGCCAGTGCCGCCGCGGGCGGCGTTGACGGCCAGGTCCTGCGCAGTGTCGGCCTGCGAACCAGGTCAGGTCCGGAAGGAAGCAGCCTTAAGCGGTCGCCGACATGTGATGCAGGCAAGCCTGGCCCGAGCCAACCGCAGCGGACACGCCCGGGAGCCTCGTCTCGAGGACGGGTGCACGGTCCATTTTCAAACCGCATGCCGGAGCGGTAGGTTGCAGGCCATGCGCGGACGACGACCCCTCGTTGTGCTCCTTTTTGCAGTGGCCTCGCCGTTGCTGGTGACCGCGGTCGCGCACGCCGACAGGGCTCCCACGGCCAAGCAGCACCGCCAGATCGCCAAGGCGGCGGAGCTGCCTCCCAGATGCGCCGCGGTCCGGATCTCCACCGTCTCGAAGAAGCCGAAGTGGGCTTCGGTCTCCTGGAAGCCGGGCGGCGCGAAGTGCAAGCCCTTTGCCGCGAACGGCGTTGAGGTGGTGAAGAAGACGAAGGGCCGCTGGCGCTTCATCACGGCCGGCAGCAGCTTCGACTGTGGGCCGCTCTACAAGCTGGTCCCGCTGGCGGTCGTCCAGGACCTCGGGATCAGTTGCATCTAGCCGCCGGGCAACCGCACGAGGCCGGCCCCGAAGCAGTCGATGTTCAGTAGTCCTCCGGACTGACTTCACTCAGAAGTGGGGTTGAACGCCTCGTCGGTCGACGTCGAGAATGCCGCGTCCACTTATCGAGGGAGGAACATTGAAGTTGCGACCGACGTTTCGTAGGGGACTTCTCGCTGGGCTTCTGGGCAGCGTGATGCTGGTGGCGGCGGTGCCGGCCGCGAACGCGGCCGACGTGTGGAATGAGTCGAGCCACGACTTCGGCAACCAGAACGTGGGCAGCGCGAGCGCGCCGGCCACGTTCGCGCTCGTGGCTTCGTGCAGCGCGGACAATGGTCCTCCCGTTTTCCTTTGCACAAGTCCGCCGAGCGGTGTCCACAGCTACGGCGCCATCACCGCGACCGGCCCCGGCTTCGCGATCGTCCCCGGCGACACCGACGTCTGTAACGCCCGAGGCGGAACCCTGGTGACGCCCCAGTTCACGGGCAGCCAGGACGTCTGCACCCTCCAGATCACCTTCAAGCCGACCTCGTCCGGCGTCGTGACCGGCAGCCTCAGCACCACGACGAGCCCGGCCGGGACCCCCCTGACCGTCGCCCTCAAGGGAACCGGTATCTCGACGGGGAAGGGTGGGGGTGGGGGCACCGGAACCGCTCCCGGACAGACGGGGAAGAAGAAGTGCAAGAAGAAGGGCAAGAAGAAGGGCACGAAGCGCTCGGCCTCCGCGGCCAAGAAGAAGTGCAAGAAGAAGAAGAAGTAGTGCCGCGGCGCGGAGCCGGCCTCGCCGCGGTCGTCGTCACGGCGTTGACCGGCCTCTTCGGTTTGGCCGGCTCTGCCGCCGCCGCGACCCCGACCGTGACGATGTTCAACAGCGGCATACCCAACCCCGCGACCCTGCTCGGGATCACGGCGGGGCCCGACGGCAAGGTCTGGTTCGCTGACAACTTCAACAAGGCGCTCGGGGCCGTGACGGTCTCCTCGGGCTCCACCAATGAAATCGCCATTCCCGACTTCTCTGGCGCCCCACAGCATCCGGTAGGGGTGACGGGCGGCCCGAACGGAAGGCTCTACTTCTTCAGCGGCGTGGATGGCGTCGCCTGGAGCTTCGCCGGGGTGATGAACCCGGCCACCGGTGCTACAGGCACGACCTGGTACGGGGGCGGGAACATCGCGAACCCTCGCTACCCGGCAGTCGGGCCCGACGGGAACATCTGGGTGACCGAGCCGCGCGACACGAGCCTCACGACGGGTGACGATAAGTTCGGGCTGATTCAGGCCAACGGCAACCCGGACGCCATGACTCCGACCGGGCCGTCGATCTTCGAGGTCACGCCCTCACTGGCGGGGGACAACCAGGAGCCGGAGTCGATCACGGCCGGACCGGGTGTCAGCGCGGGCACCCCAACCCCGATGCTGTGGGCGACCGAGTTCAACGCGGGCAAGATCGCTCGCATTCAGCCGATCTCGGTCGGCGGGGGCGGCCCCAATGGCACCGACGGCGGCCTGATCGACGAGTACATCCTTCCGACCGGCGGCGCCCAGCCCGAGGGGATCACCCCCGGCCCGGACGGGAACATCTGGTTCACTGAGTTCAACGCCGCCCAGGTCGGCAGGCTGGTTCCGCCGACCAGCGCCGCCCAGGGCAGCCAGCCCGTTGACATCGACGAATTCCCCCTCCCGGCCGGCAGCAACCCGGTCGGGATCGCCGCGGGCCCAGACGGGAACCTCTGGGTCGCGCTCTCGGGACCGGGCGCCAACGGCTCGGTGGTGCGCATGAACACTTCGGGGAACATCACCGGCACCTTCCTCACGCCCCAGTTCCAGTCGCCGTACATGATCACCCCCGCTGCCGATGGGAACCTCTGGTTCACCTCCTACAGCGGCGCCAGGGTCGGCAGGATCACGACCGCGCTCAATCCACCGGCGTTCCGCAACACCGCCCAGATCACGGTGCCGACGAGTGGCCAGAGCGGTCCCGCCAACACCTATCCCTCCAACGTCAACGTCTCGGGCCTCCAGGGAACCGTCGTCAAGGTCACCGTCCGGCTCACGGGGATCAGCCATACGTTCCCGGACGACCTCGACATCCTGCTCCAGGGGCCACAGGGACAGAACGTGATGCTGGCCTCCGACGTGGGCTCGCCCGCGGGCACCACGTCATACCCGGCGAACGGGATCACCCTCAACTTCGACCAGAACGCGGCTCGCACGCTGCCCGACAACGACCCGCTCGTCTCGGGCTTCTACAAGCCGACCAACAACCCTCCGAGCGAGAGCCAGACCGAACTGATCAGTCCCGCTCCGCCCTCGCCATACGGCACGTCCCTCAGCACATTCAACGGCACCAACCCGAACGGCACCTGGAAGCTGTTCGTGGTCGACGACGCCACCCACGCTGCCAACAACTCGAACATCGGCAAGATCTTCGGCGGCTGGGGGCTCAGCATCGCCACCACCGGCCCCCCGCCGGCCCCGCCTCCGCCAGGGACGGAAGCCAATCCAGCCCCGCCCGCGGCCGTGGCAGCAACAGCGACGCCTACCCGGAAGAAGTGCAAGAAGAAGGGCAAGAAGGCGGCTGCCGCCAAGAAGAAGTGCAAGAAGAAGAAAGGGAAGTGACCAACATGCTCCGTCGCCTGACGCTCATCGCCGCGTTCGCCTTCGCGGTCATCTTGCTCCCGGCCTCCGCTTCCGGGGACACCCGCACCTTCATCAACACAGCGGACCTCGGTCCCTCGGGCCCCTCAGCGCTATCGGGCCCCGCAGACCCATACCCCTCGACCATCACGGTCTCGGGCGTTCCGGGAACGGTGACCAAGGCGACCGTGACCGTCATCAACCTCAGCTCCGCCAGCGGGGATGACATCGACATGGCGATTACGGGGCCGAATGGGAAGACGGTGATGCTGATGTCGGATGCGTGCGGGGTGAACCCCAACACGCTGTCGAACGAGGACTGGACCTTCGACGACGCCGCCCCGACCTTCCTCTCCGACAACGGTCCCTGCACCCACAACCAGACCGCCAGCTTCAAGCCCTCGAACTTCGAGGACCCCGGGCTCGATGATCTGAGCGCCCCGCCGCTCGGGGCGCTGGGCGGCCCGGCGCCGCCCTACCTGAACGCGCTCTCCTTCCTGGCCGGTGGCTCCCCGAACGGCAAATGGAACCTGTTCGTGAGGGATGACAACGCCGGCGGCTTCGTCGGTTTCAGCACCTCCGCCTGGGCGCTCGCCCTGGATGTCAAGCCCCCGGTGACACCTCCGGCGACGCAGGGCAACCCGCCCGCCACCCCGGTCGCCACCCCGGTCCAGGCGCCCGTCAAGAAGAAGTGCAAGAAGAAGAACAAGAAGGCGGCGACCGCCAAGAAGTGCAAGAAGAAGAAGAAGAAGAAGAAGTAGCGCGCGTTTACTTCGCCGGCAGCGAGGTGGCGTAGTCGGCGCCGGCGTCGACCCATTCCGAGAGCCTGGCCTCATGGCCGGTTCGCTCTGGTGAGACGAGGATCCAGCCCTTCATCGGCCGGCCGGTCATGTCGAACAGCCTGACGCCTTCCTCGGTGAGCGCCTTCTCGCCGTCGGTGGGATCGAGCCGCACCATCAGCTCGTTGCCGCTCACCCCCACCGCCATGTTCCCGCCGACCATGAAGGCGATGCCGCCGAACATCTTGCGCTCGCTCACCTCTGAGCGCGCGGCGAGCAGATCGCGGACGCGCTCTGCGAGTTCTTCGTCGTAGGCCACGGGCGTCAGGGTAGGCGACGGATAGACTCGATCGGTGGCCGAATCAGCCTCTCTCTACCGCCGCCACCGCCCCCAGAGCTTCGCGGAGGTGGTTGGGCAGGAGCACATCGTGCGCACCCTCTCCAACGCCGTCGAGAGGGGGCGGGTCCATCACGCCTACCTGTTCGTCGGCTCACGGGGGACCGGGAAGACGTCGATGGCGAAGATCCTGGCGCGCTCGCTCAACTGCGTGCATGGGCCGACGCTGACGCCATGCGGCGAGTGCGAGCCCTGCCGGACGATCGCGGCCGGCACCTCGCTGGACGTGATCGAGATGGACGCGGCCTCGAACCGCTCGGTGGACGACATTCGCGAGCTCCGGGAGCGGGTCGGCTTCGCCCCGGCGGCCGGGCGCTGGAAGGTCTACATCCTGGATGAGGCGCACATGCTCACCAAGGAGGCCTGGAACGCGTTCCTCAAGACTCTCGAGGAGCCGCCGCCCAACACCGCCTTCGTCCTGGCGACGACCGAGCCGCAGAAGGTGATGGCGACGATCGTCGACCGCTGCCAGCGCTTCGACTTCCAGCGCCCCTCGCTCGAGCAGATCGCCGAGGTCATTCGACGGGTGGCGACGGCCGAGTCGATCGAGATCGAGGACGGCGCTGTCGCCCTGATCTCGCGCTCGGCCACCGGCAGCTTCCGCGACGCGCTCGGGACCCTGGACCAGCTGGTCGCGTTCGGCGGCGACTCGGTCACGACCGACGAGGTGGTCGAGGTGCTGGGCGCCGCCGATGCCGAGCTGCTCTTCGACACGACGGACGCTCTGGCTTCGGGCGATGCCAAGGCCGCCCTCGAGGCAGTGGAACGCTTGTCCCGCTCGGGTCGCGATCCCGGTCAGTTTGCGCGCGACCTGATCGCCCATCTCCGCCAGCTGCTGGTGGCGCGGGCGACGGGAGAAGTCCCCGAGTCCTTCACCGTCACGGTGGCTCAACCGGAACGGCTTGCTGAGCAAGCGAAGGAGATCGACGACGCCAAGCTCGTCGGGGCAATCGACTCGCTCAGTGCGGCAGTAGCGGCGATGCGCGAGGGCGATGATCCCCGCCTCACTCTGGAGGTTGCTCTGCTCAAGGTGGCAACGCCCAGTCTTGACTCGTCACGGGAGGCCCTCCTCCGCCGCATCGAAGCTCTGGAGTCTCAGCTCACCGGCGGTGGGTCCGGGGACGCGGCCTCAGCAGGCTCCGGCAGTCCGATGGCCGGCTCATCTATGGCCCGAGCCCAAGACTCGTCACCAGCGCCGGTCCTGCCTGCTGAGGACGGGTCCCCGGACGCGCCTCCCGTGGACGACTCCCCTTCAGATGAGCCGGAAGCCAGCGTCGCCACCGCGACTGTCGAGATCGAGCGGGTCGTCGAAGCCTGGCCCGCTGTCGTCGATCACCTGCGCGACTCCGGTTCCGCGATGCTGTCGACTCTGTTCGACGAAGCCCGGCCGCTGGCGATCGATGAAGAGCGCTCGGTGCTCCGAATCGGGTTTCCTTCCTCAGCGAAGTTCAACAAGAAGAAAGCCGAGGCGACCGGGAACGTCGAGCGGATGACCGAGGCGATCGGCGTCGTCGTAGGGACTCCGATGCGACCTGTCTACGAGCTGATCGAGGAGGAGAATCAGCCGTCCGCTCCAGAGCCATCCGCCGAGGTGAGCGAGGACGAGCTGGTCGACCTGATCAAGGACAACTTCGATGCGAGCGAGGTCGTCTCCGACGATGCGCGCGAGAGCGAGGCCGGCTGATGCCTCAGGGGCCGAATCTCAATCAGCTCATGAAGCAGGCTCAGCAGATGCAGGCCGAGATGGCGAAGGCACAGGAGCAGCTCAAGAGCGAGATCGTCGAGGCGAGCGCGGGTGGGGGGATGGTGAAGGTGACCATGACCGGTGACATGCAGCTCCGTGAGATCAAGATCGATCCGGAGGCCATCGACCCGGAGGACGCCGAGATGCTGCAGGACATGGTGGCCGCGGCGGTCAACGAGGCGCTGCGATCGGCCCAGGAGCTCGCCGCGAGCCGGATGGGTGGCATTGCGGGGCTCGGCGGAGGCGGCGGTCTGCCCGGATTGCCCGGGATGTAGCGGGTTCTCGGGGCCGGTTACATCTCCCAGAGCGGGGTCTGCTGATGCAGGACGAGCTTCCAGGTCCCGTCGTCCTTCGAATAGGCGCTGCTCATCAGCGCCCCATAGGCCTGATCGTCCCCCCGCCGCCCCCGAAAGCTGTAGGTGAGAACGGCGCCTCCGTCGCCGACCTGCCGAAGATGCGTCTGGCTGATCTCGACCTCGTCCCATCCGGGGCTCCGCTCCATGGCGGCCACGGTCTCGCTCTTATCGAGCGCCTCCGCGGGGATGATCACGATCGCGTCATCGGCGAGGTGCTCCCGGTACTCGTCACCACCGCCAGTCGCGAGCGCGTGCTCGATCTCGAGTAGTTCCTGCTCATCGGTCACCGTCGATCCTCCTCTCTTTGCCTCAATCGTCCGCTTACCCGCCCTCCGCCATGGCTAGGCTGATCCCATGTATGCGGGACCGATCAGCCAGCTGATCTCCGAGCTCTCCAAGCTGCCCGGCATCGGACAGCGCACCGCGCAGCGGCTCGCCTTCCACATCCTGCGTGCCGATGATCAGGACGCTCTCGGTCTTGCCGACGCGATACGTGAGGTGAAGGAGAAGGTGGGGCTCTGCGAGGTCTGCTTCAACCTCGCCGAGGGACCCCGCTGCCGGATCTGCGAGGACACGCGCCGCGACCAGTCCCTGATCTGCGTCGTGGAGGAGCCCGCGGACGTGATCCCGATCGAGCGCACGGGCGAGTACCGCGGCGTCTACCACGTGCTCGGCGGCGCGCTCTCGCCGATCGACGGAATTGACCCGGAGGACCTGCGCATCGCCGAGCTGCTCGACCGGGTCAACGGCGAGGTGAAGGAGGTCGTGCTGGCGACCAACCCCACCACCACGGGCGAGGCGACCGCGCTCCACATCGCCGACGAGTTGCGCGACCGCACCACCGTGACCAGGCTCGCGAGCGGGCTGCCGGTCGGTGCGGACCTGGAGCACGCCGACGAGGTCACGCTCGGCAAGGCCCTGGCCGGCCGCCAGTCAGCCTGAGAGATCAGAGACGGCGGGTCGGGTCGTCGTAGCCGCTGCGGGGCGGTTGCTCGTCGCGGTCCTTCGGGCCGCCCTGCTGGACCAGCTCGTAGAGCAGGGAGAGCGCCAGGCCGGCGCCGCCGGCGATCATCAGGATCAGCCCCACGGTCTGGATGTTGATCACGTCGCTGCTGACGTTGATCGCATAGCGCAGGATCGCGCCGATCGCGATCAGGAAGATGGCCGTGGCGATGGTCACGCGCGGCAGCATAGCCGCGGGCCTCCGGGTCACCAACATTCGGCCAAGTTCGCGCAATGCGGATTTCCGAGCCCGGTACCGAACCTACCGTCCCAACTATTGAGTAGGCACTCCGGCCTGCCGATAGCCGATAGGAGGTCGATGCACCCAGCACGTCTCATCCAGGCGGGGCTGATCGCAGCTCTCGCCGCGGTCGTCCTGACGCTGCTCGCGGGTCCCTCCGCCGCATCGGCCGCCCCGGCACGGGGCTTCTCCCTGCATCCGAACTGGTGGCAGACGCCGCCCACCGGAGCGACCGACGCCCAGCTGGTCCAGGAGATCCAGGCGGCCCACTCGGTGGGCGCCGATGTCGTTCGCGTCCCCCTTCCCTGGAACCAGCTCGAGCCCTCCGCGGCCGGGCAATGGAACAGCACGCTCGCCGCACGAGTCGACGGGATCATGAACGGGCTGGCCGCGAATCAGATGAAGGCCGTGGTGACGGTGATCAACACGCCCTGCTGGGCCAGTGCCGATCCACAGCTCTGCGTCCCGTTCAACCCCGTGTATTCGCTCGCCTCGGCGGCCGATCCGGCGGACTCCGGCGGCGCGGTCGGCAGGATCGTCGACCGCTGGGGAGCCGCAATGGCCGCGGTCGAGATCTGGAACGAGCCGAACAACCCCGACCTCTTCCATGGGACGGCCACTTAGTACGCGGCGATGGTCCGTGCGACGGCCACGGCGCTCGACAGCCGCAGCTGGAACGGCCAGCTCCTCGCGGGCGCACTCGGGATGAACGCCACACCGAGCGGCATCGACTGGCTCAAGCAGCTCTACGCGGCCGGCATGACCGGCGAGGACGCGATCTCGATCCATCCATATGACATCTACTACGACTCCGCCGGCATTCACTTCGGCGATCCGCTTCGCTCGGACTCGCTGTTCGCCCAGCACATCGACGGGGTGCGCGCCCTCATGAGAGCTCACGGCGACGCCTCGAAGGGGATCTGGCTGACCGAGTTCGGCGCCGACGTCTGTCCCGCGACTCCGGTCTGCGTCTCGGAGTCGGATCAGTCCAGGTGGCTGGTCGGCATGTTCGCGGCGGCCGAGCGCCGGCCCTTCATCCGCGGGTCACTGGCCTACAGCCTCCGCGATCCGCAGGCGGGAGCGGCGGCGATGGACTACCACTTCGGGATCCTGCGCAACGACTTCACCGAGCGCCCGTCCGCGGGAGCGCTGCGAAGCGCGTTCACCTCTCGCCGCTGGCGACCAGCTCCGCGCCGCGGACGCTCACGGTCGGCCGGGCGGGCCGCGGCACGGTCACGGGCGTTCCGGGGCCGATCATCGGCTGCGGGTGGGTGTGCACCGCCACGGTCGATGACGGGAGCGAGTTCACGCTCACCGAGACCCCGTCCGACGGTTACCGGTTCGCGGGCTGGTCGTCGAACTGCTCACCCGTCTCCGCCACCACCTGCGTCGTGCGGATCAAGGGCAGCATGAACGTGACGGCGGTCTTCGCGCCGACCGTGCCGCCGTCCACTCCTCCGCCCTCGCCCCGCCGCCGGGCGCAACGGTGGTCTCGCCCATTCCGGCGCAGAGCACCACGGCTCCGACCAAGCACAAGAAGAAGCACAAGAAGCAGCAGAAGAAGCAGAAGAAGAGGAAGAAGAAGAGGAAGAAGCATCACCACCGCCACTGAGGGCGGCCGGGGTCAGCTCCCCCCGGCGGTCTGGAACGCCCCCGTGGCATCGCTGAGGCCGAACCGATGGTGGAGGCGGCGCAGTGGCTTCGGCGCCCACCAGTTCCAGCGGCCGAGCAGCTCCATCAGCGAGGGCACGAGCAGGGCCCTGATCAGGCTTGCATCGAGCAGGACGGCGAGCGCGGTGCCGACACCGTTCTCCTTGATGAAGACGATCTGGGACGTGGCGAAGGCGCCGATCGCGATGGCGAAGAGCAGGGCGGCGGCGGTCACGATCCGGCCGGTCCGCTCGAGCCCGATCGCCACGCACTCGGAGTCACTGGCTCCGTTGTCCCGCGCCTCCTTGATGCGGGAGAGCAGGAAGACCCCGTAGTCGGTCGACAGGCCGAAGACCACCGCGAACAACAGGATCGGCATGGTCTGCTCGAGTGCCCCCTGGCTCTTGTAGTCGAGCAGCCCCTCGAGTCTCCCGTCCTGGAAGATGAAGACGAGGATTCCGAAGACCGCGCTGAGATTGAGCGCGTTCATCACCAGCTGCTTGACGGGAAGCACCACGGATCCCGTCATCAGGAAGAGCACGATCAGCGTGGCCACGATCACGATCGCCAGCGCGATCGGGGCGTGCGAGGCGAGGCTCGACTGGAGATCGACGAAATGCGCGGCCGCGCCACCGATGAGCACGGTCGACCCGTCGGGGTTGGGCAGCGCCCGGATGTCCTTGACCGCATTGCGGCTCTCATCGGAGATGTAGCTCGAGTCCTGGTAGGCCTGGATCACCGCGTCGCCGCCCTTCAGCCGGACCGGCGGCTGCACCTCGGCGATGCCCTTCGTCCCGGCGAGCTGCCGTCCCACCGCGCTCAGGGATGACGGCGTTGCGTTCTCGACGAGGGCGAGCACGGGCGTGTCACGGAAGGGCGGGAAGTCCGCCCGCATCACGTTGTCGACCTGTCTGGCGGTCGCGCTCTGGGGCAGCACCTGGGCGTCGACGGAGGTGAACTTGAGCGAGTAGAACGGGATCCCGAGGACGAGCAGCAGGGCGGCGGTCGCGGTCGCGATCCCGATCGGGCGGCGCATGACGAAGCGCGAGAGCCGGTACCAGAAGCCCGACTCGGTGACGGTGGCATCCCGCTCCGCGCGCCGTTGCAGGAAGCTCGGCGAGAGCGCGTTCACGCGGTTGCCCAGCAGCGCCAGCACCGCGGGCAGCACGGTCAGCGCAATCAGGGAGGCGAGCAGCGCGACGAGCGCACCGCCAAGACCCATCGAGTACAGGAAGCGCTGTGGGAAGACCATCAACGAGGCGAGCGCCACGGCCACGGTGATCGAGGAGAAGAGAACCGTCCGTCCGGCCGTGTTCAGTGTGCGCCGCATCGCCTCGGCGCCTGGACCGGACTTGGCGATCTCCTCGCGGTAGCGCGAGACCACGAACAGGCTGTAGTCGATCGCCAGGCCGAGGCCGAGTCCCGTCGTCAGGTTGAGGGCGAAGACCGAGACCGAGACGAACTCGTTGGCGATCTGGAGGAGCAGGAAGGTGCCGACGATCGCCAGGCCGCCGATCAGCAGCGGCAGCAGGGCGGCCACGCCGCTGCGGAAGAAGAGCAGCGAGAGCAGGAAGAGGATCGGGAAGGCGAGCAGCTCGGCCATACGCAGGTCCTTCTCGACCTGCTTGTTGACCTGCTCCTGGGCCAGGGCGATGCCGCCGACGCTGACACCGGGCTGGCCGTCGAGGCTGTCCGCGATGCGCTTGGCGGCATCCTGCTGTTCCTTGTCGTCGGTGGGCTTCAGGCCGACAGCGAGGTAGGTCGCATTCCCGCCATGCGAGACGAAGTCCGGGCTGTGTGTCTCCAGGTAGCTCGTCACCGAGGTGATGTCCGGGTTGTGCTTGAGCTGGGCCTCGAGCTGCCCGATCCGGCGCTGCCCGGCGGCGCTGCTCGGCGAGACGTTCTGCACGAGGACGATCACCTCCGCCTGGCGGTAGCCGTCGCTTTCCAGGCGGTCGCTTGCCTTGACGCTCTCGGTCGCCGGATCGTCGGCGCCGTAGGGAGCGAGCTTGCTGGCCACGCCCCCGCCGATGGCGCCCGCGGCGAGGAAGAAGATCGCGGCGAAGATCACGACGCGCCGGCCACGGCGCTGAGCGAGCGATGCGAGTGCGTTGAACATCTCTACCCCCTTGTCTCCAAGTCCTCGGCGGCGCGCTCGAACCACTCGGCCACCCATTCGTTCATCTCGATGCCGTAGCGCAGGACCGTCATCGATCCGGCGTCCGGTTCGTGGTCGGGCCCCTCGTGGCGCCCCTTTTCCTCAAGCTGGTCCTGAATGGCGCGCAGCTCGGCGGCGCTGGCCGCCGCCCTGGCGGCGCGCTCTCGGGCGATCGCGGCTGTCCGACCTGGATCGATCGATCCCGCGAAGAACAGCTCCAGCAGCCCCTCGTCCCGCGTCTCGAAGACCTCCGGCGGCCGATCGATCCACTCGCGCGCCGCGCGCTTGCCGGCCGCGGTGAGCTTGTAGACCGTGCGCTGGCGCTTGCCGTTGGCCGAGTCGCTGCCGCTGATCAGCCCCTCCTTCTCGAGGCGCTTCAGCTCCGGGTAGATCTGGCCATAGCTCGCCGCCCAGAAGAAGCGAGCCGTGTTGTCGACCAGCTGCTTGATCTCGTAGCCGGAGCGCGGACGCGCCGCCAGCATTCCCAAGATCACCTTTCCCGTGGCGCTCAGTTCCATCTCACGACAGATATATCAATCCGATATATCAGGGTGTGTGATGTCGGTCACCCCCGCCTATTCGGCCGCCCGGCCCTGAGGCTCCCACTTGAAGCTCTTCGTCGCGATCCTGATCGCGGCGAGGCCCCAGATCGCGAGCACGATGACGTCGCCGGCCGAGAGCCCGATGCCGGTCGGGTCCTGCGAGACGGTCGTCTGCAGGCCGGCGGCGAGGTGATACAGCGGGAAGATCCGGCCGATGTCCGCCATCCAGTTCGGCAGCGTGTCGAGCTGGATGAAGATGCCCGAGACGAAGGAGAGCATCACGACGGTGAAGGCCCCGATCGGCTGGGCGCTGTCCTCGTTCTTCGCCAAGGAGGTCGCCGCGATGCCGAGCGCCGAGAGCGTCGCGGTGCCGAGGAACAGGTAGATGACGAAACCCGGGATGGTCTGTGCGGGCAAATCGACGCCGTAGGCCGCGATGCCGATCGCGATCATGATCGCTCCTACCGCGAAGGCGAAGGCGACCGAGCGCAGGACCTGAGCGCCGACGAAGGTCCAGACCGGAACCGGCATTCCCCGCTGGCGCTTGAGCTGACCGCGCTCGCGCTGAGCGACGAGGGACATCAGCGGGGTGCTGAAGCAGGAGAGCGCCAGGGCGTAGGCGATCAGGCCGGCGGTGAAGTAAGAGTGGACTCCGACGGTGTGCCCTTCCACGGTCGTCGTCTGCGGGCCGCCGCCGCTGGTGAAGAGCGAGTTGAAGAGGATCAGGAAGATGATCGGGAAGAGCGCGCCGAAGAGCATCGCCCGCGGGGTCCGCAGGGTCGCGATCAGCGCGTAGCGCGTCTGGATCAGGATCAGCCCGACGTCGCTCACCGGCGTTCCTCCTCCTCGGCGTCGTCGCCCGTCACCTCGAGGAAGACGTCCTCGAGGCTGGGGCGGCGAACCTCCAGGTCGGCGAGCTGGACGCCCTCGCCCTCCGCCCAATCGAGCAGCCCGTGCAGGTCGCGCTGAGGCTCGGTGGACGCCAGCGTCGCCTCATTTCCCGAGATCTGGGGCAGACGGCCGATGGCCGAGGCGATCTGATCGGGGGTGAGCCCGTCGGTGAGCCGGAAGCGGATCAGCGTCTCCTGCCCGAGCTGGTCGCCGAGGGTCGCCGGTGCGCCCTCGGCCACGATTCGTCCCTCGCGCAGGATCACGACCCTGTCGGCGAGATGCTGCGCCTCCTCCATGTAGTGGGTGGTGAGCACGATGGTCGTGCCGAGGTTCTTGAGCCCCTCGATCATGCTCCAGGCCTCTCGCCGGGCCGTCGGGTCGAAGCCCGTGGTCGGCTCGTCGAGGAAGAGCAGCTCCGGGCTGCCGATGATCCCGACCCCGACGTCCAGCCGCCTCTGCTGGCCGCCGGAGAGCGCCCCGACGCGGACCTCGTGGCGGTCCTGGAGCCCGACCAGCCGCAGCGTCTCGTCGACCGGTCGCGGATGGGGGAAGAAGCTCGCGTACAGCTTCATCGTCTCGCCGACTGTCAAGAGGGGATTGAGCTCGCACTCCTGCAGGACCAGGCCGATGCGCGTCCGCCACTCGCGCGTGGGGGACCCGGGATCGATGCCGAGCACCGAGACGTCGCCGGCGCTCCGCGGCCGGTATCCCTCGAGGATCTCGACGGTCGTCGTCTTGCCGGCCCCGTTCGGGCCGAGGAAGCCGAACACCTCGCCCTTGCCGACCTCGAAGTCGATCCCCCTGACCGCCTCGTTCTCGCCATAGGACTTGTGCAGACCGGATACGTGAATCGCAGCGTCCTGCGCCATCCAGGCAACGATGTTATTGGGGAGCGCCTAACGCTCGCCTATGCTCGGGTGCTCGATGGCCACCAAGCAGGCAGCGAGCGACATAGTGGTGATGAAGTTCGGCGGAACCTCAGTGTCGGGCACCGAGGAGCTCAAGCGAGCCGCCCGCCGGATCGTCGCCGCCCGCGAGGGGGGCCTGCGCGTGGTCGCGGTGCTCTCGGCGCGGGGCAAGACGACCGATCGCCTGCTCGAGGCGGCGCGCGAGATCTCGCCGCGCCCGGACCCGCGCGAGATGGACATGCTGCTCTCGATCGGCGAGCGCGAGTCGTGCGCGCTCTGCGCCATGGCGATCAACGACCTCGGCCACCGCGCGATCTCCCTGACGGGCTCCCAGGCCGGGATCGTCACCGACTCCTCCCACACCAAGGCGCGGATCATCGACGTGCGCGCCGACCGCATCCGGACGGCGCTGGAGGAGGACTCGATCGTCCTCGTCGCCGGCTTTCAGGGCGTCTCGACCGAGAGCCGCGACGTCACCACCCTGGGCCGCGGCGGCTCCGACACGACCGCTGTGGCGCTGGCGGCGGCACTTGGCGCCGTGGAGTGCGAGATCTACACCGATGTCGCCGGCGTCTTCACCGCCGATCCCAGGATCGTTCCCGACGCGCGCAAGCTGACCGTCGTCTCGTACGAGGAGATGCTGGAAATGGCCTCGTCCGGGGCGAGGGTCCTGCAGCTGCGCGCCGTCGAGTACGGCCGCAACCATGGGATCCGGATCCACTGCCGTAGCTCGGCCGACGAGGGCACCGGTACCCTCGTCGTCTCGGAGCAGGAGACCATGGAGCAACCGTCAGTAACAGCAGTCACGCACTCGACCGACGAGGCTCGCGTCACGCTCACCGGCGTGCCGGACGAGCCCGGCGTCGCCGGCCGGATCTTCGGCGCGCTCGCCGACGCCAACATCAACGTCGACATGATCATCCAGAACGAGCCCGTCTCCCACGACGGCGGAGCCGACCTCTCCTTCACGGTCGAGGCCGAGGACCTGGAGGCCGCGGTCGAGGCGATCCGGCTGGAGGATTCCGAGATCGGCATCGAGACGGACGAGGCGATGGGCAAGGTCTCGATCATCGGGGCGGGGATGCGAAGCCATCCCGGCGTGGCCGCCAAGGTCTTCCGAGTGCTGGGCGAGGGCAAGATCAACATCGAGATGATCTCCACCTCGCCGATCAAGATCTCGTGCGTGATCCGAGCCGATCAGGTTCCCCAGGCAGTCGAGGCCCTGCATACCTCCTTCGAGCTCGGGAAGGGCGCGATCCGCGAGGATGACCCGACGGGCGAGGAGCACCGGCCGACGGTGAGCCCGTAGCCCGGGCCGCTCCGTAACCTTTCCGAGATGGCTTCGAATGGCGGATATCGCGTTGGTGTCGCAGGCGCCACGGGGGCGGTCGGCTCGACGATCCTCGAGGTGCTCGCGGAGCGCAGGTTCCCCGCGAGCGAGGTGGTGCCGCTGGCATCCGCGCGCTCGGCCGGAAGCAAGGTGCGATTCGCCGGCTCCGACCTCGAGGTCCGGGAGCTCAACGACGAGTCGATCCAGGGACTCGACCTGATCCTCTCCTCCGCGGGCGGCAAGGTCAGCTCCGAATGGGCGCAGCGCTGGATCGACGCCGGCGCGGTGGTCGTCGACAACACCAGCTTTTGGCGGATGCACGAAGACGTGCCGCTGGTGGTGGCCGGCGTCAACGACGGCGCGGTCGCCGGCCACAACGGCCTGGTCGCCAACCCGAACTGCACGACCATGCAGCTGATGGTGGCGCTCAAGCCGATCCTCGACGCGGCCGGGATCGAGCGGCTGATCGTCTCCACCTACCAGTCGGTCTCCGGCACCGGGCGCCGGGCGATCAAGGAGCTGCGGCTGGAATCCGACGCGATCCTCGAGGGCCGCAAGATCGACGAGCCTCAGGTCTATCCCCACCAGGTCGCCTTCAACGTGCTGCCCCAGGTGGAGAACTTCAAGGACGGCGACGACTACACGACCGAGGAGCGCAAGGTGATGGCCGAGACGCGCAAGATCCTCGGGCTCTCGGAGGCCATCGGCATCTCGGCGACGTGCGCGCGCGTTCCCGTCTTCACAGGTCATTCGGAGTCGGTCAACGTGCAGACCGAGAAGGACCTCTCGCCGGAGGATTGCCGCGAGCTGCTCTCCGATTTCCCCGGGCTGATCGTCCTCGACGACCCGGGCGCGGGCATCTATCCGCTGCCGATCGCCGCCGCGGGCCGCGACGAGGTGCTGGTCGGCCGGATCCGGCGCGACCCCTCGCATGAGCGCTGCCTCAACCTCTGGGTTGTCGGCGACAACCTGCGCAAGGGCGCCGCGACCAATGCGATCCAGGTGGCCGAGCTGCTTCACCAGCGGGATCTGGTCCGCGTGCCGGCCGGCGCAAGCCTGAGCTGAGAGGGCTCGAACGGCGGTCCAGCCGTTCTCAACTTCTTCACAGGCGAGTGACGCATCGCCGAGGGGGCGCGGCTATATTCGCCGCCCTTGAGGGGCCAGGCCAGAAATCCCGGCAGGACCCGGCGTAAGGGGGACCGACCCGCAGCGCTCGTGATCGCGCTCTGCGTGGTGCTCGCCTTCGCCCTGGGAGCGGGGACCGTGGTGGCGGCGAAGGTGATCCGGGGACCTCGAAGGGCGAGGTGCTGAAGGGGACGAACAAGCGAGACCGGATCAACGGGCGCGGCGGCGACGACCTGATCAAGGGCAGGAAGGGCCGCGACCGGCTCAAGGGCAAGAAGGGGAACGACACAATCCTCGGCGGCAAGGGGAACGACCGCGAGCGCGGCGGGAAGGGCGAGGACGTTCTCTCCGGAGGCCCGGGTAACGACCGGATCGCGGGCGGGCCAGGCGCGAATCAGATCAACATGGTGGACGGGGTCGAGCAGGGCTCGCCGGGCGACGACGTGATCAACGCCCGCAACGGCGAGCTCGACGAGATCGACTGCGGGGCGGGCAATGACACCGTGTACGTGGACCGGACCGAGGACGGCGTCATCGACTGCGAGAACGTGGTGGCCCCGTGACCGACATGCGCCGCAGGGAGTTCCTGGCCAAGACGGCGGGGCTGGCGGGTGCGGCCGGGCTGGCAACCGCCTGGCCGGTGGACGCGCTCGTCCACCACGCCGGGCGCGTGCAGGCCTCCACGCCGTTCCCGAGCCCCTCGAACATGCCCATCGACACCTTCGTCGTCCTGATGCAGGAGAACCGCTCCTTCGACCACTACTTCGGCTGGCATCCGAACGCCGACGCCAGGAATGCCGGCCTCACCTATCCGGACGACCAGGGCAACCCGCACGCAACGCACCCGCTCGCACCCGACTTCCAGGGCTGCGCGTTCGGGGACCCGAACCACGAGTGGGACGGCGCCCGGCTGGAGTACAACGGCGGCAAGCTGGACGGCTTCTACAAGGCCAGCGACGAGTTCGCCCTCGGCTACTACGAGAAGGATGACCTCCCCTTCATCCCGTCGCTGGCCAATGCCTTCACGCTGTATGACCGCTACTTCTGCTCGCTGCTCGGCCCGACCTGGCCGAATCGCCTCTACCAGCACTCAGCCACCTCGGGCGGCAACAAGGCGAACGGGTCGAGCGACGAAGTGATCACGGCCATTCCGAACGGGGGCCTCTACCACTGGCAGACGATCTGGGACCTGATGTTGGCCGCCGGCCAGAGCGTGACCTATTACTACAGCGACCTGCCCTTCATCGGGGTCTTCGGCCCCCGCTATCTGCCCATCATCAAGCCGGTATCCGAGTTCTATGCCGACGCCGCCGCCGGGAAGCTCCCCAACCTCGCCTTCGTCGATCCGATGTTCCTGGACGGTGGCGGGCGAGACGGGCTCTCGGGTGACGAGCATCCGCACGGCGACATCCGGATCGGCCAGGCGTCCATGAGCGACGTCGTCAACGCCTTCGTCGCCTCACCGCAGTTCCGCCGCGGCGCCATGTTCGTCAACTACGACGAGTGGGGCGGGTTCTTCGACCACGTCTCTCCCCGGTTCGTGCCGGACGACCGCTCCAGCTCGAACCTCGAGGAGAGCTTCGGGGTGACCGGCTTCCGGGTCCCCGGCGTGGCGATCTCGCCATACGCTCGCCGCGGCCAGGTCAACCACATGACCGTCACCCACGAGTCGATCCTCAAGCTCGTCTCCTACCGATTCGGGCTCGGCTACCTCAGTGAGCGGCACCGCTACGCCTCGAACATCGGGCGTTCGTTCGACTGGGAGCACCCGAACTTCGACCCCCCGGCCCTTCCACATCCCGCCCCGCCGGTCACGACCCCCTGCCACCTGCAGATACTCGGATCCGAGACGGTCGGGGGGGAGGACGCGGCGGCGAGGAAGGCGGAGGAGAAGGAGGGACTGGGCATAGGCTCCCCCGAGATGCTCACCTACCTCGACGCGCTCGGCTATCCGACCGGCCCGGCGAAGCCCGATCAGATCTTCTCCAGCCCGGACAGCACCGTGGAGCGACTCGGCAAGCAGGTCGCGGCATGGGGAGCGAGTCGATGATCCGCTTAGTGTTGGCCGCCATCGCGGCGCTCGGCCTACTGGGCGCCGGTGCGTCCTCTGCGGCAGCCGAGGTGCCTCACGTCAACCACGTCTTCATCGTCGTCCTGGAGAACGAGGATGCGTCCGACACCTTCGGGCCGACCACCCAGATTCCCTACCTGGCCCAGACCCTGCCCGCGAAGGGCGCCTACGTCCCGAACTACTACGGGACCGGGCACAACAGCCTCGACAACTACATCGCGATGGTGAGCGGCCAGGCGCCGAACCCGGTCACCCAGGCGGACTGCCCGATCTTCCAGGAGTTCGTGCCGGGCATCTCGGTCTCCGACGGCCAGTACCTCGGCACCGGCTGCGTGTATCCGGCAGGTGTCCAGAACGTGGCCACGCAGCTCGAAGGCGCCGGATACACCTGGAAGGGCTACATGCAGGACATGGCGGCAGGCGCTCCGGCGCAGCCCTCCACCTGCCGGCACCCGTCGGTGGGCTCCGTCGACCACACCCAGACGGCGACCGCCACCGACCAGTACGCCGCGCGTCACAACCCGTTCGTGTACTTCCACTCGATCATCGACCTCCCCACCTGCCAGGCGAACGACGTCGATCTCAGCAGGATGGCACCCGACCTCGCCTCGAAGTCGACCGCTCCGGACTACGCGTTCATCACGCCCGACCTCTGCAACGACGGGCACGACACGCCCTGCCCGAACGGAGAGCCCGGCGGCATGGTCCAGGCGAACACCTTCCTCCAGGGCCTGATCCCCCAGATCATGGCCTCCCCGGCCTACAAGGACCGTGGCCTGATCGTCATCACCTTCGACGAGGCCGAGGCTTCGGGTTCCGGCGCAGACGCGAGCGCGTGCTGCAACGAGCAGCCCGGGCCGAACACCCCCAATCCGGGCGGAACGATGATCGGGCCCGGTGGCGGGCGGGTCGGCGCCGTGATGCTCTCCAACTGCATCCGTCCGGGCACCGTGTCGACCGACCCCTACAACCACTACAGCCTGCTGCGCTCGGTCGAGGACAACTTCGGCCTTCCACACCTGGGATACGCGGCGCAGGTCGGCCTGCGGCCGATCGGCGGGGACGTGCTGAACCAGCCGAGCTGCCCCGAGCCGGCGCGCTGCAAGAAGAAGAAGGCACACCGCAAGCACAAGAAGCACAAGCGCTCCGCCGCGGTCGCGAAGAAGCACCACAAGCACCACAAGCACAAGAAGTGCAAGAAGAAGAAGCACAAGAAGTGACCTGACTGGGCGGCCGCCCTCAGGCGGCCTCCCGGCGACTCTGTATAAGCACCGCATGGACGTCGGATTCGGCACCGCGATGCTGTTCGCGGGGGGACTGCTCGCGGTTGCCGCGCTGCTCTCCGGCCTGATGCGGGGAACGGTGCTCTCGATCGCCGTGCTCTCGGTCGGCGCCGGCCTGATCCTGGCCGAGGTCGACGCGATTCACGTCTACCCGGGCGACGCCGCGGTCGTGCATCTCTTCGAGCTCGCGCTGATCGTGACGCTGCTCTCCGACGGGCTGTTCGTGGACCGGGAGCTGCTGGTCGTCCACTGGGGGCCGGTGGCCCGGGCCCTGGTGATCGCGATGCCGCTCACCCTCGTACTGCTGGCGCTGGCGGCGAAGCTGATCTTCTCCGGGCTGAGCTGGCCGGAGGCGTTCCTGCTCGGCTCGGTGCTGGCGGCTACCGACCCCGTTGTGACGTCGTCGGTTGTCACCTCCCAGCGAGTCCCGGCATCGGTGCGGCACGCGCTCAACCTGGAGTCGGGCCTCAACGACGGGCTGGCCCTGCCCTTCGTCCTCTTCTTCATCATCCTTGCCTCTCCCGGGGGGAACGCTGGCACCGAGGCGGCGAAGCTGGCCGGCGAGGCCGCGTTCGGCGCCCTGATCGGAATCGTGCTCGGGCAGCTCGCCGGCCGCGCCACCCACCACGTGCCCGGAGGCGGCATCGTCCGCCGCTACGAGGGGATCTACGCCCTCGGCGTCGGGCTGCTCGCCTACGGGCTGGCCGACGTCACCTTCGGCAACGGCCTGATCGCCGCGTTCGTCTGCGGCATCTCTCTGGGCATCGCCGACCGGGCGATCGCCGACGATTTCGTCCTCTTCAGCGAGAACGTCAGCTCGATCCTGCAGGTCCTCACCTTCTTCGCCTTCGGCGCGCTGATCGTCACCACCGGCTACCACAGCAACGTCGCTCTGCTGATCGCGTTCATCGCCTTCGCGCTGCTGGTGGCCCGCCCTGCGGCGATCTTCCTCGCCTTCGTCCGGGTCAACCTGCCGCAACCTCACCGCGCCTTCATCGCCTGGTTCGGGCCGAAGGGGGTGGCGGGGATGCTGTTCGCGGTACTCGTCCTCAACTCCTCGGTCGACGAGGGGAACAGGATCTTCGAGACCGCGGCCTTCGTGATCCTGGCCTCCATCCTGATTCACGGCCTCACCGACACACTGGGGACGAAGTGGATCGAACGGCGAATCGCGGCGGATGCAGAACCCGGGGACGAGGCCGATCCCGGGCTCGCGGCCGGCTCCGGGGCGATGCCCTAGAGCCCTCTAGCCGCCGAGGAGCCTCTTCTTCTCCTCGCGGAACTCCGCGGCCGTCAGCACGCCCTTCTCCTTCAGCTCGCCCAGCTTCTCCAGCCGCTCGAGCTTCGCGTCCTCGGGGAGCTTGCCGTTGTCGTCGGTCAGCTCCCGGACGGCGGATCCGATCCGCCGGCCGGTCTGCCTTGTCGTCTCGCGAGCCCGCTTGCGCATCGACCTCATCCAGTCGCCCTGCTTCGCGCCTGGGAACTCGTGCGCGGTCTTTCGCCTGAGTGCCTCGAGGCCCAGCCCGGCGATCGCGATCAGCAGGAGCGTGAGCACCAGCTGGCGGGTTCCGCTCGGCGGCCAGATGATCACCGCGACCAACGCGAGCGCCCCGAAGACGGACCAGACGATGCCCGGCCTGTTGCGCAGGGTGGGGGCCAGCGCCCTTCGGATGCTGATCGCGGCGCCGGCCGGCGAGGCCAGGAACGAGGCGATCACGAAGAGGACGCCGAAGATGACGACGCTGGTCGCGATGCTCTGCAGCAGTGAGGTCGCGATATCCCAGGCGTGCTGCGCGGGCACGTTCGCGGCCTCCGTCTGCGAGAGGGAATCGACGAACAGCCCCTTCAGGGCGCTGCGTACTGCGATCGCCGCGAGCCCCGCGGCGACCAGGCCGAGGCCGTAGCCGAGCACGACCACCCAGCGGCGCCCCTTCGCCAGATAGACCGCCAGACCGAACAACGCGAAGGTGCCGAGCATGAAGAGCCAGGCGAGCCCCACGATGATCTTGACGATGGTGCGGGCCGTGTCGAGCTGCTTCGAGTTCGCCACTTCCAGCTGCCCGACGTCGGGTGGCAGCTTCTCGTTGAGCTGCTTCTTCAGCCCGATCCGGTCCGCGAGCTGAAGCACCAGGGGCCGGAGGTTGAGCACGACCCTGCCGTTCTGGGAGGAGACGACCTCGTTGTTGCCCTTCAGGATCGAGACCAGCTCGCGGTGGGCGATTCGGTTTGCGTTGGTCCAGGCCTGATGAACGCGCGGCGACTGGATGGCCTGCTTGGCCGCCTGCGTGGCGACCTGGCGGATGCCGGCCGACGCAGGGGCCGAGAATTTCTGGAGGTCGTGAGGGAGGCGCTGCTTGACCACCGCGGAGACGTCGACGTTCGCGTAGAGCTGGTCGACCGAGTACGTGGCCAACGCGTCCGAGATCTCCTTGTCCTCGAGCAGCCGCCCGCTCGTGTGCACCCACTGGTCCGTGTCCAGCGCCTGACGGTCGATCCAGCTCGTGAAGATCGCCAGGAAAGCGAGCACGGAGGCGAGGACGACAAGAACGCGCACCTTGATCCGGTGCCGCATCTCGGGCGGTTCGGTCGACGCCATCCGGCCTGGAATCTACGCCTGGGCCCGGTCGATCTCCTGCTTTGCCTTCTCCAGGCTGAGTCCCGTGCGCTCCTGGTAGCGCTTCGCCGCCTGCTCGGCGTTCCCCTTGGCGAGCAGGTCCTGGATCTCGGGATCGCTCGCCGGGTCGATCTCGCCCGCGGCCTCGCCGCGTGGCTTCAGGTCGAGGTGGTCGTAGAGCTGCTCCAGCCGCGCCTCGATCAGCGCCAGGCGCTCCTCCATCGCGGCGACCTGCTGCTGCAGCGAGTCGGCCACGGGCTCGCCTCAGGCCGCGGCGGGCTCGGCCGCTTCGCGGTCGCTGAGCCTCTGCTCGACCCACTTGGTCGAGGCGATGTGCTTGCGCATGCCGAGCTGCTTCGGCTCGAAGCCGAGCGCGAGTCCGACCAGCTGGGGGAGGTGGAGGACCGCCAGGCCCAGGTCACGGTTGACCACCTTCGCGGCCTCGGGCTGCTGCATGTCGAGGTTGAGGTGGCAGAGCGGACAGGGTGTGACCAGGCAGTCCGCGCCGGCGTCGAGTGCGTCCCCGACGTGGGTCCCCGCCTGCCGCAGCGAGACGTCACGGGCCATGGTGATGATCGGGAAGCCGCAGCACTTGCGGGCGCCGTCGTACTCGACCACCTCGCCGCCGAGGACCTCGATCAGCCTGTCGAGGTAGAGGTCTCGCTCGGGGTGCTCGTCGTAGCCGAGGCGATGCTTCGGGCGCAGGACGTAGCAGCCGTAGAACGGACCGACCCGCAGGCCCTCGAGCGGCCGCTGCACCTGTTCGGTGAGCTTGTCGAGCCCGTAGTCCTCGACCAGGGCCCAGAGGAAGTTCTTGTTCGAGAAGCCCTCGGGGTCGTAGGAGAGGCCCTCCTCCGCCAGCGTCTCGTTGATGTGGGAGCGGTACTCGGAGTCGCGCAGCCGCTGCTGGCATTCGGACTGCGCCCCCTGGCAGGTGGAGCAGATGTTCATCATCGGCAGGCCGGTCTGCTGGGCCAGGGCGAAGGTGCGGGCGTTGAGGGTGTCGGCCAGCTCCTGGTTGTGCTCGGCGATCACGCCGGCGCCGCAGCAGTTGGCCCGATCCAGCTCCACGAGCTCGATGCCGAGCCGCTCGGCGACCAGGGCCATCGACCCATGCAGCTCCGACGTGAAGCCTCGCGACACACAGCCGGGCCAATAGGCGACCTTCACTGATCTCCCCTTTCGTCCGGCTCAGGCTCGATCTCCTGCTCGGCGACTGCGACAGCCTCAGGGACGCTCTCGTCCTGATCGGCCTCCTCGCCGCGGATGTAGAGGTTGAGCTCGATGCCATGCTCCTCGGTATGCGCGTAGATCCGCTTGACGTGGTTCTGTGAATCGCCGGGAAGCTTGGGGTGGACGCCCGGGATCAGCTTCGGGAGCGAGCGCATCTTGCCCGTCCTGATACCGCGGATCGCCGTCGGGATCGATTCGAGCAAGCCCTTGATCGCGCCGTGCTTCGGGGCGAGCTTGCCCTTGATCCCCGGGGCCAGAGACTCCTGCAGCAGGAGCGCCTCGTCCAGGGTCCCCTTCTTCTCGATGATCTTCGTGAAGGCCTCCATGTGATTGCGGCCGTGGTTCTGGTCGTGGATGTCCTCCTCGTCGGCCGCGCGGCGCAGGCGCATGATCTGGTCCATCGGCGCGACGCCCTTGGGACAGGCGTCGATGCAGGAGAAGCAGTGGGTGCAGTCGTAGATCCCGTGCGGATCCTGGGAGAGGTCGTGGAGGCGCTCCTTCGTCTCTGCATCGCGGGGGTCGCCGATGAAGCGGTAGGCCTTGGCCAGCGCCGCAGGGCCGATGAAGTCGGGGTCGGCCTCCATCGAGAGGCAGGAGGAGACGCACGCGCCGCACTGGATGCAGGCCATCGACTGGGTGATGTCGATCATGGACTCCGGCGGGACGACGTACTCCCGCTCGGGCGGGTCGCCCTCGGGCAGCAGCCAGGGGGTGACCCGGCGGATCTTGGTCCAGTGGGTCGACTCCATGTCCGTGACCAGGTCCTTGATCACCGGCATGTTGCCCATCGGCTCGACCACGATCGGCTCCCCGCCTCCGTTCTTCCGGTTGGCGAACTCCGACGCCTCACCGATCATGGTCTTGCAGGCGAGGCCGGACTGGCCGTTGATCTTCATCCCGCAGGAGCCGCAGATCGCCGCGCGGCAGGAGCAGCGGACGGCGAGGGAGCCGTCGTCGCGGTCCTTGGCCTGGAGGAGGCCGTCGAGGACCGACAGGGTGGGGTCGAGCTCCACGTCGAAGGTCTCCCAGTACGGGCCCTCGCGGTCCTCGGGTTGGAAGCGCCGCACCTTGAGCGTGAAGTCAGCCACGTCTAAAACCTACTGGGGTCAGGTCTTGCGTTACGACAACGCCGATCCCGATGTTGCTGTGCAAGACCTGACCCCGGGTGTTCATTAGTACGTCCGCTCCTGCGGCTCCCACTGGGTGATGGTCACCTCGGAGTAGCTGATCTCGGGACCGTCGTCGGTCCGGGTCAGGTCGATGTGCTTGAGCCATTCCTCGTCGTTCCGCTCCGGGAAGTCGGTGCGGAACTGGGCTCCGCGGCTTTCGGTCCGGTGGATGGCGCCGACGCAGGTGGCCTCGGCGCAGTCGAGCATGAAGGAGAGCTCGATCGCACCGAGCACGTCCTGGTTGAAGACCGAGCTCTTGTCGTCGATGTAGCAGCTCTCCGCCTCCTCCTTGAGACGCCTGACGGTCTCGAGCGCCGTGTTGAGTCCCTCTGCGTCGCGGAAGACGGCGACGTGCTCGTCCATCGCCTGGCCGAGCTCCTTGCGGACCTCGGAGACGCGGCGGCCGGAGCCCTTCTCACGGCCCATGATCCCGCCGATCCGGCTCTCCTCGTCGCGCAGAATGGCGAGCGAAGGGCTGGTGACGTCGCGGCCCTTGGCTCGGTCGGCGGCGTCGGCGCCGGAGCGGCGGCCGAAGATCAGCGTGTCGAGCAGCGAGTTGGCGCCGAGCCGGTTGCCGCCGTGAACCGAGACGCAGGCGACCTCACCGGCGGCGTAGAGCCCCGGGACGTTGGTGCGGCCCTCGGTGTCGGTCTTGATCCCACCCATCGTGTAGTGGTTGCCCGGCTTGATGTGGATCGGCTCCTTGGTGATGTCGACGCCGGCGAAGTCCCGGCCGACGAGGACGATCTCCCGCAGCGCCTCGTGGATCCGCTTCCGCGGAACCACGGTGATGTCGAGCGCCACCGTGCCGTCGGGGAATCCCCGGCCCTCCTGGATCTCGGTCTGCTCGGCGCGGGAGACGACGTCGCGCGAGGCGAGCTCCATCTTGTTCGGCGCGTACTTCTCCATGAAGCGCTCGCCGTTGGCGTTGAGCAGGTGCGCGCCCTCGCCGCGAGCGCCCTCGGTGATCAGGAAGCCCTTGCCGGCCAGGGTCGTCGGGTGGTACTGAACCATCTCCATGTCCATCAGCTTCGCTCCGACCTGGTAGGCCTGGGCGATGCCGTCGCCCGTGCAGATCAGCGCGTTGGTGGTGGGCTGCCAGACCTGCCCGTTGCCGCCGGTCGCCAGGATCACGGCCTTGGCTCCGAAGTGCTCCATCGAGCCGTCCTTGACGTTCCGGCAGATCGCCCCGACGCAGTTGCCGGCATCATCCATGGCCAACGAGGTCGTGAAGTACTCCTCGTAGCGCGCGACGTCCTCGGAGAACTTCATCAGCTGCTCGTAGAGGACGTGCATGATCGCCTGGCCGGTGATGTCGGCGACGTAGTAGGTCCGGGCCGCGGAGGCTCCGCCGAAGGCCCGGGTGCCGAGCTTGCCCTCCTCGTTGCGGTGGAAGGTGACCCCGAGGTGCTCCAGGTGGAGGAGCTCGTCCGGTGCCGCCTTGCACATGATCTCGACCGCGTCCTGGTCGGCCAGGTAGTCGGAGCCCTTGATCGTGTCGAAGGCATGCGACTCCCAGGTGTCGTCCTCCTGCAGGGCGGCGTTGATGCCTCCCTGGGCGGCGTTCGAATGCGAGCGGACCGGGTGGACCTTGCTGATGATCCCCACCGAGACGCCGGCCTCGGCAGCGGCAAGCGCGGCCCGCTGTCCAGCGAGGCCCGCCCCGATCACCAAGACGTCATGGTCCGGCATACAGCTCCGATCCTATTCAAAGGGACGGCTTCGCCATCAGGACGCGGCCACGAGCGGCCACCCCACATAAGTCGCTCCGGGCTTCGCCCTGCGCTCCAAAATGGAGCGGCCTGGTGGCCGCTAGAGGCTCGTATCGGCGCTGCCGGGAGCCACGGGACGCAGGGCCTTCCCGATCGCGTCGATCGTCAGCACGCCGCGGATGTGGCCGTCCGCGTCGGTCGCGATCAGGGCTCCGAGGCGCCGCAGCGCCTCGTTGCCGAGCACGGACTCGAGCGGCTCGTCCTCTCCGATGGTGAGCGATCCGCTGTCCCGCGCGAGGACGTCGCTGACCACCGAGGAGGTCCGCTCGACCGCCGGGACGTTGTCGGCGGCGCCCCGGTCGACCAGCCCGATGAACCGCTGTGCCCGGTCGACGACCGGGAACCAGGGTGAGCGGTAGCGAAGGAAGTACTCGTCGAGCGCCTGCTCGATCGAGGCGCCCTCGGGGATCGCGACGGGATCGCGCTCCATCACGTCCGCGACGGAGATCCCCTCGATCCGGCTGGTGACCTCGGTCTGCGCGATCGCCGCCTTGGCGGCCCCGCGGAGGATGAACCCGACGAACGCGAGCCAGACGCCGCTGAGGAAGTCACCGAGATAGGCAATGAAGAAGCCGAGGCCGACGAGGATCAGGAACAGCCCGAACCACTCGCCCAGAGTGGCGGCGAAGCGGGTGCCGGTCGTGCGGCTGCCGGTCCGCCACCAGGCGATGGCGCGCGCGATCCGGCCCCCGTCGAGCGGGAAGGCCGGTACCAGGTTGAAGGCAAGGACGAACAGGTTGATGCTGCCGAGCCAGCCGACGAGAATCGCCAGGGCGGAGGCGTCGGTGCCGCTCTGGGTCAACGCGGCATGGCGCAATTCCGCCGATGGGGCCAGGAGCAGAAAGGCACCGATGCAGGTCAGCGCTATCGCGGCGGTGACCAGCGGCCCCGCGATTGCGATCTTGAATTCGGTCCCCGGTGTATCGGAGTCCTTCTCGAGGCGGGCAAAGCCGCCGAACATCCAGAGCGTGATGCCCGAGACCCCGATTCCATGGCGTCTCGCCACGAAGGCGTGACCGAGCTCGTGGAGCAGGATGGAACCGAAGAAGAGAAGCGCGCTGGCTACCGCCAGCACGTATGGCTCGCTGCTGCCGTGCCCGACACCAAGCTCGTCGCGGTACGAACTGGAGAGCCAGAGAATGATCAGGAAGAGGACGACGAACCACGAGTAGTCCACCGCGATCCTGATGCCTCTGATGCGAAACAGCGTGACGCCGCCGCCGGCCATGCAGGTGATGTTAGGGAGCGGCGGGTAGTTTTCCGGGCATGGCGACCGAGGCACCAGTGGGGACGTCGATCCCGCCCGACGCCGCCTGGATGCGGGAGCGCCTCGACGAGCTCTGCGCCCACGAGCGCGGATCGGCGTCCGAGGGGGAACTGCGCGCGGCTGAGTGGCTGGCGGACGCCCTGCGCGAGTCCGGCGCCCGCGACGTCCGCGTCGAGGAGGAGCCGGGAGCGAACGGGACCTTCTGGTGGCCGATCGGCTTGCTGGCGGGAGCCGGGGCACTGGCCGGCCTGGTTGCCCGGCGCGGCGGCCGATTCGCCCGCGCTCTGGCGGCGGTCACCGGGGCGACCGCGTCTGCCCTGATCGCCGACGAGCTGCCGCCGGGAGGAAGGCGGTTTCGGCGAACGCTGCCCAAGAGCAGCGCCCACCACGTCCTGGCCGAGATCGGGCCCGCGGATGCCGAGCGGACGATCGTGGTCATGGCCCATCACGACGCCGCGCACACCGCCTTCTTCTTCAACCCGGCGATCACCGAGGCCGTCGGCGAGAACGCTCCCTGGGTGTTTGAGAACAACGACACGAGTCCGCCCCTGATGTGGCCGACGGTGGCCGGTCCCGCGCTGGTCGCGACCGGGGCCGCCCTCGGCAGCCGGAAGCTGACGGGCCTCGGCACCCTGGTGTCCGCCGGCAGCGCGGCGTTCATGGCGCACATCGGCGCCGGCCAGGTCGTTCCCGGGGCCAACGACAACGGCACCGGCTGCGTGGCACAGATCGCGATCGCTCGCGCGCTCGCCGAGCGGCCGCCTGAGAACACGAGGGTCCTCTTCCTCTCCACCTCGGAGGAGGCGCTCTGCGAGGGCATGGGCCTGTTCATGGAGCGCCACGCCGGCGAGCTGCCGGTCGACCGGACCTTCTTCCTCTGCCTCGACACGATCGGCTCCCCGAACCTGCTGGTGCTGCGCGGGGAGGGGATGCTGAAGCTGCGCGAGTACCCGGCCGCCTCGCTCGACCTCCTGGACTCCACGGCCGGGGAGCTCGGCATAGACCTCTTTCCGAACCTCCGGCTCCGCAATGCGACCGATGGCATCTTCCCGCTGGCGGCCGGCTACCAGTGCGTCTCGGTCGCCTCCTGCAACCGGTGGAAGAACCCCTCGAACTACCACTGGAGGACCGACACCCCGGAGAACGTCGATTACGGCACCGTCGGCGACGCGATTCGCCTGTCCGAGGCCGTGATCCGCAGGCTGGATGAGAGCTGGCTGGGCGCTTGACCGCCGATCCACAAGACGGGTCGCTCCTGCGGAGCGCCCTCGCACCCACCGAGCGAACCCGCGTCCGCCGCAAGCCCGGACGGGGGAGCTACGACCGGGAGCTGGTGCACGCGATCCTCGACGAGGCGCTGGTCTGCCACGTCGGATTCGTGGACGACGGGCATCCGTACGTGATCCCCACGATCCACGCCAGGGAGGGGGAGACCCTCTTTCTGCATGGCTCCCCGGCCAACCGCATGTTCGGGGCTCTGGCGGAAGGGACCGCCTGCTGCCTGACCGCGACCCTCGTCGACGAGCTGGTGCTCGCCCGCACGGCGCGGAACCACTCCCTCAACTACCGCTCGGTGATGGTGCTGGGAACCGCGCGCGAGATCACCGATCCGGACGAGAAGCGGATCGCCCTACGCGCGGTCGTCGAGCACATCGCCCCGGGCCGCGCCGGCGAGATCAAGGGCCCGCGCCAGAAGGACCTGGAGAGGACCAAGGTCCTCTCGATGGCGATCGAGGAAGCTTCCGCGAAGGTCCGCACAGGGCCGCCGGCCGACAAGCCGGACGATCTCGAGCTGCCCCACTGGGCCGGGGTGCTGCCCGTGTCACTCACCGCGGGCGATCCCGTTCCGGCGCAGGACCTCTCAGGGGACGTCCCTGCCCCCGAGCACCTAACACGCTGGGAACGTCCTTAAGCCGCCGCGAAGCGCTCTTCGTACTTCGCCCGCCGCTTGGCTGCCTCTTCCTCCCGGTTCTTGGGAGGCGCATTGGTGACCAGCGAGTCGAGCAGCTTCCGCGTCGAGGCGGCGACCTCGGCAACGGCGCGATCGAACGCCTCGGCGTTCGCCTTCGACGGCTTGTTCGATCCGCTCACCTTGCGGACGAACTGAAGCGCCGCGTCCGCGATCTCCTCCTCGCTCGCGGGTGGCTCGAAGTTATGGAGTTGTCTGATGTTTCTGCACATGTACCAACCTTAAACGGGTTGCGCTGTCGCGCACCCTCGCATCACTAGAGGCCATGGTGGGGCCATTCGGGGGTCCGCTTCTCCTTGAAGGCGCGGGCCCCGATGGCGTGGGAGTCCCGCCGGGCGAACATCGAGATCGTGTTCTCGGCCTCCTGGCGCAGCTGCTCCTCGTAGGTCCTCCCGACGTTCCGCACCATCGTCTCCTTGTCCGAGCGAATCGCGCCCTGAGGCAGCTCCGCGATCTGTTGCGCCAACTCCACCGCTCGCTCCAGCGCCTTGCCCTCGGGCACGACCTCGTTGGCCAGCCCGATCCGGAGCGCCTCCTCGGCCTCCACCGGCCGGCCGGTGATGATCATCTCCATCGCCCGGCCGTAGCCCACGGTCAGGGTCAGCCGGACGTTCATGCCGTCCCCGCCGACGATGTTCCAGCGCCGCTCCAGCGCGCCGAAGACGGCGTTCTCGGCGGCGATCCGGATGTCGGCGAGCAGGGCGTTCTCCAGCCCGGCCGCCACCGCCCAGCCGTTGACGGCGGCGATCACGGGCTTGAAGACGTCGACCTTCCGCGTGTAGCCGCACTCGCCCGGCGTGTTGTAGATCGACGTCTTGAACTGGTCCCAGTCCGGCTGGCCTCCGTCGCCCAGCTCGGCGGCGTCCTCCAGGTCCCAGCCGGCGCAGAAGGCGTCGCCCTCGCCGGTGATCACGAGGACGAACTCGTCCTCGGCGTCACGGAAGCGCTGCCAGGCGTGATGGAGCTCGCGGTTCATCTGCCGGCTGACCGCGTTGCGATGGTCGGGCCGGTCGTAGGTGAGCACGGTGACGTGCCCGTCGCGCTCGTAGCGCAGGGTCTCGTAGTCCGACATAAAGGCCGCCTCCTCCGCTTCGCGTCCGGGGGCGGCCTATGCCGCCCGATGGCGATCGATGATCCGGGCGAAGTCGGTGCCTCCGGGCAGGGTGCCGAAGGCGTGGCCCCAGTCGCCGGCGAGGCGGGACGCGACGAACGCGTCGGCCACGGCCTCGTCGCCGAAGCGCAGTAGCAGCGAGCCCTGCAGGGCCAGGGCCATCCGCTCGACCAGCTGGCGGGCTCGGGACTCGATGCCGGTCATGTCGGTGAGGTCCTTGCGCAGCTCGGCCACGTACGCGTCGAGCCTCGGTTCGCCGGCGCCCTCGGCGACCTCGGCGAAGAACGCATCGACCGAGCTCGGGTTCTTGACCATCGCCCGGAGCACGTCCAGGCACTGGACGTTCCCGGAGCCCTCCCAGATTGAGGCGAGGGGCGCCTCGCGATAGAGCCGGGGCATGCCGGACTCCTCGACGTAGCCGTTGCCGCCGAGGCTCTCGAGGCACTCAACGGCGTGGCTCGGAGCTCGCTTGGAGATCCAGTACTTGAGCACCGCGTTGGCGATCCGCTTGAAGGCCTGAGCCTCGTCGTCGCCGGCGATCGACTCGTCGTAGGCGCGAGCGAGGCGGAGCGAGCCGATCGTCGCCGCCTCGGACTCGACGGCCAGGTCTGCGAGCACGTTCTGCATCAGTGGCTGCTCCACCAGCACCTTGCCGAAGGTGACTCGATTGGAGGCGTGGTTGATCGCCTGCGCGACCCCGGCGCGCATCCCGGTGGCGCTGCCGGTCGCGCAGTCGAGCCGGGTGTGGTTGACCATCTCGATGATCGTCCGGACTCCCGCGCCCTCCTCGCCGACCAGGCGGGTCAAGGCGCCGTCGAACTCGATCTCCGAGGAGGCATTGGAGCGGTTGCCGAGCTTGTCCTTGAGCCGCTGGAGCCGGAAGCGGTTGAGCTCGCCGTCGGGCAGGCGACGCGGCATTAGGAAGCAGGAGACGCCGCCCTCCGCCTGCGCGAGGACCAGGAACGCGTCGCACTGCGGTGCGGAGAAGAACCACTTGTGGCCGGTGATCTCGTACTCGGCGCCCGGGCCGCCCCCGTTGATCGGCTTGCCGATCGTGGTGTTGGCACGGACGTCGGAGCCGCCCTGCTTCTCGGTCATCCCCATGCCGAACAGGGAGCCCTCCTTCTCGGAGGCCGCGATCTGGCGGGGGTCGTAGACATCGGAGAGGATCCGGGGCTCCCATTCCTCCGCCAGCTCGGGCTGCTTGCGCAGCGCGGGCACGACGGAGTAGGTCATCGAGATCGGGCAGCCGACGCCGGCCTCGGCCTGGGAGAAGCACATGAATGCCGCGGCGCGCGCGACGTGGGCGCCGGGCTGTGGCTCGCGCCAGGGGAGCGAATGCAGCTCGTGCGAGACGCCCAGCCGCATCAGCTCGTGCCAGGAGGGGTGGAACTCGGGGATGTCGACCCGGTTCCCGTAGCGGTCGTGGGTGCGGAGCTTCGGCGGGTTCTCGTTCGCCAGCCGGCCGAGCTCGATCACGTCGCCGCGTCCGGCGATCTCGCCGACCTCGGAGATCCGATCGACGGCCCAGTCGGCGCCCTCCCGGCGCACGGCCTCCTTCATCACCTCATCCGACTCGAAGACGTTGTAGTCGACCAGCGGCGGCGGCTGGTTCTCGACGGTGTGGGTGCGGACACCGTTGGTGCTGTCTCGTGATGAAGAAGTCTCGACTGTGGACATCTAGTGCTCCTCTCCGATTGCGCGAATACAGAAGTCGATCAGGGAGGCGATCAGGGCGTCCGGGTCGCCTCCGTTGGCGGTGGGGGACAGGGGACCGATCATCGTCTCTCCGATTGCCCCGACCAGGGCGGCGGCGGTCGCATCGACGTCCTGATCGGGCAGGTCGCCGGCGGCGATCCCGTCGGAGATGACCTCGGCCATCAGGTCGCGGTAGCTATGGCGAAACTGAAGGCGCTCGGCCTCGACGGCGGGATCCACCGGCTCAGCCAGCAGAGCCCAGGCAAGACGTTTCCCGCGGAGGGCTCGGCGCGCGAAGACCTCGATGCCGGCGGCGACCCGCTCGGCGGCGGGACCGCTGGTAGTCATGGATGGCCTCGCTCATCGCGTCGACCTCGTGCTGCGATGCCTCCCGGAAGACGCAGGCGTTCAGGTCGGACTTGGAGGGGAAGTGCCGGTAGACGGTGCCGACCGCGACTCCGGCACGATCGGCCACGGCGGCGACCTGCGCCGCGACGTACCCGCCCTCGGCGATCAGCTCACGGGCGGCGGTGACGATTCGCTCGCGGGTCTTGGCCCGGCGCGCTTCGGTCCGCTCGGTGGTCCGGTAGGCCATCACGAAGAAGTGAACCACGATTCATATCTTGCGTCAAACCGAGGCCGTGAGTAGGATCGCCGCGTGGCGGACGTGGTGGAGACGCTCGGCAGCGTCCCCCTCTTCCAGGGGGTGAAGCGGAAGGAGCTCAAGAAGCTCGCCGACCGCATGCAGGAGCGCACCTTCGGCGAGGGGGACACGATCACCGCCGAGGGGAAGAGCGGGATCGGCTTCTTCGTCATCCATGACGGCAACGCGACGGTCAGCATCGACGGCAAGATCATCCGGACGCTCGGCCCGGGTGAGTTCTTCGGCGAGATCGCCCTGATCGACAGCGGCCCGCGCTCGGCGACGATCGTCGCAACCACCGATCTGAGCTGCCACGGCATCACCGCCTGGGAGTTCAGGCCCTTCATCGAGAGCCACCCCGAGGTCGCCTGGCCGATGCTCGAGACCCTCGCCTCGCGGCTGCGCGAGGCGGAGAGCCGCAATTAATCGGCGGGCAGCGTCGCTCCGAGCGCCTCGAAGGTCCGCTTCGCCTCTTCGTGCTCGGCGCCGCCCAGCATCCAGCCGGTGCGCGCAGACTGATACGGGCAGTCGAGCTGATTGAACAGGTTCAGCGACTCGCGCAGGAGCGTCTCGTCGCCGGAGCGGATCCCCTTCGCGCGCAGCAGGATGCCCTTCCCGTAGCGGTGCTCGCCGATGCACTCTTCGGCGGCCAGCGATCGCGTCGTCGGCGTCCTTGCGCCCGAGGCGTGCGTAGGACTCGGCGCGCGCGGCGAGGTACGGAGAGCGGAACCACGTCGTCGAGATCTCGGACTCGAATCGGTCGGCGGCGCACTCGGACCTCTCCCTGGTGGAGCTCGATGTCGGCTCGCATCACGACGACGCCCGCCTTGTTGCCGAGGGCGCCCTCTGAGAGCTCGTTGGCGATCTCGAACCAGTCGGACCAGCCGTCGTCGCAACGGACCCCGAGGATCGCTCCCGCGCAGGCGATCGAGGTGGCGAAGGCCCCGAGCGGCGGACGCTCAGCGGCGACCCAGGCCTCGCGGACGTGGGTGGCCATGTTCAGGGCCTCATCCCAGCGGCCGAGGAAGAACGCCGGAAGCAGGCCACGCTGCCAGGCCGAGTAGATGATCCCCCGCGACAGGTCGAGATCGCGAGCCTCGCGGGCGTACCGCTCGGCCTCATGGAAGTCCCCGGTCTGCAGCAGGCACTCGATCATCATGTGGAGCGCGTCGCTGCGCTCGACGTCGAGGGTCGCGGTCCGCGGCGCGTCTCGGAGCAGCTCCAGCCGCTCCCTGGTGTGCTCGACGGCGGCCAGGTGGCGTCCCTGCTGCCAGTCGCTGGCCGTGACCGCGTCGAGCGCGGACTGCAGGACGGCGAGATCGCCCGCCTCGCGAGCCAGCTCGAGCCCGCCGAGGGCGGGCGCCTCCATCTCGAGTGTCTGGTCGCTCTTCCAGGCGATCCAGGCCTCGTCGAGCAGGAGCCTCGCCTTGGTGACCGTGTCGTCATCCGTGACGAGGGCGCGACCGCGCTCGAGGAGCGGCTGGAGCTGGTCGGCGTCGGGGTTGCCGCTGATTCCGCTCATCCTGGTGGCGATCTCGACCGCTCGGGCGTATCCGCCGGCGGCGCGGGGATCGCCGATTCGCTCGGCGCTTCGACCGGCCTCGGTGTACAGCCGTAGCGCGAAGTCGCCACGCCAGCGGCGTAGCGCCACCTCGCCCGCGGCCAACAGCCAGTCGATCCGGGACGACCCCTCGGCGAGGTCAGCTGCCTGCTCGTACAGCTCCTGGCCGCGGGCCGCGGCGCCGCGGCGCACCGCGCTGGCGGCAGCCTCGGCCATCGCGGCGCAGGCCGCGTTTCGCCGCTCCGGAGTGGGCTGCTGCTCGAAGGCGTGGTCGAGGTGGTAGGCGACGAGCTCGGCCCGCTCCGCGAACGGCTCGCGCGCCATCAGCGCCGTGACTGCCTGCTCATGCAGGTTTGCCCGGTCGGCCCGCGGCAGCGAGTTGTAGGCGACGTCGCGGATCAGCTGGTGGCGGAAGGCGTAGTGACCGGTGTCCGAGGTGGTGCGCTCCTCGACCAGTGCCTTGCGGCGCAACGACCAGAGCAAGTCGCTCGGGTCCTCGCCGAGCAGATCTCCAAGCGGCCCCTGGGCGAAGGTGTGCCCCAGCACCGCCGCGTACTGGAGGGCTCGCTTCTCATCCGGAGGGAGCTGGTCGATCCGTGCGGCGATGGCGGCTTGCACCGTGTCCGGTAGCCGCTCGGGGATCGCGTCCGCGTGCTCCTCCCGGATCGCCCGCGAGACCTCCTCGGTGAAGAACGGATTGCCTCCTGCGGCGTCGGCGATCCGGCCGGCGATCAAGCGCCGGTCGCCCGGCAGGAGGAGCTCGGCGAGCCGCGTCGCCGAGGCGCCGTCGAGCGGGAGCAACTCCAGTTGCGTGTTGTTGCGTGCGGCGCGGCCGAAATCCGGGCGTCTCTCAGCCAGCTCGGGTCGGCAGGTGCAGAGAATGATCACCGGCGCCTTGGAGAGGCCGAAAGCCGCCTCCTCGAGCAGGTTGAGGGTCCCCTCGTCTGCCCAGTGGGCGTCGTCGACGCCGATCGCCAGCGGGCGATCGGCGGCGAGCAGCGCCACGAAGCGGCGCCAGGCCCGCTTCAGCTCATCCTCGGCGTCGGTTCCCTCCTCGGCGCCGCGCATCGCCACCACCAGCGCCCCGGCCAGCTCGGCGGCGTCGTCGGCTCCGACCTCGGTGAGCACCCCCTGAAGGGCCGGCTCAACCTGGTTGGCGCGAGCGTCCGCGGACATCCCGGCGGCGTCGTGGAGGATCTCGCCGAGCGCCCAGAACGCGATCCCGTGTCCATAGGGCGGGCTGCGGCCGACAACGGTTCGCCATCCATCGCTTCGGAGCTCGGCGAAGAGCTCGGCGGCGAGCCTGGTCTTGCCGATTCCCGCCTCGCCGATCACGGTGACGAGCTGGGGCACCTGCTCTCTCGCCGCCCGCCGGGCGATCAGGCGGAGCATCGCGAGGTCGTCCTCCCGCCCCACGAGCGGGACGTTGGTGAGAGCGTCCTCGTCGCAGATGGATACCGCTCGGAAGGCCGGCAGCTCGTCCATCCCCTTGGCGTCCACCTGGCCGTTCCGCTCGAGCTGCGCCCGCCTCGACGCACGGGCCGTGCGCTCGCCGACCAGGACCTCTCCGGGCGAGGCGGCTTGCTGCAGGCGAGCCGCGGCGTTCACGGCCTCGCCGGTGACGCGGAGGTCGCCGCTGTCGGGGACCGCGAGGACCTCGCCCGTCTCGATCCCCACCCGCACGGCCAGCTTGCCGTCGATCGCCGAGACGCTGTCGATGACGGCGAGGGCGGCGGCGATCGCGCGGTCGGGATCGTCGCCATGGGCGACGGGCGCGCCGAAGACGGCCATCACCGCGTCGCCGATGTACTTCTCGACGGTCCCCCCATGCTGTTCGAGGGCCCCGCGCGCCGCGTCGAAGAAGGGCTCCAGGCGGCCGCGCAGGTCCTCGGGATCCAGCTCGGTGGCAAGCTCGGTCGAGCCGACCAGATCGGCGAACAACATGGTCGCGATCTTCCGCTCTCCTCCCAAGCTGCTCATGTGATGAAGATAACGCCGCTTGGGGCAGCGCGGATTGGATTGTCGGGTTACGCGGCCTGGGGCTGCGGATCCGGCCGGATGATGACCGTGTCCGCGACCTCGAGCACCTCGTCTGCGGGCATGTCGACCCGCTTCGCATGGGCGCGCACGGCGTCGATGTCGGTGGCCTGGTAGATGCAGACGGTTCCGAGGGTGCCGCCCTCCTCCTTGATGACGTAGCTGCGGATCCAGCGGATGTCGTCCGGGAAGTCGTCGTCGGCGACCTGCTTCGAGCGCTCGGCCGTCGCCTCGAGCTCTTCGGGCGACGCCCATGCCTTCTCCCGGCGGATCACGTATGTGTTCATGTCTTCCTTTCCTCGTTTGATGCGTTCTCAGCGGTACCCGCTCAGCCTGTTTGCGGTTTACCGACTGCGTGTCGGTAATATAGGCGATCATGGCGGAGGTTGCAGAGAGGCCGAGGCGAGGGCGCCCCAGCGCGGGAGCGCGCGAAGCCCTGGTCACGGCCGCGCGCGAGCTGTTCATGGAGCGGGACTACGCCGAGGTGAGCACGACCCAGATCCTCGAGAGGGCCGGGGTCAGCCGCGGAGCCATGTACCACCACTTCGCCAGCAAGCGAGAGCTCTACAGGGAGGTCTGGAGGGACTCCGAGGCGAGGCTGATCGAGCGGCTGGCAGCGGCGGCGTCCGAGGCCGGCACGCCCTATGAGGCCCTCGTAGCCGGTTGCCGCACCTATCTCGACGAGGCCGCCACCAATCAGGAGCTGCAGCGAATCGGATTGCTGCAGAGCCGGACGGTGCTCGGCTGGGAGGACTGGCGCAACGGAATCAGAGACCTCGGACTGGCCGCGATGGCCGGGGGCGTCGAGGCGGCGATGGAGGCCGGACAGCTGCGTCGCGCCGATGTGGAGTCGACCGCGCACCTGCTCCTCGCGGCACTGATCGAGGCTGCGCTGCTGATCGCGACCTCCGACGACCCGGGCTCCGCCCGCGCTCGCGCGGAGCCACCACTGATGGAGATGCTCGAGGGCCTACGTCGATAGGATCGCCCGCCCCCGGCCGCTCGCGCCGAGCAGGGGATCCGGACGTGGCGAAGATCAAGGTCAACAACCCCATCGTCGAGCTCGACGGCGACGAGATGACCCGGATCCTCTGGGCCTTCATCAAGGAGCAGCTGATCCTGCCCTACCTCGACGTCGACCTGCGCTACTTCGACCTCTCGATCGAGAAGCGCGACGAGACCGAGGACCAGATCACGGTTGACGCCGCCAACGCGATCAAGGAGCACGGCGTCGGGGTGAAGTGCGCGACGATCACGCCGGACGAGGCCCGGGTGGAGGAGTTCGGCCTGAAGGAGATGTACCGCTCGCCCAACGGGACGATCCGGAACATCCTGGGAGGGGTCATCTTCCGCGAGCCGATCGTGATCTCGAACGTGCCCCGGCTGGTGCCCGGCTGGACCAAGCCGATCGTGATCGGCCGCCATGCCTTCGGCGACCAGTACCGGGCCACGGACCTCGTCGTGCCCGGCGAGGGAAAGCTGACCCTGACGTACACGCCCAAGGACGGCAGCGACCCGATCGAGCTCGAGGTCTACGACTTCCCCGGCGGCGGGGTGGCGATGGCGATGTACAACCTCGACGACTCGATCCGCGACTTCGCCAGGGCGTCGCTCCGCTATGGCCTGGATCGCGGGCTCCCGGTCTACATGTCGACCAAGAACACGATCCTGAAGCGCTACGACGGCCGCTTCAAGGACATCTTCCAGGAGGTCTACGACTCTGAGTTCAGGGAGGACTTCGAGCAGGCCGGCCTCACCTACGAGCACCGGCTGATCGACGACATGGTCGCCGCGGCGCTCAAGTGGGAGGGCGGCTACGTCTGGGCGTGCAAGAACTACGACGGCGACGTGCAGTCGGACACCGTGGCCCAGGGCTTCGGCTCGCTCGGCCTGATGACCAGCGTCCTGATGACGGCCGACGGCAAGACCGTCGAGGCCGAGGCCGCCCATGGCACCGTCACCCGCCACTTCCGCCAGCACCAGCAGGGCAAGCCGACTTCCACCAACCCGATCGCCTCGATCTTCGCCTGGACGCGCGGCCTCGCCGCACGCGGCCGGATGGACGAGACGCCGGCCCTCACCGAGTTCGCGGAGACCCTCGAGCGCGTATGCATCGAGACGGTGGAGAGCGGGAAGATGACGAAGGACCTGGCGCTCCTGATCGGGCCGGATCAGAAGTTCCAGACGACCCAGGAGTTCCTCGCTTCGATCGACGAAAACCTGAAGAAGGAGATGAATTGACCCCCGTCAACGTCACAGTCACCGGAGCCGCAGGCCAGATCGGCTACGCGATCCTCTTCCGGATCGCCTCCGGGCAGATGCTCGGCCCGGACACCGAGGTGAACCTGCGACTGCTCGAGATCCCCGATGCGGTCACGGCCGCGGAGGGCACCGCCATGGAGCTCGAGGATTGCGCCTTCCCGCTGCTGCGGGGCGTGGACATCTCGGACGACCCGAAGGAGGCTTTCGATGGGACCAACATCGCGCTGCTGGTCGGCGCCCGGCCCCGGTCGAAGGGGATGGAGCGCGCCGACCTCCTGGAGGCGAACGGCGGCATCTTCAAGCCCCAGGGCGAGGCGATCAACTCGCAGGCCGCAGACGACGTCAAGGTGCTGGTCGTCGGCAACCCCGCCAACACCAACTGCCTGATCGCGAAGTTACACGCCCCCGACGTGCCGTCCGAGCGCTTCACGGCGATGATGCGCCTGGACCACAACCGGGCCATCGCCCAGCTCGCTAGCAAGCTCGGGCGCCCGGTCACCGACATCAAGCGAATGACCGTCTGGGGCAACCACTCCCCGACGCAGTACCCCGACCTGGTCAACGCCCTGGTCGACGGCAGCCCCGCCTGGCCCCAGGTCGACGACGAGGCGTGGATCGCGGATGAGTTCATCCCCACGGTCGGCAAGCGCGGCGCGGCGGTCATCGAGGCGCGCGGCGCGTCCAGCGCCGCATCCGCCGCGAACGCGGCGATCGACCATGTGCACGACTGGGTCCTGGGGACGCCCGATGGCGACTGGGCCTCGATGGCGGTCGCATCGGACGGCTCCTACGACGTCGAGGAGGGGCTGATCTCCGGCGCGGCCTGCGAGTGCTCGGGCGGCGAGTGGAAGCGCGTCGAAGGCCTCGAGATCACCGACTTCTCCCGCGAGCGGATCGACGCGACGGTCGCCGAGCTGCGGGAGGAGCGCGACGCGGTCAAGGACCTGGGGCTGATCTAGCCGGGGTGGTAACCACTGCCGCGCTTCTTGACGCGGCCTTCCTTCTGCAGCTCCGGCAACACCCGGTAGAGGTAATTCGGGTGATTCAGCTTCATCTTCTTGCCGATCTCGGACACCTTGATCCCCGGGTTGTCGGTGATGATCTTCACGGCCTGGTCGGCGCGGGTGCTGCCGCGACGGCGACGGCGACCCGCCCCGCGGGGACGGCCTGGTCCGCGTCGCGCGCTCTTGCCGAGGCCCGCAAGTGCGGACTCCACCTGGCGCCGCTCGTCGTCGAGCTCCTTCAGTCGCCGCTCGAGCAGCGTCCTGGCCTGATCGACTGTGTTCGAAACCCTTGGCATGACTCTCAGTTCCTCTCTCCGGACAGCGTGACAGTTACATGACCGTAACGGTTAGTTTCAACTGACATGAACGCAGACCGTCAACTGGTCGTCATTGCCCGTGTGCTGCTGCCGGCGGGCCTCGATCGCCTCCGGGAGCGCTTCGAGGTCAAGGCGGGTGGCCTCGAGGCGGCCTGGGCGGACGTGCTTGCGAACGCTCCCGGGGCGAGCGCCTTCGTCGCCGACCCGAGCATTCCGGTGAGCTCGGAGCTGCTCGACGCGTGCGGCGAGCAGCTGCGGGTGGTGGCGAACTTCGCGGTCGGCTACGACAACGTCGACCTCGAGGCCTGCAGGGACCGGGGCGTGATCGTCACCAATACCCCCGACGTCCTCACGGAGGCAACCGCCGAGCTCGCCATCGCACTCACACTCGCGGCCGGACGCCGGATGAGCGACGCCGAGCGCGACCTGCGAGCCCGTCGCTGGCGCGGCTGGGATCCGGCCGCCTACCGTGGCATCGAGATCCGGGGCTCCACGGTCGGAGTGGTGGGCATGGGGCGGATCGGCGGCCGGTACGCGCATCTCGCCCATGGACTCGGCGCGAAGATCGTCTACGCGAGCCCCTCGGCAAAGCCGGAGGCGGAGGGCGAGCTCGGAGCCGAGCGGCTCGAGCTGCCCGACTTGCTGGAGGCGGCCGACGTGGTCAGCATCCACGCGCCCGCCACACCGGAGACGCGATCAATGATCGGTGCCGCCGAGCTGGCGCTGATCGGACCGGAGGGGGTCCTCGTCAACACCTCGCGCGGGCCACTGGTCGACTCGGAGGCCGTCGCCTCCGCCCTGGAGAGCGGCGCGCTCGGGGCGGCCGGCCTCGACGTCTACGAGAACGAGCCGGACGTCGCCCCTGCCCTGCTGAACGCGCCGCGCTGCGTGCTGCTTCCGCACATCGGTTCCGCCACGATCCCATCGCGCGATGGGATGGCGAGCGCGGTCGCGGACAACGTGATCGCAGTGCTCGACGGCGAGGACCCGCCGAGCCGGGTGATCTAGTCGCCGTTGGGCTTGCGGCGACGCGGAAGGGTCTGGAAGAAGGCGTCCCAGAGAGGCGAGGAGACGCCGAAGCCGTAGCGGTGGTCCTGGAAGTGGTGGCGCATGTGGTGCTCGCGCAGCTTCTTCCCGAACTTGGTCTTCGGCACGTGGTGATGGACGTGGTAGTGGGTGTAGTCGTAGCCCAGGTACCCCGTGATGAACCCCGCGAAGGCGGGGTAGGCCTCGGGAGTGCCGAAGATCAGCACATAGAGCCCGAGGAAGAGCGCGGCGAGCGGGATGCTGACCGCGGGCGGCATGACCAGCCGCATGGCGTCGTTGGGGTGGTCGTGGTGGACGCCGTGGATGATGAAGTGGACTCGGTCGCCGCCGGGGAACTTCGGCTCCCAGTGGAAGAAGAGCCGGTGGAGCCAGTACTCCGTGAGGGTCCAGATCGCAAGCCCGGCGAGGAAGAGGAGTGCCACGGTGCCCACCGAGAGCCCCCGGTCGATCCCGAGCCAGACACCGCCGACAACCACCGGGACGAAGACGACGGCCGGCACGGCGGGGTGGACCCGGGAGAAGAAGTCGAGGAACCTGCTCTCGAACATCGGCGGGGATGCCGAGAGCTGGTTGCTCCGCTGCTGAGCGATCTGAGCCATCGGCGCTGATCTTAGCGAGAGGCTCCAACCTTCCCGGTGCTAGCGGAACTCGTGACCAACCGGTGAAAAAAGAAGAGCGCCATTTGCGGGAACGCGCCTGACGGGGGGCCGCGCAAATGGCATCATCAAGCCAAGTCGCGGGTGAACTCCCGGGGCGGAAAGCTCAGACGAGAGAGGGGATAGGGCAACTTGGCCGAGACTCGGGCACGTAATGCTGCGGTGACTTGTGAGGACTGCTTCTTCCATCGCCGCGGCCTCTGTGCCCTCGGACTCGACTCGCCCTGTCCCACCTTCAGGCCCGATACCCCCGAGGGCCTGGTTCCGCCCCGGCAGCCCGCGCTCCTGATGAGGGACCGCGCAAGCGGCTGCCAGGCCGCTCGCTGTCGGAGCGTAGGGCGAAGCCCGAAGCGACTTAAGCTGGGCGGCCGCCTGCAGCCGCGACATATGGCGAAGCCGAGCACCAACCCGGTTACAGTCCCGGCGGGGCCATGGGACACATCCCTTGAAGATCACCGTGCTGGGCAAGTCGCCCTCCTGGCAAGACGCCGGGGGCGCCTGCAGCGGCTACCTGATCGAGACCGACGAGACGAAGGTCCTGCTCGACTGCGGCAACGGGGTGTTCGGCAAGCTGCGGGAGCGGGTCGACTACACCGAGATGGACGGCGTGATCGTCTCCCATCTGCACGCCGACCACTTCCTGGATCTGGTCCCCTACTCATACGCCCTGATCTACGCCCCCAAGCAGCAGCCCGTGCCCGTCCACATCTGGGACGGGACGGATGATCCGGCTCGCCCCCGCCTGATCGCGCCGCCCGGCGCCGTCGAGACCTTTCGCCGGGTGGTCGGCGCGTGGGGCAACGACGACCTGATCGAGAGCGCCTTCCGGATTGAGGAGTACTCGCCCGGCGACCGGGTCGAGATCGGCGACATCTGGGCGAGCTTCCATCCGGTGCCGCACTTCGTGGAGACCTTCGCGGTGCGGATCGGCTCGGAGGGCAGCGGCGAGATCACCTACAGCGCCGACACGCGCCCGGGCAAGGAGATCGTCGATGTCGCCCAGGACGCCGACCTGCTGATCATCGAGGGGACTCTCCCGCGCCCGGAGCGCACCGGCCTCCGTGGCCACCTCACCCCTGAGGAGGCTGGCGAGCACGCTCGCGAGGCGGGCGCAAGACGCGTCGTGATCACCCACATCTCCGATGAGCTCGGAGACGACTGGGCGCGCGAGCAGGCGGAGAAGGGCTTCGGAGGGGCGGTCGAGATCGCCAGCGAGGGAGCCACCTATGAGGTCTAGAAGTCTGCACGCTTTCTATCGATGACCAGTCAGCGCGACCCATTCGCAGACTTCGCCAGGATGCGCCGGGAGATGGACGAGCTGCTCGGTGACTTCTGGGATCAGGCCGGCTATCGGCAGCGCCGGCAGGTGGCCGCGTTCGTGCCTCGGGTCGACGTCTACTACTGCGGTGAGGATGCGCCGCAGAAGGCGGTGGTCAAGGTCGAGCTGCCCGGAATCGAGCTCGAGGCGGTCAACCTCGAGGTGCGGGGCCGGACGCTGGTGATCAGCGGCGAGCGCCCGGTCCGCGACACGGAGGGCCGGACCTACCAGCAGGTCGAGCTTCCCTCGGGCCCGTTCCGCCGCGTCGTCGAGCTCTCCGTGGACGTCAACGCCGAACAGGCCCAGGCCACCTACGAGGACGGCATCCTCAGGGTCGAGCTGCCGACGAAGTTGCCGCAGGCCGCCCGCCAGGTCCCGATTGAGCGGGCCGAGTAGCGGGCCTCCGTCCATGAAAAGGAGCTGAGGATGGCCGACGTCGAGACGCCCCAACTGGAGGTCGTCGAGATCCCCGACATCGAGGATGCGGGTGGCGCCAGGGAGCCGCTGCCCGATGCCCTGCCGATCCTGCCGCTGCGGGAGACCGTGACCTACCCGGACACGCTCACCCCGCTGGCGGTCGGGCAGGAGCGTTCCATCAAGCTCGTCAACGAGGTCCTCTCGGGCAACCGGATGCTCGCGATGGTGGCATCCAAGGATCCGGAGAACGACGCGCCCGGTCCGGACGACCTGTACGGGGTCGGCGTGGCGGGCACCGTCGCGCGGATGATGAAGGTCCCGGACGGGACGCTCCGCATCCTGGTTCAGGGGAGCGAGCGAATCCGCATCCTCGACTACGTGACGGAGCAGCCGTATCTGGTTGCTCGGATCGAGGAGATGCCCGACGTGCTCGAGCCCTCCACGGAGCTGGAAGCCCTGACCCGCAACGTGCAGAGCACCTTCAGCGAGATCATCGAGGCGATCCCATATCTGCCGGAGGAGCTCCAGCTTGCGGTCGCCAACCTCGACGAGCCCTCCGCCCTCTCCCATCTGATCTCCGGCGCGCTTCGGATCTCCACCGAGGAGAAGCAGGAGCTGCTCGAGACCGTGGACGTGACCAAGCGCCTGCGGCGCCTCTCGGAGATCCTCACCCGCGAGCTGGAGGTCGTCCAGCTCGGCTCGAAGATCCAGTCCCAGGTCGAGTCCGAGATCGACAAGGGCCAGCGCGAGTACTTCCTGCGCCAGCAGCTCAAGGCGATCCAGGAGGAGCTTGGCGAGGGCGACGAGCAGCAGGCCGAGCTCAACGAGCTGCGCCAGCGGATCGAGGAGGCCGGCCTCCCGGAGGATGCGCAGAAGGCGGCCGAGCGGGAGCTCTCGCGCCTGGAGAAGCTGCCGCCCGTCGCCGCCGAATTCGGGGTGATACGGACCTACCTCGAGTGGCTGGTCGACCTGCCCTGGTCCAAGCAGACCGAGGACAACCTCGACATCGGGCACGCGCGCGAGGTTCTGGACGAGGACCACTACGACCTCGAGGAGGTCAAGGACCGGATCCTCGAGTACCTCGCGGTGCGGAAGCTCAATCCCGAGTCGCCAGGGCCGATCCTCTGCTTCGTCGGGCCGCCGGGCGTCGGCAAGACCAGCCTCGGCCGGTCGATCTCGAAGGCCCTGGGGCGGGAGTTCGAGCGCATCTCGGTCGGCGGCGTGCGCGACGAGGCCGAGATCCGCGGCCATCGCCGCACCTACATCGGCGCCCTGCCCGGGACGATCATCCGAGCCCTGCGCGACGCCGGCACCAAGAACCCCGTCTTCATGATCGACGAGATCGACAAGATGGGCGCGGACTACCTCGGCGATCCCTCCAGCGCGATGCTCGAGGTGCTCGACCCGGCGCAGAACTCCAGCTTCCGCGATCACTACCTCGACCTGCCGTTCGACCTCTCCGACGTCCTCTTCATCGCGACCGCCAACATCCTCGACACGATCCCGCCGGCGCTGCAGGACCGGATGGAGGTGATCCAGCTGGCCGGCTACACGGTCGAGGAGAAGCTCCACATCGCGAAGCGCTACCTCGTCCCGCGGCAGCTCTCGGCGAACGGGCTGAAGGCGTCGCAGATCGAGTTCGCGGACCCTGCCCTGACCGCGATCATCGAGGAGTACACCCGCGAGGCGGGGGTACGGAACCTCGAGCGTCAGATCGGCACCGTCTGCCGCAAGATCGCCCGGGACGTTGCCGAGGGGACCCTCGACGAGCAAGGTGAGGGTCTCCGCCAAGCGCGCCCGCGAGCTCCTGGGCAAGCGCCGGTTCTTCTCCGAACAGCGCCGCCGCACCAAGGACCCCGGGGTGGCCACCGGACTCGCCTGGACCCCGGTCGGCGGCGAGGTCCTGTTCGTCGAGGCGACGGCGGTCCCCGGCTCGGGCAAGCTGACCATCACCGGTCAGCTCGGCGACGTCATGCGCGAGTCCGCGCAGGCGGCGCTGACCTGGGTGCGGCGCCACTCGAATGAGCTCGCCCCGGACCTGCCCGACGACTGGTTTGCGACCCACGACATCCACGTCCACGTGCCCGCCGGCGCGGTGCCGAAGGACGGGCCGTCCGCCGGCGTCGCGATGACCACGGCCCTGGCCTCGCTGATCACCAACCGGCCGGTGCGGAACGACGTGGCCATGACGGGCGAGGTCACGCTCACCGGCCAGGTCCTCCCGATCGGCGGCCTGAAGGAGAAGTCGCTGGCCGCCCAGCGAGCGGGGATCAAGCTGGTGATCGTGCCCGATCGCAACGAGGGGGACGTCGAGGAGATCTCGGAGCAGGAGCGCGAGGGCCTCGAGTTCGTCTACGCCGACGACATCGGAGATGTCCTGCAAACGGCGCTCGAGCCGGACCATCACTAAACGGGTCGCGCTCGCGCGCGCCGTCGCGTCTACGAGCGGGTAGTCTCCCCTCTGCACCCTGGAAACGATCTGAGGAGACCCATGGGCGCACAAAGCAGAAGCGCGAAAGCCGGAGATGCTGCCCGGTCGGTTGCGTCCAATCCATACGTGCGTCGGCTCATCGAGGATGAGGAGCTGCGCGAGAACATCCGCGTTGCGTTCGAGGCCGCAAAGGGCGCGTACGCCCGGATGTCGAATGGGAAGGGCCCCGCTAAGGCCCTGATGGACGACAAGAAGGTTCAGCGTGATCTGCGCACGGCGGCCGAGTCGCTTCGGGATGCTTCACAGCAGCTGCGCGGACGGAGCACCCGCCGCCGGTTTGGGCTTGGAAAAGCTCTGCTCGTGGGCATTCTGGGCGCGGCCCTTGTCCTCATCCTGAGCGAGGACGCGCGCAAGATGGTGCTCGACAAGCTGTTCGGCGCCGAGGAGGAGTTCGAGTACACCTCGACCACCACCCCCGCACCGGACACCGAGACCGTCCCCAGCGCCTGACCTAGGCGCATCACCGGTTTTCTTCGAGGGCGCCCTTCGGGGCGCCCTCTTCGTTTGGATAGGGTCAGGCCATGGCCTCGGTTCATGTCCTCGTTCCGGCCCAGCGCTACGTCTTCGCCGTCTCCAACGGCGAGGCGGAGGCCGCGACGATCGACAGCTCCGCCGAGGGCTTCGAGCGATACAAGTCGCTCCAGCAGGGCGGGCGAACGACCGGGATGGTCGCTTTCCCCAACACGCTGCTGGTCCGCGGCGAGCGCGACTATCTGGTGGATCCGGGCCTGATCATGCAGGGGGCGCCGGTGATCGGGGCGATGGGGGAGCTCGGCGTCGACCCGAACGAGGTCAAGGACGTGATCCTCACCCATCTGCACTTCGATCACGCCGAGGGACTCGCGGGCTGGCCGATGCGGCGGACCTACGTCCACCGGATCGAGACCGAGGCTCCGTACGCCCAGCTCGTCTCCGGCGTGATGGAGATGGCGAATCTCGAGATCCTGGATGGGGAGGAGGGCGAGATCGAGCCCGGCCTGCGCTGGATCCGGACCCCCGGCCACTGCGACGGCTTGATCTCGCTGTTGGTCGACACAGACGACGGCCTCGTGGTGATCGCCTCCGATTGCGTCGGGCCACTTCCGGAGTACTTCGAGCAGATGGACCTGCCCGAGGACTTCGGGCCCGAGCGGGAGGAGCTGCTCAAGCAATGGCAGCGGATCCGGGACCTGGATCCCGCGGTCGTGATCCCGGGCCACAATCCCCCGGTCGTCCTGCACTGAGTGGCCAAAACGGCGATCTCCGGACCCTGATTCAGGCGTCAGGGCCGCAACAAGTCGCCTGCCGGACTCACAAAATCGCGGCAGAATGCCGAAAGACATGAAGGTGAAAGCAATACTGGAACCACTGGTGCGCCCGCCCGCATCGACGCGCACCGCCGGCCCCATCGCGCCCGAGGCCGCCGAAGCGCACCGCGCGAGCATTTCGGTGCGACACGCGCGCTGGCGCCTGGTGACCGACGCCCTGATGCTGGTGTTGGCGGGGGGTTTCGAGATCCTCTCCGCGCCGGCCGCCGGCGTCAGCCAGGAGCCAGGGTGGCGGATCACCTTCGTCGTCCTGGTGCTGACGGCGCTCGCCCTTCGAGGCGCGTACCGCGCCAGCGTCGGCCAGCACTTTCTCGACTCGGCGCGGACGATCCTCAGCGCGACCGCGGTCGCGGCGATGATCGTCACCTTTCTCCGGGTCGCCCTGACCGACAACTCCCAGGTTGCCGAGGAGGAGATTCGGACCTGGCTGTTCGCGGTCGTCTATCTGATCGGCGGGAGGGCGATCCTGTCGATGATCGGGGAGCGCGCCAACCGCCTTGGCCATGGCGTCCCCACGCTCATCCTCGGCGCGGGGCAGGTCGGTCATCTGGTTGCGCGGCGGCTTCTGGCCCACCCCGAGCTGGGATTGCGGCCGATCGGGTTCGTCGATGCAGATCCGCTCGAGGTGGAGAGCCCTTCGGGCCTGCCTGTGCTCGGAGCGCAGAGCGACCTGGAGGACCTGGTGCGGGAGCACGAGGTCGAGCACGCCGTAGTCAGCTTCTCAAACGCTCCTCACGACGTACAGCTGGGCGTCTCGCGGACGCTCCAGCGAATGAGGATCTCGGTCTCGATCATCCCCCGCCTGTTCGAGGGCGTTCCCGACAAGATTGCTCTCGAGCGGGTGGGCGGATTGCCGCTGGTGACCATCTACCCCTCCGATCCCAGGGATTGGCGCGTGACGCTCAAGTATGCATCCGATCGGGTGGCCGCCGCATTCACCGTCATCGTGCTGTCGCCCCTGCTGCTCGTGGCGTACGTGGGCACCGTGCTGAGCTTGGGTCGCCCGGTTCTCTTCCGCCAGCGGCGGATCGGCCTGGACGGCCACGAGTTCGAGATGCTCAAGTTCAGAACGATGCGTTTTGCCGAACCGAAGGAGCAGGATCGCTCCTCGCGACGGGTGGCCGAGGCGATCGACCAGGGCCTTGCCCCGGGCGGTTCCGAAGGCGCTGAGCGGCGTAGCCGCTTCGGTTCCTTTCTGCGCCGGACCGGGTTCGACGAGCTGCCTCAGATCTTCAATGTGCTCAAGGGCGACATGTCGATGGTCGGCCCGCGTCCCGAGCGCCGTGAGTACGTGGCCATGTTCGAGCAGCAGGTGCGCCGCTACAGCGATCGCCATCAGGTCAAGGCAGGGATCACGGGCTGGGCCCAGGTCCACGGGCTGCGCGGCGACACCTCCCTGGACGACCGGATCGAGTGGGACAACTACTACATCGAGAACTGGTCACCCTGGCTCGACGTCAAGATCGTCCTGCTGACGTTCCTGACCGTCTTCAGGCGGACCGACTAGCTCGACTACACTCGCGGCGATGAAGCCCGAACCGCCGGCGGCCTCGATATCCGGGCGTTTTCGGGCACCCGCCCCCGCCGAGCCTGTCGTCCCGGCCGCCCGGCGGCCGACGCTTGGCGTGATCATCGCGGCCTACCAGGCCGCGAGAACGATCGGCGACGCGGTCGACTCGGTGCTCGCCCAGACGCTTCCCGCGGATGAGATCGTGATCTGCGACGACGGCTCGACTGACGATCTCGAGGCGGCGCTTGCCCCTTACGGGGACCGGCTGGTGCTGATCCGGAAGGAGAACGGCGGCGTCGCGTCCGCGCTCAATGCCGCCGCCAGGGCCGCGCGCTCGGAGATCGTGGTGGAGCTCGACTCGGACGACGCATTCGCCCCGGAGAGGCTCGAGGCGATCGCCGCGCTGGCCGTTGCCCGGCCCGACCTGGACGTGATCGCGACCGATGCCGTGATCGAGCTCGACGGCCGGCCGGTCGGCACCTACAGGGAGGTCCATGGCTTCGAGGTCGGTGACCAGCGGGCCGGGATCCTCCGCGGCTGCTACTTCGGCTGGCCCGCGATTCGCCGCAGTCGCCTCCTCGCCGTGGGAGGCTTCGACGAGAGCCTGCGGATCGCCTCGGATTGGGAATGCTGGATCAAGCTGATCCTGAGCGGCTCGCTGGTCGGCCTCGTCGACCGCCCGCTCTACCGATACCGCATAGGACACGAGAGCGTCTCCGCGGATGAGGCCAGGACTGCCCGCGACACCGCCGTCATGCTCGAGAAGGTCCTCGAGGGGAGCACGCTCACTCCGGACGAGAGCGAGATCGTCAGGGAAGGCATCGAGCTCAACGCTCAACGGGCCGCGATCCTGGGCGCAAAGGAGGCGCTGGTTGCCGGGCGCGCGGACGCGCGCGGTCTGGCCCGTTCGATCGTGACCGGGACCGGCTTCTCCCTCCCGACGCGAGCGAAAGCGGCGCTCGTCGCATTTGCGCCAGGCCCTGTCGGGCGGTTCCTGGCGGGCCGCATGGCGGCCGGGCAGTCCGGCGGCGTCCAGCTCCCCGGGCGCTGACCGACCTGGGTCGCGACAGACCCTCCACACGCCGTAGGCGCGGCCGATCTCCGAAATATGGTTGAGCCCACTGTGCCAGGTCCAAGCAAGCCGAGCAGGGTTGAGGCCGAAATGGCCGGGATGCAGGAGTCCGGCGTTGCGGCGGCGGCAGCGACGACCGGCGCCACGGTCGCCCGTGGTAGCGCTTGGAGCATCCTGCTCGGCGTCGTGCCCCAGCTGTACCTGCTGGCGCTGTCGGTCGCGGCGGGGCGCTTCCTCGGTCCCGAGCTGTTCGGCCGCCAGAGCTTCATCGCCTTCGTCGAGCTCTCGATGGTCACCCTGCTGGGCGCCGGAATCACGATCGCGCTGCAGAGGTTCACCGCGTCCGTGCTCGGCGAGGGCCGCTCTGCGGCCGTACGCGTGCTGGCGCAGTCGGCGCTCTGGGTTGCGGTCCCGCTGGCGACGCTGGCGGCCGGGACCCTGGTGGTGGTCGCGCTCGCCGGCGCGGAGCCAGCCGCTGCGTGGGCTCTGGCCGGCGTCGTGGCGGCTTGCGTGCTGGTTCAGAACGTCAGGCAGGCGGTCATGGCCGGGTATCAGCGCTGGCGACAGATGGCGATGATCGGCGTGGTTAGTGGCGGGGTCTCGACGGCGGCTGTGGTGGCGGTCCTCGCAGCCGGCGGGGGGATCACCGGGATGTTCGCGGTTGAGGCGGTGACCGCGGTTCTGACGCTGACCTGGGTCTTCGTGCTGGTTGGGCGCCTGCTTGACGTGCGGGCGTCTCCCGGGCGGCAACTTGGCGCCCCGACGCGGGAGATGCTGCGCTTCGCGGGCATCTCGAGCATCGGCGTTGCCTTGACCCTGGTCGTCTGGAATCGCTTCGAGTTCTTCTTCCTGAACCACTACTCGAGCGACTCGCAGATCGGCTTCTACTCGATTGCCTTCGCTGCGATAACGGCGCTGATGGTGATTCCGAAGGCGATTAGCGGGACGCTCGTCCCGGCTGTGGCCACGCTGCAGGGCGCCGGCGAGCTGGACAGGGTGCGGACCGGGTATGCCAGGGCCCTGCGCCTCTCGCTCACGGTGACGTTCGTCCTCACGGCCGCGGCCGCGGCGATCGGTCCCGAGCTGCTGAAGCTGGTCTACGGCACGGACTTCAGCGCCGCAGGCCCGCTACTGCTGATCATGGTCGCTCCCTTCCCCGCAATCGCGATTTTCGAGCTGGCGAGCTCCATGGTGTCGGCGATGGGTCACCTCAGGGTCGTGGTCATCGCGGGGGGAGTTGGCGCTGCTGTCGATATCGCGCTCGCCTTCGCCCTGATTCCCCGGTATGACGCCGTCGGGGCGGCGATCTCGAACTCGATTGCCCAGCTCATCGTGGGTGTGCCCCCGTTCGTCTTCTCGCGAAGGCTCGTGGGCGGCTTTGATTGGGAGCTCGCTCCGGTCGCCGCCGCCGCCACAGCTGCTGCCGCCGGAGGCCTGGCGGCGTGGGCTTGCGTCTACGCGATTGGCGGGATCGCCGGGATCGTGGTCGGGCTCATCGTCGGACTGCTCGTGCTTCTGCTCCTCGGCAGTGCTCTTCGCATCTTGACTGCCGATGATGCGGCTTGGCTCGAGGGGATAGCCGGCGGCCTGCTCGGTGGCGCCGCGGGTCGCGCGATCCGCTATTGCGCACGGCCCGCCCGGGAGTCGCATTAGGGGTCGGTTGCGCCGCAGGCGCTCGCTAGGGCGCTAGGGCGAGCCTGTAAGCGCGCAGCACGTCCTCCGCTGTTCGTTGCCAGGTGAACTCCGCCGCTCGGCGGCGACCGGCGTCAGCCAGCGCCTGCCGCCGGTCTCCGTCCTCGAGCAGATGGGCGATTGCCTCGGCGAGTGCATCGGGGTCGTCGGGGGGTACAAGCTCGGCCGCGTTGCCGACCACCTCGCGCACGGGCGGCAGATCGCTCGCGATCAGCGGAGAGCCGGCCTCCATCGCCTCGAGGCAGGGGAGCCCGAAGCCCTCGGCACGGCTCGGAAAGCAAACTGCGGTAGCGCCTCCGTAGAGCGCTGAGAGGGTCGCGTCGTCCACCGGTCCAAGCAGCTCCAGCTTTCCCTCACGGTCGGCGGCCGCGATTGCCCGCCTCTGCTCGTCCGCACCCCAGTAGTCCGGGCCGGCGATCAGTACCGTGGGGCAGTCTGGCCCCAATCTGGCGGCGGCAGCGGCCAGCACGTCGAATCCCTTCCTCGGGGTCATCGCGCCGACCGCGAACAGATAGGGGGCCTCGGGGGGCGTTGGCAGGTTCGCTGCAGGGAGGGCGGTCACCCCGAGAGGCGCGGTGACTATCCGCTCGCGCGGGAAAGGCACCACTCGGGCGATCTCGTCGGCCGTCGCTTCACAGGTGGTGACGATCACCTCCGTCTTCGCGGCGCTGCTGAGCAGCCGGCGCTGAGTGTGCACCGCATCGGGCGGATAGAGCTCGGGGTGGGTGAGCCCCAGCACGTCGTGGACCGTTGCGACCCGTGGCCGCTTACTGGGAATAGGGGTGAGGGCCAGGGAGTGGACGACGTCGACGGGGCCTACGAAGGTCTCCGCCCTGGGCCAACCCAGATACCGCCAGGCCGGCGTGAGGGCGCGCAGCGGGATGTGCATGCGCCGCACCGGGTGCGGGAATCGCCCGTCCGCGCCCCTGCCAAGCGCGAAGGCGCGAACCCGGACATCCGCGCGCTCCTCGAGCGCCCCCCAGAGCTCCTCGGCATGGCGGCTCAATCCAGTCTGGCCCGTAACGGCCGAGGTGACGTCGAGCCCAAGCTCGATCGCATCTTCGGGGAGACCGTGTTCGGGCATCGATCCCACCCAGCGTACCTGCGGCCTAGGCGATGCTGGGCGGCGAGGCCGCCTCTCCGAACAGCCGCTCGTAGGCGTCGAGCATCGGCCCGAGGGAGAATTCGGCCGCGACCTTGCCCTGGCCGATTTGCCCCATCTTCGTGCGTCGGTCGGGATGCTTCAAGAGATCGATCACGGCTCCGGCCAGCGAGGGGGCGTCCCGGTCCACGAGCGCGCCCGCCCCGGTCCCGAGCAGCTGACGCATGCCCTCCACGTCGGCCGCGACCACAGGTGTGCCGGCGGCGAGCGCCTCCAGCGTCACCAACGACATGCCCTCCGAGTCCGATGAGGAGACGATGACGTCGGAACGCGCGATCAGGTCCCTGGCATCCCCTCGCATTCCGGTGAAGCGGACCGAGCCCCCGATGCCCATCGCCCTCGCGTCGTCCTCGAGGGAGCCGCGGAGGGGGCCGTCACCGACGACGAGGAAGCGGCAGTCGGGAATCTCGGCGGCGATCAGGGCTGCGGCCGCGAGAAAGCGCTGAGGCGCCTTTACGGGAACAAGTCGCCCGACCATGGACACCACCGGTCTTCCGTCGAGCCCGAGCTGCGTGTCGATCGACTCGCGAGCGGCGGCCGCGAGCGGTTCAGGGGCGGGAACTGCGTTTGGGATCACCATCACCTGGTCGGGACGCAGCCCGGCATCCACCAGGCCGCGGGCAACATCATCCGAGACGCAGACCACCTTCCAGGCCGTGCGAAAGATCTGCGCGGCCGCCCGGTACTCCTTCCGCCGCACTCCGTGAAACGTAGCCACGAGGGGAGGGCGCGCCCGAATCGAGGCGCGCGCGACCGCCACCATCCCAGTTGACTTGACGTTGTGGCTGTTGATCAGATCGGGCTGGAAGGAGCGGATGGCGCGACGCAGCCCGAGAGCTCCTCGTGCTGCCGTGATCGGAGATCGCCCGTACCCTCGCGCCACAAACCGCTCAGCGCCGGCTTTCTCCGCCGCCTGGTCGAGAGCCCCCCGATCCGCAGCGATTGCCACCTCGTGCCCATCCTCGCGGAGCCCGTTCGCCAGCTCGACTACGACGCGCTCGGCGCCGCCCACTGCCATCGTGGCTACGGTGAGCAGAATTCGCATTTAGGCGGTCTGGGGGCTCGTTGATACCTTGCCCCGAGAGATCGAGCTCAGGCACCAGAACCGGGGTGCGCGTCGCAGGTGCCGCACGGAGCCATCGTAGGCAACGGTGGCAAATAGGTCGCTGAGGCCAGCCGCTCAACAGGTGAAAAGAGAAATTGCACTAGTGCTCTGGTCCGGGGAGCTGGGCGGCGCCGAGACCTTCACAGCTGAGTTGGCGGCCGCGCTGCGGCGTGCGGATGTCGAAGCCCGGATGTTCTTCATCAAGCAGGCCGGTCCACTGGCCGCCCGTCTCGACGATTGGGGGGTTCCCTACATCGTTCTCGATTATCGATTCGGGAAGTCAGCGCCGTTCCGCATGCGACGCCTCGCAGCCGCCCTCACCTCAGCGGGGCGCGACGGAGCCGTGTTGTGCACGACCGGCTGGCTATCGAGTGTCCTGCGTCTCGGTGGGTATCGAGCTCCGCTTGTCGGCGTCGAGCATGGGGAGCTTGCGGGGTTCGGTCTGCCTCCGACCGGGATCCGGAGACCGGCCGCATGGGCGAACAGCCAGGTTCAGCTTGGGCTTGGGCGTCGGGCTCTCGACGCGGTGGTCGCCGTGTCACCGGCAGTCCGTGAGCGATTGGTGACCAGGCACGTGCCCGATGACATGATCGAGACGATCCCGTGCGGGGTCGATCTACGCGCATACCCGGACGTAGGCGCGTCGGAAGGCGGTGACGGGCAGCTTCGGGCTGTGTCCATGTCCCGGCTGTTCCCCGGCAAGGGACTCGACTACCTGATTCGTGCGGTGGCGGAACTCGGGCCGGAGACCCCCGTTCACCTGGACGTCTGGGGTTCGGGAACCGAGAGGGCCCCGTTGGCGCAGGAGACCGAGCGGCTTGGCCTGAGATCGGCGGTCGATCTACGAGGAACTGCGGTGAGACCGTACGAAGTCCTGGCCGGTGCCGACGTCGTCGTCGTACCGAGCGCCGAATTCATCGAGTCTTTCGGCCGCGCGGCGGTGGAGGCCATGGCCTGCGGCAAGCCCGTTATCGCGACCCGGAATGGGGGTCTCGCCGGCATCGTCGCCGATGGCGAGAGCGGTGTGCTCGTCGAGCCCAGCTCGCCGGCGGCCCTGGCGGGCGCGCTGGTCCGCTACCAGAGCGATCCGGGGCTGCGCGCGCGTCATGGCGCAGCCGCCCGCGCGCGTGTCCAGGCGGCGTTCGACGTCGATCAGTGTGCTCGCGAGTACCTCTCGTTGATCACGTCGTGCTCCTAGCCGCGGGCGGGGGCACCGGCCCCCATGGAGTCGCACCGCGAAGGCCCTGAGCCGGCGTGGCCCGAGCGATGGCGGTTCCAGTGGCGAGCGGAAGCACGGCGGCGAAGGCACAGATCACCCAGAACGGGTTTGCGACCTGTTCGCTGAGGAAGAACGCGCCGGCGATGGCGACCACCAGCGCTGCTTGGAGCCCGTTCGCGAGCCGTTCCCCCTCACGGTTCTGCCGTCCTCGACTGGCTCGTCGCACCCGTACGAGCGTCAGCCATGACGCGCCGAGGAAGAAGAGGAACGCGCCGAGGGCGAAGGGGCCACTCTCGGCCAGGATCTCGAGGTACGCGTTGTGGGTCTGCGGGTTGGGAAGGATGACCGGGTTGTCGCGAACATAGTTGACGCTCTGCTCTCCGAATTGCCCGGTTCCGATCCCGGTGATCGGGCGGTCCATCGCCATTTCCACCGCTCCGTGCCACAGGGTCAGGCGCGACGCTTCATTGTTCTGCGCTACCACCCCCTTTTGCGAGACGCTTTCGTTGATCACCGGCCCGTACAAGTAGAAGCCGACGGCGACCAGCACGGCGAGGCTGACCGCCGAGGCGAGCAGGCCTTTCAATTTGATGCGCCCGGTCAGGATGGCCCAGATCATCATCGCAACGAGGCCGACGAATGCGCCGCGGGACAGGGTGGCGAGGGTCGCGGCGAGAATCGCCGGGAAACACGCAAGCCACAGCAAACGCAGCCTCCTGTCCTCCAGGATCAGGAAGAGACAGATGGGAAGCATGGTGGCGAGCATGTATCCGAATTCGAGCGGTTCGCTGAGCGGTCCTCGGGCGAGTGAGGTTTGACCCGAGAGAAATGAGACGAGTCCCCAGACGGCGGCGGCGCCGCCCGACGCGATGAACACCCGGAGGGCAGTGAGCAGGCGGCCGCGGCTGTCCAGCAATTGAATCGCGATGAAGAAGAACCCGGCGAACAGGGCGTATCTGAGGAGTTTCGGTAGGCCGCCTGACGGGTCGGGCGAGACGAGCAGCGAGACGGCGGCGAAGAGGACGAGGGCAAAAGCCGCAACGGCGGCGGGCGGCGCCCGCAGTCTCGTTCCCTGGGCGATCGCGCTGAGCGTCACCGAGACCACCAGGAGGAAGCCGAGAATCTTGACGACGGTCACGGTCTGGGTGGGGAAGTCGAGCATCCCCTCCCATGGGAGCGCAGCCAGCATGATCATCAGGACAGTCTGGGGCTGGGTGAGCACGAAGAGCATGAGGAAGACCGTCGCGAGAGCGGCGACCGTCAGGAATGGACTCCTGGAGGAAGCGAAGCCGACAGCGGCCGCGGCGAGCAGTATCGCGACGAGGGGAAGCGCATAAGGCCTTGTCAGCCGAGCCGCCGAGCTAGTGTCCATGCCGGTGATTGGATGATCGTAGAGGGGTCCGAGTCATCGGGCCGTTGGGCGGTGGGAGGCCGGTATGAGCGGTGTGGTCCGGGTCACCGCCTACACGGACGCAACTGAGCTGGGGGGCGCCGAGAGCGCGCTGGCGACCCTGGTTCGGGGGCTCGACGACCGGATCGATCTGACCGTCGCCGGGACGGACTCCGCGATCGTGGACACGGTCGCGGCGGGACGCGATGGCGCCAGGACCCGCATCGTGCGGGCAGTGCGCGGCAAGTCAGACATTCGCGGCGGCCTTGCACACCTACGCCTGATGCGCGAGCTGCGTCCTCAGGTGCTGCACGCGAACCTTCGGAACCCGTGGTCTTGTCAATACGCCCTGGCCGCCGGATTGCTCACCCGGGGGGTTCGCACGCTCGCCGTCCAGCATGCGATCTCCCCTCCTCAGCGACGGCGGCAGCTGTGGCTCAACAGAAGCAACCTGTCCCGTGTAGACGCCCAAATCGCCGTGTCGAAGGCGACCGCCCACTTCCTCGAGCGGACCCTGGGGGCTGAAGCTGACACGGTGCGGGTGATCTACGACGGTGTCGCGGACGTCTCGGTCACCGCCAGGCCCAGGGTCGCCGAGGGGCCGGTGGTCGGATACGTCGGTCGTCTCTCACCGGAGAAAGGGGTGGACGTGCTGCTCCGAGCCGTCAGCGCGCTCCCCGGCGTGACCGTGGTCCTCGTCGGCGACGGGCCGGATCGCAGGCGCCTCGAGCGCCTAGGCCGGGAACTCGGCATTGCGCCGCGGATGATCATGTCGGGCTGGCAGGCGGACGCCCGGCCCTGGTTGCCGGGCATCGACGTGCTTGCGCTTCCGTCGAGGCTCGAGGGGCTGGGCATGGCCGCCGTCGAAGCGATGCTCGCGCAGCGCCCTGTTGTCGCAAGCAGGGTGGGAGGGACTCCCGAGGTTGTCGCCGACGGAGAGACCGGCCTCCTGGTCCCCCCGGAGGACCACGACGCGCTGGCCGGCGCACTGGACTCTCTGCTCGGCGATTCCTCACGCCGCGAGCGGATGGGAATGCTCGGAAGGAAAGTGGCGCTCGAGCGGTTCGGCGTCGAGCGCATGCTGCGCTCCTACGAGGCGGTCTACGACGAGCTTGCCTTCCTCAACAGTCGTGCGACCCGGACGGCGAAGACCGCGACCGACTCGTAGGGTGGATCGAAGCGCCCGATCAGAAGCGGGTCCGTCTCCGGCTGCACCGGCTCGGGCGAGCCTGTGAAGCCAAATTGAAAACCGGCGGCTCGAGCTGCGCGCGCAACCCTCGCGTCCGCCATTCCGAATGGATATGCGACCGACCTGATCTCGGTCGTTGCCAGGCCGGCGAGCTCGCTGCATCCCTCATCGAGGGCGTGGGCCAGCCTATCGTCGTCAAGTGCGGGAAGCGCGTGATGGTCGCGTGTGTGAAATCCGATCTCGAATCCTGCGTTCGCCAGGGTCCTGACGGACTCCGCACGAAGGCCCGCTTCGGGTGGATCTCCCCCGATCAACTCGCCTAATGACTCCGCGGCCTGTTCCCGCCTACCGGGCGACATCGCGATGATGGCCGCGCTCGCCTGATGAACGTCGATCGGCTCAGCTGCGGCTGGTTCGCGACCGAGCAGACGCGCCAAGGATCCGCCATCCAGGTCGCCGGCGTCCACGGCGATCTGCAGCCGCTGCCACCAGAAGGCGAACGGCTGATTCAGCGAGGCTCCGCAGAGGAAGAAGGTGGCGGGGAGCCCGAGACGCCTCAGGACCGGCATCGCGACCCGCACGTGAGACGGCAGATCGTCGTCGAAGGTGATCGCCACGGGCAGCCGGCGACCTCGCCTGCGTCTCTTCACGGCGGTAAGCAGCTCCCTGGCGGGGACCACGTCGTATCGCTTGCGCAGGTAGTCGACTTGTGCCTCGAACAGCGAAGCGCCCATGGCCGGATCCAAGCGACTCTCTCGAGGCTCATGCTGATCCCCCAGCCGGTGATAGACGAGGACGAGCCCGGCCTGCGCTCGCGAAAGGCGAGCGAGCAGCACGAACACCCGGGCGGCCGGCAGCCTCAGGCGAGCCTTCAGGGCCTCGAACATGGCTGAATTGCTATCAGTGACGCAGCCGGTCGCGCCACCGCGCGTCGCTACAGTTGGCCCATCTTGTCGCCGAACTCAACGCCCGAGCGGCGTCACGGCCCGGGGAGCAGGGCCGGACACGGCGGAGGTGGAAGGCGGTTCCTCGTTCCGCAGGCGTCCGCTCCGGTCGAGCCGGGCCCCGTTCCGACGTTTTCGATACTGATCGCCGCCTACCAGGCGGCGGGCTTCGTGGCGGAGGCGGTGGATTCCGCCTTCAAACAGACGACGCCGCCTCATGAGGTGATCGTCTGCGATGACGGCTCGACAGATGACATCGAGGGAGCGCTGATGCCCTACCGGGACCGGATCGTGCTGCTTCGGCGTCCGCACCGCGGAGAGTCGGCGACCAAGAACGCGGCCGCCCGGGCCGCTACCGGCGATTTCGTGGCACTGCTGGATGCAGACGACATGTACACGCCGGAGCGAATCGAGGCGATGGGCGAGCTCGCCGCCTTGCGTCCCGATCTCGACATCGTGACCACGGATGCCGTTCTCGAGCTCGACGGAGGGGAGGTCCTTCGCCGTTATTACGACGAGAGCTTCACCTTCGAGGTCGAGGATCAGCGGAGCGCTCTGCTCGACCGGTGCTTCATCTTCTCCGCTCCGGCTATTCGCCGCGAGAGATTTCTGGAGGTGGGGGGCTTTGATGAGTCGATCGAGTACACGGCAGATTGGGAGTGCTGGCTCCGGCTGGTCTTCTCGGGATCCCTTGCGGGGCTCGTGGACGAGCCGCTCTTTCGCTACCGGCTGCACGAGGCCGCCAGGTCCAGCCAGCCCGCCCGGATGACGCGAGGCCAGGCGGAGACGCTCGAGTCCGCGGCCCGCAAGCTCGAGCTGACGACCAGCGAGCGCGCCGTGCTGGAGCGCTCGCTCGCGAGAGCCCGGCGGGCGGCCGAGCTCGAGGAGGCCCGCGTGGCCCTGCTCGAGGGTGCCTCCGACGCCCGCCGGCGCTCCCTCGCAGTTGCCAGGCGGTCCGGAAACACCCTCGCGACCAGGACCAAGGCGGCCGCCGGCGCCGCCGCACCCGGGTTGACCCGGCGTCTCCTGCTCTCGCGGGCGCGCCAACGCTGGGCCGCCGCCGGCGGCGTCCAGGTCTCGCGCAAGAGCCAGACCCGCGGATACTCCTCCGAGGCCTGAACATTCGGCCAAAGAAGTCATTCGGCTTGTCTTAGAGACGTCCAAATACGCGCCATTTGGGGGATGTCGGCGCGGATGCGCCGATTCCTGCTGCGATGGCGCAGACAAGGAAAATCGGCACCGCGGTTGGGATCGCGCTCGCGTTGCTGCTCTCTGCGTCGAGCGCCAGCGCAGCCACCTCCACCGCCGGTCACTTCCGCTACGCCATCGGCTACAACCCCGCCTTCTCGGCTCTCTCGACGTCCGCGCAGCGAAACGGCTACGTGGTACTGCCGAGCAGCAAGCTCAGCCAGATGCGCCAGATGAAGGCGGCGGACCCGAACCTGAAGGTGCTCCTCTACAAGGACCTCAGCGGCAGCCGGAACGACTGCACCGCCACCGATTGCGTCACCGGTGTCTCCTATCAGGAGGCGGACACCCAGCATCCGGACTGGTTCCTGCTGAACAAGCAGGGTCAGCGAATCACGTTCAACGACTACCAGCAGGTGTGGGCGATGGACGTCGGCTCGGCGGGTTACCAGAACCGATGGGCCGACAACGTGCTCACCGAGGTCAACCGGGACGGCTGGGACGGGGTCTTCCTGGACGACACGAACTTGACGATGGCGTATCACTACAGCGTCAGCAACGTCGCCAAGTATCCGAGCGACTCCGCCTACCAGGCTGCGACGCAATCCGCCCTCGCCAATATCGGGCCGCGCATCCAGGCCGATGGAAAGCTGGCGGTTGCGAACATCGGCGGCTGGCCCGACTATCCGACGGTCGGCAACTCCTGGCTCTCCTACCTGAGCGGAGCAATGGAGGAGCACCTCGGCAAGTGGGGCAACACCACCGGGAGCGGCTACGCCGACCAGGGGACTTGGCAGACCGAACTGAGCAATCTCAAGTACGCCCAGGCGCATGGCAAGATCTTCCTGGGCAACACCACCTCCGCCAATGGTGACCAGGCGGCGGCACGCTACGGATGGGCGACGACGCTGCTCGCCTCCCAGGGGAAGGCAGAATTCTCGCTGAGCGACGATACCTACACGTCCGAGAACTGGTTCCCCGAGTACGACTACGACATCGGCGACCCGACCGGCGCCGAGTCGACGGACTCTAACGGCGTTCACCGCCGGGTCTTCAGCAAGGGCATCGTCGTCGTCAACTCGACCGCCGGACAGCTGAGCGCGAATCTGGGCGGCACCTACAGCGGCTCCGGGTTGACCAACGTCTCCAGCGTCAGCCTCGCCCCCCACAGTGCCTACGTCCTGACGGCGAGCGCCACGTCGCCCCCGCCGCCTCCACCTCCCACGACCTACATGCTCACGGTCTCGGTTGCCGGCAACGGTTCGGTCACCGGGACCGGGATCCACTGCCCAGGTGACTGCAGCCAGGCCTACGAGAGCGGGACGGTCGTGAATTTGACCACGACGCTGGCCTCAGGCTCGACCTTCTCGGGCTGGGGGGGAAGTTGTTCCGGCACCGGAGCCTGCAGCGTGACGATGGGTGGCGTCAAGTCGGTCAGCGCGAGCTTCATCACCCCTCCCCCCAAGATCACACCACCGCCGACCACCACGCCACCGCCGACCATCACGCCACCGCCCACGACCACACCGCCGCCGACGAGCAGGCCGAGCGGGCATCGGCACAAGAAGCAGAAGCGCCATTCGAAGACCAGGCTCAGAAAGCGGAAGCGGCGGGCGCATCGCTCGTAGGCGCCGCCGCCTGAAGCTCAGGTCGCCCCCGGCGAGCGGTAGTAGTAGCTGCCCTCCCCGGTCGGGCCGGCCTTGTTGAGCACGAAGCCGCTCACCTTGGCGTTCGCCATCCCGAGCCGCTTGATCGCCTCGGCCAGCCCCGCGGGGCGCTCCTCTCCAGCCGCGAGGACGATCAGCACTCCGTCCATCCAGCCGGCCGTGATCCGGGCGTCGCTCACGGGCAGAACGGGCGGGCTGTCGACGAGGATCAGGTCGTAGGTGCTGCGCAGCCTCTCGAGCAGAGTGGGGAATCTGACCTGCAGCAGCTCGGTTGGATCGACCTGCGACAAGGTGGCGGGAAGCACGGCGAGGTCGGTGAATCGCGTCTTCAAGCTGGTCTTGCTGCCCAATCCACGTGGCGTCGTCCAGCTGCCGTTCTTGCTGTTGAGTTCGAATATCTGACCCTGGGCCGGGCGGCGCAGGTCGGCGTCGACGATCGCTGTGGAGACCCCGAGGTCGGCGAACGCCACCCCCAGATTTGCCGCGATCGTCGATTTCCCCTGCGAGGGCCCGGCGCTGGTGATCTGGAGCGCGACCGAATCCGAACCCGTGGTGAGCTGGATATTGGTTCGCAGGGAGCGGAAGTTCTCATGGATCTGGGTCAGCCGCGGGTCGTCCCACACGATCCGGGGGCTGGCGCGCATCAGGCGCCGGCTGCGCTCGACTTGCCCGAGCAGCGGCAAAGGACTGACCTCGGCCAGATCATCGGCGTTCGTGATCCGTCGCCGGAATCGATCGAGCGAGATCGCGAGCAGGATCGCGACGCCGAATCCGACGACCAGAGAGGTGCCGATGATCAGCGGCGGGCGAGGTTGGACGGCGCTGGTCGGGACCGAGGGGGGACTGACGAGGGTCGCCGACAGGTTCGGGTTCCCCTCAAGCCTCTTCAGGAACGCGGTGGCCACTGCGGAGGCCGTGTTCTTGGCGGCAGTCGCGTCATGAGCGCGGTCGGTGATGCGCAGGATCCCCGTCCCTGCCTGCGTGGTGGCACTGATGGAGCCGGCAAGCTGGTGACCGAGGATGTTCTCGGCATCAACGCGGACGACGTCCGACTCCGCGGTCAGGGCATAGGTTCCGAGGAGCGCTGAAAGCGCGTCCGCCGACACGATCCCCTGCGAGCTGATGTCGGGTGTGATCGCGATCGTCGCCGTTGATTCGTAGGTCGGTTCGCGCTGTGACGCGAAAAGGGCGCCCAGCACGCCCGACGCGACCACCACGATCGCGACGACGACGCGCGACTTCCAGAGGACGGATAGCAACTCCCGGAGATCCACGCGGCGGAGTGTATGTCGGAATCAGGCGCCAGCATGGGTTCACTCACCACTTGCATGCCCGCTCGCGAGGCGGGAATACAGTCCCAGCCACTCGTTCACCATCCGCTCGCGTCCGAAGGCGGTCCGCCGCCGATGCTGTTCGGCGATCATCTGATTCCGCCGGCCGGGGTCGGTGAGAGCTGCTCGCAGCAGCTCGATTGCCCGTTCTTCACTCGCGGCGACCTGGTCGGCTCCGACCAGATCGCGGTTGGCCTCGATGTCGCTGGCAACCACCACGACGTCGAGGGCCATCGCCTCGAGCACGGTCAGGGGATGGCTGTCCCAGGCCGACCAGTTGAGGAAGACGGTTGCATGGGCCAGCTGCTCCGTGGCGCGCTCCCGATCGATCCACCCGGTCACCTCGATCCCCGCCGACCTGACGTCGTCTTCGAGTGTCAGGTCGACGCCGGGCCCGCCGATCCAGAGGGTGTCAGCGAGGTCCGAGACCGCGCGCAGGATCCGCGCCGTCGAATCGGGCTGTCGCTGGGGGACGATCCGTCCCATCGAGACGACGAGCGGGCGCTCCCGAGGGGGCGGCTTCCGCTCGGCCGCGAGCCGCTCGGGATCGAGATCGGCGATCCCGTTCGGCACCACGACGACCGAGCGGGCACCGACCTGACGCGCCTGTCGGGCCTCGGATTCGGAGACCGCCCCGAGCACCGTGACCCGATGCGCGGCGAAACGCTCCGCGAGTCTGTATGCGGCGCGCGCGGCGCCGGATTTCGCACCGAGGAACGAGTAGCCGTGCGGCGTGTAGACGGAGGGGGCGAGCCGGGCAATGCTGAGTGCGCCCAGTAGGCCGGCGAACGAGGAGTGCAGGTGGATCACGTCCGGGTGCCATTCGCGGCAGACTCTCCGCAGTGCCGGGACCGTCCGAAGCTGGTTCCCGACCGTCCGACCGGTCCACGGGAGCTCGATCAGCTCCACCTCGTCCGGCACCTGGGCCGACAGGTCGGCTGGGGTCTCGGGCCGCTTCCCGTATGCGATCGCCGCCGGGTGGCCCTGCGCAACCGCACCGGCCGCGATCGCGCAGATGATCTCCATCGTCCCCGTGGCGAAGCTCTCGCTCACCTCGAGAATTCGCATCGGTCAGGTCTGCTCCTGCAGGGTCACCGGCGCCAGGATGGCATGCCGCCCTGCACGGATGCGACCATGCTGGCCTTGGCTACGACTCGCGCGGCGAAAGCGCCTGTGAACGAGGCCGAAACCGGCTCGCCGAAGCGGCTGGCGTCGGCGCTGACCCGCAGTCCCGAGGTCATTCCGGGCGCCCTCGCAGTCGCGGTTTTCATTCTCTGGGCGATCTTCGACGGAGGCGTCCCGCCGACCAAGAGCTGGCCCGGCGCCCTCTTCCTGCTCCTCCTGCTGGCCGCCACCGCTTTCGCGTATCGCGGTCGTCTCACCGGCATTTCGCGCCCCGCCCTCTGGGCGATCGGGCTGCTCGCCGCCTTCGCTGCCTGGAACTTCCTGTCCATCGCCTGGGCCGACGATCAGGGGGCGGCCTGGGATGGAGCCAATCGATGCCTTCTCTACCTGACCGTGTTCATGCTCTTTGCGCTGATGCCCTGGAGTGCCCGTACGGGTGCCGCGCTGCTCGGTGCCTACGCGGTCGCGATGGCGGCGGTCGCCGCGATCACGTTGCTGGGGGCCGCCGCTTCGGCCCAGCCGTTCAGCTATCTGATCTCCAGCCGCTTCGCATCCCCGGCCGGCTACTACAACGCGAACGCCGCCCTCTTCACCCTCTCGATCTTCCCCGCGATCCTCCTGGCCTCCCGGCGAGAGGTCCCTTGGCCGCTGCGCGGGCTACTGCTCGCGTCCGCCGGCGTCCTGTTCGATTTCGCATTGCTGCCGCAGAGCCGCGGCTGGCTGATCGCGGCGCCGGTCGCGCTGATCGCCTATCTGGTGCTCGTTCCGGAACGGGTCCGGTCGCTGGTCGTGCTGGCGCCGCTGGCTCTGGTCGCGGCCGTGAGCACACCGCCGATCCTGAAGGTCTTCAACGATGTGGGGACCGGCGGACTTGAGCCCGCGCTCGACGGAGCCAGGAACGCGATGCTGGTCGGTGCGGCAGTGCTCTTCCTCGCCGGCGCCTCGATCGGCCTGATCGAAAGCCGCGTGGAGATCTCGGACGCGACCGCACGCACTGGAGCACGTGCGATCGGGGGACTCGCGTGGTTGGCCGCGCTCGCGGGCCTGATCGCCGTGATTGCGGTGATCGGGAACCCGGTCAGCTGGCTGGGGGACCGTTGGCACGACTTCAAGACTGGGAAATCGGAGCCCGTTGCCCAAGGATCCCGCCTCGGCCAGGGCTTGGGCAGCAACCGGTACGACTTCTGGCGGGTGGCCGCTGACGAGTTCAAGGATGCCCCGGTGATCGGTGCCGGCTCGGACAACTTCGCCGAGGCCTACATTCGAGACCGGCACAGCGACGAGGAGCCGACTTACCCGCACAACCTGTCGCTCGAGGTGGTCGCCGGCACCGGCACAATCGGTGGGCTGCTCTTTGGGGGCTTCCTGGTCGTCACGCTGATTGGCGTGGGTCGGGTTCGGCTTGGGGCGGAGGATCCCATGACGCGGGCGTTGGCAGGCGTCATTGTCGTCGTCTTCGTCTATTGGTTCGTTCACTCGATCGGCGACTGGTTCTGGGCTTTCCCGGCTCTGTCGGCGCCCGTCTTCGCCTGGCTCGCAATCGGCATGCGGCTCGACGCCGATCGCATCACGGTCGCTCAACCAAGACGGGCGAAAGGATGGACCGCGGCGGTCGCGGCCGGGTCGGCGGCCGCCCTGCTCTTCGCGACCGCCGCGCTGTTGCTTCCCTGGATGGCGGCGATCGATGTGAACAAGGCGGAGGCGATCTGGGGCTCGGATCCCCGTGGTGCCTTCGACCGCCTCGACCAGGCTCGAACGCTCAATTTCCTGAGCGCACAGCCTGACCTGGTGGAGGGCGGCATCGCGGCCAGGTTGGGCGAGAATCGGCGGGTGCGCACGTCGTTTGAACGGGCGCTTGAGCGAGATTCGCGCAACTGGTACGCGGAGATCGAGCTTGCGACCCTGGACGGCGTCGAGGGCGACAAGCAATCCGCGCTCGCCCGGCTGGATCGGGTTGCGGCTCTCAACCCGCGAGAGCCGCTCACCGCGACGGTGCGCCAGGGCGTGCTCAGGGGCAGGCCAGTCACGCTCGACCAGCTCGACACTGACTTCCTGGACCGATACTGCCGGCAGCTCGGACGCACGGCCGGCCCAAACGGGTGCAAGTCCAGCTAGGCGCTGGTCCCGAATAAGCGGTCCTGAACAGACGAAGGTCCCGGCCGGCGGCCGGGACCTTCGAAGGCTTCGTTGAAACTTGACTGGCTAGGCAGCCGATGAACGGCCAACCAGGCGGCTCAAAGCCACCCCGCTGGCGAGCAACACCAAGCCTCCGCCAGCAAGCAGCGCGAGGTCGAGTCCCGTGAACGCAAGCACACCGTTGCCGTTGCTGCTACTGGCCTGCGAAGCAGTGGGGCCGCTGCCGTTGTTCGTGTTTCCAGCCGTACCACTCTTGTCCTTGCTGCCCTGAGCCGTTTGTCCGGCGACGCCACCGTAACCGGTACCCGTGCTCTGTGCGAACGCGGCCGGGGCCAGGGCGAGAGCGCCGACCACCGTAAGAATGGCGACCAGTCGTCTTGTTCCCATCTCCACTTTGTGCTCTCTCTCGATCAGGCGACTTGCCGCGTACCGGCCTGCCGCGAATTGATGTTCCTGGGCCCGATTTGGACTTTTCCGAAACGCCTCTCAGGCTCGACCAGGCATGGTGCATAGTCACACAGCGGGCCCCCGTCGCGCCAGGCCTGTTTCGAGTAATAGCGAGTGGTCGTTTCGTCCATTTGATGCCGCCGGGGCTCAAGTTGATGAATCCTCTGGCGACCTGAACGAGCTTAAGCTCGCCTGCGCCAGATGCATCCCTTCAAACCCGCAGTGTCGTTTCGGCAAAACCCCCATACTCCGGTACCCAAATTTGGGGACCCGCACAACACACACTAGAGGACATGCGCAAACCGTGCGTGGCTGGGCGCGACGGGCGTGCTGTCCAGCCAGCCAAGGGCCTAGAGTCTCGACCGATAGCACCGATGGAAGCGACCACCAAGACAAGGGAGCTGAGCGGCGAGAAGGCGCAACGGATCGTCGAGGCGATGCGCTCGAGCGTCGCCCGCCGCGGCATCTCCGGCTCCACCTTCGAGCACGTCGCCCGCGAGGCCGGCGTCAGCCGAGGCCTCCTCCACTACTACTTCGGCACCAAGGAGGCCCTGCTCGTCGAGGTCGTCAGGCGAGACACCGAGCACCGGATCGCCCGGATGGACGAGCCGCTCGGCAAGGCCGGATCCGTCGACGAGTTGCTGGGCATCCTGGTTGCCGACCTCGAGGACTCCATCCAGAACGATCCGGGCTTCTGGGTTCTCCTGTTCGACCTGTTCACCGCCGGTCGCCGGAACCCCGAGATTCAGCGCGAGGTCGGGGTGCTCTTCAACCGGACGCGTGCCCACGTCGCCGAGATCCTGCGCGTCAAGCGGGCGGAGGGAGTGATCGCGCCGCGCTTCGAGATCGATGCGGTCGTCGCGCTGCTCTTCGCTCTCGCCGATGGAATCGCCTTGCAGCTGCTCTCCGATCCCGAGCGCGATCACACGGACGTGATCGCCGCGGGGACTGTGGCTGCCCGGCACCTGCTCGCCGGTTGATCTGGCAGGAGCCCGCCAAGGGCGGCTACCCGGATAGATCGTTCCTGGGCCTGCCCGGCATAGAGCGAATGGGAGCCGGGCGCCGTGGACTGATCCCGTACTCCCCGATGGGGTATCTGACGGAGCTCGAGACGACCTCGGGCTCCCGCGGCCACTCGACCTTCTCGATGCCGGCCTCGCCCTGGTTCGCCAACTCCTCTGGCCTGATCGCCCCGGGGATGCTCGCCGTGATCGGCGATGCCGCGCTCGGGTCGGTGGTGCACTCCGACGTCGAGGCCGGGCAGGGGATGACGACGGCCGAGCTCTCGATGTCGTTTCTGCGCCCGGTCGTGCCGAGGGCGGGCGCGGCGGTCACCGGCTCGGGCCAGCTGATCCATCGCGGCCGCTCCATGGGGATCTCGGAGGCCTTTCTGTTCGACGGCGACGATCAGCTCATCTCCCACGGGACGACGCGCTGCACCGTCTTTCCGCCGCTCGATCCGATCCCGGACCCTCCCGACCTCGACTCGCCTTCCCACGACCTCCCGACGCCGGGGAGCTCCGCGGATGACCCGCTGCGGCGCGAGCTCGAGGGCGAGGTCCTGCCTCAGGAGGAGTTCGAGCGCCGCGCTGGGCTCGAGACGCTGCGCAAGCTGATCGACGGGGAGCTGCCCCGGCCCCCGATCCACCATCTGACCGGGCTCCGGCTCGCCGAGGCTGCGGAGGGAGAGGCCCTAGCCGTCCTGCCCTGCAGCAAGTGGCTATCGACCTCCGCCGGGACCATCCAGGGCGGCTTCACGGCGATGCTCGCCGAGAGCGCCATGACCTCGGCCGCGTTCAGCACCGCGGGAGCCGACACCGCGGTGGCCGCGCTCGACTTCAAGGTCAACTACCTGCGCCCGGTCTTCCCGGACGGGAACGACCTGATTGCGCGCGCTCGCATCCTGCACCGGGGGCGCACGCTGGTGATCGCAGCCGCCGAGGTCATCAACTCGGAGGGCAAGCAGGTGGCACTGGCTACGGGCTCCTCGATGTACCTGCCCGGCCGGCCGGCCAACCTGGTCGGGGTCGAGCTCGGCTCCGGTTCTTCCGACCCGGAAGACGACCCAGGCGCCTGACCTGAGTCGCCATCTCCTCCACTTCGCGTCCGGGGATGCCGGGGTTA
>CAVUGA010000006.1:0-74182 GCA_963740685.1 uncultured Solirubrobacterales bacterium
TGAGGCTGCGGCCGAGTCCCGGCGGTCCCCGCCTATAGGGTTGCTGCGCATGGCGCCGGGCGAGGGAATCGACGAACTTCACCAGGAGGCCCTGGGTGCGTTTGCGGGCCGAGCCGCCGATGGCCCGGTCTACATGCTCAACCTCCTCGAGTTCCTGCCCGACGGCGGCGCCGAGAGCTACGCCGAGTACGGCGCGGCGGTGGCCCCGATGTTCGAGCGGGCCGGCGGGAAGGCGATCTTCGTCGGCCAGGTGGCGGAGTCGCTGATCGGCGAGGGCTCCTGGGACATGATGGTGCTGGCCCGTTACCCGACCCGGCAGGCGTTCCTCGACATGGTCTCCTCGCCGGAGTACCAGGAGATTGCCCACCTGCGGACCGAGGCGCTGGTGCGATCCGAGCTGCGCGCGATGGACGCGGCCGACGTGGGCCAGCCGCCCGGCGGCTAAGCGGCGCGCTGCCTGCGAGCCTCGAAGAGGATCACCGCCGCGGCCACGGAGGCGTTCAGCGACCCGATGGCGCCGGCGACCGGGATCGAGACGAGCTCATCGCACGTCTTCGCGACTCGCTGCCGCAGGCCCCTCCCCTCGGAGCCGAGAACGAGAACGGCGCGACCGGTCCACTCGACCTCTGTGTAGCGCCGTTCGGCGTCCGCGTCCGCGCCGTAGACCCAGGCTCCACCCTGCTTCGCGCCGGCGAGCCAGTCAGCGAGATTCCTGACCCGCGCGACCGGCAGGTGCTCGACGGCCCCCGCCGACGCCTTGCAGGCGGCGGCGGTGATCGATGCCGCCCGCCGCTCCGGGATCACCACACCGGCCGCCCCGGCCACCTCGGCCGCCCGGCAGACGGCCCCGAGGTTGTGGGGATCCTGGATCTGATCGAGGGCGACGACCAGCCCCTGGCCGTCGTCGTTCTCGAACAGGCTGTCGGGGTCCGCATAGGGATAGGCGTCGACCTCGGCGACCACCCCTTGGTGGTCCGGCGATCCGCTGAGGCGCTCGAGCTCGTCCGTCGGCGTTTCCGGCGCCCGCCAGGTCCTGTGGACCCGGCGACGGCCCCGCTCAGCCTCGGCCACCGGCCGGCGTCCGTAGATACGCTCCCGGTCAGCCACCCCTAGCGTCGCCGGACGAGCCGCGCGCCGCCCGACTCGTCGCGGACCTCCCACCCCAGCTCGGCCAGCCGGTCTCGAAGGGAGTCGGCGCGATCGAACTCCTTCGCGGCCCTCGCCTCCTGACGCTGCGCCAGCAGCTCCTCGGCCTCGGGGGGCGCCGTCTCCTCCTCCGCCAGCAGAGAGTCAAGCCCGAGCAGTGGAAGGAGCTCCTCCAGCGTCTGGCGCGCTCCGGCCAGCTCCCGCCTGTTCCCCTCGGCGACGATCTCGAACAGCACCGCGAATGCCTGTGGTGTGTTGAAGTCATCCGCCAGCGCGTCGAAGAACGCCTGCCGCCTCTCGACCAGGAACGGGTCCGGTTCGCCGTCGGGCGCGTCCCGCAGGTAGTTGCGAATTCGATCCACCCGCGCCGCGGCCTCACTGAGCTGCTCGTCGGAGAAGGCGAGCGGCTGGCGGTAGTGCCCCGAGGCCAGATAGGCGACCACCGTCTGTCCTCCGTAGCGCTCGATCGCCTCGGAGAGCTGGAAGATATTGCCGACCGACTTCGACATCTTCTCCTCGTCGATCTGGACCATGCCGTTGTGCATCCAGGTCTCCGCGAGGGGCAGGCCCCTGGCCGCCTCGGTCTGCGCGATCTCGTTCTCGTGATGGGGGAAGACCAGGTCGATGCCGCCGCCATGGATCGCAAAGTCGGGGCCGAGCTCCTTCTCCGACATCGCCGAGCACTCGATGTGCCAGCCGGGGCGCCCGTCGCCCCAGGGCGATGGCCACGAGGTGTCCTCCCCCTCCTTCCGGCCCTTCCAGAGGGCGAAGTCGAGGGGGTTCTCCTTGAGCGAGGCGGTGCCGGCCTCCTCTCCCTGGTCCATCTCCTCGGTGTCCCGGTTGGAGAGCTTTCCGTAGCCGTCGAAGCTCCGAACCCGGAAGTAGACGTCCCCGTTGGCCTGGTAGGCGTGGCCGGAGGAGATCAGATCCTCGATCAGGGAGACGATCTCCGGGATCGTCTCCGAGGCGAGGGGCTCGGCGTCGGGCCGCCCGAGGCCGAGGGCGTCGGTGTCCGCGATGTAGGCCGCCGTCATCTCCGCCGCGTATTCCGCCGACGGCTGCCCGGCCTCGCGCGCCGCGTCATAGATCTTGTCGTTGATGTCGGTGACGTTGATCACCAGCTTCGCATCGAGCCCCTCGTGCTCGAGGAAGCGCTTCAGCAGCGTGAAGATCACATAGGGGCGGGCGTTGCCGATGTGGATCCTCCCATAGACGGTCGGCCCGCAGGCGTAGATCCCGACCTGGCCCCGCTCGCCCGGCTCGAGCAGGCGGGTCTGGCCGCTGAGGGTGTCCTGGATGCGTACGTCCGCCACGGCGCGGATGCTATTGACGCTCGGAAGGACGCATATTCCGTGAGGAATCGGTTAAGAGAATCTGACGTGAACGGGAACAACCGTTCGGGGCGGTACGCTGACTCGGCCTTGACTCAGGCCTCGCTTGAGCATCAGCGGTTGCGCGCGGTGGAGGATGCATTCGCCTCCCTCCCCGAGCGCTACCTGGGAGCCGACCCCGGCTTCAGCGCGAGCTACCGCATAGAGCTCGACGACCTCGGCCTGAGCTGGGCCGTCGAGCTCCACGAGACCGGCTGCCACATCACGGTCTCCCCCAAGAGCGACCCCGACGTGGTGATCGGAACCGACGCGGCGACCTGGCTCGAGCTCCGCGAGGGACAGCTGTCGGGCCTGGACGCCTTCCGCTCGCGGCGGCTGTGGGCGCGGGGGAACCTCGACCTGGCGGTCGCCTTCGAGGGGTTCTTCAAGCTGCCGAACGGCCGGCCCCCGCTCGTTCGCATCCATGAGGTGAGAGCAGGCAAGGCCCGGATCTCGACGCTCAGAGCCGGCGACGGAATCGAGAACGTGATCCTGATTCACGGCCTCGGCAGCAACAAGACGAGCTTCTTCGAGACCGTCTCGGCCCTGACCCCCGAGTACACGGTCCACGCGATCGACCTACCCGGATTCGGGTCCTCCTCCAAGCCGCTGCGGGCCCCCTACGACGCGGCCTGGTTCGCCCGCGCCGTCTGCCGGTTCATGGACGCCGAGGGCATCGATCGCGCCCACCTGGTGGGCAACTCGCTGGGAGGCCGCGTTGCGATCGAGGTCGGGCTGCAGGCACCCGAGCGGGTTCGGAGCCTCAGCCTGCTCTGCCCTTCGATGGCATGGAGGAGGCGCCGCCACTTCGTGCCCCTGGTGAAGCTGCTGCGGCCAGAGCTCGCCGCCATCCCGCATAGCTTCGGCGACGTGCTCGTACGTCAGCAGTTCTGGAGCATGTTCTCCCGGCCCGAGCGCATTCACCCTGCGGCCGCCGACGTCGCCGTGGAGGAGTTCCTTCGCAACTATCGCACCGTCAACGCCCGCGTCGCGTTCCACTCGTCCCTGCGGCACATCTACCTCGAGGAGCCCAAGGGCCCGAAGGGCTTCTACACGCGCCTCAGGGATCTCGAGCCGCCCGCGCTCTTCGTCTGGGGAGACGAGGACCCCCTCGTACCCCTCGCGTTCTCCCGATACGTTCGCGACGCGCTGCCGGCCGCGCGCCAGGTGGTCCTCGATCAATGCGGCCACGTGCCCCAGGTCGAGCACCCGGTCGACGCCAACGCGCTGGTCCACGACTTCATCGGCCACGCACAGGCCTCCCCCGCTGAGCGCGCCGCGAGGCGGCTCGGCCGGGCGGCCCGCCGCCTGCAGGTCCGCATCAACGGCAATGGCGGCCTCAACGGGCAAGCGGGCGGCAACGGCGGGAGCTCAGCGCTCACCGCCGACGCGGCGTAGCCCTCCTAGAATCGACGGACATGCCAGAGACCGGTGCAGATACCGCTGCCCGGGCCGGTGAGGGGCAGCGTCAGAACGGAGGAGATCCGCGCCGGCGCCGAGCCGGCGGCTTCGGGCGGCCCTCCCTGCTCCGCCGCCTCTTGGAAGAAATTCAAGACCGGCTGACCGCCGACCTCGACGATCGCGATCCGGATTTCATCCGCGAGAACCTCTCGCTCTCCTGGCTGATCGCGAGCATCTGGTTCCGCGGCGAGGTCCGGGGCATGGAGAAGGTTCCCGAGCACGGGCCCGTTCTGCTCGTGGGGAACCACTCGGGCGGCACGATCACCCCCGACACCATCGTCTTCACCCTCGCCTTCAACACCTACTTCGGCGTGGAGCGGCGCTTCTACCAGCTGGCCCACAACCTGGTGCTCACCTCGCCGGTGGGTCCCTATCTGCGCCGCTTCGGGACGGTGGCGGCCTCGCACGAGAATGCGCGGAAGGCACTGGACGCCGGCGCGGCCGTCCTGGTCTACCCGGGCGGGGACTGGGAGGTGAACCGACCGACCTGGGAGTCGAACCGGATCGACTTCGCCGGGCGGCGGGGCTTCGTCAAGCTTGCCCTGGACGTCGGGGTGCCGATCGTGCCGGTGGTCTCCATCGGCGGCCAGGAGACCGCGATCTTCCTGACGCACGGCGAGAGGCTGGCCAAGCTGCTTCGGCTCGACAAGCTGCTCCGGCTGAAGACGCTCCCGGTCAACCTCTCCCTCCCCTGGATCGTCAACGTCGGCGACTTCCTCGGCCACCTGCCGCTGCCGGCCAAGATCACCGTCCAGGTGATGGATCCGATCGACCTGCGCGAGCGCTACGGCCCCGAGCCGGACCGGGACCGGGTCTACGAGGACATCACCTCGATGATGCAGGACAAGCTGACCGAGCTGGCGGCCGAGCGGCAGCTCCCCGTGATCGGGTGACGCCGGCGTGAGGATCGAGCAGAAGGTCACCGTCGATGCGCCAAGGCGTCTCGTCTGGGAGCACGTCACCGAGCCCGCCAATTACCCCGTCTTCATGGAGGGGCTGACCCGCTGGGAGATCGCCGGGGAGCTCCACAGCGGCCTCGGCGCCCGATACCGGATGCTGGTCCGGGTCGGAGCGGCGGACGTGGGTGGCCTGATCGAGATCGTCGAGTGGCAGCCCGAGGGCGACATGGCCTGGAGCTCGGTGACGGGGGTCGACCAGCGCGGCCGCTGGCGCCTCCGGGAGCTCGGCGACGGCCGCACCCGCGTCACCTTCCGCTTTGCCTACGGCGTGGCGGGCGGCGGGCTCGCGGGGCTGATCGCCGAGCGCGTCGCGGCGCCCGGCCTGAGGCGGCGCTTTCACCAGTCCCTGCTCAACCTGAAGCGGGCCGTCGAGACCCAGAGGGAATCAGCAGCGGTTCTCTAGTAGGTGCGGAGCCGCCGGCCGCCGACGTAGCGGGTGCCCGCGGGCTCGCCCGGGGGTGCCTCATCCGGAACGCCCAGGCGAGCCGGCTCGCCCGGTTCCTCGAGCGAGCCGTCGGAATCCTCTGGAGCGGCGCCGGTGAGAGCCTCGCTGCGGGCGCGATCCACCTTCTCCTGAACCTCCGCCTCGGCGCGGCGGCGGGCCGCCTCCACCCGCTCGTCGGCCTCCCGCTGAAGCTTGACGGCCTCCTGGCTCAGGGTGGCCTCGGCCTCGGCGCGCGCACGGGCCTCGGCCTCCTTCGCGACGCGGTCGGCGAGCCTGCGGACCCGGTCCTCGGATTCACGACGCGCCTCGTCGGCGGCCTCGCGGATCCTGCGCTCCATCTCCCCTCGTAGCCGCTCGGCCTCGGTCTTCTCGCCCTCCGCCGCAGCCTCGGCGCGGTCCTCGGCGGCGATCGCGCGCTGTTCGGCCTCGTTCAGGCGGGAGCGGAGCTCCTCGATGCGCCGGTCGGACTCCGCGGCTCGGTCGAGCGCCTCCTGGGCTTCCGACTCAGAGCGCTCGCGGTACTCCTTGATCGCGCTCTCCGCCCGCCGCCGAGCCTCCTCCTTGAGCTGCGCGATCGCCTGCTCCGCGCGCTGGCGTGAAGCCGTTCGCTCCCTCTCAGCGTCAGCCGCGCGAGCCTCGGCGCGCTTCGCCTTCTCCCCTAGCTCGCGGAGCTGCCCTTGGATTCGCTCCTCCGCGGCGCTTCTCCGCTTGTCGATCTCGGCCGCCCGGCTCTCGGCCCGCTGCTGCCCGTCCTGGGCGTCGACCAGTGCGCTCTCGAGGGCTGTGGAGCGCCGCTCGGCCTCGCCCGCCTTCTTCCCGGCCTCCCGGATAGCCTCCCGGGCCTTCGCGGTTGCCCGCGCCTCGATCCGCTTGGCGTGGTCGATCGCCTCCTGGGCCGCGGCGCGGGACTCTCGCGCCTCGGCGCTGGCTGTCTCGGCGGCGGCCTCCGCGGCGATTGCGTCGTTGCGAGCCTGCGTCTCGCGGTCGCGCAGCTCGTTGATCAGCTCGGTCGCCTTGGCGCGAAAGCGGTCCGTCGCCGCCCGGGCCTGCTCGATCTCGGCCCGGATCTCGTCCGCGTCCACGGGAAGGGGGAGATCGTCACGGTCCGCCTCACCGATCGGCTCAAGGCTCTCAGTGTCGGACAAGCTTCTCCGCCCTCCTCGCTCAGTCCGCGGGCTGGCGCTCAGCCAGCTCGCGTTTGAGGACCTTACCCGTCGCATTGCGCGGAAGCTCGTCAACGAAGACGATCTCTCGCGGGACCTTGTAGCGGGCGAGGTTCGCCTTGACGTAGTCCTTCAGGTCATCCTCGCCGACGTCCGACCCATCCTCCTTGACAACGAATGCGCGCAGCCGTTGGCCAAATTGCTGATCGTCCACTCCGACCGCGGCCGCCTCGACCACGCCGTCGTGGTCCGAGAGCAGATCCTCCACCTCGCGGGGGAAGACGTTCTCGCCGCCGGAGACAATCATCTCGTCGTCACGGCCGTCGATGAACAGGCGCCCTCCCTCGTCGAAGTGCCCCACGTCGCCCGAGGAGAGCAGATCGCCGAGATGCTCCTTGTCGCCGCCGCCCGTGTAGCCCTCGAACGCCAGCTGGTTGCCGATGAAGATGCGGCCCGTCTCTCCGGGCGGCACGTCGTGGCCGTTCTCGTCGACGATCCGGATCACGGTGCCGCGCGGGGGCCTGCCCGCCGTGCCCGGAGCCGCGCGCATGTCCTCCGGGGTTGCGATCGTCGCCCAGGCGACCTCCGTTGAGCCGTAGAGGTTGTAGAGGTTGTCGCCGAACTCGTTCATCCAGTTGGTCGCGAGATCGCCGGGAAGAGTCGAGCCGCTCGCGGCGGTGACCTCGAGCGCGGATAGGTCGTATCTGCGCTTCACCTCCTCCGGCAGGGCGAGGATCCGCTGCATCATCACCGGGACGACCGCCAGCACCCGGGCCCGGTGCTCGGCTGTGGCCATGAGCGTGTCCTCCGGGTCGAACTTCCGGCGCAGAATCATCGTCGCGGCGGTGGGCAGGCTGAGGACGAAGTGCAGGAAGCCCCAGGAGTGGAAGAGCGGGGCGGCGATCATCACAGTCTCGTGCGATCGCCTCGGGATCTTGGAGAGAAGCGCGGCGAGAGCGCCCAGCCCCTCCGGCTGGCTTCGCTGTGCGCCCTTCGGCGTCCCGGTGGTCCCGGAGGTGAGGATGATGTAGCGGCCGGACTCCGGAGGGGCATCGAGATCCTCGCCGTGGGAGCCGGAGATCAGCTGCTCGAGCGTGACCTCCTCGGTCCCCTCCCGCTCCTCCCACGCGACGAACCGGTGCATGCCCTTGCTCGCCTCCGCAAGCAGCTCGGTGAACTCCTGGTCGTAGATCAGCGCAGCGGGCTTCTCGCGCTCCATCACGTCGGCGAGCTGCGGGCCCGCGAAGGCGGTGTTGAGGTAGAGGGCGATCGCACCGAGCTTCGCGCAGGCCATGGTCGCCTCGATGAAGTAGCGGTGGTTCCGGCACATGATCGCCACGCCGTCGCCGGGCGCAACCCCCTCGTCGCGGAGCGCCCGCGCCAGCGCGTTCGAGCGGCGATGGGTCTCCCCCCAGGTGAGCGTCCCCGCCTCATCGACGATCGCCGCCCGGTCGGGAACGGTGACCGCGTTGGCGGCGGACCCGAGGGCGGGCGACGCCCCCCAGCGGATGTAGCGCTCGACCACCCGCGCGAGCTTGTCCGGGCGCATCGGGCGCACCAGACCGACCTCGGAGAAGACCCGGATCTCGAAGGCGACGTCGCCTAGCGCCGCCGGCAGACGCGAGGCGACGCCAGCGAGGCCCTCTCTCAGCCGGTCCTGCGCCATCCGGTCAAGCTTATGTGTCGACGAGAGCCACCGCTATGCAGGCGATTCCCTCTCCCCTGCCGATCGCGCCCATGCCCTCGTTGGTCGATGCCTTGACGCTGACCGGGGCTGACAGCACCTCCGTGAGCCGGGCTCCGATCTCCGTCTTGTAGGGGGCGAGCTTCGGCTGCTCGCAGATCACGGTCACGTCGACGTTGGCGACGGCACCGGACAGCCGGCCGACGACGATGCGGAGCAGGTCGATCGAATCCGCGTCGCGCCACTGCTCCTCGGTGTCCGGGAAGAGCTCCCCGAGGTCGCCGAGGCCGCCAGCGCCCAGCAGGGCGTCGATCAAGGCGTGGGTGAGCACGTCGGCGTCGGAGTGCCCCTCGAGGCCGCGGTCGTGCTCGATTTCGACCCCCCCGATCACCAGGCGCTCTCCCTCGGCGAAGCGGTGGCTGTCGTAGCCGATGCCCACGCGCTGAGCCATCAGCCGGCCTCCTTGGGATCGGCGAGCCCTTCCGGCTCGAGTTCCGTTCGCCTGATGGGCTCTGTCCGGCGCTGGCGATGGTCGAAGACGCAGATCCGCTCGACGCCGAGCTCGCCGAGGAAGCCGATGGCCTCGTCGTATCCGAACCCCACCTGGTCAGGTGCGTGCGCGTCCGAGGAGAGCGCGAACTCCGTCCCCGCCTCGAGGCACATCTCGGCCAGGGCCCGGGCGGGGTAGATCTCGCCGACCGGCTTGCGTAGCCCCGCCGTCGAGATCTCCACTGCGATCTGGTATTCGGCCAGAGCCTCGACGAAGGGCTCGTAGTGGAAGCGTGGGTCGCGCTCAGGTGCGGGGCGGTCGTCCCCCCAGATCTTCACCAGGTCCGGGTGGGAGACGATGTCGAAGAGACCCGACCTGACCAGATCCGCCTGCCACTCGAAGTAGCTGTGCCAGAGCGAGTCGGCGTCCCGGAAGGAGTCCCAGACGTCATAGCGTCGGTCATCGACGGCACCCGCCTCGCCCAGATAGTGGACGGAGCCGACCACGTAGTCGAAGTCGTGGCCCTCGAGCAGCTCCGCGATGCGGTCCTCGGCGCCGCGAATGAAGTCCGCCTCGACTCCGAGCCGCAGCGGCGTCGTCCGGACGAACTCGCAGTAGGCGGCGAGATCGTCCACCGCCTGATCGTGCCAGTAGGGATGACCCCAGAGCTCGAGAGCTTCGTTGAAGCGGTAGATGTGCTCGGAGACGCCGAGCTCGTCGATGCCCTGCTCCTCGGCGGCCGCGAGATAGCGCTCGGCGTTCTCCTGGGTGAAGTACTCCTCGGCGGAGCCGACCTCGTCCGGCCGCAGATGCAGGTGGTAGTCGGTGAGCACGCGCCAAAGGTACCCGCCTCTAGAGTCTCGGTCCGTGCTCGCCAAGGTGGTCATCGTGCTGGCGGCCTTCGCCGTCGGCGTAGGACTCGCCGAGCTCTTCGGCGCCAAGAACCTCGGGACGGCCCTGGGCGTCGGGCAGCTCACGTTCGTCGTCGCCCTGGTTTACGTGCTCATACGGCGTTAGCCGAAGCGCTCAGAACTCGATCTCCGACCCGAGCGTGACCGTTCGCTTGCGGGGCAGCCGGAAGTAGTCAGCCGGCTCGGCGCTGATCAATGCCGTGGTCAGGAAGAGGCACTTTCGCCAGCGGCTCATCCCGGGCCGATCGGTCGCCCGCAGCTCCACCCGGGAGAGGTAGAAGGAGGCATGACGGGCATCGACCGGGCACTCGACTCCCGTCTTGGCGATCTGCCTGACCAGCTTGGGGACGTCGTACTCCTCGGCGTAGCCGTGCTTGGCGCGGACAAACGTAAGCCGGTCATCTTTGTATCCGAGCTCGTCCACCTCGAGACGCTCGCTCGGTTTGACCCGGGGCACCGGCAGGGTCTCCAGCGAGAGGATGATCGCGTTCTCCGGCAGGGAATGGAGGTGGTCGACGCAGGCCCGCATCGAGAGCGGCGCCGTTTCCTTGCCGCGGTTCAGGAACACCCCTGTGCCGGGAACGCGCGCGACCGGCGGTTCTCGGCCACGGATCTCCTTGACGAAGTCCCGCAGCGGCCCCTCCACACGGAAGCGCTCGGCGGTGACCAGCTGACGCCCTCGGTACCAGGTGGCCATCACGATGAAGAGAACGCCGCCGATCGCGAGGGTCAGCCATGCACCGTGGTCGATCTTGGTGAGGTTGGAGGCGAAGAAGGCAAGCTCGATCGTCAGGAAGAATGCGGCGCCGAGCAGCGTCAGCCAGAGCGGACGTCGCCAGCGATGCCGCACGATGAAGAAGAACAGCACCGTGGTCACCAGAATCGTGCCCGTCACCGCTGTCCCGTAGGCGAAGGCCAGCTTGGCAGATGACTGGAAGCCGAGAACCAGCGCCAGGACGGCGACGAGGAGCAGCCGGTTGATGATCGGCACATACACCTGTCCGTAGGCGCGCGTGGAGGTGTGGACCACCCGCAGGCGAGGCAGGTAGCCCAGCTGCGCCGCCTGGTGCGCGATCGAGAAGGCGCCCGAGATCACCGCCTGCGAGGCGATCACGGTGGCCATCGTCGCCAGGATCACCAGCGGGATCAGGCCGCCGTGGGGCATCAGCTTGAAGAAGGGCGCACCTATCGCGCTCGGGTCGTCGAGGATCAGGCCGCCCTGGCCGAGGTAGCTCAGGATGCAGGCAGGGAAGACGAGCAGCAGCCACCCCTGCGTGATCGCGGGACGGCCGAAGTGGCCCATGTCCGCGTACAGCGCCTCGACGCCGGTGAAGGCCAGAACCACCGAGGTGAGGACGAAGAAGCCAGTCGAGCCGTTGTGGAAGAGAAGGTCGAAGGCGAAGCTCGGGGAGAGCGCCTGGAGCACCTCAGGGTGCATGGTGATACCGCGGACGCCCAGGACCCCGATGGTGGCGAACCAGACGAGCATGATCGGGCCGAACATCTTGCCGACGGCCCCGCTTCCCAGCCTCTGCACGAGGAAGAGGGCGACGATGATCGTCAACGTGATCGGGATCACGAGGCTGTCCATCGAAGACGAGATGGTCTTGGTCCCCTCGACCGCGGAGAGGACCGAGATCGCGGGGGTGATCATGCTGTCCCCGAAGAAGAGGGCGGCGCCGAACACCCCGAGGCCCGCCAGCATGAACTTGGTCCTGCCCTTGACGTGATCGCCGAGCTGCCGGACCTGCGAGATCAGCGCCATCATCCCGCCCTCGCCGTCATTGTCGGCACTCATGACAAGCCCGACGTACTTGACCGTGACGATGATCGTCACGGCCCAGAAGATCAGCGACGCCATCCCGTAGACATGGTCGGTAGTGGCCTGGATCGGGTGTGGGTCGCTCGGGCTGAACGCAGTCTGGATCGTGTAGATCGGGCTCGTCCCGATGTCGCCGAAGACCACCCCCAGCGCTGCAACGGTGAGCGCCGCACGCCCGGCTGCGCGCTTCTCATCCGCCCGGGCGTTCAACGACCTAGGCTCGCTCGCGCAGCAGAAGCTCGGCCGCACGCAGGTCGAACGGCGTGGTCACCTTGATGTTGCCCGGAGAGGTCGAGTGGACCACGACCCGGCCACCCCGGCGCTCGACCAGCATCGCGTCGTCGCTGGCCGCGTGCAGGGAGTCCGGATCGGCCAGGGCCTCGCGGAGTGCGTCCGCACGAAAAGCCTGAGGGGTCTGGACCGCCCAGAGACCGGAGCGGTCGAGCGTGCGCTCGACCTGGCCCGCATCGCCGACCTGCTTGATCGTGTCGGTCACCCGGGTCGCCGCGATCACACCCGCCGCGTCATTGTCCGCTGCGAGCTCCTCCACGATGGCGTCGATCAGTCCGGGAGTGACCAGCGGCCGGGCGGCGTCGTGGACGACGACGAATTCTCCTGAGCAGAGCGCCAGCGCATTGGCGACCGACTCCGAGCGGTGCTCGCCGCCGGCCACGGCGACGACGCCCAGCTCGGCGACCGGGTCCTGCCGTCCGGGTGGCGCGGCGACCACGATCTCGGCGATCGTGGTCGCGGCACCGAAGGCGTCGAGCGACCAGCTGAGCAGCGGCCGCCCGGCCACCTCCACGAAGGCCTTCGGGCCACCGGCTCCGAGTCGCTGCCCGGAGCCGGCGGCCGCGATCACGGCCGATGCGGAAGGACGCGCCTGGTTAGGCGGTCGCCTTTGCGGCGCCGAAGCGCTCCTCCAGCAGCTCGTCCAGGTAGGACTCCGCGCCGTCCTCGTCCTTATCCAGCGCATACATGAACTCCGACGCGAGGATCTTCTTGGCGCGGGTGTACATCTGCTTCTCGCCGGTGGAGAGCCCCTTCTCCCATTCGCGGATGGCGAGGTTCCGAACCACCTCGGCGAGCTCGTAGACGTCCCCCGTCTTGATCTTCTCTCGGTTGTGCTTGAACCGGCGGTTCCAATTCTTCGGCATCTCGGAGACATCGTCGGTGAGGACGCCGATCACCTTCTTGACCTGCTCCTCGTCGATCACGCGCCTCAGGCCGGCGCGGCCGGCGTTCTCGCAGGGAACCATCACGGTCATGTTGTTGTGGAGGATGTTGATGGTCAGGTAGTCCCGCTTCTCGCCCATCATGTCCTTCGATTCCTTCTTCAGAACCACGCCTGCTCCATGATGCGGGTAGACGACGTTGTCTCCGACCTCAAAGTGAATATTCACTGGCGCTTCGAGTTCGAGGTCGGCAACCGACGCCTCGTCTACAACCTCCTCTGTTAGCTCTGGAATGGCTTGCTCCTTTCGTCGAGACGGCCTGACGGCGCCGTCAACTCTGTAAGTAGCGGTCGACCGGGTCGACCTCTTGAAGTCTGCGCAGCCCCTCGCGGATGTCCTTGGCTCGCCCGGTGCCGACGCCCTCCACGGCCTCGAGGTCGTCGTCGCTGGCGGCGAGGACCTCCTCCAGGCCGCCGAACTCCTGGATGATCCGCTGCACCACCAGCTTCGGCAGGCGCGGAATGCGACCGAGGACACGATAGCCGCGGGGCGAGACGGGGAAGTCGAGGGTGGACACCTTGCGGTCGTACCCGAGCAGCTCCGCGAGGCGGCCGAAGTCGAGCAGGTCCTGGTGCGGCATGCGCGCGATCGACGCCAGGGTCGTGGAGAGGTTCTCCTCGGTGTCCTCGACGGAGTAGTCGCGGATCAGCGCCGCCTTGTCGGCGGCGACCCCGACCATCGTCTCCTCGAGCTGCATCTCGATCAGCCGGCCCTCGGTGCCGAGCTCGACGATGTAGCGCTCGACCTCCACCGCCATCCGCGTCACCAGCTCGGCGCGCTGGAGCACGGAGAGCACGTCGTAGAGGACCGAGCCCCCCTCGAACTCGAGCTGGGTCAGCCTGGTGGAGACCGAGTCGAGCCGGGCGCGGTACTTGTCGAGTGTGGCCAGTCCCTGGTTGGCCTTGGCCAGAACTGCGGGGATGTCCTGGAGGATGTACTTCATCCCGCCCAGGTAGAGCGAGACGACGTCCCGTCGCTCGGAGATCGCCACCACTAGAGCGTCGGTCTGCTTCGAGACGCGCTCGGCCGTGCGGTGGCGGGTACCGGTCTCCGACGAGAGGATCGTCGGGTCCGGCATCAGCTGGACGTTGGCGCAGACGATCTTCGTCGCCTGCTCGTTGAGGACGATCGCCCCGTCCATCTTCGCCACCTGGTAGAGCAGCGCCGGGGTGTAGTCGATGTCGAGGTTGATGCCCCCTGAAAAGAGAAAGGAGACCTCCTCTGGGTCTCCGATGACGATCAGGCCACCCGTGCGCGAGTGGACGATGTTGTCGATGCCCTCTCGCAGGGCAGTGCCGGGGGCGACGATGTCGAGGGCCCGGAGAAGTCGCGGATCCTGTCGCGCCTCCAACTCCTGTAGATCGTCGCCGGGAAGCGAAGACGCCATCGGGAGTGATGGAAGCAGAAAGCAAAGGAGCTTGCTTTGCGGGGAAATCCGTGTGGAGTGATCGGATTAACGGTTGTCAAGAGCCGTAGGACGATCGGCTCGGCGGGCGGGTCCTGTCCCGGAATTTGACCGCGGATCGAGGCATCTCACCGCGGATCAAATTCCGGGCCACCCGCCCGAGAATCCCTTACGCCACCCGCTTCAAATCCGTACGTCGACCGCCGGACAGCGCCGCTTTCAGTGAGCTGACGGCCGACAGGCCCTGGATTGCCTGGTCGCCGGCTGGCGGGCCCAGCACCTTGCCCAGCCCGAATTTGCGGGCTTCCGCCACGCGGCGGTCCGCGTGGGCTACGTAGCGGATCTCTCCGGTCAGGCCGATCTCTCCGAAGCAGGCCAGCGGCTTGCCGTCCGTCTCGAGAGCCCGGCCCGAGTGGGCCGACGCGACTGCCATCGCGATCGCCAGGTCGGCGCCCGGCTCGTCGATCCGGACGCCCCCGGCGACGTTGACGAAGACATCGGCCGCGCCGATCGAGAGGCCTGCGTGGCGGGTGAGAACCGCGAGGACCAGCGCCAGCCGGTTGCGATCGACGCCGGTTGCCGTACGGCGGGGCGGGACGATCTCGGTCGGCGCGACCAGGGCCTGGACCTCCACCAGGAGCGGGCGGGTGCCCTCCATCGCGCAGAGGACGACCGACCCGGGGGCCGGCCGCGCCTCGCCGACGAAGCGGGCGGACGGGTCGAGAACCTCGACGAGGCCACCCTGCCGCATCTCGAAGACGCCGACCTCGCTGGTCGCGCCGAAGCGGTTCTTGAGCGCGCGCAGGGTGCGGAAAGTCCGCTCGCGCTCGCCCTCGAAATGCAGCACGCAGTCCACCAGGTGCTCCAGCGCCCGCGGCCCGGCGAGCGACCCCTCCTTGGTGACATGGCCGATCAGGATGAGGGTGACGTCGAGGCGCTTCGCCGTCTCCAACAGTGCCGAGGTGGCTTCGCGAATCGCGCCAACGCTGCCGGGCGCGGCATCGGGGACAGCCAGCGTCTGCACCGAGTCGATCACGCACACCGCCGGGCGCTCGGCCTCGAGGGCCGCGAGCACGGACTCGAGCGACGGCTCGGCGAGCATCGGCACCGACAGGGCGTCCTCCCCCAGCCGCTCCGCGCGCCGCTTGACCTGAGCAGGGGACTCCTCGCCGGATACATAGAGGACCTCGCCGCCGGCGCCCGCGATGTTGGCCAATGCCATCCCGGCCAGGGTGCTCTTGCCGATCCCGGGCGCCCCGCCGAGCAGGACAAGCGAGCCCGGAACCAGCCCGCCACCCAGCACGCGGTCGAGCTCCGCGATCCCGGTGCCGAGCCGCGACGACCGTTCGGACTGCACCTCGCGGAGCGGAACAGGCGTGGGAGCGCTGGCGCGCCTGGCCCGGCCGCCGCGACTCGAGCGAGCGGGCGGCGGGCCGGCCTGCTCGAGGGTGTTCCAGGCGCCGCAACCGGGGCACTGCCCGGTCCAGGTGAGGGCGGCGTGCCCGCACTCCGAGCAGCGGTATTGGGAACCCTTCGCTGCCATTTGCTCAGGCTACGGGTGGGTGATGACGCCTCCTGCGCAATTTGGCACGAGAGTGGCTCGGCCAAACAAAAGAAGGAATCCGCGCCGCAGGAGTCAAGAACTGAGCTCTGAACGCCGATCAATCAAGCATGACCTCGAGGGGAAGGTTCGATGCCCTCTGGAATCGCGACGGAATGCCGCCCGCCGTGCGTTCGCTCGCGCTGATTGCGCTCGCCGGAGGACTGAGCGGTTTCTTCGCGGCCGCGTTTCCGGCGAGCCCGGCCGCGCCCGTTGAGCTGCTCCGGATCGCCGGCGCCGTCGCGCTCTGCGCCTCGCTCGCCCTCTGGTGGCTCGCGAGCCGGGTCCCGCGCTGGTTCCTCCACTTCGCGGTGATCGGCGGAACGGCGCTGATAACCGTGCTGATCGCCCGGTCGGCCACCGGCGTGGGCATGGTCGTCACGGCGTGCGACTACATGTGGATGGGCGTCTATGCCGCCTTCTTCTTCTCGCGCGCCGCCGCACGCGCGCACACGGCATTGATCGCGATCGCGTTCCTGGGCGCGCTCGTCGCCAACCCTCATCACGTGCCTGCGGACGCCTGGATCTTCATGACCGCCTCGATCGTGGTGGCGACCGAGACGATCGGCCGGCAGAGCTCGCGCCTCCGTCATGAGGCGCACACCGATTCCCTGACCGGGCTGCTCAACCGCAAGGGCCTGGCGCCCGCCGCGGAACGCGCCTTCGCCCTCGCGGATCGAACGGGGATCCCGCTCACGGTCGGGCTCATCGACCTCGACGACTTCAAGCGGGTGAACGACCGCGACGGGCACGCCGCAGGCGACCGCCTGCTGGTCCAGATGACCCGGACGTGGAGCGCGGAGCTCCAGCCTGGCGACATCTTCGCGCGTCTCGGTGGCGATGAGTTCCTGGTGATCCTGGTGGGTTCCGGGGACGAGGAGGCCAGGCGACTCTTCGACCTGCTGCTCTTCGTCTCGCCGGCCCAGTGGAGCGCCGGAGTGATCAAGCGACGAAAGGGCGAGGACCTGAGCGCCTGCCTGGCGAGGGCCGACAACGCCCTCTATGACTCGAAGCGCTCGCGCGGACAGCAGCAGGGCCCGGTCCGCCCGGCCGGCACCCCCGAGCCCGAGCCCCAGCTCGAGCCGACGCGCTGAGCCCTCGCGTAGCTAACCCGGGCTGTTCGGGAACGGGGCCCCGGCGAAGAAGGCGAACCAGACGAGGAAGGCAATCATCGAGACGATCGCGGTTGCGACGAACAGACGCTCCACCGGGTCGCTGCGCTCGTGGCCCGGCTTGTACGGGGTGTCGCGCATGCTGCGGTTCCATGGGTCTCGCGGACCCCTCGCGCGGCCGATCTCGCGCTTCAGCAGCCGCGCTCGGATCCAGGAGGCGATCAGCAGGAGCCCGTAGTAGGAGACGAGGATGCCGGTGCCGATGAAGGCGGCGACGGGTCCGTTCACCGCACCGGTCTTCCCGTAGAACTTGGACGCGACGAAGATCCAGAACAGGGGCACGCCGAAGCCGATCAGCAGGGCTCCGACGAGCGTGAAGGCAGTCGAACCCGTGCCAATGAGAACTCTCCTGATCGCTGTCAGCACAGCAGTCATTTAGGCGATCGATCCCAGGCGCGCGAGCGCCTCAAGTGAGGTTAGCGGGCGGGTTCCGCGGCCAGGTACCGCAAATCCCGCTCGGGGTCGATCCCCCACCGGCCCGCGACGTGCGCCAGCTCGGGGCTGACCGGCCAGCGGTCGGGTCGCTCCTCTCCCGTGTGGTCCGGTGTCGCGCCTTTCAGAGCCATGCAGCCGGCGTTGTCCCCGATCGAGCGGATCTCGTCGACCTGGTCGGCGCTCAGGCGCTGCTCGTCCGGCAGGGCAACCAGCTCGGCGCGCTTCTCCTCGATCGGCCGGGCGCCCTCACCCGCCTCCTGGATCAGCGTCGGGACGACGCATTCGACCGCCTCGTGGGCCAGATTCCACTGGCTCGCGAGCTGCATCGGGGTGAGGCCGGCCTGCTCGGCGATGGGCCGCAGGCGATCGAGCTTCGCGCGGCCCTCTGCGATCCACCCCTCGGGCCGGAACGAGCGATGGTCTCCCTGCGGGAGCTTCGTCTCGGGGGTGACGTCGTCCCAGAAGACCCCGCCGTAGTCGACCACCCGCGTGATCACGCGGACGTCGTGACGAGCGGCCGCCTCGAGACAGAGCTCGCCCGGCCAGGGCTCGAACGGATTGAGGATGATCATCGCCCAGTCGATCGTGTCGCCGAAGCGCTCGAAGCAGCGGACGACGTCGAGGGTGAACCCATTGGCCGGCCCGGGAGCGACGCCGATCGCGTCCGCCAGACCGGCCTCGCGAAGCGCCGACATTCCCCCCCAGACAACCTCGCTCTCGTAGCCCGTGCGATCGGGGTTGTGCAGGAGCAGCAGGTCGAAGCGCTGCTGCCCCAGCCGCTCGAGGCTGCGCTCGGCGGCCATTCGCAGATAGCCCGCGTACTGGTCGGGGGCCCGCAGGGACGGATCGGTGAACCGCGGGAAGCCCTTCGGCCCGTCGCGCTCGCCCTCGTAGAAGTCGTGGCCCACCGCCCCGACCAGGCAGTACTCGTCGCGGGCAACACCATCGAGCGCGCGCCCGAGCAGGGAGTCCGCCTCCCCCGTGCCGTAGACGTCCGCGGTCAGGACGGTGTCGATGCCATTGCCCGGCCGCACCAGGGACTCGAGCCGTTCTGACTCGATCGACTCCCCGAAGTGGAGGAATCTGCCCCCGCTCCAGGTCCCTATCGCCGTGTTACTTGGAGGCTTCGTCGCCCGAGGATTCAGGATCGCCGCCGTCGTCCGCGTCGTCGCCGTCCTTCTTGGCGCCGACCCCGACCTTCTCGGGCTCGGCCTTCTTGGCCGGCCGCTTCCGGGGCTTGACGATCTTCAACTTCAGCGGATGGTCTTCCTCGTCGCCCTTCGGGTCGCGATCCACCTGGACTGTCGAGCCGGGGGTCATCTGGCCCGCCTTCAGCACCTCGTCGGCGAGCGGATCCTCGACGTAGCGCTGGATGGCCCGGCGCAGCGGGCGCGCGCCCATGGCCGGATCCCAGCCCTTGTCGACGAGCAGCTCCTTGGCGTCCTTGGAGAGGTCGAGCTGGAGCTCGTGCTCCGCGACCTGCGTCCGGACGCGCTCGACCATGAGGTCGACGATCTCGAGGATCTCCTCCTTGGCCAGCTTGTGGAAGACGATCACCTCGTCGATCCGGTTCAGGAACTCGGGCCGGAAGACCTTCTTCAGGTCGCCCATGATCCGCGACTTCATGTCCTCGTAGGTGATGCCGGTCTCGTCGGAGACGGCGAACCCGAGCGGGGTGTTGCGGGCGATGTCCTGCGCCCCGATGTTCGAGGTCATGATCACGATCGAGTTGCGGAAGTCGACCGTCCGCCCCTGGGCGTCGGTGAGCCTGCCGTCCTCGAGGATCTGCAGGAGGATGTTGAAGACGTCGGGGTGGGCCTTTTCGATCTCGTCGAGCAGGAGCACCGAGTAGGGCTTACGACGCACGGCCTCGGTGAGCTGTCCGCCCTCGTCGTAGCCGATGTAGCCCGGGGGCGAGCCGACCAGCCGCGAGACGGCGTGCTTCTCCATGTACTCGGACATGTCGATCCTGACCATCGCCTCCTCGTCGCCGAACAGGAACTCGGCGAGCGTGCGGGCGAGCTCGGTCTTGCCGACGCCCGAGGGGCCCAGGAAGATGAACGAGCCGGCCGGGCGCTTCGGATCCTTGATCCCGGCGCGCGAGCGGCGGATCGCCTTGGAGACGGCGGTGATCGCCGGCTCCTGGCCGATGACGCGCTTGTGCAGCTCGTCCTCCATGCGGACGAGCTTCTTCGACTCGGCCTCGGTGAGCTTGAAGACGGGAATGCCGGTCCACATCGCGACGATGTCGGCGATCTCCTCCTCGCCGACCTCCGGGCGCTCGCCACCCTCGCCCGAGGTCCACTCGTGCTCGAGCTCCTTCTTCTTGTTGGTCAGGCGGCGCTCCTGGTCGCGCAGGTTGGCGGCCTTCTCGAACTCCTGCGCGTCGATCGAGGCCTCCTTCTCGCGCCGCGTCGTCTCGATCTCCTCCTCGAGGTCGCGGTACACCGGCGGCTGCGTCATCGACTTGATGCGCATCCGCGAGGCGGCCTCGTCGACCAGATCGATGGCCTTGTCGGGGAGGAAGCGGTCCGAGATGTAGCGGTCGGCGAGCTCTGCGGCGGCCTCGAGGGCCTCGTCGGTGATCTTGACGCGATGGTGCTGCTCATAGCGCTCGCGCAGCCCCTCGAGGATCTTCACCGTCTCCTCGGTCGAGGGCTGCTCGACCTTGATCTGCTGGAAGCGTCGCTCCAGCGCGGAGTCGCGCTCCAGGTACTTGCGGTACTCGTCGAGCGTGGTGGCGCCGATGGTCTGCAGCTCGCCACGGGCGAGAGCCGGCTTCAGGATCGAAGCCGCGTCGATCGCGCCCTCGGCGGCGCCGGCGCCGACCAGGTTGTGCAGCTCGTCGATGAAGAGGATGATGTCGCCGCGCTGGGTGATCTCCTTCATCACCTTCTTGAGGCGCTCCTCGAACTCGCCGCGGTACTTGGAGCCTGCGACCAGGGCGGCCAGGTCAAGGGTGTAGATCTGCTTGTTCTTGAGCAGCTCGGGGACCTCGCCGTTCGTGATCCGCGCAGCCAGGCCCTCGACGACGGCGGTCTTGCCGACGCCCGGCTCACCCAGCAGCACCGGGTTGTTCTTGGTGCGGCGGGAGAGGATCTGCATGATCCGCTCGATCTCGATCTCGCGGCCGATGACGGGGTCGAGCTTGCCCTCGGCGGCGAGCTTGGTGAGGTTGCGCCCGAACTGGTCGAGCAGCTTCGAGGACTTCTTGCCCTCGCCGCCACCGGCGCCCGCGCCCTGGCGGCGGCCGCCGGGGCCGGAGAGCATCCGGATGACCTCGTTGCGGATCTTCTCCGAATCGGCGTCGAAGTCGAGCAGGATGCGCGCCGCGACGCCCTCGTTCTCGCGGACCAGGCCGAGCAGGATGTGCTCGGTGCCGATGTAGTTGTGGCCCAGGCTCAGCGCCTCACGGAGGGCGAGCTCGAGGACCTTCTTGGCGCGCGGCGTGAAGGGGATCTGACCGGCGGTGACCTCCTCGCCGGAGCCGACGATCCGGACGACCTGCGAGCGGACGCGCTCGACCGTGATGTCGAGGGACTCGAGCACGCGGGCTGCCAGGCCCTCCTCCTCGCGGAGGAGCCCGAGCAGGATGTGCTCAGTGCCGATGTAGTTGTGCTTGAGAGTCCGCGCCTCCTCCTGGGCGAGGACGACTACCTGGCGGGCTCTCTCTGTGAATCGCTCGAACATTCCGTCTCTCTCTGGTCTATCAATCGCTCCGGTTGTGTCTAGTTGCGGTCGTCGGGTTGGCTCTGGGTTAAGTACTACGACGGTTCAGGGAACGCGGACTCCCCGGGGGCCCAATCCTCATCGGCTCCTGGCTGCCGATTCCTTGATTTGACCTCCGGTTCTGTCGGGGACGGCGAAGCCAAAGTATAGCCAGGGGGTTTGCCCGGCCAGGCAGCACCCAGGCACGGCAACAGAACTCCCTGCAAGGTGCGGAAAGGAAAGGTTCGTTCCGGCAGCGCCGGACGCTTCCGCGCCTGTCGACCTGGATCGGTACCTTGCCGCCGGTGGGAGCACTCGACCGGCTGCGAGCGGCGAACGGTGATGACGGCTTCGTCGGTCGCGCTCGCTCCAGCCCTCGCCTGCTGATCGGGATCGCCGGAGGGGCGGTGCTGCTGCTGGCCTGGATCGGCTGGTCGGTCTACGTGACCAGCGACCACGGAGTCCGGGCCGGCCTGGGAGTGGTGATCGCGTGGCCCGCGATGCTCGCCGCGCTCGCACTCATCTCGCTGCCCTTCATCGGCGCCTATCTCCTGATTCGGCGGTTGTCGGCGTCCGAGGACGACGGGGAGGCCGCCACAGTCGCGTCGGAGACCGCGGACCCCGAGGAGGACTCCGGGGACGAGGCGGAGGATTCGGCGGATGAGGACGAGGATCCTGATGAGGAAGAAGAGGACTCTGCGGAAGAGGACGAGGACGAGGATTCCGAGGAGGACGAGGAATCCGACGAGGCCGAGGAGCCCGAGTCGAGCGCCAAGGGCTCGTCCAAGAGCTAGTTCCGCATCGCCGGGAAGAGAACCACCTCGCGCAGGGTCTTCGCCCCGGTCAGGATCATCACGAGCCTGTCGATCCCGAGGCCGGCGCCGCCGGTGGGCGGCATCCCCTGCTCCAGCGCCTCGACGAACGTCTCGTCGTAGGGCTGCGTCTCCTCATCGCCCCTGGCCGTCTCCTGGGCCTGCGCGTCGAAGCGGCGCCGCTGCTCGTCCGGGTCGTTCAGCTCCGTGAAGGAGTTGGAGATCTCGATGCCTCCGACGAATGCCTCCCAGCGCTCGACGAGGCCTTCGTCGCTGCGGTGCCGCTTGGCGAAGGGCGAGAGCTCAACCGGGTAGTCGACGATGAAGGTCGGCTGGATCAGCTTCGGCTCCACCTGCTTGGAGAGCAGTCCGTCGACCAGCTTCCCCCATCCCTCCTCGGGGTCGGGCTTGGTCCCCATCGCCTCCGCCAGCTGTTCGCGTGAGGGGTGCTCCATGACGTCGATCCCGGTCTCCTCCTTGATCGCATCGCGAAGGGTGAGACGGCGCCATTGGGGCAACAGATCGATGGTCTCCCCCTCACGCTCGACCGTGGTCGTCCCCAGGACCGCCTGCGCAACCGCCGAGACCAGCCCCTCCAGCTCGGTGGCCGTGTCGTTGTAGTCGGCGTATGCCTCGTACCACTCGAGCATCGTGAACTCGGGGTTGTGCTTGTGCGAGATCCCCTCGTTGCGGAAGTCCTTGCCGAGCTCATAGACCCTGTCGATGCCCCCAACCACCAGGCGCTTCAGGTAGAGCTCGGTGGCGATCCTCAGATAGAGGTCGCGGTCGAGAGCGTTGTGGTGCGTGGTGAACGGCCGGGCGAGCGCCCCTCCATATAGGGGCTGGAGCACCGGGGTCTCCACCTCGACGAAGCCTCGGCCGTCGAACCAGCGCCGGACCTCGGCGATCGTGCGCGCCCTCTTCAGGAAGAGCTCGCGAGTCTCCTCGTTCGCCATCAGGTCAAGCTCTCGCCGGCGGTAGCGCGTCTCTACGTCCTCCAGCCCGTGGAACTTCTCGGGCGGAGGCCGCAGGCTCTTCGAGAGCAGCTCCCAGGCATCGGCCCTGATCGAGAGCTCGCCCCGCTTGGAGGCGAAGACCGTTCCCTCGATGCCGACGATGTCCCCGATGTCCAGCGAGAGCAGCCCCTCGTAGGCCTCTCCCAGCTCGTCGACCCTCGCCTGGACCTGGATCTCGCCGGTGCCGTCCTTCAGGTCAAGGAAGGACGCCTTGCCGTGTCCGCGCCTGGCGGTCAGCCGGCCTGCGACCCGGTAGCGGTCGCTGGTCTCGTCACCCGCCTCGATCGACCGATGGGACTCGCGCACCGCGGCGATCTCGGTGCGATCGGCGAAGCCGTGCGGGAACGGCTCGATCCCCGCCTCGCGGAGGCGCTCCAGCTTCGCCCGCCGATCGGCGATTAGGTCGGATGACCCTGGATCCTCTGACATCGACCCCAGCCTATTCGCGCTACGGCTTCGCCATCAGTCGGGGCTGCAGGCGGCCGCCCCACACAAGTCGCTACGGGCTTCGCCCTCCGCTCCAAGGTGGAGCGGCCTGGCAGCCCCTACGCCGCCTCGATCTTCGTGACCTTGAGCTTCTTCTTCGGGCCGCGGGGCGTCTCCACCGTGACGACCTCGTTCCGCTTGCTCCCGACCAGCGCCTTGCCGATCGGCGACTCGTTCGAGAGCTTGTGCTCGGTCGGATCGGCCTCGGCGGAGCCGACGATCTGGAACTTCTGCGACTTCCCCGACTTCTGGTCCTTGACGTGGACGACAGCGCCGACCCCGACGGTCTCGGTGTCGAGCTGCTTGTTGTCGATGACGGCGGCCCTTCGCAGCCTGTCCTGGAGCGATGCGATCCGCTGCTCCAGCATGGCCTGCTCGTTCTTGGCGTCGTCGTACTCGGAGTTTTCAGCGATGTCCCCGAACTCCCGCGCCTGCTTGATGCGGTCCGCAACCTCGCGGCGCTTGGCGTTCTCCAGGTACTCGAGCTCCTCCTTGAGCTTCTCGAGTCCCTCCGGGGTGATCAATGTCTCGCGCGCCAACTCTCACGCTTCCTTCTCTAGTGGTTTGTTCGCCGCACAAAAACCCTGCTATGAGGCGAAAAATGAGCCCGCACCGACGTGATCGAAATCACGAGGGCCCGGGCGAAGCGCGACAGTATAGCGGCGGCCTGAGAGGTGGTCGAGGGCCTCGCTCAGGCGTCCATGACGCCTTGCAGCACTTCCGCGACGCGCGCCGGATCCTCGATCTGCGGGTAATGGCCCAGATCCTCGAAGCGGGTAACCGGCGCCTGCGGTCGCAGCTCCAGGACCGCGTTCAAGACCGCCTCGGTGGCGACGGGGTCGAGCATTCCCCATGCAAGGGATACGGGCTTCGGCCAGTCGCGGATCGCTCCATGCCAGCGGTCTGCATGCTTGAAGCGCTCCCCCATGTAGGCGATCGTCTTGTGGTTGAGGGTGCGGCCGCCGCCGGCGCAGATCAGCGCCCACTGATCCTCGGCCTCCTCGTCGGTCAGCGGGTGGCCCGGGGAGAAGATCGAGCTGAACTGCTGGCGGAAGAAGCGCTCGCTCGAGAGTCGCGACATCAGCGGACCGAGAGGGCTCCTCAGGATCCGCTGGCCAAGCGTGGGGCTCGCGGCGCCCTGGATCATGGATCCGTTGAGCAGGAGGGCGCCGGTGACTTCCATTTCCAACCTGCCTTCGATGTCGCGCGCCATCAGCTCGTTCGCGACTGACGTCCCCATGTCGTGGGCGACCAGGAAGACGGGCCTTCCGTCTCCATGCCGCTTGACCAGCGCCTCCGCGATGTCCGCCTGCTCGGCGAGCGTGTAGTCGTGATCGGCGGGCTTGTCCGACAGCCCGAAACCGAGGCAGTCGAAGGCGAGCACGGCCTGCTCGGTCTCCCGCTCGAGGAGCAGGCGCCAGTCATACGTGGAGGACGGGAAGCCGTGCAGGAAAAGTGGTACGGGGTCGCGGCCGTCGCGTCCGAATACGTGAATGCCGTGGCCACAAAGCTCCGTGGTCCAGCCACGATCCCGCCAGGCGATCACCCGCGAGGTCAGCGCCATTTGCTTCTCAGGTCCCCACCGGCACCAGCGGCTCCAGCTCCTCGACCAGGCGGCGGGCAATCTCCAGTTCGTCGCTCTCCTGGAAAGCCGCAGTGGTCGACCTGTCGGCATCGAGTCGCTCCAGGTACCAGGGATAGAACTTGCGGAGGTACCGAGCGGCCCGGTCGGGGCCGAGGTGCTCCTCGGCCCGGTCCATTATCCAGAGCAGCTCCGCGACCACCTGCTCGCGCTCCGGCGCGGCCGTGCGGTCACCCGTCAGCTCCTCGAAGATCCAGGGATTGCCGAGCGCGCCGCGGGCGATCATCACCGCATCGGCCCCTGAGGCCTCGTAGGCGTCGCGAGCGGCATCCGCGCTGTCGAGGCCACCCGAGATGACCACCGGGACGTCGATTCGGTCGACGAGCTCCCGGGCCAGCGTGTAGTCGGGATCGCCCTTGTGCTGGGTTGCGGCCGACCGTGGGTGGAACCCGATGGCGGCGACACCGGCCTGCTCCGCAAGCCGCAGGGCCAGGTCGAACCCCTCGCGGCCGCCCGGAGCCAGCCCGGAGCGAAGCTTTACCGTCACCGGTACTCCGCTGCCCGCCCGGGCAGCGGAGGCGATGAGAATCGCGAGATCCGGATCCGCGAGCAGGGCCGCCCCCGCGCCGGTCTTGCAGACCTTGCGGACCGGGCAGCCCATGTTGAGGTCGATCAGGTCGGCGCCCGCCTCGGCGACGATCCCCGCCGCCGAGCGCATCACCTCCGGGTCCTGGCCGAAGAGCTGAACCGAAACCGGATGCTCGTCCGGATGGAGCCGCAGAAGCTCCTCGAGCGTGCGCTCGTTGCGGTAGTGGAGCCCGAAGCTCGAGACCATCTCGGAGACGGCGAGGCCGGCTCCGTGGCGGCGGGCCTGCAGCCGCACGAACCAGTTCCCGATCCCGGCCAGGGGCGCGAGCAGGACCCGGTTGGCGATCTCGACGTCGCCGATGCGAAACGGGGCTGTGAGGGGCGGTTGCATCTCGTGAAGGGTATGCCGCACCGGCTTCGCCATCAGATCGCGGCCACGAGTGGCGGCTAGGCGTTGCGCTCGTAGATCAGCCGCAGGCCGCTCAGCGTGAGCAGCGGATCGACCTCGTCGATGGTCTCGCAGTGCGGTGCGATCGTGGCGGCGAGGCCCCCGGTCGCGATGAAGGTCGCCTCCTCGCCCAGAGCGTCGGCCAGCCGGCGGTCGATCCCGTCGACCAGGCCGGCGAAGCCGTACGCGAACCCCGACTGGATGGCTGCCTGTGTGTGCTTGCCGATCGGTCCCTCCGGGGCGGTGAGGTCGATCCGCGGAAGCTTGGCGGTGCGGGACGTGAGGGCCTCCATGGAGATCTCGACGCCCGGACCGATCACTCCGCCGAGGTATTCGCCGGCCCCGGAGACCACATCGAAGTTCGTGGAGGTCCCGAAGTCCACCGCTACGCAGGCCCCATTGACCTTCGCGTGGGCGGCGACCGCGTTGACCAGCCGGTCGGCGCCCAGCTCGTGAGGGTTGTCGACCAGGATCGGCATGCCGGTCTTCAGGGTGGGACCGACGAGGAGGCACGGCTTGCCCATATGCCGTTCGCTGAGGGCTTCATATTCGGGGCCGAGCTGGGGGACCACGGTGGAGACGATCGCTCCGTCCAGCGAGTCGAAGCTCAAGCCGTCCAACGCCAGCAGGTGGGAGATCGTCGCGGCGAGCTCGTCGGCCGTTGCGCTCGGGACCGTGCCCAGGCGCCAGTCGCGTCTCAGGTTGTGCCCGTCGAATGCCCCGATGTGGGTCTGGGTGTTGCCGACGTCGACCGCGAGCAGCATGCGCGGGATTATCACGACCCCCATAGGATGGGCCGCAATGGGGGAAGCAAAGCTCTACGTGATTCCCGGCTCCCACCCGTCGCGCTCCGCGATGCTGATGCTCGACCGCAAGGGGATTCCCTTCAGGCGAGTCGACCTGATCCCGGTCGTCTCCAAGGGAGTCCTGAAGGCTCAGCGGTTCCCCGGTGTCACTGTGCCGGCGCTGAAGATCGACGGGCGCCGCGTGCAGGGATCGAAGGAGATCGCGCGAGAGCTCGACCATCTGCAGCCCGATCCTCCTCTCCTCCCCTCTGACCCGGAAAAGCGAATCAAGGTCGAGGCGGCTGAGGCCTGGGGTGATGACTTCCAGCAGAAGCCGCGCCGATTCAGCTGGTGGGCATTCAAGCGGGACCGTGCGCCGATGGCGAGCTACTCGGAGGGAGCGCGACTGGGTATCCCGGTCGGGCTGGCCGTGAAGACCGGCGGCCCGATCGTGGCGCTCTCCGCCCGCTTCAACGGCTCAACCGACGAGCAGGTGAAAGCCGACCTGTCCTCGCTGCGCGAGGATCTCGACCGGATCGACGCCTGGATCGCCGAGGGCACGATTGGCGGCCCCCAGCCGAACGCGGCGGACTATCAGCTGGCGCCGAGCCTGCGTCTCCTGATGAGCTTCGACGACCTGCGGCCATTCATCGAGGCGCGCCCCTGCGGCGAACTCGCTACCCGCATCGTTCCCGACTTCCCGGGCAGGACCCCGCAGGTCTTTCCGGCGGAGTGGCTCGAGGGGCTTCCCCGCTAGAGCGAACCGACCCGGCTGACCCGCTGTCCCGGGCCGAGCGCATCCAGCGCCGACCGGAGCTCGGTGCCATCCGGGAGGCGCAGGTCCGGATCGAGCTCCAGCAGGGGCGCGAGCACGAAGCGGCGGGAGGTGACCTCGGGATGCGGCAGGGTCAGCCTCTCCGTGCGCATCTCGGCGTCGCCGAGCAGCAGCAGGTCGATGTCGATCGGGCGAGGCCCGTGGCGCGGGCCGCCGAGCGCCCGCCCGTGGTCCGCCTCGATCGTCTTGCAGAGGTCGAGCAGCCCCTCGGGATCCAGCGCCGTCCTCACCCGGACAGCGGCGTTCAGGAAGTCCGGCTGATCGAGGATCTCCCCCACAGGCTCGGTTTCGTACAGCGACGAGGTGGCCTCCACGACGACGCCGCGCGCCGCCAGGTCCTCGATCGCCCGGGCCAGATGCGACTCCCGATCGCCGACGTTGGAGCCGAGGCCCAGGTAGCCGATTCGCTCCCTCAGACACCCTCCTCGTCGTCGGACTCCCGGTCCAGCGATCGCTCCAGGGTCACCTCTACCCCCGCCTCCTGCACCTGGTACGGCATCGGTGGCTCTGGCTTGGCCGCTCGCACGCGGACCGACTCGCAGTCGAAGCGCTCCATGAGCCTCCCCGCCACCACCTGGCAGAGGCGCTCGAGGGTGCGGAAGCTCTTCTCCGTCGCAGCCAGGGCGACGATGTCGCAGACCTCCGAATAGTCGACCGTGTCCTCGATCCGGTCGGTGAGCACGGCATCGCAGTCCGGCACGTCGAAGGTGAGATCGAAGTCGAGTCGCTGACCGACCTCCTGCTCCGCGTCGGTGACACCGTGATGCGTGTATATGGAGAGGCCCCGGATCTCGACCTCGACCGACGGCTGTGCGGCTCCCTCGTCCATCACCCCAAATTACTCGTTTGGTGTAGGACTTCGGCGGTGAGCGCATCGCCGGAGACGACAACGCTCGGGGAAGGGGTGCCCGCCACGTCGGTCTCCCACCACTTCGCTGAGTTGAATCAGTGCCGAATGCACTACGTCGCGCGCGGCGAGGGCAAGCCGATCCTCTTCCTGCACGGCTTCCCGCAGTTCTGGTTCCTCTGGCGGCGCCAGCTCGCCGACCTCGGCAACGACCACGCCGTCTACGCGCCCGACATGCGCGGCTACAACCTGTCGTGCGCTCCCGAGGACGTCGAGGCCTACCGGATGCGTCACCTGCTGGCGGACGTCCGGGAGCTGATCGAGAAGCTGGAGCTGGCCCCTGTGACCCTGGTTGGACACGACTGGGGCGGGATCGTCTCCTGGGCCTTCGCCCTCAAACACCCCGAGCTGCTCGAGCGCCTGGTGATCATCGACGGCCCCCCGCCGTTCACCTGGAACCGCGATCTCCGGGAGAGCCCCAAGCAGAGAGACGCCGTCAACTACATGCTGGAGTTCTCGAAGCCCTCGCCCAAGCCGGAGGAGATGCTGGCGGCCAACGACTTCTCGCTGATGGACGACCTGATGCTCCGGATCGGCGGGCAGGGAGCGCAGCTCTCGGACGCCGAGCGGGCCGTCTACCACGAGTCCTGGGCGCAGCCGGGCGCGCTCCGCGGCGGCCTCAACTACTACCGGGCGGCGCGCATGGGGGAGCAGGTCGCCGCCGGCGGGGTCCCCGAGGAGTACGCGAGCAAGATCACCTCTCAGACGGTGGACGTGCCGACGCTCGTGATCTGGGGAGAGAGCGACGCGGCGCTGCTTCCCAGCCTGACCAGGGGACTGAGCGAATGGGTCCCGCGGCTCCGGGTGGAGATACTCCCCGGCGCCGGTCATTGGGTGCCCTACGAGCGCCCCGATCAGGTCAACTCGCTGATCAGGAAGTTCGTTTCGTGACCATGGCCTCGACCGTGGTGAGAGCCTGGCGCATCGGCCCGACGTCGTGGACCCGCAGCATCCCGGCGCCGTTCGCGTAGGCGATCACGTTCGACGCGATCGTTCCGCCGAGCCGCTGGTGGACGCCGGCGCCCGTCAGCTTGCCGAGGAAGCTCTTGCGCGAGGAACCGAATGCGATCGGCCTGCCAAGTTCCGCCAGCTCCCCGAGTCGGCGGTGGAGCTCGAGGTTGTGCTCGACCGTCTTCCCGAATCCGATCCCGGGATCGATCCAGATCCGGTTCTCGTCGATGCCCTCGGAGGTCGCGAACTCGATCCGCTCCGCGAGGAATGACTTGACGTCGTCGACGACGTCGTCATAGCTGGGGTCCTCCTGCATCGTCCGGGGATCCCCGAGCATGTGCATGAGCACGACCTCCGTGCCGCCCTGAGCGCAGAGCCCGGCCAGCTCCGGCTCCGCCCGAAAGGCAGTCACGTCGTTGACCATCGTCGCGCCGGCCCTGATGGCGGCCTCGGCGACTTCGACCTTGGAGGTGTCGATGCTGGTCGAAAGCCCAGCCGAGGCAAGACCCTGGACCACCGGCTCGATTCTGCGCAGCTCTTCCTCAGCCGGGACTGCCGCCGCGCCCGGTCGCGTCGACTCGCCGCCGACATCCAGGAGATCCGCCCCTTCGTCACTGAGTTGCCTCCCGTGGGCCATCGCCCGCTCCGGATCGAGGAACTCGCCCCCGTCCGAGAACGAGTCGGGCGTCACGTTGACGACCCCCATGATCCTCGCCCGCTCCACGCCGGTCCTACTGTGCCCGGATCAGCTGCCCGTCGGGGGTCAGCTCGACGAAATGATGCGTCTGCCCATCCCGGAAGCTCTGGCATTGGTTGGCGGGCTGATCGTCCACCGCCTGACGCGGATCGTGGGCGATGTCGACGACCCAGTCCGACAACCCCGGCAGGCCCTCGGAGAGGCACGGCCCATCGCTGAGGTCACGCTTCGCCTGCCCCGCATAAAGGAACTTCGCGGAGGCGACGGCCTTGTCCTTGTCCGCCTGACTTGCGTCAGACCCACCCCCACACCCGGCGATGAGGGCAGCGAGCACAAGAGCTATCGCGGCGCGGCGCATATTCGGAAGTATCCCCGGCGCCTCTTCCGCGGGTGGCGCCGTAGGAGGGGCCCACGGGCGCGATTACTGAGCGCCCGTGGGAGGTTCCTGCGGCGACAGGACCCGCGGCCAGAGCGGTTGGTGGACTACCGGCTAGCGATCGTCGGCGCGCATCTCTGCAGCGCCACCACCAGCAAGCCCGGGCCGTGGCCGCGGTCGGGGCCGAGCGCCCTCACGGGCGGTCCCCTTCTCCTCGACCGGCGGCGCCTCGGGGGGCTTGGCCTCCTCCTCGTCGGTGAAGACCTCGTCCTCGGGCTTGCCCTCGAGGAGAGCGATGAACTCATCGGCCTCGATCGTCTCGCGCTCCAGCAGGATCCTGGAGATCGTGTCGAGCTGCTCGCGGTGCTCGGAGAGGATGTCCTTCGAGGTCTGGTGCGCGTCCTCGACGATCCGGCGGACCTCGTCATCGATCTCGCGGGCGACCTCGTCGGAATAGTCAGGCTCCGCCGAGAACTCACGGCCGAGGAACGGCTGAGACCGATCGTGGCCGAAGACCCGCGGGCCGAGGCGCTCGGACATGCCGAAGCGCATCACCATCTGCTTCGCGGTCTCGGTCACCTTCTCGAGGTCGTTGGAGGCACCGGTGGTGATCTCGCCGAAGACGATCTCCTCGGCGGCGCGGCCGCCCAGCGTCATCGCCATCGTGTCATTGAGCTCCGCTCGCGTGGTGAGGAACTTGTCCTCCGTCGGCAGGGAGATCGTGTAGCCCAAAGCCTGCCCGCGGCTGATGATCGAAACCTTGTGAACCGGGTCTGAGTTCGGCAAGAGGTGCCCGACGATCGCGTGGCCGAGCTCGTGGTAGGCGGTGACGAGCCGCTCCTTCTCGGACATCACCCGGCTCTTCTTCTCCGGGCCGGCGATCACCCGCATGATCCCCTCCTCGAGCTCAAGCATGGTGATCTCGCGCTTGCTCGAGCGCGCGGTGAGCAGTGCCGCCTCGTTGATCAGGTTGGCGAGGTCGGCGCCGGTGAAGCCCGGCGTCTGCCCGGCGAGCGTGTCGAGGTCGATGTTCTGGGCGAGCGGCTTGCCGCGGGTGTGGACCTCGAGGATGTGCTTCCGGCCCTTGCGGTCCGGGCGGTCGACGACGACCTGGCGGTCGAAGCGGCCAGGCCGCAGCAGCGCCGGGTCGAGGATGTCCGGGCGGTTGGTGGCGGCGATCAGGATGATGTTGTCCTTCATCTCGAAGCCGTCCATCTCGACCAGAAGCTGGTTGAGGGTCTGCTCGCGCTCGTCGTGACCGCCGCCCATACCGGCGCCGCGGTGACGGCCGACGGCGTCGATCTCGTCCATGAAGATGATGCAGGGAGAGTTCTGCTTGGCCTGCTCGAAGAGGTCGCGGACGCGGGAGGCGCCGACCCCGACGAACATCTCGACGAAGTCGGAGCCCGAGATCGAGAAGAACGGGACCCCGGCCTCACCTGCGACCGCGCGGGCGAGCAGCGTCTTGCCGGTCCCCGGCGGGCCGTAGAGCAGAACGCCCTTCGGGATGCGGGCGCCGAGAGCCTGGAACTTCTTCGGATTCTCCAGGAACTCCTTGATCTCGTGGAGTTCCTGGACGGCCTCGTCAACTCCGGCGACGTCCCTGAAGGTGATCTTGGGCGCGTCCACGGACATGCGCTTGGCGCGCGACTTGCCGAAGCTCATCACCCGCGAGCCGCCGCCCTGCATCTGGTTCATCAGGAAGATCCAGAAGGCGAAGAACAGCAGGAAGGGGAGGATGTACGTGAGGAGGGAGAGGAGGCTCGACCCGCCCTTGCCCTTGATCTCCGTCTTGACGTTGTTCTGCTGCAGGGTGTTGAGCAGCTGGGCCTGTGAGGAGTCCGAGTCGGGATACGCCTCGTCGTAGCTCGTGCCGTCGGTCTGCTTGACGTTGAGCGTGTTGTCCTTCGTGTTCCAGGTGACCGACTCGATCTGGCCCTGGTTCACCTTGGCGACGAAATCGTTGTAGTCCGGCGTCTGGTGGCCCGAGCCCGGGCTGATCAGGCGCTGGGCGAAAAACGCCAGCACGACGACGATCAGAATCGGGAAGGCAGCGCTGCGAAAGAAACGTCTCAAGTTGGGTGTCCCTCTGGCCGGGATGTACGCCGAATTTGCGGCCCCGGATCTATCGCGAGGGTACCAGCGTTGATCTAGCTGCCCTGCGGGTTTTCCCGCAGCGCTGCCACATAAGAGAGGTTCCTGAACCTCTCGCCATGGTCCAGCCCGTATCCGATCGCGAACCGGTTCGGGATCTCGAATCCGACGTAGCGAACCGGCAGGTCAACCCGCCGGCGCTCCGGCTTGGTGAGCAGCGCGCACACTTCGATCGACTTCGGTCCGCGGGCCTGCAGGTTCCGCAGCAGGTAGTGGAGCGTGAGACCCGAGTCGATGATGTCCTCGACGATCAGGACGTCGCGGTCGGCGATCGGCGCGTCCAGGTCCTTGAGGATCCGGACGACTCCCGAGGAGTCGGTGGATGAGCCATAGCTCGAAACCGCCATGAAGTCGAGCTCGCAGTCGATCGTCATCTGGCGCATCAGGTCGGCGAGGAACGGGACGGCGCCCTTCAGGATCGCAACGAGCAGCGGAGCACGCCCCTCGTAGTCGCGGCTGACCTCGGCGCCGAGCTCCGCAACTCGGCGCTGCAGATCGTCCTCCGTGACGAGCACCTCGCCGATCGCGTCGTCGGTTCCCACTCGCCCCCCAGTCTATGGACCGAGCTGGGAGGCCCTCAGAACCGCGGACTCGCCCGCGCCCGGCCGGGCCGCGAACTCCTCCGAGACCGCCACGCCTGCGATCCATGCGACTCGCCCGTCGGCGGTGACGACCGGCAGCGCGTGTCGAAGCGAGCGGGGAACCTTGCGGTCGGTGAAGAGGTCCTGAAGCGACTTCGTTCCGCCCAGGCCGAGGGGCCGCATCCTGTCGCCCTCCCGCCAAGCGCGAACGGTGACCGAGCGGCCGAGCTCCGAGGGATCGAGGACGGCGAGGTCCGGCCCCTCTGCGGACGGAACTCCGGTCGCGAGCTCCGCACGCACCTCCCAGGAACCGAAGCGGCAGGCCCCCGGCACGGTCAGCGTGGCCTCCGCGGGCTCCGCAGGCCTGTCTGACGCGAAACGAACATGGCCGTGCTCGACGTGGGCCTCGACCCCCCCACCCAGCTCGATCACCCCGCCCTCTGGGTGGTTCGCGAGCCTCCAGATCCGCTCTGCCCTCGTCCGGCCGAGCGGAACCGAGAACCCGGCCGCCCGCTCGGCCAGCTTCCGCAGCGCCAGCCGGCGCACCGCGGGATCCATCTCCTCGAGGGCGTCTCGACCGATCGCTCCGGCGAGCTCGGCACCGGATTCGGTCAGTGCGTCGGCGGCCAGCCGCTCCAGGGTCTCGCCCTCCTCCGCGAGCTCGGCCTGGGTCTCGGCGATGGTCGCCTCCGCCTCCGGCCCGATCTCGCGGAGAACCGGGAGTACCTCGTTGCGAATCCTGTTGCGGGCGTACACGGGCTCCGCGTTGGTGGCGTCGTCGCGGAAGGGAAGCCCCGCCTCGGCTGCCAGCTCTCGTACTTCCTCCCTGCCCAGCGAGAGGATCGGCCGCACGACCACACCCCGTTGCGCGCGCAATCCGAGGAGCGCGCGGCGGCCGGGAGACGTGGCGAGCCGATAGAGGATGGTCTCCGCGAGGTCCGTCCTGGTGTGTCCGGTCGCGATCCAGTCGAGCCCGCGCGCTCGCCGCAGGCGCTCGGCCGCCGCGTAGCGGGCGTCCCGCGCCTCCGCCTGGACGTTTCCTCCGCCCAGGTCCGGCAGCTCGACCTCCAGCTCGATGCCGAGCTTGGCGCAGAGCTCCGCGCAGGTCGCGGCGTCGAGGTCCGAGTCGGGACGAAGCCGGAAGTTGAGATGGAGAGCGATCACCGCGCCGGCGCCGAGGGCCTCCACCAGGCCGGCTGCGGCCGCCGCCGAGTCCGCGCCCCCGGAGATGAGGACGACGCCGCGAGAGCCCTCCGAGACCAGGCCGCTCGCTCGAACGGTGGAGACGAGGCCCGAAAGCGCGCCGGCAGCTGTCATGGCGCCGATTGTAGGAACGGGCGCACGGGCTGGTCACATCGTCGAAACGTCCAATCGCCTCGAAGGGGGCTAAAGGACGCGCGATTGGTTCTCCGGGCCACTCATACAGACGGCCGCTGAGCAATCGATGCAGAACATGTGTCGAGAACGAGACAGATCCTCAGCGTCATCGGCCTCGTGGCGGCCTGGACGGTCGTCAGCGCCTCATCGGCCTCAGCGGCCGACTGCGGGCCCATCGACACGGATGTCACCGGGCTGAGCGAGCCCCAGATGGAGAGCTCGATCGCCTGCCTGATCAATCAGGAGAGAGCGTCGTATGGCCTGCAGCCGGTCGCCACGAACGGGGACCTCCGCCAGGCGGCGCTGAGCCACTCGAACGAGATGATCAGCGAGGGCTACTTCGAGCACACCTCCCCCGCGGGCCTCACCTTCATGGACAGGATCGAGTCCACCGGCTACATGCACAAAGCTCGGAGCTGGGTCGTTGGCGAGAACCTCGTCTGGGGCACGGGTCCGCGGAGCACACCGCAGGCCCTGGTGACGGCGTGGATGAACAGCCCGCCCCACCGCGAGAACCTGCTGAGGCCGAACTTCCGCGAGATCGGGATCGCGGCGATCCCCGGCACGCCCGAGAGCCAGAGCGACCTGACCGGCGTCACTGTCTCCAGCGAGTACGGCTACCGGACCCTCGGCAAGGCCAAGAGCAAGAGCAGGCCCAAGGCGAAGGCCCGGAAGCACAGGGGATCCAAGGCCAAGGCGCGGAAGGCCCGCGCCCACAAGCCCAAGCACCACAAGCACAAGCACCACAAGCACAAGCGCCACTAGCCGGCGCCGCCCCGCTACTCCATCGCCGGCCGGGCTATATAGAGAGAGATCGCCTCGGGGAACCCCTTGAGCACGACCTCTCCGATCGCGTCGAACCGCAGGAAGTCGGAGCCCTTGACCGCCTCGACCACGGCCTCGGTGACCAGGACCTCGCCGCCCAGTGCCCTGGTGACGACCCGGTGCGCGAGGTTGACGTCACCCCCGAAGTAGTCGCCGTCCCTGAACACGGCCGCCCCGTGATGAATGCCGACTCTGGGCTGGGGGCGCTCCTGGAAGAGGGCGAGGAAGCCGACGGCCCACTCGGTGAGCGTCGCGGGCTCCGGCGAGACGACCATCACCTCGTCGCCGATCGTCTTCACGATGGTGGCCTCTGAGGGCAAGGTCGCCTCGACCGTGTCGACGAACCGCTCGATCATGTCGAGGGCCTCCTCGTCTCCCTCCTCCTCGGTGTACCTGGTGAAGCCCGTGAGGTCGACGAAGCAGAAAGTCATCGACACCCGGGCCAGGCCGCGGCCGGCACCGGCGACGTCGGCCTCCATGTGTCCGACCACGTCCTGCTCGATGTAGAAGCGCAGGTAGCGGTTGTGCATGTACTCCATCAACGGCGTGGTCACAGGGAGCAGGTCGGCTGCAAGCTCACCCATCTCCTCGGCGATCTCGAGCGGGGGAACCTCCTCCCGCATCAGCGGTTCGTGGATGTAGAGGTGGAACAGCCGGACCTCGGAGTCGGCGACCTTGCGGATCGACTGGGCATAGATCCTGACCAGCTGGAGGAAGGCAACCAGCGGGAACCCCGATGAGAGGACGTTGGCGCAATGCCGCATGGCCCTGAGGTCCTCCTCGTTGAGCCTTCCCTCCGCTCCCATCGGCGTCCCCAGCAAGGTCATCAGCCGTTCGATCAGCTCCGGCTCCAGCCCGGTGAGCTCGGCCGTCTTCTCCCGGGTGTAATGGCCCTCGGGGACCTGGAAGATGTCCTCCGCATAGCCGAAGGCGAGCCGTCCACCCCGAGCGGCCTCCCTGATCGCATCGACCGAGTACCCCCGCTCCCGCATCCGGGAGATCACCCGCGCCTGGGCCGCGGAGGCATGCGTCCAGCGACCGTCCTCGACCGGGACCAGGCCTTCCTCGGCCCACCGTTTCAACGTCGACGCGGAGACGCCGGCGATCCGGCTGGCCTCGGCCAGCGAGATGGCGTTGTCCCGATCGTTCCCGTCAGCGGGGTTCATGGCGTGCCCCCGGAAGAGGCGACGGGGCCCCAGAGCCCCGTCGCCTGCGGGCTTTGGGCCCGCTTCGTCGGCCAGCGGCGCCTACGCGCCTCGCGGTGTCCTGTCGCCGATCCCAGTCGCCGGGGGACCTGCAGACCGGGGACCCGCTTCCGGCCCAAGTTGTGCGAATCGAGTTGAGCTTACGCCCCTGCCGGGCCAAGTCAATGGCGCTGGACAGGGGCACTATGGCCGGCGTCCGGCTAGCACTAGTCAATGGCGAGGTGCGGGTACTTCTCCGAGACGAGCTCGCGGTAGCGGGAGAAGAGGGGCTTGGCGGCGGGAAAGAACCGAAGGGCCGCGCCTGCATCCTCGATGTTCGTCCGGAGCCTGCCGCGAGCGATTGCGATCGCGGGGTTCTCCCTGCCCTGAAAGACGCGGTTGGCGACGGTCGATTCCATGCTGAGCCGGAGCTTGGCATGGGTGCGCGATCGTCTCGAGAAGTCCCAGCGGAGGCAATGGCGGCCGCCGTCGTCGCGCGCCACGTTGACCGCCAGCTTCAGGTCGGGGAATTCGATCCGCAGCGGAGCGGCGGCCGCGCGCAACCGGGGCCCGTCATCGGGGTCGCCGTCGATCTGACGCAGGACGGTGTCGAGAATCTCCTTGAGCTCCTTCTTTGTCAGCTCGTCGGCGGGCACAGCCTGACCCTCAATCTGAGGTCAATCCTTTCGCTTGCTTCGCACCGAGGATTCGATCTTGACGAGCTGCTCGCGGACCCCCCGGCCTCGCTTGGCGACCTCATCGAGCAATTCGACCGCCCGATCGCGCGTGCTCGCCGCGGAGCCCGCGGTCGCCTCGAAGGTCCGCTCGATCGCCGAGCGCAGCGCCTCCGACGGCTTCTCCACCGGTAGCTTCACGAGCCAAGCCTACCCCGGGGCGGCGCCCATATGCTCGCGCCGTGCCGTTCCACCTCAGGCCCAGCACCCCCTACGCAGCCGACGCCCTGCTGCCCGGCGACCCAGGCCGAGCGCTCGCGCTCGCCCAGCAGCTGCTCACCGAGCCGAGGATGAGCAACCACGCTCGCGGCCTCTGGGGATATACGGGGACGACGCCGGAGGGTCACCCGCTCAGCATCCAATCCACCGGCATCGGCGGGCCGAGCGCGGCGATCGTCCTCCAGGAGCTCGCCGGGCTCGGTGTGCGGCGAGCCATCCGCGTCGGCACCTGCGGAGCCGTGGATCCGGGGCTCGGGCATGGGGAGCTCGTGGTCGCCAGCGTGGCGCTGGCCGAGGACGGGACGAGCAAGGCGCTCGGTGCCGCCGAGACCGCGGAGCCGGACGCGGAGCTCACGGCCAGGTTGGCCGCTGGGCTGCCCGCCGGCACCTCGCCGTCACCGATCGTGACGACCGATCTCTTCTACGCCGGCGACGACCGGGACGCTCCGCCGAGGGCACGCGCCGAGGTCTGGCGAAGGCGCGGCGTAGTCGCCGTGGAGATGGGGGCGGCCACCCTGTTCGCCCTGGGCCGGCGCCTGGGCGTCGCGGCCGCCTGCATTCTGGCCGTCTCGGACACCTTCTCCGACGACGAGCGCCAGCGGATCGGCGATCAGGAGCTGGGGGACGCTGCCGAGCGGATGGGTTCCGTCGCCGCAGAGGCGCTCAGGGCTCAACCCTGACTCGAGGTTCTCGGTTTCGATGACTCCCGCTCGCGGCGCAGCGCCGCGAGCTCTCGGGTGAGCTGATCGAGCGTGTCCTCGACCGCCTCGAGGCGCTCGGAGACGGCTCGCAGCCGGCGGGCGAGCCGGTCGACGTCGTTGCCGGTGGGCAGGTTGAGGTTCCGCATCGCGCTCGCACCTGCCTGAGAGGCGCGCTCCCGGGCCCCGAACGCAACCTGTAGCGCCTGGTTCATCCAGGGGTTGTCGACCAGGAGTTGGGCGAGCTCGCCCAGGGTGCTCTCGCCCCGCGAGGAGCCCCGATCTCTAATGCCTTCGCCGCCGCCCTCGTCCATATCGTTCACGCACGGTACCGCGACGGAAGCCCCTCAGCGGGGTTGTTGGCTAGGCATGGAATGCGCTCATTGTCCACCGTTTCAGTCAAGTTTGTTTCTTACCGTTCCCCTAACGGTTCCCCGTTGCAAAGCCCAGGGCGAATCAGTAGCGTCCGCCGTGCCTGCGGGTGCGGGGAGGTCGCGACCGGCAGACCCTCAGGGTTTCGCGGGCAGGATCGGCTAGCCAAATGACCAGAAAGCTTCTCGCAACCATCGCCCTAGGCGCAGCCCTGGCGATCATCGCTGCAGGAACCGCTGTGTCCGGGACCGTCAACGTCGGGAACGTGCAGGTCAACGTCCCGAATACGGGCCTTCTCCCCCAGTGCTCGAACCTCTCAGACGACGACGGGGACGGGCTGGTAGACATGAACGACCCGGGCTGCAGCAGCCCGCTCGACACCTCCGAGTACAATGCTCCGACCTCGAGCGGTGGGGGGACCACCACGAGCGGCGGTGGCAGCACCACGACCACCGGCGGCGGCTCTACCGGTGCCGACACCACCACGACCACCACCACCGGCGGTGGCGGCGGCAAGGCCGGCGGCTCTGGCCAGGCCGGCAAGAAGACCTCGGGCGGGAAGACACCCGGCCTCTTCGGCAAGCAGGCCAAGAAGGGCCAGGGCGCCAAGCAGATCCACAAGAGCGAGAAGGGGAAGATCGAGCAGCCAACGCTCCGCAACCCCGACGGCTCACCCTCAAACACGAACCCCGGCCTCACCGTCGCGCAGTTCGGCCCCGCCCCGATCGGCGTCCCCAACTTCGTCATCGACTCCTTCGAGATCCCGCCCTTCCTCCTCCCGATCTACCAGTCCTGCGGGACCGAGTACGGGATCCCCTGGCAGGTGCTTGCCTCGATCAACAAGATCGAGACTGCCTTCGGGACCAACCTGAACGTCTCCTCCGCCGGCGCCGAGGGCTGGATGCAGTTCATCCCCTCAACCTGGGCGGCCTACGGCGTCGACGCCAATGACGACGGCAGGAAAGACCCTTACAACCCAGTTGACGCGATTTGCGCCGCTGCGCGATATCTGCGGGCGGCGGGCGGCGACAAGGACCTCCGCCAGGCGGTGCTCGCCTACAACCACGCCGACTGGTACGCCGATGAGGTCCTCTTCACCGCCAACCAGTACGGCAAGCTCCCCGACGCTCTGGTCGGCTCGCTCACCGGGCTCACCGAGGGCGCTCACTTCCCGGTCGCCGCCGACGCCCGCTACGCCGACGACATCAATGACGCCGCCGAGCTGGCCCGCTCCACCACCCAGCGAAAGGCCGCCGGGAACGCCGCCGACGTGGTCAGCTCGGACGCCAGCCGCCGAAGCATCAACATCTACTCGAGCCTTAACGCTCCGGTCGTCGCCGTCAACGACGGCGTGATCAAGAAGATCGGGGACTCCAAGGCGCTCGGCAAGTTCATCATCCTGCAGGACGCCTACGGCAATCGCTACACCTACGCCCACCTCGGCTCGATCGAGAAGACGCACCCGGTGCCGCGGCAGGAGAAGCTCTCCCCCAAGGACTTCAAGCTCGAGACGCCCAACAGCGATGCGGCCCCGAGCACCCCGGCGACCGCCGGCGACAACTCAACAAAGCACGCCGCGAAGGCGAAGTCCGCAAGCGCGCCGAGCAGCGCCTCCAACTCCGAGAACGCCCGCCGGCGCCTCTTCGCTCTCCCCCAGCGCTCGGGCAACGCCGGCAACCCGGGCATCGGCGGACAGATCGACCAGCTCCTCGGCCGCAGCGTGCCCGGCTATGAGACCTTCAAGTCGGCGTTCTCGAGCAGCCTGCGGTTCGACTCGAGCACGATGCAGCTGAAGCCGCTCAAGAAGGGCTCCAAGGTGACCGGCGGGTCGGTGCTCGGCCGCGTCGGCCGGCCCGACGCGCAGCCGCCGCACCTCAACTTCGCGATCCGCCCGGCCGGCAAGGGCGCACCCACCATCGACCCGAAGCCGATCCTCGACGGTTGGAAGCTGCTCGAGACGACCGCGATCTACCGAGCCGCGGACAAGAACCCCTTCGCCGACAACCCGACCGTCGGCCAGGTCCTGCTGATGTCGAAGGCGGCGCTCGAGCAACGGGTGCTGAACGACCCGGCGCTCTCGATCTACTCCTGCGGACGCAACGACATCCAGACCGGTCAGATCGACCGCCGCGTCCTCGCCGTGATGGAGTACCTGGTCGCCAAGGGCTATCGCCTGACGATCACCTCGCTGAAGTGCGGGCACTCCTACCTGACCGCTTCGGGCAACGTCTCAGCCCACTCCTATGGCTCGGCGGTCGACATCGCCGCGGTCAACGGGATCCCGATAGCGGGGCACCAGGGACGGGGGACGATCACCGAGGCCGTGATCAAGGACCTGCTGCTCCTGCAGGGCACCATGCGCCCGGCGCAGATCATCTCCCTGATGGATCTCGGTCCGCCGACCTTCATCCTGCCCGACCACTGGAACCACATCCACGTGGGCTACACCTTCACCACGCAGGGGTCCTCGATCAAGCAGCTCGGCGAGATCCTCAAGCCCGAGCAGTGGCAGCGCCTGATCCAGCGCCTCGGGCAGATCCAGAACCCGAAGGTCCCGGCGAAGCCGTCCGAGGCCGCGACGCCGGCGAAGGGCAACGGCAGCGGCGACTAGCGGCCCGCCACCAATCGGGTTGCGCTGACGCGCGCCCTCTCATCACGACCAAGCCCGCGATAACCCGAGCCACCTTCGTTCAGCTGGAGCTGGCGGGCAGGCTCGGGCTGCCGGAAGGCCGCTATCTGGTCCGCGACGGCGATTCAGAGAGAGTCCTGATCGTTCAGGAGCTGGGCGCCCCCCGTCCAAAGCGTCGAGCAGGGCGGCGCTCAAAGCCTGTCGAGCCGGGTGATCCCGGGGAGACCCCCGTCACGCGGGTGACCGTCACCGGCGAGAGGATCGACACCCCGGCCCAAGGATCCGCCTGGCTCACGGAGATGATGGCGGCCGGAGGGGGTGGAGCGGAGGAGGTCAGGGCCGCCACCCGGATCGTCAACAGGGCGCTGACCGCGCTCCGGGCTGAGGCGCGCGACCCGCTGGTGCAGGACATCGGCGCCAGCCGGGCGCTCGCCGTGCGGCTCGGGCACGGGACCGGCGATGAGCTCGCCGAGAGCCGCTGGACCGAGGCCAAGGAGCTGGCGCGCCCTCGCCGTGGCCGCCTCGACGACGTCGACCCCCAATCGCGGGTCGCCGCGGTGCTCGCCGGCCGAGAGGAGGTGCATCCGGCGGAGACCCTGATGCTGAGAGCCCGCCTCGATGAACAGCAGGGACGCCGGAAGGAGGCCGTGTACGGCCTGCGCGCCGCCAGGGAGGCCCTTCGGGAGCAGCCCGCCCGGCGCCAGAAGGAGCTCATGAAGGAGCTCGCCGCGATCGAGGAGAGGCTGTCCTAGAGAGCTGCGAGTACGGCTTCGAGATCGGCGACCACGTCACCATCCATTCGCACCCTGGCGTTCGTGTCGAATGGCGTCGGGCCCTTGGTGACGATTGCGAGGCCGCCGCCCGCTCCAATCGTGATCGAGGGCAGCCCCGCCACTGGAAAGACCTCCAGCGAAGAGCCGACGCACAACATCAGGTCGGCGCGCTCGGCGAGAGCCTCGGCCTCGCCGATCGCCTCGGCCGGGAGCAGCTCGCCGAAGAGGACGACGTCTGGCTTCACGTACCCCCCGCATCTCGAGCAGATCGCCGCGCCGTCCTCACCGAACAGGCCCACGACGTCCCCCATCGGAACCTCGTCGCCGCAGCCCTGGCAGCTGGCCGTGCGGATCGAGCCGTGCACCTCGATCACGCGCTCCGATCCGGCCTTCCCGTGCAGCGTGTCGATGTTCTGGGTGATCACCCCCTCGAGCAAGCCGCGGCGCTCCAGCTCGGCGAGCGCCAGATGGGCGCCGTTCGGCTGCTTGTCCCCGAGCATCTGCAGCCTCTCCCTGTAGAAGCCCCAGAAGCGGGCGGGGTCGCGCCGGAAGGCATCGATGTGCGCGACCTCCATCGGGTCCACCTTCTCCCAGATCCCCTCGCCGGGCGTCCGGAAGTCGGGGATCCCGGACGGCACGGAGATCCCCGCACCGGTGAGCGCGACGGTGCAGGACGACTCGCGGATCAGGTCCGCGAGGCGCTCCGCCTGATCGGTGGCTACCTGCCCTGCCATTTCGGACTGCGCTTCTGCAGGAAGGCTGAGATGCCCTCCTTGCCGTCCTCGGAGAGGAACGCGGTCGCGAAGCCCTGCTTCTCCGCCTCGATCCCCTCGTCGAGGTCGCCCGCGTTCGAGACCTTCTTGATCTGCTCTACTGCCAGCGGCGCCTGCGAGGCCAGCTTCCTCGCCCAGGTGAGGGCCGTGTCGAAGAGCTCCTCGTCGGGGACGAGCGCGTCGGCGAGGCCCCACTGCGAGGCCTCGGGGGCGAGGACGGCGTCGCCCGTCAGGTTCATCTCGAGAGCCTTGGAGGGGCCCACCAGGCGCGGCAGCCGCTGGGTGCCTCCGAAGCCGGGAATGATCCCCAGGTTGATCTCGGGCTGGCCGAAGACGGCCGAGTCGGCCGCGATCCGGAAGTCGCATGCCATCGCCAGCTCGCAGCCGCCCCCGAAGGCGATCGCGTTGACCGCGGCCACGGTCGAGACGCGGTCCTGTCCGAGCTCGCGCAGCAGGGCGTGGCCGGTGTTGATCAGATCGGCGCCCCCGGCCTCGTCCATGCTGGTGAACGCCTTGATGTCGGCACCGGCCGAGAAGACCACAGGCAGGGACGAGTAGACGACCATCGCCTTCAGCTCCTCGTCGGCCTTCACCTCCTCCCAGACCTTCTTCAGGTCCTGGATGACCTGCGGCGAGATGGCGTTCATCGGCGGATTGGCGAGCCATGCGATCGCGACCTCACCGCGCTTCTCCAGCTTGACGACACCCTCCCCGTCGGTCTGCGGATAGGCATAGAAGCCCTGGCCTGACTTCAGCCCGAGCCGCCCCTGGGCCACGAGGCGCTTGATCGTCAGGGGGGGTGCGAAGCGCTCGCCGTGGCTCTCCTCGAATTTCTCCAGCTTCTCGAGGATCGTGTCGAGCCCCTCGAGATCTGCCTTCCAGAATGGCGGGAACAGGCCGCGACGCGGGTCCAGGCCGGCCCCGGCCATCATCCCGAGGTCGATCTCGCGGACCGTGCAGATGCCCTCCTCGAGCACCTTGCAGGCCTCGACGAACGACTTGAGCATGAGCAGGTCCGCGAGCTCCTCGCCGTTCGGCTCGGCGTCCCCATCGATGTTCGGCTCGCCGTCCTTGTAGTAGCCCTCGCCTCCGGACTTGGCACCGAGCTTGCCGTCGGCAACGAGCTTCTGCGTCCCCTTGTGGACGTAGAAGCTGTCGCCGTAGGACTCATGCAGGTACTCGGCGACGTGCAGCACGGTGTCGAGGCCGAGCATGTCGATCAGGAAGAACGGCCCCATGGGGGCGACGTTCGCGCCGGCGATGACCTCGTCGATCTTCTTGATCGAGAGCCCCTTCTCCTCTTGCTCGCGCCAGATCTCGCCGACCCCGGAGTTCAGGATCCGGTTGACGACGAAGCCCGGGACCTCCTCGCAGGTGATCGGCTGCTTGCGGATCGCCTGGGCGAAGTTGAAGGCCGTGGTCATCGTCTCCCGCGAGGTGTCCTTTCCGGAGATGATCTCCACCAGCGGCATCACCGAGGCCGGGAAGAAGAAGTGGAAGCCGACGACCTTGCCCGGACGCAGGGTCTCGCGGCCCATCTCAGTGATCGAGAGCGAGGAGGTATTGGAAGCGAGGATCGCGTGCCCCGGGGTGACCTGATCGAGCTCGCGGTACACCGACTTCTTGATCTCCATCCGCTCCGGCACCGCCTCGATCACGAGGTCGACGTCGCCGAACTCGTCGTAGGTGGTCGACTCGGTGATCAGGCCCATCACCTCGTCGAGGCGGGCGTCGGCCGCCTCCTGAGTCAGCTTCTCCTTGGAGACGAGCCTGTCGAGCTGAGACTTCGTCACCTCGCGCGACTTCTCGAGGGCGTGGTCGACGAACTTCTGATCGACGTCCTTGACCACCACCGGGATGTCGGCGTTGGCGATGACCTGGGCGATCTCGCCGCCCATCGTGCCGCCGCCCAGCACGGCGGCCTTGAAGACAAACATGTGAGAGGTTCCTCCGAAGGTCGGTTGGCCGATCAAGGCTATTAGGCTCGCCGAGATGCCGCCGCGCCAGCCCGCTTCATCCGACTCCACAATCCGCCGCGCGACTCCGAGCGACGCCGATGGGGTCGCGCAGCTGCTGCACGATTTCCAGCTGGAGTTCGACGAAGCCTCCCCAGGCGTCGAGCTGCTCGCCGAGCGCTACGCCAAGCTGATCCGGAACCGCGAGATGACCGTGCTGCTGGTCGGCGACGGCTCCGCCGGCTTCGCCCAGCTCCGCTATCGACCCTGGGTCTACTCGGCCGGGCAGAACGCCCATGCCTACCTCGAGGAGCTCTACGTGGTTCCGTCGCTGCGCGGCCAGGGGCTCGGCAGAAAGCTCCTCGAGGCGGCAATGGAGGCTGCGCGGGGCGAAGGGGCGACGCACATCGAGCTTGGGACGAGCGAGACCGACACCGCCGCCCGGGCGCTCTACGAGAGCTTGGGATTCACGAATCGGGAGGGGAGCCCGGACGGACCGGTGATGTTCTTCTATGAGCGAGAGCTCTAGCCGGCGGCATGGGCCGCATCAGGCGCCGTAGATCTCGTCCTTCACCAGGGAGACGGACTGGATGACGGTGTCGAGGAAAGGCTCAACCTCAGCCTTAAGTCGCTTGTACTCCCGGCGACCGGCAGGCGTGATCGAGTAGTAGCGCCGCGTGCGGCGATCGGGCAGCTCCCAGCGTCCCTCAACCAGACCTTGACCCTCCATCTCTCGCAACAGGGGGTACATGGTGTTCGGGTTGACGGAGATCGTGCCCTTGGTGAGCTCCTCGATCGACTCGATCAGCCGGTTGCCATAGGTCGGCTCCCGAGCCACCAGGTGCAGGACGAGCAGCGGGAAGATGTCGCGGCGGCGGATATCCCCGCCGAAAGCGTCGGACGGCCTGCCGCCCCTGCGGCCCTCTCGCTCCTCGACTCCCTCCGCACCGGCCTTGGCTGCCTGCGCCACGGCCTCGGAGATCGGCTTCGCTCGATCCATGATTAAACGGGCACCCTCGCGTTAACGAGTCTACGGATCTACTTACTCGTAACCACGCCGGCTCGATTCTCGCTGGGTGCGGATTTCCGCGTAATGGAATGGTGAAGGTTCGTCCTGGTGGCGGGGCCGTGGGCCCGGTCATCGACCCCGATCGTGAATCCCAGCTATTTCTCCCCACGCGCGTACGCCGACCTCGCGAGCGCCCACCACGACTCGCGCTGGGACGACCTCGAGGGCACGAGCCGCTCGATCGAGACCGCCCTGACCGGCGCCGGCCTTCCCCCGGATTGGGCGCGGCTCGACGCCCTGGTTCCCTCCGGTGGAGAGGCGGCCGCCCGGGCTCAGTCGATCGCCAATCCGGGTGGCGCGGCCGCGTCGAGCACTGGATCGTCCGGCCCCAATTCGGGCCTCGACGCTGTGCGCCTCGCCATCCGCTCGGCCGAGAGCTGCGTTCCGGCGGACCGCCGGATCGCGGCGCACCTCTGGCCGCTCTACCGCCCCCACCCAGGCATCGCCACCTACGCGCTCAACGGCAGGCCGCTGGACGGCCAGACCCACCCGGCGAGCTACGTGGCCGCCACCGCGGCGGCGAAGGCGGCCGGCCACGACGAGGTGGCTGAGCAGCTCCTCGACCGAGCGCAGCAAGCCGACTCGTCTGTGCCGACCTACTACGGCGCGGCCTGGGTCGCCCTGGGGCGGGTCATGCTGACCTCCTCGGCGCTCGGCTCCTGCCCGGGCTAGCGGCTCTCGCCTACTCGATGTCCTGCTGAGTCCCTCCGGGCATGAAGAGCTGGCAGATGATCCAGCCCGCGGCGAGCATGCCCGCGCCGACGTACCAGGCGCTCTTCATGGCGTCCACGAAGTCGTCGACTCCCGCGGCGCCGCTGAGCTCCGTGGCGCTGGCGATGATGGTCCCCATCACCGCCATGCCGAGGGCGGAGCCGAAGTTCCGGAAGGTCTGGACGATGCCCGAGGCCTGGCCCCGCATCGTATCCGGCAGCCGGTTCAGGGCATCGGCGTTGAGCGGTGAGAACACGAGACCGAACCCGGCGCCCGTGACCAGCATGCCGGCCAGCGTCGCCGAGCGGCTCAGGCCGTCCAGCTCCGAGGCCCAGAGGATCATTCCCACCGTCCCCGCCGCGAAGCCCAGGGCGACGGGTCTCTTGGCCCCCCACTTGTCCATCCAGCGGCCGCCGATCCGGGCCGCGACGAAGAACGAGTAGAACATCGTCAGGATCGAGAAGCCGGCCTCCGTCGGCTGCTGCTGCACGGCGACCTGAAAGTAGACGCTGCCGAAGAAGAAGACCGCCAGCCAGGGCCCGAAGATCAGGAAGGTGAGGATGTTGTCCACCGCGAACGGGCGGTTGGCGGCCATCGTGCGGACGTCGATCAGCGGATCGTCGGTCCTCATCTCGGTGAAGACGAACCCGATCAGGATGAGCACGCCGACGATGATCGAGCCGAGAGTGCGCGGGTCGCCCCACCCCCAGACGGTGGATTGCTGGATCCCCAGCACGGATAACGCCATACCCACCACGATGAGGACAGCCCCCAGGATGTCGATCCTGGCCGGGTTCTTGACGTCTCTCAGCTTCGCGAAGTAGATCTCCGTCAGGGCCAGAATCGCCACCGGGACGTTGATCCAGAAGATCGCCCGCCATGTCCAGTACTGCGTCAGATATGCGCCCGCGATCGGACCGATCGCGGTGAACAACCCGGCGACGATGAAGAAGGTTGCCAGGCCCTTGCCTCGCTCCTCCGGCGGGAACGCGTCGAGCACCAGCACGGTCGCCGACGGAATCAGCAGGCCGCCCGCGGCTCCCTGGATCGCGCGGAATACGATCAGCCAGGTCTCGGCGATCCCGGTGTCCGGCACCAGCCCGCACATCAGCGAGGCCGACGCGAACAGGATCACGCCGATGACGACGATCCTCCGGTGGCCGAAGATGTCCCCGAGCCGGCCGCCGAGGGCGACGAAGGCGGCGGTGGCCAGCGCGTACGCCGTGACCAGCCACTGCTCCCCGGTCTCGGTCAGGTTGACGTCCTTCTGGATCGTCGTCGCCGAGATGCTGACGATCGTGAAGTCGATCATCACCATCGCCATGGCCGGGACGAGCGGCCAGAGGACCTTGTAGCGCTGGTAGCCCTGCGTGGAGGCCTCCATCAGCGCCGCCACCCTAGAACAGCCCGCGGATGGCGTCCACAGCGGCGCGGCCGAGCAGGAAGACGATCAGGACGCCGGCCGCGCCGACCACGAAGCCGATCCCTCCAAGAACGGGGTCCTCGAGCAGGACGCCGAGGCTGATCAGGACCACGCCGAGCGATGGCAGGGTGTCCAGCCCGGTGAACGGTGGCGCGATGAAGGCGGTGACGACGAGCAACAGGGTCACGGCGCCGAAGGCGACGCCGGTCAGGCGATGCTCGAGCAGGAACCCCAGACGGGCATGCGAGTGGCGCTCGATCCAGCGGATGCGCGGCAGCAGCTTCTCCGAGAAGCGCTGACGCATCTCCGGGCTGATCTCACGAGCCCTCCAGCGCTCGGGGAGCCAGACGCAGCGCCGCCCGGCGATCAGCTCGACTGCGAGCAGCGCCGCGATCACCTCGAAGACGTGGGTCACGCCGCCCGTGGGCAGCGGCAGCGCCGGGACCGAGAGCAGCAGGACGAAGAGGACCGCGAAGCTCCTCTCCTCGAAGACGTCGATCAGGCTGCCGATGGTCTTCGGCCCTCCGCCACGGAGCCATCCCTCGAGCCGCTCGCTGAGCCTCTCGCCTCCGGGCATCGACTGATTCTGCCCGGAAACGACGAGCGCCCCGGTCTCCCGGGGCGCTCATGAGGAGTGGTGCTGCGTGTACAGCTAAACCGTCGCGGGAGCCTGCTCCTGCTGGCTCTCGGAGGAGTCGCGCTCGGCCTTCTCCCGCAGGGCCTTCGCCTCGGGGGTCTCCTCGTCGGCCTGGCGGCCCATCAGGAGCTCCTTGGCGATCACCAGGCGCTGGATCTGGGAGGTGCCCTCATAGAGCTGCATGATCTTGGCGTCGCGCATCAGCTTCTCGACCGGATACTCCTTGATGAAGCCGTACCCGCCGTAGACCTGCACGGCGTCGGTCGTGACCTCCATCGCGGAGTCCGCGGAGAACCGCTTGGCGTGCGAGGCAGCGAGCGTGTTGCGCTTGCCCTGATCGAGCAGGACACCCGACTGCCAGACGAGCAGGCGGGACGCCTCGACCTTGGTCGCCATGTCGGCGATCATGAACGCGACCGCCTGATGCATGGCGATCGGGACGCCGAACTGGACGCGTTCCTTCGAGTACTCAGCAGCGAACTCGAGGGCGGCGCGAGCGATTCCGACGGCCATCGCCGCCACGCCGGGACGGGTGCGGTCGAGGGTCATCATCGCCAGCTTGAAGCCGTGGTTCTCCTCGCCGAGCAGGTTGCCCTCGGGGATCTCGGTGTCGCTGAACGTGATGGTCGCCGTGTTGGAGGCACGCTGACCGAGCTTGTCCTCCTTCTTGTCGACCGTGACCGTGTCGTCCTTCGGGACGACGAAGGCCGAGATGCCTCGATGGCCGGCGTCCTTGTCGGTCTTCGCGTAGACGGTGAACCAGTCGGCGTAGCCGCCGTTGGTGATGAAGCACTTGGAGCCGTTGATGACCCACTTATCGCCCTTCTTCGTGGCCGTCGTCTTCATGCCGGAGACGTCGGAGCCGGCGTCGGGCTCGGTCAGGCAGAAGGAGGCCAGCTTGGGGGCCTCGGTGAGCATGCCCAGGTACTCCTTCTTGACCTCCTCGGACCCGCCGAGCGCGACCGGCGTCGCGGCGAGGCCGTTGGCCATCAGCGAGGTGCCGATGCCGGAGCAGCCCCAGCCCATCTCCTCCTCGATCAGGCAGCCTGAGAGGAAGTCGAGGCCCGGACCGCCGTACTCCTCGGCGATGTGGGTGTTCATCAGCCCGATCTCCCAGGCCTTCTCAACGATGTCCTGGGGCCAGGTCCCTTCCTTGTCGTAGTCCCACGCGACCTTGCGAATGTCCTTCTCGGCGAAGCTGTGCGCGAGCTCGCGGAGGTCCTTCTGCTCGTCGGTGAGGGTGAGGTCAACCACGGATAGCCGCTCCTTCGGTATTTGAAGTCTTCTGCGACTGATTGACTGGTCAGTCAGCCAGCCCTCAAAGGGTAGCCGATCACGTCGCGCGTATGCGCAGGTCAGGCACGGATCGCGCCTGGCGCACGCCTGAACCAGGACCAGACGGGATGGGCTGACGCGCACCCTCGCATCTAATCTGTGCCGATGCCCCTGGTCGCCTCGTTCCAGATCGGCACCGTCCTGATCATCGTGGTGCTGCTCGCGCTGCCCGTGGGAGCGATCGTCTTCGCGACAGGCGCCGGCGGGGCGCTCAAGCAGATCGGCAAGGGCCCGCTTGCGATGGAGGAGGACTTCCCCCAGAGCTCCGGCGGCGCGACCCATGTGGTCTCGGCCGAGGTCCGCGAGGAGGAGATCCGACAGATGGTCCAGGCGCGCTCGGACCGCGGTGTTGCCAAGGGCCGCGCGGCCCTCGACGTCGATGCCGAGGTGGAGAAGCTGCTGGCGTCCGAACCCGGCGGACCCGGCCTGGGAGGCGACAGGGGGCTCCGCGAGGAGGTGCGGCAGCTGGTCGTGGCGCGCAACGAGCGCCGGCAGCGCCAGGGCAAGAAGCCGCTTGACGTCGATCGGGAGATCGAGCGGCAGCTCAGTGAACTGGAGAACCTCGGCCAATGATGACGGTCGGGGGTATGGCCGTCAGGGGTCAGGCTTAAGCCTGACCCCTGGGTATCAAGCGCCTGACCCCCGTCACTAATATCTCGCCCGTGGAGGCCAGCGACGCAGAGAGCCGGGTCATGGAGCTGGAGGAGATCACCGATGTCCCCGGCACCTACTTCAACCCGCAGACCGAGGTGGTCGTAGTCGTCGACGACTCGGCCTCGATCGACCAGGAGGTCTTCAACATGGAGGCCTTCGAGGGCGCGAACTGGGTGCGCATCTCCGACGAGGTGCCGGTCGACGAGGAGAACCGCGACAAGCTGCTCGAGGACTTCCAGACCCACTACCACCCGGGCTCGGGCGGATCGGTCTCCGAGACGGCCCTCGAGCAGGGCGACGAGGAGCTCGACGAGGACGAGGAAGGCCAGGACCCGGGCCGCGAGGACTAGCGGCTTGCACGCCTCGGCCCCCTTCACCAACGACCGCTATGACGAGGAGCCCTACGCCGAGGCGGAGGGAACCGAGCTCAGCCGGGTCCACATCTCGCGGACGTTCACCGGCGACCTCGAGGGCGAGGGCACCGCTGAGCTGATGATGGCCAAATCCGAGGGCGGCGGGGGATACGTCGGCCACGACCGAATCACCGGGACGCTGGGCGGCAGGTCAGGGAGCTTCGTCTTCCAGCACGGCGGGATCATGGGCCCGGCGGGGATCTCCAACACGGGAACGGTCGTGCCCGGGACCGGCACCGGGGAGCTCGAGGGAATCAGCGGCGAGGGGACGATGCTCGCCGACGATGAGGGCAACCACACCCTCACGCTCACCTACGAGCTGCCGTAGCTAGGCGAAGCCGAAGGCCAGCGCCACCACCGCATAGACCAAGAGCAGCTGGAGGCCCTCATACCAGGTCGATTCGCCCTCCTGCGTGACCTGGTTGGCGATGATCGCCGCGATCGCCAGGGCCGCCAGCTCGAGGCCGTTGAAGACCAGCGGCATCGGCGCCGGGCCGAGCACGAAGGAGACGAGCACCAGCACCGGGGCGACGAAGAGGGCCACCTGGGCGCTCGAGCCGATCGCGATGTTGACCGCGAGGCTCATCTTGTTCTTGTAGGCGACCAGGACCGCCACCCAGTGCTCCGCCGCGTTGCCGACGATGGCCACCACGATCGCGCCGATGAAGAACTCGGACAGCCCGATCGCGTGGGAGGTCTCCTCGATCGAGCCGACCAGGATCTCGGACAGGAGGCCCACCAGCGCTCCCGAGATCGCAAGAGCCAACACGGATCTCCGCGTGCTCCAGTCGCCGCGATCCTCGGTGCTCGACTCCTCCTCGTGGGGGTTGAAGAGGGCCGCGTGGGTCCGCAGAGAGAAGAGCAGGCCCGCCGCGTAGGAGAGGATCAGCACGCAGGCGACGGCCAGGGAGAGGTGCTCGAGGGTGCTTCCGTAATCCACCCTCGCGTCCCCCGGGTGCGGGAGCCCGTCGCCTTCGACGAGCGCGAAGACGCCCGGCATGATCAACGCCGCGACAGCCAGGAGCAGCATCGTGGACTGGGCGCTCGCTGCCGTCTGCCCGAACTTCTGCACCCCGCGCGTCCGCCCCCCGCTCAGGCCGCCGACCAGCATCGCCGCCCCCATGACGAGCAGGATGTTGCCGAGGATCGATCCGATCAGTGAGGCCTTGACGACCTCGTGCAGCCCCTTGCCCAGCGCGAAGAGAGCGATGATCAGCTCCGGCGCGTTCCCGAAGGTCACGTTGAGCAGCCCGCCGACCACGTTGCCCGAGCGCTCGGCGAGCTCCTCCGTGGCCCGCCCCATCATCGCCGCCGGAGGGATCAGCGCCACAGCCGAGACGAAGAAGATCACGGCGGCGGGGGCATCGGCGACGTCAACGATCACGGCCGCGGGGATCAGCGGCGCGAGGAGATAGGGCCAGCTGTCGGGCCCGAGAAGCCGCCGCTTCCCGGGCGACGGGGATGTGGGCTCCGGCATGGAGGGAGCTTAGGCGGCTACTGGGTGAGCAGGTTGGCGCATTGCTGCAGCGCCGCTTGGCCCGAGGCCTGCGAGAGACACTGCTGATAGGCCTGCGTGGCCGAGCCGCTCGGCGCCTTGGTGGACCCACCGGACTCGGGCAGGGCGCCGCTGGTCCCGAGACCGCCCCGGAGCGCATTGCCGAGCTGCCCCTGATCGATCCCGAGCTTCTTGAAGAGGTTGCTCAGGGGCTGGGCGTTCGCCGGAGCCTGGATCGTCTCGGGCTTGTTGACGTCGGCGAAGTTGATCTGGAAGTCGATCGTGAGCGAGTCCGGCCCTCCGGGCGTGCCGGCGGGCGGCTTCAGGTCGGCGCTCACCTGGAACCGGCGAAGGAGCTTGTCGTCCTCGCCGGTGTTCACATCGATGTCCCCGGACTGGATGACGTCGTTGAGCCGGTTCAACTGGTCGGTGTTGACGTTGCCCACGGCGTTGCCCGCCCTTGCGGCGATCGCCTTCAGGTCCCCGACCAGCTTGGGAACGTTGGCGGTGCCGGAGATGTGGATCGTCTTCGTGCCCTCCACGTCCTCGGTGCCTTCGTTCTTGAGGTCCGACAGCCAATCGCCCGGGCTGATGTTGAGAGCCTTCAGCAGGCTGCCCGACTTGCCCGCCTTGCCCTGGCCCTGGAGCTGGGCGTATGTTGACGTGAACTCGTCGTAGAGCTGCTGAGGCACCGCGTATTCGGTCCCCCCGTAGCCGACGAAGGCCGCGTCCCCGGTGGAGGTGAGGCCGCCGGCGCCCGAGAAGCTCTGCGATCCACCCTCGCCCTTGAGCGAGACGTCGATGTCGAACAGCGGAAACTGACCGTTCGGCCGGCTCTGGAACCGCCCACCAAGCTTCACCTCGAGGTTGCCGGGGTTGTCCCCGCCGGACGTCTCGATCTTGAAATCGAGGTCGAAGGTGCCGCTATGGATGCTCGTCGGGTTGTTGAAGGTCTGGTCGAGGACCTGCTGGGGGTCCTCGTTGTTGCCCCCGCCGCCGCAGGCCGCGACCAGCAGCGCGGACGCGAGCGCGAGGCAACTGACGGCTAGGGCGCGGCTCCTGCTCAAGCTTCCTCTCTCCTCTCCGGGGTGCAGCGGCGCCGCAGGGTACATCACCACCCAGGGGTCAGGTCTTGCATTGCCACATGTTGGATTGCAAGACCTGACCCCTATCCTCGTCCCGATGGAGGGGAGGAGAGCCTGCCCCACGTGCGCAGCAGACAACCCGGAACGGGCTCGATTCTGCATGTCGTGCGGCGCCGAGCTCTCGCTCAAATGCCCGAGCTGCGGCGCCGATAGCCCGGCCGGCGCCAAGTTCTGCATCGAGTGCGGGACGGCGTTGTCCCCCGCCTCTTCGGCGACCGTTTCGCCGTCTCCTTCCGAGGCCCCGCCCGAGGAGCGGCGCCAGGCGACCGTCCTGTTCGCCGACCTCTCCGGCTACACGGCGGCGGCCGAGCGCATGGACCCGGAGGCGGTAAAGGCGCTCGTCGACCGCACGCTTCGGGTTCTGGGCGAGGAGATAGAGCGCTTCGGAGGGTCGATCGACAAGTTCATCGGCGACAACGTGATGGGCGTCTTCGGTGCCCCCGTGGCCCACGAGGACGATCCCGAGAGGGCCGTTCGCGCCGGCCTCGCCATGCAGGACGCGATGGAGGACGCGAACCGCCAGAGCCGCGACAAGTACGGGGTGGGCTTCTCGCTCCGGGTCGGGATCAACTCCGGCGAGGTGATGGCGGGCGCCGTCGGCGACCGCTACACGGTGATGGGCGACGCGGTCAACGTCGCCGCCCGGCTCCAGGCCGCCGGGCGTCCCGACAGCGTCACGGTCGGCGAGTCGACCTACCGCGCCAGCAGTGAGGCGATCACCTACGAGCGGCTCGAGCCGCTGACCCTGAAAGGCAAGGAGGAACCCGTACCCGCCTGGGAGGCCACCAGGGCCCTCGCAAAGCCGCGTCGGGGCGCCGGCCGCGCGCAGACACCGCTGATCGGCCGCGAGGAGGAGGCGGGCCTGCTCACCTCGCTGGTCGAGCGGGTCGAGCGCGAGGGGCGCCCGCACCTGGTCACCGTGATCGGGCAGGCGGGCGTCGGCAAGTCGAGGCTGCTTCGGGAGCTGATGTCGAACCTCGCGGAGTCCGACGAGCCCCCGACGATCAGACGAGGACAGTGCCCGCCTTATGGAGCCGGGATCGCCTACTGGGCGCTCGCCGAGGTCCTGAACGACGAATTCGAGATCCGCGACACCGACACCCCGGATGCCGCGTGGGAGAAGCTGCGTTCCGGGGTTACCGAGCTGATGAGCGAGCTGGGCGACGAGTCGGCCGGCGACCGAAACGCCGCCTTGCTGGCGATCCCGCTGGGGCTCGAGCCGCCGGAGGAGCTACAGCAGGCCGAGCCCGATCCCCAGCGGATGCGCGAGGCGCTCTTCTCCGCCGCCCGCGCGGCCGTCGAGGCGATCGCCCGGCGCCGGACCCTCGTCCTCGCGATCGACGACATCCACTGGGCCGACGAGGGAATGCTCGACCTGATCGACCACCTGACGCGCTGGGTGCGCGCCCCGCTCCTGCTCGTCTGCCTGACCCGCGACGAGCTGCTGGAGAGGCGGCCCGGCTGGGGCGGCGGTCGCCGCAACGCCACCACGATCGCCCTGGAGCCGCTCACCGAGGGCGAGACGCGCGAGCTGGTGGCGGCCCTGATGCCAAGCTCGGGGAACGGAACGGGAGATGTCGTGCCGCAGGTTGCCGAGCGCTCCGGAGGCAACCCGCTCTTCGCCGAGGAGATGGTCAACCGGCTGCTCGAGGAGGAGACGGTAGAGGCGCAGGCGCTGCCCAGCACGGTTCAGTCCCTGCTCGCCGCCCGCCTGGACTCGCTCGACCGCCTGGAGCGGCGGCTGCTCCAGTCGGCCTCGGTGGTCGGGCAGACCTTCTGGGAGGGGGCGCTCGTCCCCACCGCCGCCGAGGAGGGCCTGGACCTCGGCCAGACCCTCGCCAACCTGGAGGAGAAGGACCTGCTCGCGCCCAGCACCGGCAGTCGGCTCGCCGGCGAGCGGGAGTACGCCTTCAAGCACGTCCTGATCCGCGACGTGGCCTATTCGATGCTGCCGAAGTCGGTTCGCTGCCGTAAGCACGTCGAGGTCGCTGAGTTCATCCGCGACCGGGCAGGAGAGCGGATCGACGGCGTCATCGGCCTGATCGCGGAGCACTTCGCCCGCGCGGCGGCGCTCGGGTCCGAGGCGGGGCTGGATCGCGACGCCCTCGCCGAGCTCCAGAAACAGGCGCTCGAGTCGCTCGAGGTCGCCGGCGATGCCGCCGCCGCCCTCTACTCCAACGCAGAGGCCTTCGACCGCTACACGGCGGCGCTCGAGATCTCCGAGTCGCTCGAGCCGGGCACGGTCGCGCGGATCGGCGAGAAGCAGGGCGACGTCGCCCTGCGAATGGGCCGCGTCGACGCGGCGGTGGGCGTCTGGGAGCGTTGTCTCGACTACCACCGGGCCGAGGAGGACCTGGCCCGCGTCGCGGACCTGCATCGCAAGATCGGCGCAGCACTCTGGCACAAGGGGGAGCGGCGCGCCTCGATCGACAACTACCAGCGCGGGATCGACCTGCTCAAGGACGGCCCGCCCTGCATCGAGCTCGTACGCCTCTACGAGGAGGCCGCCTCCCTCTATATGCACACCGGCGACAACATGCTCGCCATCTATGCCTCGGAGAAGGCGCTCCGCCTCGCCGAGCGCCTGGACGAGGCCCGCGCGGCGAGCCGGGCGCACGGGATCTTCGGCCGCGTCTTCGGCCGCATCGGCGATTCGGAGAAGGCGCGCGAGAACCTGGAGCGCTCGGTCGCGCTCGCCAGGGAGTCGGATCGCAGCGAGGCGGTGCGCGCGCTGCTCACCCTCGGCTACCACCTGGAGGTCTCCGAGGCCGACTACGCGGGCGCCGCCGAGGCCTATAGGGAGGCGCTCGAGATCGCGCAGGAGGTCGGCGACCTGCCCTCGCAGGTCGAGCTGCACGCTTCGCTCGGTGAGCTGGCGGTCGATGCCGCGGATTGGGAGGAGGTCGAGCGAGCCGCCGAGGCGAGCGCCCAGCTCGCCGAGCGCGAGGGCCTGCACGGCAAGCTCTGCTTCCCCGACGTGATGCGGGGCGTCCTCAGCTGGCGCGCCGGCGACTGGGAGGAGGCGGCCAAGTTCTTCCGCCGCGCCCATCAGCTGGGCGAGCAGGTCGGGCGATCCGAGGTGGCCTTCAACGCGCTCTACTGGCTCGCGATCACGCTGCGGGAGAGCGGCGACCTCAGCGGCGCAGAGACCGAGCTCACCCGCGCGCTCGACATCTGCGAGCGGGCTGGACTGATCGCGCAATCGGTCGAGGCGATCTCCGCCCGCGCCGTCGTCCTGGCGCTGGCCGGCCGCACCGATCAGGCGCGAGCTGCTGCCGAAGAGGCGGAGAGGCTCGCCGGGCGCCTCCACTATCCAGTTGGCGAAGCCGCCACCGCCGAGGCCGCCGGCGCAACCGCGGAAGACCCCGATGGTGCGGAGGACAAGATGGACCAGGCGCGCCAGCGCTGGCAGAAGCTCGGCCGCCCCCTCGACGCGACGCGCTGTCTCGTCGTCCGTGGCCGCCTGCTGCTGGAGACGGACCCCGACGCCGCCGCCGGCCTCCTGGACGACGCCGCCTCGGAGTACGAGGAGCTCGGGGCCCCGGCCCTCGCCGCTCGCGCGCGCGAAAACGTCCGGGCGTAGCCCTGCTACATACAATCGCGCCATGACCGCGGACTGGATCCTCACCGGATCCCTAGAGAATTTCCGCATCAACGTCGAGCGCGGATTCGACGTGATCGGCTTCAAGGAGCGGCGGCGACGCCAGGCGGAGGAATTCGAGCCGGGCGACGAGGTCTTCTTCTATGTCACCGGCGTCCAGGCGTTCGGCGGGCTGGCGCGGGTCAGGTCCGAGATGTTCGAGGACCGCACCCGCATCTGGCCTGGGAAGACGGGCAAGCCCGAGATCTACCCCTGGCGGGTGGAGGCCGAGCCGGTGCTGATCCTCCCCGAGGAGGAGTTCGTGCCCGCCGAGGAGCTCGCGACCGAGCTCGAGCACTTGCGCAAATGGCCGCCGGATCACTGGCATCTCGCCTTTCAGGGGCAGCTCCGGACCGTCGGCCAGGCGGATGCCACGCTGCTCCGTGAGCGCCTTACCTCTGCGAAGACCGCGGCTCACGCGTGAGCGAAGAGGGCACCGGACTCGTCCACGAGCGCCACTTCACGCGGGAGGAGGCGAACGCCCTTCTGCCCCAGCTGACGGCGATGCTGAGTCAGCTCCAGGACTCCAAGGACGAGCTCACCGACGCGGAGGCCCACGAGGCGCTGTCCGAGGCCGCCCCGGCCAACGGCGGAGGCGAGGAGGGGAAACAGGTCGGAGTCGCGTTCCTCGAGGTCAGGCGCCTGCTCGAGACCATCGAGCAATCGGGGATCGTGCTTCGTGACATCGATCGCGGCCTGGTCGACTTCCCGGCGGTGATGGACGGCCGCGAGGTCTATCTCTGCTGGGAGCTCGGTGAGGACGAGGTCGGCTACTGGCACGACATGGACGCTGGCTACGGTGGCCGCGAGCCGCTCGACTGATATGCGAGGGCGCCAGCAGGCGAAAGCCGAGGGCGATCCGTTTCATGTTGGTCTGCCGCGCAAACTGCTCCGCGACCTGCGAGGCCTGGGCGGCAACGAGCGCATCGCCGTGATCGGCGCCGCCGTGATGGTGGGCAGCCTGCTGCTCCCCTGGTACCAGTCCCCAATCTCCAACGACCTGGTCCTGACCGGCATCGGTGGGTTCGGCTGGGCCGAGGGGGCACTGCTCCTGATCGCCGGGGCAACGACCTTCCTCGCGCTCGAGGGCGGCGGCGGCTACATCCCGCCGCGGCCGCTCCGGGAATGGGGGCTGTTCGTCGCGGCCGGCACCTGGGCGACGGCGATCGTCGTCTACCGGATGTTCGACCGCCCGCCGTTCACCCTCGGCGGCCGGGACGAGCCATATGAGCTGCACTACGCGATCTTCGTAGCGCTGGCCGGGGCGCTGATCATCGTCGCCGCCGGCCTGAGGATGCGCCCGCGGGAGAGAGCGAAGCGCCCCCGGGCCCCCGACTGAGTCAGTCGTCGATCGGGGGCGGCGGCTCCATGCCGTTGCGCTCCATGCCGGCCTCGATCTCCGAGATCACGGTCTCGATCACGGCGACGCGCGCGTAGCGCTTCGACTCAGCCGGGATCAGGTGCCAAACCGCGTGTGGGTCGTGGCTTGTGCGCGCGACCATGTCCTCGACGGCCTGCTTGTACTCGGCGCGCCTCTCGCGATTCCGCCAATCGTCCTCGGTGAGCTTCCAGGTCTTGAGCGGGTCCTTCTCGCGTCGCTCGAAGCGCCGAAGCTGCTCGTCGCCGGAGATGTGCAGCCAGAACTTGATCAGGATCGTTCCCTCGTCCGACAGCGTCCGCTCGAAGCCGTTGATCTCGTCGTAGGCGCGCAGCCACTGCTCCCGCGTGGCGAGCTCCTCGACTCGCTCGACCAGCACACGGCCGTACCAGGAGCGATCGAAGACGGCCATCCCGCCCCAGCCGGGCAATGCCGGCCAGAAGCGCCCGAGAAAGTGGTGGCGCTTCTCATCGTGCGTGGGCGCGGCGAACTGGACGACCCGGACGTGCCGTGGGTCGAGCTCGGCGACCAGGCGCCGGATCGCGCCGCCCTTCCCGGAGGCGTCCTCGCCCTCGAAGACGACGCAGACCGGCGGCCCGAGCTGACCGCTCCCGATCAGCCCGCCGAGCGTGAGCCGCAGCTGGGTCAGGCGCGTCCAGGCGCTCTCCAGCCGGTCCTGCTCCTCCTCGCGGGAGAGCTTCAGGGTCAGGTCGAGGTCGTCGAGCGCGCCCATAGACCTAGAACCCCGTGGGGGCCCTGCCGTTGTGGGTGGCGATCGCCAGCTGGAGCAGGCCGATCGCGGCGAGGATCACGACGATTCCGAAGGCGATCAGCCAGTTGCTCTTCGCCCCCTGCCCGTACCAGCCGATCAGGAAACCGATGGCGAGCAGGACGGCGTAGGGGCCGAGCGAGTCGGGCAGAGCGAGGGCGAGCATGACGGGCTATCTATCATCCCCCAGATGCCGGACTCCGAGCCCCAGTCAGTCGCCCAGGTCCGCGAGGGACTCGGCCAGGTCGGATACCTGGCCGACGAGGCCGCGGCGCTCGTCTCGTTCCTCGCCCAGCGCCTTGGCAAGCCCGTGCTCGTCGAGGGGCCGGCCGGTGTCGGCAAGACCGAGCTCGCCAAGGCGCTCTCGCGCTCGACCGGGCGCCGGCTGGTGAGGCTGCAGTGCTACGAAGGGCTCGACGAGGCCAAGGCCCTCTATGAGTGGAACTACCGCAAGCAGCTGCTGCGGATCCAGGCCGAGGCCTCCGGCGAGGCCGAGGCCGCCGAGGGATCCTGGGCCCGCACTCGCGGTGACATCTTCTCGGAGGACTTCCTCTTCACGAGGCCGCTGCTCGAGGCGATCAGCGCCGAGGACGCCGTCGTCCTGCTGATCGACGAAATCGACAAGACCGACCAGGAGTTCGAGGCGATGCTGCTCGAGGTTCTCTCCGACTTCCAGATCTCGATCCCGGAGCTCGGGGTGATCGAGGCGCGCACCCGGCCGATCGTGGTGTTGACCTCGAACAACTCGCGCGAGCTGACCGAGGCGCTCAAGCGACGCTGCCTCTATCTCTGGCTCGACTACCCGTCGGTCGATCGCGAGCTGGAGATCGTCCGGCTGCACACGCCGGAGCTGGACGAGGGACTGGCGCGCCGGCTCGTCGAGATCGTCCACATGGTGCGCGGCCTCGACCTGAAGAAGCCGCCCTCAATCGCCGAGTCGATCGACTGGGCCCGTACCCTGCTGCTGATCGGCGCCGACGACATCGACCGCGAGACCTTCGAGCAGTCGATGAGCATCCTCGTCAAGCACCGCTCCGACATCGACCTGGTGGCGGACCGCGTCTCCGTGAAGCTCGAGGGCGACGGCGTGACCGGCGGCCTCACCGGCAGCCCGCCCGGCTCGTCCGGAAGCTGACTTGTCCACGACCGCGGGCAGCCTGCTCGCCTTCTTCGAGGACCTTCGCTCGGAGGGCGTCGCCGTCGGCACCTCCGAGATCCTGGACGCCTTCGCCGCGCTCGACGAGGTGAGCTGGACCGACCAGCGCGACTTCCGCGAGTCGCTCGCCGCCACGATCGCAAAGTCTCAGGAGGACCGCCGGATCTTCGAGCTGCTCTTCGACCGCCACTTCTTCCGAGCCGCCGAGACCGAGGCGCTCGAGCACGGGATCGAGGATGAGCGATTCGAGGGCTCGGGCGAGAGGATCGACCTGGACGAGCTCCGCGAGGCCATCCGCCGCGCGATCTTCGAGGGCAATGACGGCGAGATGCGCGACCTCGCGCGGCTCGCGATGACCGCCTTCGGCCGCCAGGGGGAGCGCTCCGGCGTGATCGGCGTCGACGTGCAGCGGATCCGGCGGGCGCTCGACCTACAGGCGGGCGGGCGGCGCAATGACGACGACGCGCCGGCACTCGACCCGGACAACATCCGCCAGTTCGAGCGGTACCTGCGCCGGGAGCTGGAGCGGGCGACGATCGAGCGCACCGGCAAGCTCCCACCGTCGCGGCCGCTCGCCGAGCTGGACCGGACCCTCCCCACCAGCCCCGCGCAGGACCTGACCGCCGTCCACCGCGCCGTCGCCCAGTTGAAGCGGCGGATCGCCACCTTGGGACACGAGCAGCGCGGCCGCAACCGCGGCCGCGCGGTCGACGTCCGCCGCACGATGCGGGCGTCGCTCGAGACCGGCGGCGTCCCCCTGCGGCTCCGCTACCGGCCGAAGCGGCCGCGACGGCCCGAGATCTACGTGCTCTGCGACGTCTCGACCTCGGTCTCGAGCGCGAGCGTCTTCTTCCTTTCGGTGCTGCACGCCCTGCACGACTCGTTCCGCAAGCTGCGCAGCTTCGTCTTCATCGAGCGGATCTCAGAGGTGACCGACATCTTCGAGCACGAGCGGGACTTCCGGAAGATCTCCGAGCGCGTCTCATCCGAGGGCGGTGTGGCCGATGTGTCGGGCTACACCGACTACGGCCGCGTCTGGCTCGAGTTCGGCGAGGAGATCGCCGAGGAGCTCGGTCCGCGCTCAACGGTGATCGTCCTGGGGGACGCGCGAACGAACGGCCGCGAGCCGCACGCGGCCACCTTCGGCGCGATCGCGGAGCATGCCGGCCGCACCTTCTGGCTCAATCCCGAGCCGAAGCTCTACTGGAACTACGGCGACTCCGTGATGGCCGCCTACGAGCCGTACTGCGACGGCGCCTTCGAGTGCTGGACCACCAAGCACCTGGAGAACTTCGTCAACGTGATCGCGGGCGCGGCGCGGGTCGCCGACTGAGCTGGGCGAGCAGCGCCTTCGCGTCCGCCACCGGCCCGAGATGGGCGAGCTTCTCCGGGTTGACGATCGAGCGCATCGCCAGGATCTGGCCATCGGCGATGTCCAGCGAGAGGACGCCGATGACCCTGCCCTCGGGGTCGAGGTACTCGGCTCCGGGCTGCCCGTTGACGACCACGCGCCGCAGCGCGAGGCCCTCGATGCGATGCATGAGCGAGAACCAGTTGCGCAGCATCTGAGCGACCTTGGCGCGGCCGAAGACCGGGTGCTTGATCGCCGGCGCCAGACCGCCGCCGTCCCCGTGGAGCGCGACGTCCTCGGCGAGCAGGGCCTCCAGCGACTCGAAGTCGCCCTCCTCGGCCGCGGCGAAGAAGCTCGAGGCGAGCTGGTCACGCTGCTCTGCCGAGGCGTCGAACCGCGGCGTCTCGTCCTGAACGCGCCGCCGGGCCCGCGAGGCGAGCTGGCGGGCGTTGTCCTCGCCGGTGCCGACGATCTCCGCGACCTTGCCGTAGTCGTAGTCGAAGACGTCGTGCAGGAGGAAGCTGGCGCGCTGCTCGGGCGTCAGCGACTCGAGCACGACCAGGAAGGCGAGGGAGAGAGAGTCGGCGAGCTCGGCATGCTGGGCAGGGTCCTCGGCGGGAGCGTCTGCCACGGGCTCTGGAAGCCACTCGCCGACGTAGGTCTCCCTCCGGGCGCGGGCCGAGCGCAGCTCGTCGATCGCCAATCGGGTGACGACCGTCGCCGTATATGCCCTGGGTGAGGAGATCTCCTCGCCCTGTTCGATCGCGGAGTGCACCCTCAGCAGGGCCTCCTGGACGATGTCCTCCGCCTCGCTGACGGTGCCGAGCATCCGGTACGCGATCGCGAACGCGCGCGGGCGAAGCTCGTTCAGCAACTCCGATTCTGAGACGTTCACTCCAATCCCTCCCGGAATCCCTGCCGCCAGCTCGGATAGCGGAGCTCCCAGCCCAGCTCGCGCTTCGCCTTCGCGTTCGACGCTCCGCGCACCTCGGTCATCATGATGGTCATTCCTTCCCCGGCGAGCAGCCGCCCAATCCATCGGGGGATCCGGAAAGGCGGCTTGGCGCCGATCGCCTTCGCCAGCTCGGGGAAGACGACCGAGACCGGGGCGGGCTCATCGTCGACCACGTTGTAGAGGCCGGGCTCGCCCCGCTGGACCGCCGCGGCGGTCGCGGAGGCCGCGTCCTCGATGTGCACGAACGACCAAATGCCCGCACCACTGCCGACCACGGGAAGGCGGCGCTTGCGCAGCATCACGACCTGCTCGCCGTCCGGGTTGACCGCCACCGACGTGCCGGGGCCGTAGAAGCCTCCGTACCGGAGGGCCAATCCCTCGATCCCCTCCGCGCCGGTGACCGTCTCCTCCACATACCGGATCGCTCGGAGCGACTCGCTGACAGTCTTGGGGGGCGTGGCCTGGAGCGGGTCCTCCTCCGTCTTGACAGGGCCGCCCGTGCGCTCGTAGGGCCAGCCGGCGAAGCTCTGCGCGATGAAGCGCTTCGCGCCGACCGCCCGGGCGGCCGCGAGCAGATGATCCGTGCCCTCCGTCCGCAGGCGGTTCGTGAGCACGAACGTCTTGTCGATGCTGCGGCTAATCGCGCCCGCGTCGATCGCGGTGAGCTGATGGATCACCACCTCCGGCTCCGCCTCGGCCACCGCCTGGGCGACGGCCTCCGGGTCGAGTCCGTCCGCCACGGCCGGGCGAGCGCCCATTTCCCGTATCCGATCCTGCTTTTCCGGAGTCCGGGTCATGCCCACGACCTCGTGACCGTCGGCGACCAGCTTCGGGATCAACTGGCGACCCATTGCTCCGGTGGCACCGGCTACGAAGACCCTCATGTCTGCCTCCTCTCGTCTCTCACAACAACACCAGACGAGCCAGGCGGCCCGGCTGTGACAGCTCTATGCGGGCACCGGCTCGCGGCTCCTCCAGGCCGCCCAGCGCCGCTCCAGGCGCTTGGTGAAGCGCTTCGGCTTCTCGGAGTAGATCCGGTCGCCCAGCGAGATTGCCGCGAACTGCAGCTCGCCCCGCCGCTGATCGATCTGCTCGAGCAGATGGCGCAGATCGCCGGGCTCGGCGAACGCGGTTCGCCGGCGCCGGGCCTCCTCCCGGAGCAGAGCGAGGTCGTGGTCGTCCCCGAGGTGGTCGGAGAGATCGTGCGCGTGATCGGCGAGAGGGCCGATCAGGTCAGCGTCCGCATCGCGGATCAGCCGCAGCTGGTAGGTGAGGTCCTTGACCCGCTTGCGGAGCTCGTGGAGGTTGGTGACGCTCGCCTCCTCCTCGACCGCCCGCAGACGCTTGCGCCCGCGGCGATAGCTGCGGTGGAGGCCCGGAGCGATCAGGCCCCATCCGTCACCGTCGAGGGGCAGGGCGTCGATCCTCGACCGTCCGACCGCGAGCTCCGCGGCCGCACCCCTCATCGCGCGCTCGACCGATCCGTCCTCATGAGCCGCGCGGTTCTCCTCATCGAGCTGTGCCCGGAATGAATCGAACCGCTCGCGGGCGGATGGCCCGAAGCGCTCCCCGATCCCGTCCACGGCCTCCACCAGGATCTCGGCGTCGCGGAAGCCGCTCAGCTTCCGGGCGACATGGCGATAGTGGTCGTTCTCGCGCCGCCAGGCGTCATCCCCCAGCTCGTCGCGGACCAATCGCAGGGCGGACCGGATCTTCTTCACGTCCTTGCGCGCCTCGTGGACCGCCTCGGCGGGGCCCAGGCCGGCCTCGCCGCGAAGCCCCGCGATCGCATCTTCGACCCGTGCCGCCAGGACCCGCTTGATCCCCGCCCCGACCGGCTCCCCGGCCACTAGGCGATAGGCGTCCGACGAGAACGCCTCGCCGTCGCGCGCGCTCCCCTCGGTCTGTTCGGTTGCCGGCCCCACGCCTTCCTCCTGCCACATATGGGTGCGGAAGTAACGGGCCGGGATGTAAAAACGCCGATAACGGGCTCTATGGCGCTCCGTCAGTGGCGAGGGTCTCGTTCAGATACCGGTGGTCGCCGGTCACCTCCTCGCCGAGCCACTCCGGTGGGTCGAACTCCCGCGCCTCCTCCTCGGAGGAGAACTCGATCTCGGCGACGACGAGCCCGCTGAGATCGCCCTCGTAGACGTCCACCTCGACCTTCAGGTCTCCGTGCGGAACCACGTGCCGGCGCTTGTGGAGGCGCCGGCCCTCGGTCAGCGGCCAGAGCCCGTCGAAGCGCTCGCGGTCGAGCTCGATCTCGGCTTCCTGCCGGGAGAGCCCCGAACCGCGCTTGGCGGTCAGCACGAGCCTCTCCCCCTTGCGGCGCACCCTGACCTCCGCGTCCTCGCCGATCGCCAGGTATCCCTGCTCGATCTCATCCGCCCTGGTCGCGGCGAGATCCGGGGGATCCGGCACCAGGAACTTGCGCTCGACCTCCACCGCCAGAGTCTGTCCGATAACCCGCGCGTGCGACTGGCGGGTGTCGGAGTGCGACAGGCAAGGACGCAGCCGGCGCGGCGTGGCGGCGCCACGCGAGCCGGCGAGGACGCCGCCTGGCGCGGTCCGACACCGCCAGGCGCGCGTGGGGGTGATCGGACAGGCTCTTGACACCGTAGACTGGAGGAACCCAACAGGGGGGCTCGCGGCATGTGCGGGCTGAGATAGCGGAACCGGCATCAACCACCTCCTTCGCTTCGCTCGGAGGTGGGGGCCCCTCCGCTGACCCTTTGAACCTGTGCGGTAATGCGCGCGGAGGGAGCATGCTGACGAGACTTCGCGAAAGCACTCCGGACGCGGCCGTCGATGGCCGTACTGGCCGAGCGACCGGCGAGACGCTCGATGCCGTCGGTGCGCCGGTGAGTGCGAGCGGCGTCGCCCATTCGTTCGGCGAATTGCGGGCGATCGAGCGGATCGACCTGGAGGTGGCGCCTGGCGAGGTGATCGGGATCGTCGGGCCCTCGGGCTGCGGCAAGACCACCCTGCTCGAGCTGGTCGCCGGCCTGCGCCCGCCTGACGCCGGTGCGATCTCGGTGGGCGGCCGCACCGATGCCGGCGAGCGTCTGGAGCGCTGCGCGTACATGCCGCAGCGGGACCTCCTGCTCCCCTGGCTCTCCGCGGTCGACAACGCCGCCCTGGCGCTGCGGATCGCCGGGGTCCCGCGTGCGGCTGCGCGGACGGGGGCCGGCGAGCACTTCGAGCGACTCGGGCTGGGCGGCTTCGAGAGCTCCCGGCCCAACGAGCTGTCCGGCGGGATGCGGCAGCGGGTGGCGTTCCTCCGCACCCTGATGGCGGGACGTCCGGTTCTGCTGCTCGACGAGCCGTTCGCGTCACTGGACGCCATCACCCGCGCCGAGATGCAGGAATGGCTCGCCGCCGTGCTGGGCCCCGCATCAGGCGGCTCCTCCGCTTCGCGTCCGGGGCCGCCGCGCCACACGGTCCTTCTGGTCACCCACGACGTGGAGGAGGCGCTCTATCTCTCGGATCGCGTTCTCGTGCTCACCTCCCGCCCCGCAAACGTGGTCGACCGGATCGAGATAGACGCTCCTCGCTCCTCCGACCGCGCGGCCGCCATCACCTCGCCGCGGTTCGCCGAGCTCAAGCAGCGCGCCCTGCGCAGCCTCGCCGAGGGAGCGCGGTGAGCGCCGCGCGCCGCTACGCGGCGCCGCTCGCCGTGATCCTGATCCTGCTCGGAGCATGGGAGCTCGCGGCCCGCTGGGACCTGATCTCGAACGCGCTCAACATCGAGGACTTCCTGGTCCCGGCGCCGAGCGACATCGCGCAATCGCTCTGGCGGGACCGCTCGCTGCTCGCCGACGACTCCTGGGTCACACTGCGCGAGGTCCTGCTCGGCTTCCTCTGCGCGCTGGCCGCCGGGCTCGCATTCGCGGTGATCCTCCACCTCTCCGACACCCTGCGCAGAGCGTTCTACCCGTTGCTGGTGGCCTCCCAGACGATCCCGCCGGTCGCAATCGCGCCCATCTTGGTGGTCTGGTTCGGCTTCGGGCTGGGGCCGAAGGTGCTGCTGATCGCCCTGGTCTGCTTCTTCCCCGTGACGGTCAACACCCTCGACGGGCTTCGCTCGGTCGACCCGCAGCTGATCACGATGATGCGGACGCTGGGAGCCGGGCGTGCCCAGATCCTGGGAAGGGTCGAGTTGCCCTCGGCTCTCCCCTTCTTCTTCAGCGGGACCAAGATCGCGATCGCGGTCGCCGTGATCGGAGCGGTCTTCGCCGAATGGGCCGGCGCCGGGTCGGGCCTGGGGCATCAGATCCTGATCGCGTCGAGCAATCTGCTGACCGCCCGGATGTTCGCGGCGATCACGCTCCTCTCTGTGATGGCGATCGTCCTCTTCGCGCTGGTCGCATTGATCGAGCGGCGCGTCGTCACCTGGGACCGTCGGGATGTGACGCGAACATGACCCGGATCGGACGACGTCGGTCGGCCGCTCTGGCCGCCGTGCTGATTTCCGCGGCCGTGGCCCTGGGGATCGCCGCCTGCGGTGGCGGCGAGGATGCGACGACAGGCTCGGCGTCCAGTCCCCAGCCGTTCACGCTGAACCTCGATTGGTACGTCAACCCCGACCACGCCGGGATCTACACCGCACTGGACCAGGGCTACTTCAAGCAGGCGGGGCTCGACGTCAAGCCGCAGGTCCCCTCCGACCCCTCCGCCCCGATCAAGGAGGTGGCGGCAGGCAGGGCCGATCTGGCGGTCTCCTACGAGCCCGAGGTTCTGCTCGCGAAGGAGCGGGGCCTGGACGTCGAGGCGGTCGCCGCCATCGTCGACCGGCCACTCACATCGCTGATCTCGCTGCCGAAGGCAGGGATCGGAAGCGCCTCGGACCTCGATGGAAAGACCGTCGGGACGGCCGGGATCCCGTACCAGAGCGACTACCTGGAGACCATCCTCCAGTCAGCGGGCCTGCCCAGCTCGGCGTCCCAGGAGGTGAACGTCGGGCTCAACCTGCTGCCGACCCTGATCGGGGGCAAGGTCGATGCGATCCTCGGCGGGTTCCGGAACATCGAGGGTGTCGACCTCCGCCTGCGCGGCCTCGGCCCCCGGGTCGTCCCCGTCGACCAACTCGGCGTCCCCACCTACGACGAGCTCGTCCTGGTCGCCAGGAAATCGACGGTCGACGAGCATCCGGAGGCGATCCGCAGCTTCATCGCGGCCATGGCGAGGGGGACGTCATACGCGGAGGGGCATCCTCAGGAGGCCGCCAACGCCGTGTTGGCGGCCGGCAACGGCCTCGACCCGATGCAGACGCGGGCCGAGGTCGGCGCCACGCTTCCGCTGCTCGCCGGCCGGCACGGACGGCCCTACGGCTACCTGGACCCCGACCAGTGGCGGGAATACGCCGAGTGGATGGCCGAGCACAACCTGATCTCGTCCGCGCCCACACCGAGAGAGGTGCTGACCAACGAGCTGCTGCCCTAGGCCATCTCGCGGATCCGGTCGGCTGACTGTCAGGCGGCGAGCCGTGCCGGCGGCCCTGCCCCCATCGCCTTGTGCCAGCCAACCAGCGCATAGGTGCCGGCGAGGCCGCGGAAGGGCGCGTATGGCGCGAAGTACTCCTCAACCTCCGCGACGGTGGCGCGGCGGCCGAGGCCCGCAAGGTGCCCGACCAGCTTGACGTATGCGAGGTCGCCCGCCGGGAGGGAGTCCGGGTCGCCACGCCCCGCCAGGCCGAGGCACTGGATCGTCCAGGGACCGATCTCGGGAATTGCGAGCAACCGGCGATCGGAGCCCGGGTCGGACAGATCGGCTCGCCCTTTCGCGACCTCCCTCGCACAGTGCACCATCGCCACGGAGCGCCCCTGGCTCAGGTCCATTGAGGCGAGCTCGGCCGGCGCGCGCCCGGCGATCACCTCGGCCGAGGGAACGTCGCGGAGTGGCCAGGGGTCCCGGCCGCGCTTTGGGGGCGGGTGGTCGGGGGGCAGGTGGCTCGGCGCCCACCGGCGGAGGATGCGCCGCTGGATCGCGGCGGCGCGGGAGCTCTCGATCAGCTGCGCGGTGATCGCCCAGCAGAGGGCCTCCCAGGGCCAGGGCCGGCGCTTGGGCCTCACCCACGGCTTGTGGTGGATCGTCGGGCCGAGCAGCGGGTCGCGCTTGAACGTCTGGAAGAACTCCTCCATGTCGTCCTCGACCGCGAGCGAGAAGCGCATCCGCTCCACGGCGATGCTCAGCTCGTCCTCTCCGGCCGGCGCCGTTTCCCGCGGAGTTGACTCGACCTCGATCGGATGCTCGACCACCATCGGGTCTACTGACTCGGCGCGAACGTGGACGTAGCCGTCGCGGGTTCGCCAGGCCCTGATTCGAACGGGAGAGGAGCCGACGTGCAGGAGCCGTTCGATCACCTTGTCCCGGCTTCGCACCACGCCGTCGCCACCGCTGCCGCGTGGCAGCCGGTACGGCCAGCGCGGCAGCACGCGCTCCTCGACGACCACTGAGCTAGCGCCCGAGTACGTGCACGTCGACGAGGAAGCTGCGGCTGGCGACGACCTTCTCACGGCGCCGGAAGAGCCCGCGGCGAGGCGGGCGCCTCGGCGAGCGCGCGGCACGCGCCACGGCGACCACGGCCACTCCGGCGGCCGCGCCTCCGGCGGCCGCCACGGCCAGGGGGCCGACCTCCCGGCCCCAGATCTCAATCGTCCTGCTCTGCGAGCGAACGGGCAAAGGCCGCACGGGCCCCGCCTCGATCAGCTCCTCGCTCGTCTCCAGCTCCTCGGACATCCGTTCCATCCTAAGGGCACGTCAAGACCCCATCAGAGGCGCTTCTCATACAGCCGGTAGCGCTTGACGACGTGTCCGCCCATGCCCTCCATCGCGCGGTTCATCGGCTCGTTCGTCTCGAGGATCCACCCGGTCTCGGCGCCGGAGACGCCGACCTCGGCCGCGGTCTCGATGTGGCGGACATAGAAGCGGGCGGCGATGCCCGTGTGCTGGTACTCCGGCTTGACGCCCAGCGCGAAGACGCGGACCCGATCGATCTTGCGCTTGCCGAGCAGGAACCGGAGCCAGCCGAGGGGCAGGAGCCTGCCCCCCATCTTCTTGGTCACCTGGTTGATGTCCGGGAGGCTGAGCGCCGCGCCCAGGACCTCGCCACCACGGTCGGCGATGAAGGCCCAGCGCTCGTCGAGGATCTGCTTCAGGTTCTTGGCCTGGAAGGCGACCTCCTCGTCGGTGATCGGGACGAAGCCCCAGTTCTTCTCCCAGGCGGAGTTGTAGACCTCCATGAAGCGCCCGATCTCGGCCTCCAGGTCCCGCCTGTTCATGTTCCGGACCCTGATCCCGTGCTCCGACTCCACCTTGTCGGCGACCGCGTGAATCGCGTCGGCGAACCTGTCGCCCTGCTTCAGCTCCCCCATCTCGATGTCCCACATCAGCAGGTCCATGGTCTTGCCGTAGCCGAGCGCCTCGATGCGCTCGCGGTAGTACGGGGGATGCCACGGCTGGAGGATCATCGGGTCGATGTCGTAGCCCTCAACCAGCAGACCGCACTCGTCGTTGGTGGTGAAGTCCATCGGCCCGAGCAGCCGCTCACGCCCGCGCTTGTGCACCCACTCCTCGGCGGTGCCGAGCAGTGCCTCGAACACCTCCGGGTCGTCCGGGGCCTCGATGAAGCCGAACTGCCCGTCGCTGCCGCCCTGGAACTGGTCCCAGCGGCGATCGACCTGCGCCGTGATTCGCCCCACCGGCTCGCCATCCCGCCAGGCCAGGAAGAACTCGGCCTCGGCGTGCTCGAAGTAGGGGTTCTTGGCCTTGTCGAGGAACTGACGGCGCTCGTAGATCAGCGGCGGGACCCAGGGAGTGCCCTGGTGTAGCCGAAACGGGAGCTTGATGAACTTGGTCAGCTCGGCCCTTCCCTGCACGGGTCGAACCTCTACGTCGCCTGGCACGGCTGCGGAACCTACACCTGCGAGACTTCCGGGGCATGTCCGACACCAAGACCCCGGTGGACGTCTTCGAAAAGGCCCGGACGCACGATCGGGTCGACCAGCTCGAAGCCGCCAAGCAGGGGGACCTCCTCCCTTACTTCAGGATCCTCGAGTCGCAGGCCGGGCCCGTGGTGGAGATGGAGGGACGCGAGACCATCATGCTCGGCTCCAACAACTACCTGGGGCTGACCACCGACGAGCGGGTCAAGCAGGCCGCCCGCGACGCGCTGGAGCAGTACGGGACCGGGGTGACCGGATCCCGCCTGCTGAACGGCACGACGCCCATGCACGTAGAGCTCGAGCGCGAGCTCGCCGACTGGATGGGGACCGAGGACGTGATCGTCTACACCACCGGCTACCAGTCGAATCTCGGTGCGATCAGCGCGATCCTGGAGCCCGGCGACACGGTGATCTGCGATGCCGGCGACCATGCCTCGATCCTGGATGGCTGCAAGCTGTCCGGCGCCCGCCTCCGGCCATTCCGCCACAACCGGATGGACAAGTTGGAGACGATGCTGGAGCGCGCCGCCACCGACGAGAGCGGCACCCTCGTGGTGGTCGACGGCGTCTTCTCCATGGAGGGCGACGTCTGCGACCTGCCCCCGATCGTCGAGCTCTGCCGGCGCTTCGGCGCCCGGCTCATGGTCGACGAGGCCCACGGAGTGGGGGTCCTCGGCAAGCGAGGCGCGGGGGCATGCGAGCTGTTCGGGCTGGAGGACGACGTCGACCTGCGCATGGGCACGTTCTCCAAGAGCCTCGCCTCCTGCGGGGGCTTCATCGCGGGCTCCGAGGAGGTCGTCGAGTACCTCAGGATCGCTTCCCGCTCATTCATTTTCAGTGCCTCGGCGGTCCCGGCGGCCGTTGGGGCCGCCCTCGGGGCCCTGCGGATCATCCGGTCGGAGGGCCCGGAGCTGATGGCTCGCCTGCTCGACAACGCGGCCTATCTGCGCCAGGGGTTCCGCGACCTCGGCCTCAAGGTCGTCGAGCCGGGGACCCTCCCGGACGGGACCGAGGCGACCACTCCGGTGGTCCCGGTGATCGTCGGGGAGGACTGGCAGGCCGTCCTGCTCTGGAAGGCGCTGTTCGATCAGGGTGTCTACACCAACGTGGCGCTCCATCCCGCGGTCCCGCCGGGTGGCGCGCTCCTCCGCACCAGCCTGATGGCGACCCACGAGCGCGACCAGCTCGATCGCGCCCTGGAGATCTTCGCCGAGGTCAAGGGCCGCTTTCCAGAATTGCCCACCGGCTGACCGGAAGTTTGGGTCTTTCGCGCCCGGGGTAGTGAGTATGGTTTCGCCTGTCGGATGGACGCGGTAACAACTCGGCTACAAAACATCTGCTCTTAGCGGACGGGATGATTTTTTGGGTGTTGACCGTCGGCTCGCCAGGCGTATAAGTTTCGCCTCGCCGCGCGCTTCCGGGGCAGGGAGCGGACGGGAAACAGATCTAGGAGAGGACCGTCCCCTTCCCCCGGCTCGACAGAGCACTGGGGCCCGCTGGCGCAACCAAGCCCGCCAAAAAACGAATCCTGACTATGCAGGAGGGAGAACTATGTCTGCTGCTTCGACGATTGCCCCTGCCCGCCCACTGTCAATCCCCCATCGGCGGATCGAGCCTACGGTCGTCGAACCCCAGACTGAGTCAGAGCCGAGACGGGGAGGCACCTCCCAGTGCATGGAGGCCCTTGCCCGCGCGAACGAGGTTCGCCTCGCCCGCGCCGCGCTGAAGCGCGACATCGGCGCCGGCCACCGCGCCGTCACCGAGGTGATCATCGAGTCCCCCTGGGAGGCCGACAGCATGAGCCTCAGCGAGCTCCTCTGCAGCCAGCGCCGCTGGGGGCGTGCCCGCTCCCGGAAGCTGCTTTCGTCGGCCGCGCTCAGCGAGGGCAAGAAGGTCGGCAGCCTGACCGAGCGCCAGCGCCGGATCCTGGTCAGTGCTCTCGAGGCGAAGCTGGCCAGCCGGATGAGCTAGCCCCTGCTCACCCCTTGAGGCGATAGTGGGCGCCGCCCGAGCGGCGGCGGAAGGCCGAGGTGAAGAGCCAGGCGGCGCCCCCGAACGCCACCAGCCCGGCGGCGACGCAGATCGCGGGGCTCAGCCTCGTCGCCAGGAAGAGGGCACCGAACACCGGAACGCCGATGGCGGCCGAGAGCAGCAGCGTGTGGGAGCGGTAGGCGGCGAAGTGCTCGCGAATCGAGAGCTCGAGCCCTGCAAGCGAGGCCAGGCCGAGGCCGACGGCGAGCATCACGAGACCCTGCGGTGGCGGAACGAAGAAGCCGGCGATCAGCAGGACGACGCCGATGAAGATGACGATCTCCGTCAGCGGGAAGCTGCCCCACGGCGCCGAGGGACGGCCTGGCGTGCCCCGCCGCCGGGCGGTGCGGGCCCGTTGGGCATCGTCCAGGACCACCGACGATTGCTGGATCTCGGCCACCGGTTTGCCAGTTGCCTGGCGCCGGCGCCGCTTGCGCCGCTGTCGCTTCGTCGGCATCGAGATTCAGGGGGCCGAAGCCCCTCGGCTAACGGGCAACCGGAGGAGAGCTTGACCTGCCACCAGCCGAGGAGCATCCCCAGGACGCCCCACCGCGGCTTGGCGTGCCAGTTCTTGCAGCCGGGCTCGCCGATGTCCACGTTGTAGACGCGGACCCATTTGTACGCGGCGGGATCGGCCGTCATCTCATCGATCAGCTCCCGGTTTGCCTCCTCCACCACCGCATGGTCGTTCAGGTCCGCCCTGACGTCCTGGATCCGGGCGGCCAGCCCGTCGCGGACCTTCTCGAGCTCATCGACCGAGAGCAGGCGCGGCCCGCCCATGCCGGCGACGGCGAAGTCGATCCCCTTGCGCGGGAAGGCGGAGCCGAACAGCCTGGCGAGGGCGAGCTCCATGGCCGCGATCTGACGGCGCAGGTCGGCGCGCGCCGCCCGCTCGTCGAAGTCGTAGAGGACGGTGTCGAGCCCCTCGGGGGGCGCGGGCGGAACCAGATCCTCCTGGGGTGCGATCTGCACCTCAGGAACGTCCAAACGTTCGAGCAGCTCCTCCGGCATCAGTCCTCCTCTACCCCCGCAGTCTACGCCCGCAGGGCGCTGCCCGCCACCCATAGAGCCTCCTCCATGGCGATATCCGGTACTCCGCGCACGCCGATCGCCGCCAGCAGCACGCGACCCGTCCCTCGCTTCACGCCTCTGCCCTCGGCCGTCCTTTCGAAGAGGATCCCGAGCGGGCGCTTCTCATCCGCGATCACGATGGTGCCCTCGGGGAGCGGGGAGACCCTTCCCTCGAATCCCTCGCCCTCGGCCGAGAGGCGCATGCCCAGACGACCTTCGGCCCGGTCCGCATCGAAGGCCCTG
>CAVUGA010000007.1:0-97020 GCA_963740685.1 uncultured Solirubrobacterales bacterium
CATGGTCCTCACCTTCGGTCTTCCCGCCGCCCTGTTGATCTGGATCGAGCCGCTCGCCCTCCCCGTCTCGGCGATCTTCCTGGGACACGGGATCGCGGTGCTTCACCTGCAGGCGCGCCGTGGCGCCCAAGGCGTGAAGCCGATCGGGGCCCCGGATGACAAGGCGGATCGGACGGCTCTGGGCTTCCTCGGCGATCTGATCGGCCACGATGCCCGGGAGCTGCTCGCCGAGAGCGGCCTGGCCCTTCAGCGCGGCCGGCTCGGCGCCTGGCTGGTCGGGCAGGAGGGCGCGATCCTGGTGCGACCGGGTGGCCGCCGCGTGCATTGCTTCTGCGTCCGGGTCGGCGAGGCCGGTGACCTGCCGCCCGCCGACCGCGTCGCCCATCTGCTGCTTGCGCTGCGTGAGGATGAGCGGGGCTTCGCCACGGTCGCCAACCGCAACTTCTCGGGCGCGACCTGGCGGCTCCGGGTCGAGTTGCCCAAGCGGGTTCGCCCGGCGCTCAGCGTCGCCGCCTCTACTTGAACCGGTGTAGCCGGGTCTTCCTGACCTCCTCGAGCTTCTGCTTGAGACGCTCGTACTCAGCCTGCTGCCTGGCGTTCCGCTGGAAGCTCGGATAGGCGAGGTTCGTCGTCTCGAGCGGGTCGTGCTTGAGGTCGTACATCTCCCACTGCGGCGACTTCTGGCGTTTGACGTCGTAGTACTTGGCGAGCTTCCAGCGGCGCTCGCGGATGCTGATGATGTGGTTCGGCGGCTTCGGGTAGGGCTTGCTCTTCTGACCCGACTGGTAATCGTCGTAGGTGAAGACGATGTAGTCCTGCGGCGGCTTCGCCTTCCCGCCGTTGAGGACGAGGGACGAGTAGTCGACGCCCTGCCAGTCGGCCCGGGCGCTCAATGGCGCGCCCGCCAGGCTCGCCAGCGTCGGCATGAAGTCCACGTGGGAGACCATCGAGTTGGTGGAGACAGGGCGCGGGAAGAGCCTCGGGTTCGAGTAGACGAGGGGAACCCGGAGCGCCTCCTCGTAGAAGTTGAAGTTCTTCTGGCGCAGGCCGCCGTGGGCCAGCCCCATCTCGCCGTGGTCGGCGGTGCGGACGATCAGCGTGTTGTCGTAGAGGCCCTGCTGCTGGAGCAGGTTGAGCACCTGGGTGAGGTAGTAGTCGGAGGAGCGCATCAGGTTGCCGTAGTAGTTCAGGTAGGCGCGCTTCTGCTTGTCGTTCTTGGGCTTGCCGGTCAGGTTGAAGATCTTCAGGAACTGGTTCTGGACCGTCGGCTTCGTCGAGAGGTCCTCGCCGTTGGTCCGCGGGATCTGGATGTCGCCCTTGATCCACGAGCTGTCGTAGCCCGACTGCTCGAAGGTCGTGCCCGGGTAGAAGAGGACGTCGTGGGGATTGACCAGTGAGATCACCATGAAGAACGGCTGCTGCCTCGCGGCGGCGGTCGAGAGGTACTGGAGGATGCCCTCGGCACTGTCCGCCGGATTGCCTACCGAGTCCATGTAGCGGCCGTCGTTGTCGGTGAACCCGCCGCCGGCCTGGGGGATGCTCTGGTCCGCGCCGGCGTCTGGCGGATTCCAGCGGCTGAAGCCATACCGCGCGAGGTCGGCCGGGGCGTCTTCCTGGCCGGGCGGGGGCTTGGAGCAATGCCACTTGCCCTTGTAGACGGCGTTGTAGCCCGCCGCCTGCATCACGGTGGCGAGGTTGGGCAGGGTCCTGGGGAGCGGCAGCTCGACTTGCGGGTAGCCCTGGGAGGCGGGCATGTCCTCCTCGAGCGTGTACTTGACCCCGTGCTGGGCGGGGAAGTAGCCGCTCATCAGGGTCGAGCGCGCCGGCGAGCACATGCAGGCGCTGGTGAAAGCCCGCTCGAAGCTGAGCCCATGGCTGCGCAGCCGCATCATCCCCGGCAGGTTGCGCTGCATCCAGCGGGGCGGGAAGTGCTGGATCGCGCGCTCCTGGTCCGTGAGGAACAGGATCACGTTCATTCCCTCGATCGGGTTCCGCTTGGCCTGGGTCGCGGCGAGCGCGTTCCCCAGGCCGCTCTGCGCGAGCAGCAGGCCCGCGGCGGCGCCCGCGCCGGACTGGAGCAACTCCTTGCGGGTGAGCCCGTCACCGCTGTCGTGCGTTTCGCTCATCCTCTTCTCCTGAAGACGTCGACTGCATTGCTGGCGAACGAGGTCGAATAGACGAAGCGGCCGTCCGGGCTGATCGCGATCGAGCTGATGCCGCGGACCGCGCGTGCCCCCGCGCACCCGGGCCGCCTGCGAGCGGCGAGACAGCCCAGCCGGCCTGGCTTCTGCAGGACCCGACCCGTGACGCGGTTGCGCGTGAGCACGTCCAGGGCCCCGGTGCCGAAGGCGGCCACGTACACGTTTCTCCCATCCGGAGCAACCGCGAGCCCCTCCGGCTCGCTCATCGCGCGCCCGAAGGAGCAGCCGACCGCGCGGAGCAGGACGAGGCAGCCGGTGGTGCCCCGCTTCTGGGTGAGGGTTCCGTGGTTGAACGAGGTGACGCTGTTGCTGAACAGGGACGTCACGTAAGCCTGCGTGTCACCGGGGCTCAGCGCAACCGCATTGGCGCCGGCGAGCTGGACGCCCGTTACGCAGTCGCTGAGTGGCGCGTTGGTGATGCAGCCGCTGCCGTCGGTCGCCTGACCGAGGACCCCGGTGGACGGATCGCGTGTGATGATCGCGACGGCGTTGGAGAGCGCGCTGCCCGTGTACAGGCTTGTCCCATCCCGGGTTATCGCCAGGCCCTCGACGGCGCCCAGGGCGATTCCGGGCGCGCAGGCCGTGTTCGACTCGGCGATGCAGCCCGCGGTGCCCGCCGGCTGGGTGAGTGCGCCCGTGGAGGGATCGCGGGTGAAGGTGGCGACCGCGTTGCCGAAGAAGGCGCCGGCATAGACATTGCGGCCGTCGGAGCTGGCGACGACCACGTCCGGGGCCACCAGGGCCTCGCCGCCGGTGCATCCGGGCAGCGGGAGCCCGGAGATGCAGCCGCCGGGCAGCTGGCGTAGGGCGCCGGTCTTGCGGTTTCGAGCGAAGGCCGTGACGGCGCTGCTGTCGCGCGCCGTGGCGTAGACGTTGCGCCCGTCGGCGCTGATCGCGACGGAATTCGCTCCGTCGAGGCCGACTGCGCGGGCGCAGCCGCTCGCTCCGCCGCTCGCGATGCAGCCTCCGTCGCCGCGGGGCTGTGTGAGGACTCCGGTGCTCTTGTCGCGGTCGAGGATGGCGATCGCGTTGCTGCCCGAGGACGCCACGTACACGTTGCGCCCGTCAGGGCTGATCCCGATCGCCCGCGAGCCCATGAACGGGCCGGGGCCCTTCAGGGCACGAGCCGTCGCGCAGCCGGCCCGGCGGGCGCGGGGCGCGCCGACGCATCCGGCCTTCCCGTGCAGCTGCTTGAGGGTCCCGCGCGACGATGAGGTCCTGGCATCCGCGGTCGCGGCTGCGAGGAGAAGTGCGGACAGGGCGGCGAGGATCGCGACCTTACGGATGCAGGCGAACCTAGACGGGAGGACGGACGTTCACAAGGCCCCTCCGCGGATGTGCCAAATAAGCGCCGCGCTCAGCTCTCCTGGGCCTGGAGGTCCTCGACCTTGCCCTTTACTCGGCCTTGCCGAACGTTGCGATCTCCTTCCTCTCCTGCTCCGAGAGCTCGCGGGGCTCCTCGCCGCGGGCGACCTTCTCGCTCTCGACCTGGTGGCGGATGTCGTCGACGATGTCGGGGTTCGCCAGCGTGCTCACGTCCCCGACGTCGGTGAAGTTGGAGATCCCCGCGATCACCCTCCTCATGATCTTGCCGGAGCGCGTCTTCGGCATATCGCTGACGACCCAGACGTTCTTCGGGCGCGCGATCTTCCCGATCTCCGTGTCGATCGCCTTGGACACCTTCTCCTCGACCTCCTCGTTGCTTGCGCTCACGCCCGGCTTCAAAGCGACGTACATCTCGACGGCCTTGCCGCGGACGTCATCGACCACCGGCACGGCGGCGGCTTCGGCGATCTCGTCGACGGTGATCGCGGCCGACTCGAGCTCCTTCGTGCCCAGCCGGTGACCGGCGACGTTGATCACGTCGTCGATGCGGCCGAGGATCCGGAAGTAGCCGTCGGGACCCTCCGTCGCACCGTCGCCGGCGAAGTACGGCCAGTCGTGCCAGTCCGTGCTCTTCTTGTCCTTGCAGTACTTCGCGTAGTAGGTGTCGACGAAGCGCTCGTCCTGGCCCCAGATCGTCTCCATGATGCCGGGCCAGGGATTGCGGATGCAGATGTTGCCGGCATTGCCGCTTCCGGCCTCCACCTCGTCGCCTTCCTCGTCGTAGATGACCGGGTAGATGCCCAGAACGCCCGGACCACAGCTGCCGGGCTTCATCGGCTGGAGCGCCGGCAGGGTGCTGCCGAGGAACCCGCCGGTCTCGGTCTGCCACCAAGTGTCGACGATCGCAGCCTCGCCCTTGCCGACGGTCTCGAAATACCACCGCCACACGTCGGGCTCGATCGGCTCGCCGACCGTAGTCATGTGCTTGAAGTGGTAGTCGTACTTGGCGGGCTCGTCCGGCCCCAGCTTGCGCAGCATCCGGATCGTCGTCGGCGCGGTGTGGAAGATATTCACGCCGAGCTTCTCGGCGATCCGCCAGGGACGGCCGGGATCCGGATAGGTGGGCACACCCTCGTAGATGATGCTCGTCGTCCCCAGGGCCAGGGGCCCGTAGACGATGTAGGAGTGGCCCGTGATCCAGCCGATGTCGGCGAAGCACCAGTAGGTGTCGTCCGGGTGGATGTCCTGGTAGTACTTCGACGTCCCGGCGACATAGGAGAGGTAGCCGCCGGTGCTGTGCTGGGCGCCCTTCGGCTTCCCCGTGGTTCCGCTCGTGTACATCAGGAAGAGCGGCGCCTCGGCGGGCATCGAGACCGGGTCGACCTTCTTGCCCTTGTAGTCCTCGATCAGGTCATCGACGAAGTAGTCGCGACCCTCCACCATCTCGCTCTCGGAGTGGTACTCGCCGGGGACGCGGCGCCAGACCAGCACCTTCTCGACCTCGGCGCCCTCCTTCTTGGCCGCCTCGATCGCCTCGTCCGCCTTGACCTTGTGGTCGATCAGCTCCCCATTGCGGTAGTAGCTGTCCATAGTCACCAGGATCTTGCTCTCGGAGTCGGCGATGCGGCCGCCGCAGGCGGCGCCGCTGAAGCCGCCGAACACCTCGGAGTGGATCACGCCGAGGCGCGCACAGGCGAACATCGAGATCGGGAGCTCCGGCAGCATCGGCAGGTGGAACGTGACCCGGTCGCCGGTCTCGACGCCCCCGAAGTCCTGGAGCAGGGCGGCGAACTCGTTGACGCGGTCATGGAGCTGCTGATAGGTGACCTTCACCGGCTCCACGTCCTCCGGCTCGGGCACCCAGATGAAGGCGGGTTTGTCGGCGCTGGTCTCGAGGTGCCGGTCGACGCAGTTGACGCACGCGTTCAGGCGACCGCCGACCCACCACTTCCAGTAGGGAGGCTTGCTGGTGTCGAGAACTGTGTCCCACTTGGAGTCCCAGGTGAGCAGGTCCGCGTACTCCTCGAAGCACTCGGGAAAATGCTCCTCGCTGAACCGGTCCAGGATCGCGGGGTCGGCCGCGTTCGCCTGCTTGACGAAGCTCGCTGGGGGCTTGACGTACTCCTCCTCACGCCAGTGAACAGCGATCTGCGCCTCGGAGCTCACTTGCTCTGCGGAACCCGAGCTCGCGTCGCTCTTTGGTGTCATCACTCAAGTCCTTTCTCTGTCTCTGCTCGGTGCATGCAGTGTGTCGAAAAGCTTTGGCGATGGGGGCGGCGCCGATCGAGCCGGCGCCGCCACCACCCGTTTTCCAATTTCCTAGCGTCCCGCCGGGTCCATCTCCTCTCCCCGGGATACCTGCAGTGGCATGACCGGTGCCACCGTGCGGCCGAACGTCGAGTTGATCACGGCCGCGAACGACGCGTACCAGGCAGCAACCGCGGTCGCCAGACCGATGTAGCCACCCCAGTGGATCACGTTCTCATTCCCGCCGGAATTGCCGGCGCCCAGCAGAATGAAGGTGATCGACAGCAGGAAGAACACCAGCGCGACCGCGCCGGTGGTCCTGAGAGAGGCGACGAACATATAGGTGGTGAAGATCGCCCAGGCCCACAGATAGAGGCCGATCGCGTGTCCGGCGTTGGCCTCCGGAATGTCCTTGACGAAGAACGTCACCAGCGCCCAGAACGAGATCCAGAAGGCGCCATAGGACGAGAAGGCAACCGCACCGAAGGTGTTGCCGGTGCGGAACTCCCACATGCCCGCCAGCAACTGGGCGATGCCACCGTATGCGAGCGCCAGGCCGAGGACCACGGGCTCCCCGGCGCTACTGACGATGTTCGCGTTGAACATGCTGAGCACGAACGTGGTCATCGCGAATCCCGCGAGCCCGAGGGGCCCCGGATCAGCTGGAACCCACGACGCACCTGACCTCGAAGACTCCATCTTCTCTCCTTCCTGCACCGTCGAAGCGACCGGTGCAACGGCTCCAGGACCGGCAAACCGGGTATCCGGCGCCGATCACTGCCCTATGCAATGACCCTATGCCCCCGGAGGCGGGCCGCAAACAGCGGTCGGTCGAGGACCTCAGGGAGACGACGAGCGGCGTCAAAAACACGACGAACGGCAGCCGTACAGCGCGGCGGCTCCTCTATCCTGGGCTTCCGTTAGGAGGACGGAGGAGAGATGGACGTTGCTCTTGGAGTCCTGGCTGGCTTCGCCCTTTCGGCCTCCGCCTTGGCGGCGATGCGGCTCTTCACGCGGCCGCGAGTGATCAACCCGGAGCGCCAGGCGATGCATGCCGGCCTCCACGCCGCCGTGGCGACCCTCCCCCACCTGAGCAAGGGGCTGGCGGCTGACAGTGCACAGCAGGCGGCTCCCGATCTGCGCGCTCTGATCCAGGCACCGGCGATCGCCGTCGCCGATCGGACTCGGATCCTCGCCTGGGACGGCGCGGGCTCCCATCATCACCGTCCGGGAGCTCCGCTCACCGAGCTCATTGAAAGCGCCCGCGACGATCGGCTCCAGGTCGAGCCCGTGCTCTGCGACAACCCCGACTGCATTCTCGGCGCGGCGGTGGTCGCTCCGCTGGACGTACAGGGCCAGAGGGTTGGCAGCCTGATCGGGCTCTTCCGAGGCCTTGGCTCGGTCAGGCCCGAGGACACGCGCGGGGTCGAGGAGGCGGCGCGCCTTGTGAGCGCTCAGCTGGCGCTCGCCGGACTCGCCGACCAGGAGAAAAGGCTCGCCCAGGCCGAGCTGCGGGCTCTGCGCGCGCAGATCTCGCCGCACTTCATCTACAACGCCCTCGCCGCTGTGGGGAGCTACATCCATACGAGCCCGGAGGAGGCTCGCGAGCTGCTCAGCGAGTTCGCCGAGTTCATCCGGTACGCGTTCCAGACGGAGCGCTCCTATGTGACCCTGGCCGAGGAGCTCCGCTACGTGGAGAAGTACCTGACCCTGGAGCGGGCTCGCTTCGGCGATCGCCTCGAGGTTCGGCTCGAGGTTCCACCCGAGGTGCTGCAGGCCCCGCTGCCCGTCCTCTCGCTGCAGCCGCTGGTCGAGAACGCGGTACGGCACGGGGTCGAGGGGAGCGCGAGCCCCAGGCGCATCGAGGTGCTGGCGGTCGACCTGGGCCGCGACGTCGAAGTCCAGGTCTCCGACGACGGGGTGGGGATGGACCCGCGCGCCGCGCAGGCAGCGCTGGCCGGGTCCGGCGGTGGGATCGGCCTCTTCAACGTCAGCGAGAGGATGCTCGCCACGTTCGGGGAGGGGTACGGCCTGGACATCCGCACTGCGCTCGGGGAGGGCACCACGGTCACCCTGACACTGCCCAAGTCGCTTCCCGGCGCCCGCACGGTGGTGGCCGCGTCATGACCGAGGGACTCTCGGTGCTCGCGGTCGACGACGAGCGCCCGGCGCTGACCGATCTCGTCCGGATGCTGCGCAAGTCGGCTGCGGTGCACCGGGTTGACGTGGCCGAGACGGGAAGCGTCGCGCTGCGCCGGCTCAATGCGGCGGAGCATCCCTACGACGGTGTCTTCCTCGACGTGCGTATGCCGGACCTGAGCGGGACCGACGTGGCCAAGGTGCTGACACGCTTCGCCACACCCCCCGCTGTAGTCTTCGTGACCGCCTATCCCGATGCGGCAGTCGAGGCCTTCGAGCTTCGAGCGGTCGACTATCTGGTGAAGCCGGTCAGTCATAAGCGTCTCGAGGAGGCGATCGCCCGGATCGGCGAGCTCGGCGGGGTGACGGTTCAGGAGGACTCAGCCGACGGCACGTTGCCCCCGAACGGAGATCGGGAGGACGAGCAGTCGAGCGGCAGTGACATCGTGCCGGTCGACGGCCTGCGCGGCGCCACCCGTCTGGTGCCGCGAGCCTCGATCCTCTATCTGCAAGCTGCGGGCGACTACGTCCGCGTGGTCACCGACGACGGGCGCTTCCTGCTCCGTGGGACGCTCAGCGGCATCGCCGGTCGCTGGCGTGCGTTCGGCTTCGCGCGGGTGCATCGCCAGTTCGTCGTCAACCTCGGCCACGTGGTCGAGGTCAGGCCCAAGCTCAACGGCACGGCGACGCTGCGCCTGGGGGGAGACCACGAGGTGCCGGTGTCCAGAAGGGAGATCGGCGAGCTCCGCCGGAGGCTCGGCTTGTGAGGGAGGCGGGGCGCGGCCGGGGAAGGCGAACCCCGCGCGACGAGCTGGCCGACGCGACCGCCCACGGCGACGTCTACCTGCGACGCCTCGTTCGCGCTCAGCTCGCGCTGTCACTCTCCGCCCTGGTCGCCTTCATCGGCCTGCTTGGAGCCCTGCCGCTGCTGCTGTTCCTGGTCCCCCACCTGGCCGCGATCTCCATCGCCGGCATTCCTCTGCCGCTGGTGCTCGTCGCGGTGCCGCTCTTCCCCCTGTTCGTGGCCATCGGCTGGACGTACCAGCGGCGGGCGAACGCGCTGGACGAGGCCTTTCGCGACCTGGTCGGAGGGCCTTGATCGCCATCCTCGCGGTCGCCGCGGTGACCGCAGGGACGCTCGGCCTGGGGACCTGGACGGTGCGCTTCGCGCGTACGACCTCAGATCTGTTCGTCGCCTCGCGTGCGGTCAGCCCGTGGTGGAACGCGGCGGCGATCTCCGGCGAGTATCTCTCCGCCGCCAGCTTCCTCGGCATCGCCGGGCTCGTGATGAAGCTCGGAGCCGTAGCCCTCTGGCTCCCGGTCGGCTTCACCGCGGGGTATCTGACCCTCCTGCTGTTCGTCGCGGCGCCTCTTCGGCGGTACGGCTCCTACACGATCTCGGACTTCGCCGAGGCGAGGCTCGGCTCGCCGCGTATGAGGCTGCTCGCCGCGGCGATCGTGCTCGGAATCACCGGCTTCTACCTGGTGCCACAGCTGAAGGGGGCGGGGATCACCCTCGAGCAGGTGACCGGCGCCCCCTACTGGCTCGGGGTGGTGGTGGTCGGTGGGATCGTCTCCCTGAACGTGGCACTCGGGGGGATGCGCGGGATCACCTACGTGCAGGCGTTCCAGTTCTGGCTGAAGACCTTCGCGATCGCGCTGCCCGCGTGTCTGCTGCTGATCTACCTGGGCGGGCTGCCGAGCCACAACACTCTCTTCGGGGACGGGGTCCCCCGCGCCCCCGCCGACGGGCTCAGCGTGACGCTCGACGAGCCACAGGAGGTGGTGTTTCCGGCTCACTCCTCCTATCGGGCAGCGGGAGAGACCCATTTCGCCAGGAAGGGCGAGCGGGTCACGCTGCCGGCGGGAGACGTGCGCCTGCCCCCGAACGCCGCCGTCCCGGTCGCCGATGGCGCCAACGCCGGCACCGGCATCCACTGGTCCCGGCCGGTGGGGAAGGGCGGGTCGGACGGACCCCTGTTCGTCTACTCGCTGCTGATCGCCACCGTGCTCGGCACGATGGGCCTTCCGCACATCCTGGTTCGCTTCTATACGAGCCCGGACGGGCCCACGGCGCGGAAGACGACCGTGCGTGTCCTGGGGCTGCTCTGGCTCTTCTACCTGTTCCCGGTGGTCTACGCGATGCTGGGCCGCGCCCTGGCACCGGCGCTGTACGTGACCGGGCAGACCGACAGCGTGGTGCTGCGCGTGCCCGAGCTGGCCTGGCCCGGGGAGCCCGGGCAGCTGCTCTCCGCGCTGGTCGCGGCCGGGGCGTTCGCCGCCTTCCTCTCCACCGCCTCCGGGCTGCTGGTCTCGATCTCAGGGACGATCTCCTACGACCTCTGGAGCAGGGTCAGGCGCCCGCACGGGACGCTCGACAGGCGGCGGCGCTTCCGGGTCTCCGCCGCGGTGGGAATGGTGCTACCGGTGGTGGTGGCGCTGGGGGCGGCCGGCCTCGACATCGGGGTGCTCGTCGGCTGGGCGTTCGCGATCGCCGCCAGCACCTTCTGCCCGATGTTCCTGCTCGGGGTGTGGTGGCGGGGGTTGACCGCTCCCGGAGCCGCGGCGGGGATGACGGTTGGGGCGCTCGTGGCAACCGGCGCGATCTTCACGGGGCTCGCGCTCGACAATGTCTCCGGTGCGCTCGGCAGCCTGCTCACGCAGCCGGCGGTGGTCTCGGTGCCGCTCGCGTTCGCGACCATGATCGCGGTCTCGCTGGCGACGAGGGAACGCCGCCCCGACGCGGACGCACAGCTGCTGGCGCTGCACGCCCCGGAGGGGCTCGGCCTGGCGCAACTCGAGCACGCAACCGTCCCGGCGGCGGATCCGGACGCCCCGCTACCCGCGGCGCGGGCGTGACCTCCCTCCCGCTGGGCCGCTAGAGACCGGCGGCCTCGGCGAGCAGGCCGACCTGAGCCGGGTCGCTGCTGCACGGGAAGAGGATGAGCTCGTCGCAGTTCCACTCCTCGTACGCCTTCATGAACGCCTTGACGCTCTCGGCGTCCTTGGGCGCGGCGGCGACGATTCCCTGGACCGCCTCGTCACCCAGCCAGGCGTAGTAGTCGCTGACGTAGGCCTCGACGGTCGCCTCGGCGTCGGGCCCGAGGCAGAAGTAGCCCAGAGCCAGAGTCCGGGGCTGTCCGTCGCGGCCGGCCTTCTTCCAGGCCTCCTCGAGGTTGGAGAGGTCCGCTCCGAACTGGGCGGGGCCGGAGCCGCCCTGCGTTCAGCCGTCGCCGTACTTGGCGGCGCGCTCGAAGGCCTTCTGTATGTATCCGCCGACCATCAGCGACGGGCCCTTGCCGGAGGGACGGGGGCCGACCCTCGACTCGAGCTCGCCGTCGCCGTTCCAGATGGCGCGGATCCTGGCCAGGGCATCGTCGAGCCACTTGCCTCGCCCGGACATGTCGAGGCCGCTGATCGCGTAGTCGTCCTCGCGACCGCCGACCCCGATGCCGAGTACCACCCGTTCGCCGCCCGCGAGAGCATCGAGCGAGAGGAACTGCTTGGCGATCATCGCGGGGTTCGCGCGCAGCGGCCCGAGCATGACGTCGGTGATGAGCCTGATGCGCTCGGTGACGGCGGCGGCGGCCGAGAGTGCGACAACGGGCTCGTAGTTCGGGAAGACGATTCGGTCGATCGTCCCGAGAGAGGAGAAGCCGGCGTCCTCGGCGGCGCGCGCCCAGCCGGTGAGCTGGTCGCCGGTCGTCCCCGGCACCGTGTTCGGCAGTCCGATTCCCAGTTCCATCCCGATCCTTTCGTCGACCTACAGTTCGTTCGTGGCCTCCGACCAACCTACCGAGTTAGTTGCGTGGGCAAACGAGTTGCTCGAGAGCAAGCAGGTCGGTCGCCTGGGAATGCTCGATGACGATGGTGGACCGCGGGTGCTGCCGGTGACGTTCGCGGTGGCGGAGGGGCGGATCTGGAGCGCCATCGACCAGAAGCCGAAGCGGACGGGTGAGCCGGCGCGGCTGCGGTTTCTGCTTGGGGACCCAAGGGCGGCGCTGACGGTCGATCGCTACTCGGACGACTGGGATCAGCTGGCCTGGGTGCAGGTGCTCGGCTCTGTGAGGATCCTCGATGCGTCCGAGGGCGCGGCGGGGTTGGAGGCCCTCAGCTCGAAGTACGAGCAGTACCGGGAGGAGACGCCTCCGGGACCGCTGCTGGCTCTGGATCCGGAGCGGTATCTGTGGTGGCGAGCTGCGGATCCGGTGGGCCGAGGCGGGCGTAGCGCCGGCCGCGGCGGGTGATCAAGATCTCGTCGCCACCGGCGGCGCGTTCCATCCAGTAACCGAACTTCTCGCGGAACTCGTGCGCGCCGACGATAGCTTCGTCAGCGGCCGAGGGAGTGGAGCTGAGGGGGCTCGAACCCCTGACCTCCGCCATGCCATGGCGGCGCTCTCCCAACTGAGCTACAGCCCCAGAGAGCAAATACTGCTGCGCCCAGTTTATAGCCGCCCTTTGGTTGTTTCTGGGCCGCCGCAGCCGGAGATGCACCGCGGATCGATCTGCAAAGAGATCCGCCGGGAGCAAGTAGCAGGACGCCAGGTCGTGGCAGTAGGCCGCGACATAGTCGATCTCCTCGGACGTGTAGCTCGTTCGGATCTGTTCCCCGCGGCTGGTGTACCAGCATGAGGTCAGGTAGATGCGGACGGTGTCCTTCACCACAGTCGCCCACTTGCATTGGACGCGCGCGATTTGACTGCCGAGATCGAACCCGAGGTCATAGCGCCCGTGTTCGGCGATGGGCCTGAGGACATCGATGCCCAACTTCGTCGCCTCGAACGCGATCGCGGCCTCCGCGATGTTGCCCTTGTCGTTGGAGGTGAGCACCTGGCGATACTCGCGCGCCGCGTGTGAGGCGGGGCGCGGGGAATGCCACGGAGGTGTGACGAAAGCGGGCGGTAGGCGCTACGCCGCGCGGCCCTGCTCGGCGCCGTCCTCGTCCACGTCGAGGACCAGGCCGTTGCGGCGGGTGTCGCGCACCACGAAGTCGAAGGGCGCCTTCTCCTCCAGCTCCCTCAGCAGGTCGATCGGGTTCTCCAGGTTCATCGAGACCCACGCCCGGCCGCCGGAGAAGCGCTTCACCTTGATCTCGGAGGCCCCCTTGATGCCGGCCGCGGCATCCTCGAAGCCCGTCAGCTGCGCGAAGTCGTTGAGCGGCCCGACCTCGACCTCCACCTGCCCGGCATAGGTGCCGGCCTGGGCCGGCTCGGTCCCGACCGCGGGCCGATCGTCCTCCTCGATCCCGAGGCGAACACGCGCCACGTCCGCCAGCTCCGAGACCCGAGCCCCCAGCTCGTCCCGCAGCCCGGAGAGCTCGGTCACCCGGTCCGCCATCTGCACGGCGTCCTCGAGCGCCTTCATCCGGATCCGCGTCGCCTGCCGGCGCGCCTGCCCATAGATCTCCTCGATCCCCTTGCCGACGGTGGCGGCCATCGGCCGCTTCAGCGCATCCTGCAGCCGCTTCTCGCGCTCGACCACCCGCTCCGCCAAACGCTGCGCCTCCCGCTCGAGGCGGGCGAGCCGGGCGTCACGCGCCTCAATCGCCGCATCGACCTCATCTGGGTCGTAGCCGCGCAAGGCGCGCCGGAAACGCTCCTTCGACACGAGCGGGAGGCTAGAAGCCTCTTCGGACGCGTAATTCAGGCGGCCCCGCGGGCGCCCGCGAGATCCAGATCGAGCTTCCCCGCCTCGCCCCAGAGCACCTCGAGCCGGTACCGATCGCGCAACTCGGGCGTGAAGACGTGCAGCACGCAGTCGAGGTAGTCCATCAGCACCCACTCCGCCTCACGCTCGCCCTCGACACGGGCGGGCAGCCATCCCTCCCGCTTGAGCTGGTGGTAGACCTCGTCGTGGATCGCCTTCGCCTGCCGCTCGTTGCGAGCGGTGCAGATCACCAGGTAGTCCGTGTAGCCGACCAGCTGCCGGACGTCCAGCGCGACCAGGTCCTCCCCCTTCTTGTCATCCGCGATCGTGGCCAGGCGTTGCGCCAGCTCCTTGGAGGTCATCTCGGTCCCGCGCGTCACCGGTAGAGCTGCCTCTCCACGATCAACCGCACCACCGGATCGGGAACCAGATGTCGCAGCGGCTTTCCCTCCCGCGCTCGCTGCCTGACTGTGGTCGAGGACGCTCCGCAAAGTGGCATGTCGATTATCTCCGCTCGATCGGCGGCACCGAGCCGCCCGAGCGCCGAGCGCACCGCGCCCAGTCCGACGCCCGGTCGCGGCACCACCCCGAGCCTCGCCAGCTCCAGCACCCGCGCCGGCTCCTTCCAGCTCGCCAGCCCCGCCGCCATGTCCGCGCCGAGCAGGAAGAAGATCTCGTCGTCAGGCTCCCGATCGGCCAGCAGCTCGAGCGTCCGGTAGCTGTACGACGTCTCATCCCGCTCCACCTCGAGGGCCGACGCCTCCACCCCCTCATTCCCCTCGGCCGCCAGCTGCGCCATCTCCAGCCTGACCTCCGCCCCCGGGTCGTCCTCGATCTCCTTGTGCGGAGCGCGCCCGGTCACCATCAGCAGCACGCGATCGAGCTCGAGCTGCCAGCGCGCGTCCTGCGCGAGGAGCAGATGTCCGACGTGGGGCGGGTTGAAGGCCCCGCCCAGGACCCCGATCCGATTGACCGCACTACTCCCTGATCTGCCCGCTGCCGTGGACGACGTACTTGGTGGTCGTCAGCTCGCGCAGCCCGATCGGCCCGCGCGCGTGCAGCTTCTGGGTCGAGTTCCCGATCTCAGCGCCCATCCCGAACTCGTAGCCGTCGGTGAACCGGGTCGACGCATTGACGTAGACCGCGGCCGAGTCCACCGCATCAGTGAACTCGTCCCCCACCTCCCGCGAGCTGGTCACGATCGCGTCGGAATGCCCCGTCCCATGCCGGTTGACGTGGTCGATCGCCTCACCGAGCGAATCGACGATCCCCACCGCCATCTTCAGGCCGTGGTATTCGGTGTCCCAATCGGCGTCTGTGGCCTGATCGACCGGAGCTTCCCCGGCGGACTCCTTCGTGCGCTGATCGCCGACCAGCTCGACGCCGGCCTCGCTCAGCCTGGCGAGCAGGCCGGGCAGGAGCTCGGCCGCGACGTCGCGATGGACGAGCAGGGTCTCCGCCGCGTTGCAGACGCCCGGCCGCTGCACCTTCGCGTTGTAGGCGACACGCTCGGCCATCTCCAGATCGGCGTCCTGGTGGACGTAGACGTGGCAGTTCCCCGCCGCTGCGTACATAACCGGCACCTTGGCGACGCTCTTCAGCGCGTTCTTGAGCCCCTCACCACCTCTGGGAATGATCAGATCGACGAGTCCCTCCTGCGTGGCCAGCTCCGCAAGCTGCTCATGCCCGCCGCCGGACAACAGGGACACGGAGGCGGCGGGCAGCTCCGCCGCGGCAAGCGCATCGGCAATCAACCCGGCGAGGAAGGCATTGGAGCTCTCAGCGCTGCTGGAGCCGCGCAGCACGGCGGCGTTGCCGCTCTTCAGGCAGAGCGCGGCGGCATCGATCGTCACATTGGGCCTCGCCTCGTACACGACCGCGACCACACCGATCGGAACCCGCTTCTTGGCAACCTCGAGGCCGTTCTCGAGCGTCCACCCCTCGACCACCTCGCCCACCGGATCGGGGAGCTCGGCGATCTCGCGCACCCCCTTGGCCATCTCGGCAGCCCTTGCCTCGGTGAGGGTCAGGCGGTCGAGCAGAGCCTCGTTGAGCCCCTCCTCGCGCCCGGCATCGACATCGGCGCTGTTGGCTTCGAGCAGCCCATCGACGCTCGCATCGATTCGATCCGCGAGATCGCGCAGGCACGCGTCCTTCTCGTCGCGAGAGGCGCGCGCCAGCCGGTGCGAGGCGTCCTTGGTCTCGCGAGCAACCTGCTCGACGGTCTTGGCGGCGGTGGCCACAGACAAAGAGTAACCGGGCACGAAACCGCTCCTCGCGCGGGTGGCGCCGTAGGAGGGGCCCACGGGCGCGATTACTGAGCGCCCGTGGGAGGTTCCTGCGGTGACAGGACCCGCGCCCGAGAGCGTGGTCCCTAGAGCTGGATCGCTTTCACCTCGAGGAACTCCTCGAGGCCGTATCGCCCCAGCTCGCGCCCGTGCCCGGACTGCTTGACGCCACCGAAAGGCGCCAGCGGATTGAAGGTCGCCCCGTTGATCTGCACCTGACCCGTGCGCATGCGCCGGGCGAATGCCTTGGCGCGCTCCGGGTCAGCCGACCAGACGCCGCCATCCAGCCCGTAGATCGTGCTGTTGGCGATCTCCGCCGCCTCATCCTCGGAGTCGTAGGGGATGATCGAGAGCACCGGCCCGAAGATCTCCTCCTGGGCGATCGTCATGTCCGGCTTGACGTCGGAGAAGACCGTCGGCCGGACGAAGTAGCCGGTCTCGAGGCCATCTGGCGGCTCGGCGCCGCCCGCGACCAGCTTGGCCCCCTCCTCCTCGCCCTTCGTGATGTACCCCCGGACGCGCTCCTGCTGCGCCTCGGAGACGAGCGGCCCAAGCCGGCTGCCGTCATCGAAGGGATCTCCCGGCGTGGCGCGCTCCGCCGCGGCGGCCGCAATCTCCGTCGCCTCGTCGAGCCGCTCGCGCGGAACCAGCATCCGGGTGTGGGCACTGCAGACCTGGCCCGAGTTGAGGCAGACGTTTGCGACCCCGTGGCCGACGGCGGCCTTCAGGTCGGCATCGTCCAGGATCACGTTCGCCGACTTGCCACCGAGCTCGAGGGCGACCCGCTTCACGGTCCCGGCGGCAACCTCGCTGACCCGCTTGCCGGCCCGCGTGGACCCGGTGAACGAGACCATGTCGACCGCGTCGCTCGCCGCGATCGCCTCGCCGACGACCGGGCCGTACCCGGTGACCAGGTTGAAGACCCCGGCGGGCAGGTCGAGCGAGTCGATGATCTCGGTGAGGATGAACGAGGTGAGCGGCGTGACCTCGCTCGGCTTCACGATCACCGCGCAACCGGCGGTCAGCGCCGGCGCGACCTTCGCGCAGATCTGGTGGAGCGGGAAGTTCCAGGGCGTGATGCAGCCAACGACGCCGATCGGCTCCCGGACGACCAGGGAGTTCCCGATCTGCTCCTCCCAGACCACCTCCGAGGCAACCTGAGCCTGCGATCCGAAGTCCATGGCCGGCAGGCCGGCCTGGATGGTGCGCGCCAGGGCCAGCGGCATCCCGACCTCCGCCGCCACCAGAGCGGCGATCTCGTCTCCGCGCTCGGCGAGGGCGGCGCTGATCGCGGTGCACACGTCGACCCGCGACTCGACCGGAACCTGCCGCCACGCCTCGAAGCCGGCGCGAGCCGCCTCGGCGGCGCGATCCACGTCCTCAGCGGTTCCCTCGGGGATCCGGCCGATCGCCTGCTCGGTGGTCGAATCGATCACCTCGACGGTGCCGCTGCCGGACGGCTCGACCCATTCGCCGCCGATGTAGAGGCGGTCGCGGACGATCTCTTCGGTGGGATGTCCAGCCTGTGTGGGGGCAGCGGTCTCGGTAGCCACGTTCGGTTCCTCCTGTTTCGAAGTTTCTCTAAGCGGGTTGGGCGGCTTCGGCCGGCTTCGACTCGCCCGACGCACCTGCGTCGTCGGCGATCGCCTCCGCCGTCCGGTGAGCCAGCGACATGATCGAGATCATCGGGTTGGTCCCCGACGAGGTCGGGAACGCGCTGCCGTCGCCGATCCAGACGCCCTTGGTGTCGTGCAGCTCACCGAAGGGCCCCGCGACAGAGCTCTCCGGGTCCGCACCCATGCGGCAGGTGCCCATCTGGTGGGCGCTGAAGAGCTTGTAGCCGCCGGCCCTGAACGGGATCCGCTGGACGCCGGCGATGAAGGCCTCGAGGTCGTCTCCGCGGCGCCAGGTCGGCGCACCCTCGGCGAGCGGCCCGATCTGATGAGCGCCCGCGGCTTCGTGAAGCCGGATTTGAGCCTCGATCCCCCTCTTCAGGTTCTCGAGGTCGAGCGGATCGGTGACCGAGTACAGCGGCACAGCCTCGCCGTTCGCGTCGACGCCCACCGAGCCCGCTCCGCGGTCGCGGGTGAGCGAGATGAAGGTCCCGGTGAGGGGGAACTCCTCCATCCGCTGCTTGTGGTCGAGCCCGGAGATCCAGGGCGTCGCCGAGCCGATCAGCCCCGGCGCGTACTGAGCCGTCTCGATCAGGAAGCCGTAGCCCTCGCCAGTGTCGGCGAACTCGTCGCAGAGGCCGGCCTGCGGCGGCCCCCACCAGGCCTGCTGGTCGGTGCCGTAGGCGGCCCCGACCACGCTCGAGGGATGGAGCAGCAGGTTCCGACCGACGGCCGGCCCGCCGATGCCCGAGCGCAGCAGCAGCGCCGGCGACTCGAGCGAGCCGCAGGCGACGACAACGCGCGGGGCCTTGACCGTCACCTGGGCGCTGCGGCCGTCGGGCGTCTGCCAGACGGCCTCGACGCCGGTCGCCCGCCCGCCGTCGCTGAGTACGCGCGTCGCGCGCGTGAATGTGAGGAACCTGGCGCCGTGCTCCTGCGCATCGGCCAGCCAGGTGCGATCCGCGCTGCGCTTGCTGCCCGACTGATCCCCGAAGCCGAGATAGCCGGCCTGCTCGGGCGTATAGCTCTCCGGATCGGTGTTGCGAACGATCGTCTCGAAGCTCCAGCCGAGCGCCTCGGTTCCCTCACGCAGCCGCTCCTGGGTGCCGTTCAGGTCGCTGCAGCCGTCGTTGGCGCTGACGCGCTCCAGGACCACGTCGAGGTGGCGGTCGAAGTCGGGGCCGTCGACGCCCTCCAGGCCGTGCTCGACCCACTGCTCGCGGACCCGCGGCCGGGTGCGCAGGCAGTTCGTCCAGTTGATGGTGGTGCCCCCGCCGAGCGTGGTGCCGGCGACCAGGCTGACGTTGCCGTCGGCCGTCGGGTTCGGGCCCCCACGCCAGAACATCTGCTGGTAGGCGTGCAGCTCGAGCTGCGTGAAATCCGATTCGTTGTAGTAGCCGGCGCCCTCCAGCACGACCACGTCCAGGCCGCGGGACGCGAGGACGGCGGCGGCGACGGAGCCTCCGGAGCCCGAGCCGACGATGCAGACGTCGGCCTCCAGTGTCTCCTCGGAGCCCTGCGGCTCATGGATGCGCAGCGGCTTCGAGACCTGCGGCGGTGCCGTGATCGGCCCCGGGTACCCGAAGGTCTTCCAGTTCGGGTTCTGACCCGTCTGCGGGTCGGGCGCCCCGTAGTGCAGGAAGAGGGTCATGTTGATCAGGGCGCCGATTCCCGCTGCGGCGCGGGGATCCGAGAGCGCGATGTTGCGGAGGATCTGCTCCCTCGACTCCTGCGAGGGGGCGCTGGTGATCCCCTGGCCGCCGAGAGCGTCGATCAGCTGCAGCAGGCCGCCCTGGAGCTCGGGATCGGGGATCTCGGAGATCAGCTGTGCCGCGCCGGCGTCCACACCGAGGTTGCTCGCCTTGCGCGCCCAGAGCCCCTCGGGATCTCGGTCGCGCCGCAGCGAGGGGACGACCGTGTCGCAAACCGCGGTCAGGATCGCCTGCTGGGAATCGCTGAGCACGCTCCCCGCTTCCTCTCCGGAACCCATCGACAACGGACTCTAGTACGTCAATTGGCTGGCTGGCCAGTCGCGAGCCGGCGTCGCGAGAGAATGGCCAGGAAGGTGGCAAACGTGGCGGCAATCGCCGCGGCGGCGAACGCCGCCGCGGCTCCGTGATGCTGGGCGAGCGGCCCCGCCAGAGCGTTGCCCGCCGCCGCGCCCATCGCCAGGGAGGTCGACTGCCAGCCGAAGGCCTCGGCCGCCGCGGCGCCGGCGTGATCCTCCACCAGCAGCGCCACGGTCGTCACAACCGGGTTGAGGGCGGCGCCCGCGAGCAGCAATGGAACGACCATCAGCGCGAAAGACGGGGTCGAGATCAGCGGCGCGATCGCGACGGTGTAAATGCCGAGCAGCAAAGCCAGTCGCGCGGCGGCTGTCAGACCCCACCGTCGCGCGGCGGCTGTCAGACCCCACCGTCGCGCGGCGTAGACCATCGCGCCGAGGACCCCTCCCACCGACATGACGGCCAGCAGCACCCCGCTGAGCGCCGGCACCCCGCGCTCGCCGGCCAATGCCGGAATCCCCAGCTCGACGCAGCCCAGAGCGAGCGCGAAGGACAGGTTGACGCTGAGAGCCAGGCGAACGCCCGCCGATCTCAACGCGCTGCCCCGCCCGACGGGCGCGTCGGCGTGCAGCCGGCGCGGCATCACCGCCGCGAGCACGACGGTCCCGGCGCTGGCGAGCCCGGCGACCACCAGCACGGCGGCGGCCGCGGAGGCGACGGCGACGATCGCGGCCAACAGGAGCGGCCCGAGCAGCACCGCAATCTCCTGGGTCAGCGTGACGGCGCTGTAGGCCGCCGTCCGGTCCTCGGCATCCGCCATCCGCCCCCAGGTGATCCGCATGCTCGCCGAGACCGGCGGCTCTCCGAAGCCGATTGGAATGGCGAAGACGAGAACCGGCCAGGTCGCACCGACGAGCTGCGTCCACGCGACCAGCGCCGCGACGCCGGCGAGATGAAGCGCCGCGCACGGGATCAGCACCGCCGGCGGTCCGTGGCGGTCGATCAGGCGGCCCTGGACAGGGCGCGCGGTACCGGTCGCGATCAGGAAGGCGCCCGCGGCGGCGCCGGCGAGGGACAGCGAGCCGCCCGCCTCCCGGACCACGAGGATGATCCCGAGCCCGGCGGCCGCCTGGGTGAGCTGTGCAACCAGCCCGGCTGCCCCCTGCCGGAGCGCCCGAGGTTCGCGCAGGAGACCCTGCTTCGCCACTTAACGGGTCGCGCTGTCGCGCGCCCTCACATCAGCACGAAGTAGTCGCGGTGCACGGCCTCCTCGGAGGCGTGCGGGAGCAGCTCCCGGACCTTCTCCGTCCGCAGGCCCTTGATCCGGCGGAGCTCATCGGCCGAGTAGTTGACGATTCCCTTGCCGATCGTCTTCCCGTCGGAGGTGACGTCGACCGCGTCGCCGGCGCCGAACTCGCCCTCGACCTCGGTGATGCCGACCGGCAGCAGGCTGCTGCCGCTCTCGCGCAGGACGCGGGCGGCGCCGTCGTCGACGAGCAGCCTCCCGTGGCTCGGCTTCGCATAGCGAAGCCAGAGCTTGAAGCTCGGGGTGCGCTCCGGATGCGGGCTGAACCGGGTGCCGGTGGCGTCGCCGCCGGCGGCGGCGGCGAGCAGCGTTCCCTCGGCTGTCCCGTCGCAGATCACCGCCCCGATGCCGGAGGCCCCGGCCATCCCCGCGGCCGCCACCTTGCTTCGCATCCCGCCCAGGCCGAACGGCGAGGTGTGCTCGCCGATCTCGTACTCCGCCAGCTGATCCTCCTCCGTGACCTCGGGGACCAGCTCGGCATCGTCGTGGCGCCGCGGGTCCTTGGTGTACAGGCCCGTCTGATCGGTGAGCAGCACCAGGAGCCGCGCCTCGAGCATGATCGCCACCTGCGCTGCCAGGAAGTCGTTGTCGCCGAAGGTGATCTCGTCGGTGGCAGTCGTGTCGTTCTCGTTCACCACGGGCACGACGCGCCAGTCGAGCAGCCGGCTGAGCGTCTGGCGCGCGTTCAGGTAGTGGGTCCGCAGCTGGAGGTCGGAGGCGGTGAGCAGCACCTGCGCCGCACGGACGTCCCCCTTCGCAAGCCGCTCCTCATAGGCCCGGAAGAGGCTCCCCTGCCCGACGGCCGAGGCCGCCTGGAGCTCGTCGATCGCCGAAGGCCGGGCGGGCAGCTCCATCGCCCGCATGCCGCGTGCGATCGCGCCCGAGGTGACCATGACCACGTTCTCGCCGCCGCCGTGCAGCTCGGCGACCTGGGCGCAGACGCGGTCGAGCACGTCGCTGCGGAGCGCGCCCTGATCTCCGGCGACGATCGACGAGCCGAGTTTCGCGACCACGGTCATGGCGCCATCATCCCGGGTCCAACTCGAATTCGAGGTCGCCGACCACCACCTCGTCGCCGGGCTCGAACCCGGCTCGCTCCAGCGCCGCGATCACCCCGATCTCGCGCAGGCGCCCTTCGAGGTAATCGAGCGCTTCTTCGTTCTCGAGGTCATGGCGGGCCACCAGCAGCTCGATGCCGCGGCCGCTGACGCGGAACCGCCCGTCGCCCTCCGGGATGACGTCGAAGCCCTCCTCCTCGCCCGGGCGGTAGACGCGGTGCTCCGCCTCGAACCGGCCGTCGCCTGCTCCGGCGGCGGTCGCCTCCTCCGGAAGCGCGGCGAAGATCGCCTGCGTCAGCTCGCCGAGACCGGCGCCGGTCGCGGAGGAGATGCCGAGCACCCCAACGGCGTGCGCGCGATGCCGCTCACTCCACTCGTACAGCACGCTCTCGGCCTCGTCCTCCGGCACCAGGTCGATCTTGGACAGCCCGATGATCTCCGGCAGGCCGTCGAGCCCCGCGCCGTAGCCCGAGAGCTCGCCTCGCACGGTCTCGTAGTTCGTCTCCGGATCCCCCTCCGCCGGCTCGACCTCCACGAGGTGGACGAGCAGCCGGCATCGCTCGAGGTGGGCGAGGAATTCGTGGCCGAGGCCCGCTCCCTCCGCCGCCCCTTCGATCAATCCCGGGATGTCGGCGAGCACCAGCTGCCGGTCCTCAAGCTCGATCGTCCCCAGGTTGGGCTCGACGGTAGTGAATGGATACTCAGCGACCTTCGGATCGGCCCGGGTCAGCCGAGCCAGCAGCGAGGACTTGCCGGCGTTCGGCAGGCCGACCAGCCCGACGTCGGCCAACAGCTTCAGCCGCAGCTCCACGTCCCCGGCCTCCCCATCCAGCCCGCGCTCGGCGAAGCGCGGTGCCTGGCGTGTCGAGGTCGCGAAGCGCTTGTTGCCATGGCCGCCGGAGCCGCCTCGAGCGATCACCAGCCGCTGGCCGTCGGCGAGCAGCTCGGTCTCAGAGCCGTCGAGTCCGTGGACCACCGTCCCCGGCGGGACGGGGAACACCCGGTCGTCGCCGCTCTCGCCGTGCTGGCGCTTGCCCTTGCCGTGCTCCCCTCGGCCGGCGCGGAAATGCCTGCTGCGGCCGAGCGAGGCGAGGTCCCGCCGCTGGGCGTCGCAGACCAGCACGACGTCGCCGCCACGGCCGCCGTCGCCGCCGTCGGGCCCGCCGCGCGGAACGTGCGCCTCCCGGCGAAAGCTGACGACACCGTTGCCGCCGCGGCCGCCCTCCACGTGGATCTTGGCTCGGTCGAAGAGCATGCGGCGAAGGTAGCCGCCGAGGGCCCCTGCGGCGGCTGCCCTATCCCGTCTGGGCGGCAGGCCGAGGCCTGGAGAACCAGCGGCGCCTGGTCAGCCCCGCGGCCTCCTCCGCCTCCGCGCTCGCCTGGAGGTCGAAGTAGAGCAGGGTGCGCCCGATCGACACGTACGGGATCAGCAGGGCGAAGACGACCGAGCCGATCAGGTTGACGAGGATCGGCGAGAAGCTGGCGAAGATCAGGAAGAAGCCGAGTACCGGTCCGGCGGCGACGCTGAGCAACGCGAGGACGCCGGCCACCCGGAGGGTCCTCCACCATCTGCCGCGGACGCACCTCGAGCTGCCGTGGAAGGCCTCCCGGATCGAGCGGTTCTCGAAGAGGATCTCCTGCTGGATGAACTGCCAGGAGATGTACTTGTAGGCCGCCACGGGGATCCCGACGAATGTGATCACCAGCAGATAGAGCAGCACGTATGCGAGCAGCTGGCCCGCCACCATCCTCCAGAGCCGCTCGTACATCGCGCGCCAGGAGGCCACGAATCCGTGCTCCTCCCCGTTCACGAGCAGCCTCATGAAGGCCACGACGGTGCCGCCGACGATAGCCGAGCCGAGCGGATCGGCGATCCCGTCGAACGAAAGCCCGAGCTTGAGCTCCGCGCCGGGCGGGTGGATGGCGAGGGTGAAGTCCCTGCTGCCGTTGGCCTGCTCGAACAGGTACGCCAGTCCCTGGATCGCCCCGAGGACGACGAAGCCGCTCAAGGCGAACAACAGAATCGTCCGCCAGTGACGTCCGTAGAGCTGGCGCGAACCGCGAAGCAGCTGACCCAGGGCCCAGCGATGGCGCAGCGCGGAGAGATCGACCGGGCGCCAGCGGGTGAGGAGGATGGGCACGAGGATCAGGAGGAGGAGGGCAACCCCCAGCCCGATCGCCCCGAAGGTGGACTTCGCCTCCAGGTTGATGAACTCGGAGACGGTGGCGATCGCTCCGCAGAAGGCCGTCGATGCCGCGGGGCCGAGGACCGTGCCGCCTGGCAGCCGCGGGCTGTCCTGCCGCACCCCGTCCATCCAGGTGAACGGGCGGAGCCACTGCTTCTTCGTCACCGGGCCCTGAGGCCCGTTGTTGAAACCCTTCTCCCTCTGGCCCCAGTGCCCCAGGTAGCTGAGCCACTGGAACCTGCTGCCCGGTGCCCCGGCGGTGGGCACGATGATCGGCCGCGGATCGGAGCGAATCAGGGGCTCGGAGGTGTTGTCACAGCCGACCCCCGAGCCGTTCTGCCCGTTCTGGATGTAGATCGCGTTGTCGTAGAAGGTCGCGTGCGAGCCCGCGGCCGGGTAGACGATCGGATGGTTGCCGTCCTTCTGGACCTTGGCGTTATCCCAGTCGGCGCGCTCACCACCAGCATGCTGGAAGAGCGCGACCTGGGACGGGCCCTGTTGCAGCGCCTCGGCCGGCGTGTCCGCGTCGAAGGCGATCTGCATCCCCTCCCAGTCGCCCTCGTGCAGGTCGTTGAACTGGTTGAAGTAGTAGAAGAAGAAGTACTGGACGACGAGGCCCGAGTAGCCGGGCTCGGTGGCAATGTGGGCGTAGGCGATCGCCGGCGCCCTGCCCTCCGCCTTGAGCCTGGCGTAGTCGTTGGCGTACCTGCATGTGTCGCCCAGGGGGTCACCGGGCAGGTCGAGGTAGTAGTCATCGCCGAGGCCGGCGATGTCAGCGGCGGTCGGCGCCCTCTTGACTACGACGTCCTTGCCGCCGACGTAGTGGACGAGCCTGACGGCCGGGTTCCCGAGGACGGTATCCACGGTCGTGGGCGGCTTGTACTGCTCGACGCTCGTGTCGCATCGCTGGTGGACCTGCTCGCGGTGCATGAGGATCGGCGCGTACGCCGAGACCAGCTGCCGCTGCTGGGGGGACGAGGAGGCCTCGGCGCTTGCCGTGAGCAGAAGCGAGGCGGACGCGGTGAGTACGAGGAGCGCCGCCAACCATCCAGGTCGGCGCATCACGTGGCCAAGCTAACACGCGCTCAGGCGGCGGGCCTCCGGGTTTTTCCGCGCTTATGCGAGTTTCGAAGCTGCCGGACGGGCGGTCCGGCGCCCCCTATGCCTGTTCGCCGATGCTGAAGTTGACCTCACCGCCGACGACGGTCGCGTCCAGCTCCTTGTCCTCGAGGATCGCCGCGGCGCTCGGCTCCACGGCGACGGCCACCTCATCGCCCTCGACGATCTCGTCGTCGGGCGGGGCCTCCTCGATGACCGACACGGTCAGCCCGGCACCGGGCGCGGCTCCGTCCTGCGGCTGCGGGCTGATGCGGAACATCGAGCCGTCGGGTGCGTCCGACGCGTCGAGGATTCCGCGGATGGCATGCGATGCCTCTTGGGTGATCGTGAGCACGACCCACCTCCTGGTCGAGAGCGTGAGCTTTCCCGGTTACCCGGCATCTCAGCCGGGAAACGCCTGGTGGCGCCTAGTTGCTCTCGATGACCGAGATCGTGCGGCCGCGGCGCCCGGTGCTGAACTGGACCACGCCCGGTCGCGTGGCGAAGATCGAGTGATCCCGGCCGATGCCGACGCCATCGCCCGGGCGGAACCGGGTGCCGCGCTGGCGAACGATGATCTCGCCGCCGCTGACGGCCTGGCCGGCGAAGACCTTCACCCCGAGGTACTTCGGGTTGGAGTCGCGGCCGTTCCGGCTCGATCCGAGTCCCTTCTTATGAGCCATCTGCGGCCTCCTTCTTCGATCCGGCGGCGGTTCTTGTGGCCGCCGTTGACGCTGATTTCTTCGCCCCAGAGGCGGCCGGCTTTCTGCTGAGCATCTTCACGTCGGTGATCTCGAGGCGCGTGAGCTCGGAGCGGTGCCCCGCACGCTTGCGGTAGCCCTTCTTGGCCCGGTACTTGAACACTCGGATCTTGGGGCCGCGCTCGTGGCCGGCGACCTTCGCCTCGACCTTGACCTTCTCGAGGTCCTTGCCGAGCACCATCTCCTTGTCGCGGAAGGCGACGGCGCGAAGGTCGACCTTGTCGCCCTCCTTCGCGGTCAGGCGATCGACGAGGAGGGTCGAGCCCTTCTCGACGCGGTACTGCTTGCCGCCTGTCTCGATCACTGCGTAGCTGGTCATTCGGTCTCCGCTCGACTAGTTCTTGCTGCCCCCGCCTGCGCGTGAGCGTCGCCTTCCGCCCCTGCTTCCACGACGCCGGCGCCCGCTGGAGGCCGAGGATTCTAGCTTCTCGCCGCCATCCCCATTGGCGCCGGGCTGCACCACGTTTCCCTCGCTGTCGAGCAGCAGGGCGGTCGCGGCGGAGCGCCCGACGCTCTCGATGCGCACCATCCGCTGCTCGCCGACGTGGGGGCCCGCCCCGGCCACGCTGACGATGTAGGAGTCGACCCGGGCGACCGCATCGTCGACGTTGTACATGTGCGGCTCCTCGATCGAGACGAGCACCTCCTCCCCAACCTGGAAGGGCAGGGCTCGCTCCTCGATCTCGTCGCGCCCGCCGCTCTCGACCACGTGGAACGTGTCGAGCGGCAGAGCATCGCCGCCCTCGAAGTGGAAGCGCTTGCCCGTTTCCTCCTCCAGGTCCGTGAGGCCGGAATCGGGTGAGAGCAGCTCGGCTGCCACCCTGGGGTTGACCCTGACCAGGTAGGCCTCCGGGTCCGGGTTCTCGTCCACGACCTCCTGAAGCTTGCGGACGATCGTGATCGCGACCGTCTCCTCCGAGTTGACGACACCCTCGCCGTCGCAGGTCGGGCAGCGCTTGGTGAGGATCTCGCGCACGCCGTCGGTGACGTTCTGGCGTGTCATCTCGACCAGGCCGAGCGGTGATACCTCGACCACGTAGGTCTTGGTCCGGTCCTCATCGAGAGCCGAACGCAGAGTCTTCAGCACCTGGTCGCGGTTCCGAGCCCGCGCCATGTCGATGAAGTCGATGACGATGATCCCGCCGATGTCGCGCATCCGAAGCTGCCTGACCACCTCGTCGGCGGCCTCAACGTTCACCTTGGTGATCGTGTCCTCCAGGCGGCCCTTGCCCTTGCCGGTGAAGCTGCCGGTGTTGATGTCGATGACTGTGAGAGCTTCCGCATAGTCGATGATGAGGTAACCGCCCGAGGGGAGGTCGACGCGGCGCGAGAGCACGGAGTCGAACGCCTCCTCGACGCCCCACTTCTCGAGCGGCGACTCCTTGCCCTCATAGAGCTCGACCCGCTCCGCCAGCTCGGGCGCGGTGCGCTGGAGGAACTTGGTGACCCGCTCGTGCTGCTTGGGGTCGTCGATGATCGCTCCCTCGAACTCCTCGACCAGGACGTCGCGGACGACGCGAATCGAGAGGTCTGCCTCCTGGAAGACCATCTGGCCGACGTCTGATTTCTCGGCACGCTCGGTGACCACCTCGTTGAGGCGGTGCAGGTAGGCGATCTCGCGGACGAAGTCCTCCTTCTTCGCGCCCTGCGCCGCGGTGCGGACGATCACGCCGCCGTCGCCGATGTCCACCTTCTCGATCAGCTTGCGAAGGCGGGTTCGCTCGCCGTCCGGGAGGCGCTTGGAGACGCCGATGCCGCCCCCCTGCGGCATGTAGACGAGATAGCGGCCGGCGATCGACAGCTGCATGGAGAGCCTCGCGCCCTTCGTCTTCAGCGGGTCCTTGACGACCTGGACGATGATCTCCTGGCCGGGCTTGATCAGCTCGTCGATCCGGCGGCCTCGGCCGCGGCCTCGCTTGGGGACCGCCTGCCCTCCGGGCAGGACGATCTCGTCGACGTGCAGGAAGCCGTTTCGCTCCAGGCCGATGTCGACGAACGCCGCCTCCATCCCGGGCAGGACGTTGTCGACCTTGCCCTTGTAGATGTTGCCGACGATCGAACGGCGGCCGCGACGCTCGACGTAGAGCTCGGCCACCTTCCATTCATTTGACGGGCTCGCCTTCTTGCGGCGCTTGCCCTCGGTGGGGCTGCCCTTTGCCTCGAGCACGGCGACGCGGGTCTCACCGCGATCGACGCTGACGAGGATGTTCTTCTTCATGTGGTTCCTTTCTGCGCGAGCGCAGCATCACAAGCCGGGGTCGGGTCTTGCAGGTGCACGAAGTGCACGTGCAAGACCTGACCCCTGGTGTTCAGTGTGATGTGGGTGTGCTCTTGCTGGCTCAGCGCAACAGTGGGATAGGCGCCCTGCTGCGTGTGCTGGAGTTGAGCCGCGCTTGTGCGTGGATGCTCTGTAGGAGCCCGATCGCCAGGAAGGTGGCAAGCACCGAGGAACCCCCGTAAGACATGAGGGGCAGGGTGATGCCGGTAACCGGCATGACGCCGAGCGTCATGCCCACGTTGACCAGGATCTGGAACATGAGCATGACGGCGATGCCGCCGGCGATCAGGGTCCCATACAAGTTCTTGGAGAGCGTCGGAATGCGCAGCATTCTCCAGATGAGCAGGGCGTATAGGGACAGTACGAATGCGGCTCCCAGAAAGCCGAAGCGCTCCCCGATCACGGCGAACACGAAGTCCGTGTGCCGCTCGGGGAGGAACAGGAGCTCGGTCTGAGTCGAGCTGTCGCCGCGTCCGGTCTTCTCGCCGGATCCAATCGCGGTGACGCTCTGGTTGACCTGATAGCTCGCGTCGCTCGGGTCATTGCTGGGATGTAGAAATGAAGTCAACCGGTCCTGCTGATAGCCGTGAAGCGGGCTCGGCAGGCCGGTCGCCGGGGCGATGAGGAGGACGAAGCTGACCGCAAGGGCCGCCAAGCCTCCGATGACCGCGAAGTGCGACCAGGGCACCCCGGCTAGGAAAAGAATTGTCAGTGTGATGGCCACCAGCACGATTCCCGTGCCGAGGTCGGGTTGCAGGAAGACGAGTCCGGCCGGGGCCAGCCCGAGCGCCAGGATGCGAAGCGTCTGGCGGACGGGCGTGCCGCGGCGGGTGCGCTCGATCACGAACGCCGCAAGGGCGACGACGAGCAGCAGCTTGGCCAGCTCCGAGGGCTGGAAGCGGAAGTAGGGCAGCTCGATCCAGCGGCGCGAGCCGCGGGCCGCCGCCCCGAACAGCAGCACGAGGCAGATCGACCCGATCATCAGCGAGTAGATGCCGACCCGGATCTCCCGGAAGCGGGAGTAGTCGATCTTCGCGACGGCGAACATCAGGGCGACGCCGATCAGGGCATAGATCCCCTGCCTCATGGCGAAGAACAGCGGCTGGCCCGGAACGTCGTTGGGCGTCGCCACCGCGAGGGTGAAGCAGCTGAACGCAATCAGGGCGAGCGCAGCGCCGAGCAGGACCCCGTCGAAGTAGCCGAGGCCAAGGCGCTCGCCGACGCGAGCGCGGGTGGGTCTGAGCGTGAGTGGTGCTGCCTCCATGGCTACTTGGGCAGGGTAGAGGTCCCATGGGATCCCGCCGCCATCACTCCTGCGTCTTCCCGGTTCCGGCCGTAGGCGTGATCGGCAGGTTGAAGTAGTGCTCGAGGATCCGGGCGGCGACCGGGGCGGCGGTATCGACGCCGAACCCGCCCCGCTCGAGCGTCACCGCGACCACGATCTGCGGGTTCTTCGCGGGCGCCACCGCGATGTACCAGGACTGGTCGGGCTGGTTTGGCCGCTGCGCGGTTCCGGTCTTGCCCGCGATCCGGAAGGGGAAGTGGCCGAAGACGGGGTACGACGTCCCGCCCGGCTCCATCGCGGCGCGCGTGAGGCCGGTCATGATCGTGTCGCGGTTGGTCGGAGAGAGGTGCATCTGGCGGCGAATGGCCGGGCGGATCTCCTCGATCACCCTGCCGGTCGCGCTCTCCACGTCGTCGCCGAGATGCGGCCTCAGGACCTTGCCGCCGTTCGCGAGTGCGGCGTAGGCGACAGCCATCTGCAGCGGGTCCGCCTCGAGGTCTCCCTGGCCGACCGCCAGGTTGATGTTGTCGCCCGCCGACCAGGGGCGGTCGGTGAGGTGCTCCCGGTAGAGGCGGTTGCGCCAGGCGGGGTCCGGGATCAGTCCGTCGACCTCGGCAGGCAGATCGATCCCCGTCTTCTCCCCCAGGCCGTACTGCCGCGCCCAGTCCTGGATCATGCCGCCGCCCTTCGAGGCCTTCGCGTGGAGCCCCAGGTTGTAGAAGTAGACGTCCGAGGAGACCTTGAGCGCGTCGCTCATGTTTATCGGGCCGTTGATCGCATGGCCGGCGTTGTGCAGGGTCTGGATGTCGACCTTGAGCGTGCCGGTGTCGTTGTAGATCGTGTTCGGCGAGATCAGATGGTCCTGGAGCGCGGCGGTTGCCGTGATCGGCTTGAAGGTGGAACCGGTCGGATAGAGCCCCTGGATCGCGCGGTCGGCGAGGGGCGCGTCGGTCTTCTGAGAGGTGAGCGCGTGGTACTGGCTCTGAGTGATCGGGTGAGTGAAGATCGACGGGTCGAAGCTCGGCGCCGAGCCCATCGCCAGGACCTCGCCGTTCTGGGCGTTCATCGCCACGAACGCTCCCGGCAGCCCGAACGAGTCGAGCGCCCCCTCCGCGTAGCTCTGCAGGCCGGAGTCGATCGTGAGGCGCACGTCGTCGCCGGCTTGGGCCGGCCTGCTCCTGAGCTGATCCGTCGGGCGGCCCAGGGCGTCGACCTGGACGCGGTCGGTCCCGGCCCTGCCCCTCAGGAACCGGTCGTACTCGTACTCGATCCCCGACTGGCCGACGGTGTCCCCCTGGTGGAGGCCCGCGTAGCGCGGCTCCTTGAGCTGCTCGGCGGTCACCTCGCCAACGTTGCCGAAGAGATGAGCCGCGACGTCCCCGTCCTTGTACTCGCGGGTGAACACTCGCTCGACGCTCACCCCCGGGAAGCTCGACTGGTTCTCCCGCAGGTAGTAGACCTTGTCGACGCCGAGCCCCTTCTTCAGGATCACCGGCCCGCCGGGAGCCGCCCTGTCGCCACCGGTGAGCGCCTTGTGGATCTCGGCCATCGTCGTTCCGGTGACCGTCGAGAGCTGGTGGAGCTCCCGGGCGCGCGTGCGGCCGGGGTCCGGCAGGTCCTCGGGGCTGACCTCGACGGCGAGCTCGGTGCGGTTCGCCACGAGCACCTTGCCGTTCCGGTCGAGGATGTCGCCGCGAGGAGCCTGCACGCGGATCTCGCGGATCCGGTTGTCGTTGGCCTCCGTCCGGTACTTGTCGCCCGAGAGGACCTGTACGTACCAGAGGCGCAGGAAGAGGACGGAGAAGATCGCGATCGCGAGTCCCGTCAGGATCGAGATCCGCAGTGCGAGCGGAGAGGTCCGCCTCTCGGGCTCGGATTCGGGTGTGCGCAGATACATCACGGCTATGGCGCCTCGACGGCCCGCGGCCCGGTAGGACGCCTGGCCGTCCGCCGCTCGTCGACGAGCGCGGAGCGCACGGACAGTCTGACGAGCAGGAGGACGGGAATCGCGAGAGCCGCGCCGATCATGCTCTTCAGGACCGCATCACGCACGACCAGGAAGCTGACATTCGCGTCCACGCCCGTGCCGATCTGGATCGCCGCGATCACCAGCGCGCCGAGCAGGGTCAGCGCGGCGCCGAGCAGCGCGACCGCGCCGCGGGTGGGCCGGCCGACGGTTTCGCGGTAGCGGCCCGCGACGTAGCCCACCGACAGCAGGGTGAGCGCGAACCCGCCGAGGGTCTCGAGCAAGAGGCAATCCATCAGCAGGCCCACCGAGAAGCCGAATACCGCCCCGGTCAGGCTCCCGCTCAGTACGCCCACCGAGAACACGACGAGCAACACGACGTCGGGATTGGTGCCGAGTACGTCCATCTTCGAGAAGCAGACGACCTGCGCAACCGCGGCGAAGGCGCCGAGCGCGGCCAGCCGGGCGATGATGCCGGGCGTGAGGATCATCCGCTGCCCTTTCCGGAATGGGTCGTCAGCACCTTGACGAAGTCCATGTCGCGGAGGTCCGCGAACGGCGAGAGGTGCACGCGCTGGTAGGCCTGTTGCTCCTCCACGGTCGCCCTCGTGATCTTCCCGATCGGAATCCCCGGCGGGAAGATCGACCCCAGATTCCCGGTTGAGAAGCCGGCGGTGACGACCATCTGCCCCTCGGCGATCTGCGATCCGCGCTCGAGGAAATCGAGTTGCAGGTCGTTGGGGTTGCCGACGTTGGGCTCGACGACGCCCATGGCGCCGCTCGGCTGCACGCGCGCGGTGACGGCGCTGTCGGCGTCCGTGATCAGGGTGACCTGCGCGGTGTTGGGGGTCGTCTGGGTGACCTTCCCGGCCAGGCCCTGAGCGGCGACGACCGGGTCGTCCACCCGCACGCCGTCACTGGAGCCGCTGTCGATGGTCACGGTCGAGTACCAGACCGTCGGCGAGCGGCCGACCACCCGGGCCGTGACCGGGTCCGTGCCGTCGGGGATGATGCCGCCGCTGGTCAGCTCGTTCAGCGCTGAGAGCTCCTTGGCCTCGGACCGCTGGGTCTGCTGTCGCGCGAGCTGGTCGCGGAGGGTCGCCACCTGGTCCTGCAGCCGTGCCTTGTCGCCGCGCGCGTCGAAGGTCTCATGGAACCAGTTGACGGTGTCGCGGACGGGTTTGAGCGCGCGGTCGGCTGCGCCCTGGATCGGGGAGAAGATGGTCGAGACCACGTTCTCCGCGCCATGCAGCGGCCCCGCGTTGCCCTCGCGGTAGTAGAGGCTCAGCAGTGTCAGTGAGGCGGCGACGAGCAGCAACAGCACCGCCCGTCGACGGCGCACCTGCTTGCGGTACATGTCTTCCTAGCTCTCAAGTGGCTTTCGTTCCCCGGGGCCGCGCGGTGCTCGAATGTACCGCCTAGCTTCAACGAGACTGAAAGAGTTCCCCCCCACCTCAATCCCGTGCCTGGGCGTGGACGCTCTGCAGCAGACCGAGCGCCAGGAACGTGCCCAGCACGGACGAGCCCCCGTAGCTGATCAGCGGAAGCGTGATCCCGGTGACGGGCATCAGGCCGAGGTTCATCCCGACGTTGACGATCACCTGGAAGACCAGCATCGCCACCACCCCGCCGGCGATCAGCGTCCCGTAGAAGCTCGATGAGATCCGGATCACCCGGATCGCCCGCCAGAAGAGAACCGCGTAGAGGAAGACAACGAAGGCGGCGCCGAGGAAGCCGAAGCGCTCCCCTATCACCGCGAAGATGAAGTCCGTGTGCCGCTCCGGCAGGAAGAGGAGCTCCGTCTGTGTGGCGTCGTTGCCCCGCCCCACGTCCTCGCCCGAGCCGACTGCGATCACGGCCTGGTTCACCTGGTAGCTGGCGTCGCTCGGGTCGTCGCTCGGGTGCAGGAAGGCCGTGAGGCGGTCCTGCTGGTAGCCATGGAGGAAGCTGACGCCCGCCGCGGACCCGGCCGCGTATGCGCCTGCGGCGATCAGGGCGATGGCCGCACCGATCGCGGCGAAGTGCTGCCAGGGGATGCCCGAGATGAACACGATCGTCAGAGCGATCGCGACCAGCACGATCCCCGTCCCGAGATCGGGTTGCAGGAACACCAGGGCCGCGGGCGCCAGCCCGAGACCAAGCAGGGTCGCTGTCTGGCGTAGCCCGTATGGCCTCCTGACCCTCTCGAAGACGAACGCTGCCAGCGACAGGCAGAGCAGAACCTTCGCGAGCTCCGACGGCTCGAACTGGAAGAACGGCAGGTTGATCCAGCGGTTCGAGCCGCGCACCGCGGTCCCCACCAGGAGGACCAGGGCGATGGAGCCAACCATCGCCGCGTAGATGGTCAGCCTCAGGTCGCGGAAGCGCCTGTAGTCGATCCGGCTGATCGCGAGCATCAGCGCAACGCCCACCACCGCGTAGAGGGCCTGGCGCTCGACGAAGTACAGGGGACGCCCCGCGATCTCGTCCCGGGTCGAGGTCGCGAGGGTGAAGACGCTGAAGGCAATCAGCCCGACGGAGGCTCCGAGCATGACGCCGTCGACTCCGGACAGGCCGAGCCGCTCGACCAGCGGCCTGCGCGGTGCGATGGTCAGCGAGGGCTTCGCGGCTTCCATCAGCCCGGCCCCGCGGCTCGGGCGGCGGCTGCGTTGACGGCGCCAGCCGAGCCGCTGTTGAGATTGAAGTAGCGCTCGAGGATCGTGCGCGCAATCGGCGCCGCCGACTCGACTCCGAACCCGCCCCGTTCGACCGTCACGGTGACGACGATCTGCGGGTTGTCGTACGGCGCGATCACGCTGTACCACGACTGGTCCTGCTGGCCTTCACGCTGCGCCGTGCCCGTCTTGCCGGCGACCTGAATGGGGAGGCTGCCCATCACCGCGTATGAGGTTCCGCCCGCCTCGTCGGCGGCCCGGTGCATGCCCCCCAGGATCACGTTCCGGTTCTCCTCCGATATGTGCAGGTGGCGCCGCGGCGCCGGCTTGATCCGGCGGACGGTCCGGCCGTGGATGTCCACGATCCGGCCGCCGACATGCGGCGTGACGAGCTTGCCGCCGTTGGCGAGCGCAGCGTAGGCCCGCGCAAGCTGCAACGGCGTCACCAGGACGTCCCCCTGCCCGACCGCCAGGTTGACGTTGTCGCCCTGCGTCCAGGGCCTGTCGATGTACGGATTGGAGTGATTGCGGTAGACGCGGTTGCGCCAGGCCGGCGTCGGGATCAGGCCGGCGGTGGCGTCCGGGATGTCGATCCCGGGCTTCTGGCCCAGCCCGTACGCGCGCGCCCAATCCTGGATCTGACCGCCGTTCCCACTTGCAGAAGCATGGAGACCGAGGTTGTAGAAGTAGACGTCTGAGGAGACCTTCAGTGCAGTGCTCATGTCGACCGGGCCGTTGGCGGCGCCGCCCGCGTTGTGGATCGTGATCCCGCCGATGTCGAGTGAGCCGGTGTCGTCGAAGATCGTGCTCGGGGAGATCAGGTGGTCCTCCAGAGCGGCGGTCGCGGTGATGGGCTTGAAGGCCGAGCCGGTCGGGTAGCCGCCCTGGTCGGCGCGATCGACGAGCGGGTCGCCCGGGCGGTTGCCGAAGGCGTCGTACTGCGCCTTCGTGTGCGGCCGCGTGTAGAAGGACGGGTCGTAGGTGGGATAGGACCCCATCGCGAGGATCCCGCCCGTGTGGACGTTCATCGCCACGAAAGCGCTCGGGAGCGCCTTGGCGCGCAGCGCCGCCTCGCCAACCGCCTGCAGCCCCGCATCGAGCGTCAGGCGCAGGTTGTCGCCGGCCTGCGCCGGCCGGCTGCCGAGCTCGCCTCTCGGCCGGCCCAGGGCGTCGACCTGGATTCGCTGGCTTCCGGCGGTGCCGCGGAGGAACTTGTCGTATGTGTACTCGACGCCCGCCTGGCCGATGATGTCGCCGGGCGTCAGCGTTCGATAGGCCGGCCTGGTCAACTGATGCGGGCTGATCTGCCCGACGAGGCCGAGGATGTGGGCGGCCAGCGAGCCATCCTTGTACTGGCGGACGTAGGTGCGCTCGACGCTGACGCCCGGGAAGCTCTCCTTGTTCTCGAGCATGTAGAAGAGCAGGCGGCGGTCGACCCCTTGCCGGAGCACGACCGGATACCCGGCGTACTGCGGCGTCTCGCGCACCTTGCGGCGGATGGCTCCCGGCGAAAGCCCCAGCAGGCTCCCCAGCCGGCGGAGCTCGGCCCGGCGCTCCGCGTGCGAGCTCGGCAGGTCGGAGGGCCTCAGCTCGAGGGTCATCACCGTCCGGTTGTCGACCAGGACCCTGCCGGTCCGGTCGAGGATCTCTCCCCGCGGCGGGTGCACCCGCACGTCGAGAACGCCGTGGTCGCGGGCGAGCGCGCGATAGTGCTCGCCCGAGAGGATCTGCAGCGACCACAGCCTCAGTGTCACCATGGCGACCGCTGCGATCACCACGGCCGTCAGGACCGCCACTCGGGCATTGAGGCGATTGGTCAGGCGCGGGGGGATGTCCTCGGGGCGCTGTAAGAGGTACATGGCCGCGATTCCCCCTTAGTCGATCCTCACCTCAGAAACGCCTCCGCACCCGCGAGTTCTTCAGCGCTCGCTTGATCGCCTCGAACTCCTCGAGAGCCTGCCCGGAGCCGGTCGCCACACAGGTGAGAGGCGACTCGGCAAGCGTGGCGGGTACCTGGCATTCCTCGCTCATTCGCTCGGCGAACCCGTGCAGGAGAGCCCCACCCCCGGCGAGCGTCATTCCCCGCTCCATCAGGTCGCCAGCCAGCTCAGGCGGCGTCCGGTCGAGCGTGTCGCGGACGGCGGCGATGATCTGGGCAATCGGCTCGTCGAGCGCCTTGCGGACGTCCTCGGAGTTGAGCTTCACCGCTCGCGGGAGGCCTGAGCCGAGATCCCGCCCGCGGATCTCGATATCGACCTCCTGACTCAGAGGCGCAGCCGAGCCGGCCTCGTGCTTGAGATCCTCGGCGGTCCCATGGCCGATGAGCAGTTGATGCTCTCGCTTGCAGTAGTTGACGATGGCCTCGTCCATCTCGTCACCGCCGACGCGGATCGACTGGGAGACCACGATGTCTCCGAGCGAGATCACGGCGACCTCGGTCGTCCCTCCGCCGATGTCCACGATCAGACTGCCGGTCGGCTCGCTGACGGGAAGGCCGGAGCCGATCGCGGCCGCCATCGGCTCCTCGATCAGGTACGCCTCGCGGGCTCCGGCGCCGAGACAGGCCTCCTCGACCGCCCTCTTCTCGACGCCGGTCACGCCGGAGGGAACGCAGACCACGACGCGCGGATGGGTGAAGCGGCTGGGGTTGGCGCGCTTGATGAAGTACCGCAGCATCGACTCGGTCACCTCGAAGTCGGCGATCACACCGTCCTTGAGCGGACGCATCGCGTTGATCGTCGACGGCGTGCGGCCGAGCATCTGCTTGGCCTCCGCTCCGACGGCATGGACCTCGCCGCTGCCGACGTCGACCGCCACCACCGAGGGCTCCGAGAGGACGATGCCCCGGCCTCGGACGTAGACGAGCGTGTTCGCCGTCCCGAGGTCGACGGCCATGTCGCGGGCAGGGGATATCGAGGTGAGCAAGTTCATCTGAATACCCAGAAACGGCAAGTCGAGCGCAGCCTAGCGGCTCGGATTAAATGCCCAAAATGGGCCAAAACTCTGGTCGCTAGGTCGTTGCAAGTTCGGGAGCGAGCCGCAGCAGCAGCCCGACCGGCAGGCCGATCACATTCGAGACGTCGCCGTCGATTCCGGCGACCAGCGCGGAGCCCAATCCCTGTACGGCATAGCCGCCGGCTCTCTCCCGCCACTCGCCGCTGGCGAGATAGCGATCGATCAGCTCGGGCCCCAGCTTCCCGAAGGTCACTCGACTGGACTCGACCCCGGTCCGGACGGCGAGCTCCCCGTCTATTCGGTCTGGGCCAATCAGAGCCAGTGCGCCGAGTACCTCGTGCGAGCGGCCCGAGAGCGTCTCGAGGCACCAGCGGGCCTCGCCCTCGAGCGCCGGCTGGCCGATGGCGCGCCCGTCCACCACGACCTCCGTATCCCCCGCGATCACCAGCGTTCCGCTGCGCCGCCGCGCGGCGACCGCCCGTCCCTTGGCCAGCGCGTTGGCGAGCACGACCTCCCGCGGGTCTCCCTCGGTCGTCTCTTCGACCTCTGACGCGATCGCCCTGAAGTCGACACCCAGCGCTTTCAACAGCGCCCGGCGCTGCGGAGACTTCGAAGCGAGGACTATCCGGGTCGGGGCCACGAGCGGCCGTCCAGTCCATCACACGGGTCGCGCTGTCGCGCGCCCTTGCACCTGCGGCTCCGCCGCCGCTCCGAAGTACAGCGGCCTGGTGGCCCCTACAGCTCGGGGAACCAGATCCCGATCTCGCGCTCCGACGATTCCGGCGAGTCCGAGCCGTGCACGAGATTGAAGGTGACCTCGGTGCCGAACTGGCCGCGGATCGAGCCCGCCTCGGCCTCCACCGGGTCGGTCGCCCCGATCACCTGGCGCGCCGCCTTCACCGCGTTGGGGCCCTCGAGGACCATCGCCACCAGCTCGCCCCCGGTGATGAACTCGACGAGCTCGCCGAAGAACGGCTTGTCCGTGTGCTCTTCGTAGTGAACGTTGGCGATCTCGACGTCGGCCCGCATCAGCTTCAGCGCGACGAGGCGAAGCCCCTTGCGCTCGAAGCGAGCGATCACCTCGCCGGTCAACCCGCGCTCGAACGCATCGGGCTTGATGAGGATGAGGGTGCGCTCCGTGGCCATCGGCGCGGAAACGTACACGGAATGCACAGCGAACACCGCCACACCGGCAATGAGAGGGGGCGAAATCGGCCGGCTTGGTGACTTCCCTCCGGTATGCGGAGGAAAGTCGACAATCGGCGTCGTGACCTAGCCATCGCACGGTTGGCCAACACCGGGCGCCTTCACCGCATTCATCGCGGTGTGTACGCCGTTGGTCAGCCACTACTCAGCAAAGAGGGCAGGTGGATGGCGGCCGTGTTCGCGTGCGGCGAGGGCGCTGCACTGAGTCATCGCAGCGCCGCAGAGCTCTGGGGAATCCGCCGGGCACGGCCGGCCGTTTGCACCGACGGGATCGACACAGGCATGATCGACGTGACGGTTGCCAGCACCGCCGGACGCAGCAGTCGCAAGGGAATCTCCGTCCATCGCTCCTCCACCCTGACCGCGGACGCCTGCACCCAGCGGATTGGCATTCTGGTGACGACGCCAAAGCGGACCCTCGATGACCTTGTCCCCCTCCTTTCACCAGCCCAATACGCCTCGGCCGTCAGGGAGGCGGAGTTCCTTCGGCTGCCGCTCGCCGAGGGGGCGAACTCGAGCGACGCCCGGACTGAATTGGAGTCGCGATTCCTGGCCCTTTGCCGGCATCATCGGCTCCCAACACCGGCGGTGAATGAGGCGGTTGACCGCTACGAAGTCGACTTCCTGTGGACGGATCGCCGGCTCATCGTGGAGGTTGACGGCTGGGAATCGCACCGAATGCGATCCGCATTCGAAGAGGATCGAGCTCGTGACGCGAGACTGACGCTGCTCGGCTACCGAGTGGTCCGCTTCACGTGGCGCCACGTCACGGGTGACCCAGCTGCAGTGGTGAGGATGATCCGCTCGCTACTCGCTGCGGGAACGTGACCTTGTCGAATTTCCTCCGGTATTCGGATGGAACTCGCCAACTAGCGGCTGGAGCCGGAGGGGCGCTGCTGGGGGCGGGCCGCCACGGCGGGGCGGTCCTGGCGCCGCGTGGGCCCGTCCGAGCGTGATGAGCCGGCGGCCTGACGCTGAGCTGATGCACGGGCCGTTCGCTGGCGGTCGGCGCGGCGCGTTTCACGCTCCGGCCGCTGCTGCTTGCGGACCTCGGTCTCGCAGTACGGGCAGATCCCCCAGCGCGGGTCGAGCGGCTTGTGGCATTTGCGGCAGGGGTTGCGCAGGCGCCGCTCGCAATTCGGGCAGCGCAGGTAGGAGCGCTCGATCGGGTATTCGCAATGCGGGCACGATTGCTCGATGCGCTGTCGCAGCTCGAGCTCGGCCGCTCGCAGCTCCAGCTCCCGCTCCTCGCGGTCCTCCAGGTATTCAGGCGGGCGCAGGATCGTGTAGACGACCGTGCCCAGATAGGGAAAGACCGACGCTGCCGTCGCACAGGCGATCAGCACCGGGTCCTCGATCCGCCGCCGGGCATCGAGGTACGTCCAGTAGATCAGCGCCAGATAGACGACGATCAGGAAGAGGACAACCAGTTCGACGGCTAGGCCGAGGCCGCCGTCAATTCCGAAGAGTGCGAGAGGCATGGGAAATTGGGAGCCGCGAGTGTACGTACTTCCTTACTGGGGCGTGAAACCCTGCCCGGCATTGGAGTCAGAGGCTGTCTTTGGCGCCTATAGGAAGAGCAGACCGAACACGTAGCCGAAGGCGAAGAAGACCAGGATCACCACCGCGACGACGATGGCCACCAGGCCCATCATCGTCAGGAGCTCTGAGCGGGCCTCTCTGTCCATAAGCACGCCAGAAGGTAGTGGCTACCGGCCGCGAGCGCGACCCCGCCCCGCGCTTTGGCCAGATCGCGTGCACGCGCCCACGCCTGGACCGGGTCCGCTGTCGCGTCGGCCTCGACGCCGGCCTTCTCGCAGAGCGCGGCGAGCTCGAGGGCGGGCCGCGCCCGCCCACCGGGACGGCCAGAGCCCTCGATCGCGTCCGGCGGGATCTCGGTGCAGACGAAGTGCGAGACGGCCGGCGCCAGCTCCTCGATGATCGCTGTCACGTCCTTCCCCTCGAGCACCGCCAGGCAGCAGACGACAACGGCGCCACCGGTAAGCCCCGGCAGCGCCTCGGCCAGGGCCCTGGCGCCATCCGGGTTATGCGCCGCGTCGAAGACCTCCGGCGGGTCCCCGGCCACTACCTGGGCGCGGCCCGGAATCGTGATCTCCCGCAGACCCAGAGCCGCATCCGGATCGAGCCGGCCGAGCACCTGCTGCGCCGCCGAGTCCGCCAGGGCGAGGTTCCGGTCCCTGTAGGTGACGGGCTCGCCGCCCGCGTCGACGCCTACTCGCACCAGCCCTGCGTGCCGGCGCTCCGCCTCGGCCGCGATCACCGGCTCGGCCTCCGAGGGGAGGTCGCCCGCGATCAGGGTCGTGTGATCCCGCAGCACCGCGACCTTCTCGGCCGCGATCTCCGCCAGCGTCTCCCCCAGCCACTCGGTGTGATCGAGCCCGACCGAGGTCAGCACCGTCAGCTTGGACGGGATCACGTTCGTAGCGTCCAGCCGGCCGCCGAGTCCGGCCTCGATCACCGCGTACTGGACGCGGGCCGCCGCAAAGGCCACGAACGCGCCCGCGGTGAGCAGCTCGTACTGGGTCACAGGGCCCTCCTCCCCGGCGGAGCGATCGGCGACCTGAGCGGCCTGCTCGGCGCGCTCGAGCGCATCGGTGAACGCCTCCTCGGAGATCGGCTCCCCGCGGATCAGGACTCGCTCGCGCCAGGAGAGAATGTGGGGCGAGACGTAGGCGCCTGTCGAGACCCCGTGTGCCTCGAGCAGCGCCGCGGTCATCCGCGTCACCGAGGTCTTGCCGTTCGTCCCGACGACGTGGATCGAGGCGAACCGGTTCTGCGGCATGCCGAGCAATGTGCAGAGGCGGCGCATCCGGTCCAGTCCCAGCTTCCAGCCGAGGACCTCGCGCCTCCGCAGGATCTCTTCAGCGGAGCCGGCTATCCGCCCAGTTCCTCGAGCTCCGCGCGGTAGGCGGCGAGCTTCTCACGCTCGGCATCGACCACGTCCGCCGGTGCCTTCGCGACGAAGCCGTCGTTGGAGAGCTTGCCCTCCCCGCGCTTCACCTCCCCGCGCAGCTTCTCGCGGCGCTCCTCGATTCGGGCGCGGACCGCCTCGGGGTCCACCCCCTCCGTCTCGAGCAGCTCGACGCCGCCGACGCTCGCGATCGGCTCACCCCCGTCCTCCGAGAACTCGACCCTGGCGAGCCTCGAGACCAGCTCATGCGGCCTCGCCTCGTCGAACCGCGCGGCGAGGACCTGCTTCACCGGGACTCCAGCCAGATCGCGCCAGCGCCGCAGAGCCCGGGTCAGCGTGATCGCCCGGCCGATCTCCCGCTCCGCGGCCTCATCGATCAGTGCCTCGTCGGCCTGCGGGAAGGAGTGCACGACCAGTGCCTCGGCAGGCCGGTTCGGCAGGTACGAGTAGATCTCCTCGGTGACGAACGGCATCAGCGGGTGAGCCAGCGCCAGCACCTCCTCCAGCGCCCAGAGCAGGGTCGCCGAGGCGTCCTCGTCGCCGTCGTAGAGGCGGGGCTTGACGATCTCCAGGTACCAATCGCAGAGCTCGGACCAGAAGAAGTCGTAGAGGTCGAGCGCTGCGTGGGCGAAGTCGTACGTCTCGACCGACTCCGTCACCAACCGGATCGCGCGCTGCAGGCGCGACGCGATCCAGCGGTCCTCGACCCGATCGGAGCGCGGGCCGGGCTCGACGTCGTCGCGGGCTTCCATCAGGACCAGCCGCGAGGCGTTCCACATCTTGTTGGCCAGGTCGCGGCCCTGCTGGACGCGGGCCTGGGAGAAGCGGACGTCCTGCGTCGAGGTCATCGCGAGCAGGCCGAAGCGCAGGGCGTCCGCGCCGTGCTCGTCGATCTCGTCGAGGGGGTCGATGCCGGTGCCGAGGCTCTTCGACATCCGCCGCCCGTCGGGCGCCTGGATCACGGAGTGCACATAGACGTCGGAGAACGGGACCTCGCCTGTGAACTCGAGCGAGGTCATGATCATCCGGGCGACCCAGAGGGCGATGATGTCCCGGGCGGTGACGAGGACGTCGGTCGGGAAGAACGCGTTGTACTCGGGCGCCTTCTCATCCGGCCAGCCGAGCGTCGCATAGGGCCAGAGCGCCGAGCTGAACCAGGTGTCGAGCACGTCGGACTCCTGCTCCCAGCCCTCGCCCTCAGGCGGTCCCTCGCCAACATAGATTTCGGGGTTCTGGTCGTCGCCCCGATACCAGACCGGCAGCCGGTGACCCCACCAGAGCTGGCGGGAGATGCACCAGGGCGGGATCCTCTCCATGGAGTCGAGGTACTGGCGCCGCGCGCCGTCGGGGGTGATTCGCACCTTGCCCTCGTTGACGACGTCGACCGCGCGCCGCGCCATCTCGTCCATGCGGCAGAACCACTGCAGGGAGATCAGCGGCTCGATGCGCTCGCCGGAGCGGTGTGAGAACGGGACGGTGTGCGTATAGGGCTCCTCGCCCCTGATCAGCCCCTGCTCGCGGAGCTCCGCGACGACCGCCTTCTGGGTATCCGCCGGAGTCATGCCGCGGAAGCGCTCGGGGGCCTCATCGGTGATCAGCCCGTCCTCACCGATCACGCTGATCGCGGGCAGGTCGTGCTTGCGGCCGATCTCGAAGTCGTTCGGATCGTGCCCGGGGGTGATCTTGAGCGCGCCGGTCCCGAACTCCGGATCGACGTGCTCGTCCGCGATCACCGGCAGGCGCCGCTCGACCAGCGGCAGGATCGCGTGCCTGCCGACCACGTCGCGGTAGCGCTCGTCATCGGGGCTGACCGCGATCGCCGTGTCGGCCAGCATCGTCTCCGGGCGCACGGTCGCGACGATCAGCTCGCCGCCGTCCTCCAGCGGGTACGCGATCTCATAGAGAGTGTCCGTGACCTCTCGGTTCTCGATCTCGAGGTCTGAGATCGCAGAATGAAGCCCGGGGTCCCAGTTGACCATGTAGTTGTCGCGATAGATCCAGCCCTTGCTGTAGAGCTCGGCGAAGACGCGGTAGACGGCGCGGACGTAGCCCTCGTCGAGGGTGAAGCGCTCACGGTCGTAGTCGCAGGAAGCGCCGAGGCGCTTGTACTGCTCGATGATCGTGTTGCCGTAGCGGTAGCGCCACTCCCAGGTCTTCTCGACGAACTTCTCGCGACCCAGCCCCCGCCGCAGCGTCCCCTCGCTGGCGAGCTCCTTCTCGACCACGGACTGCGTTGCGATCCCGGCGTGGTCGGTGCCGAGGATCCACATCGTGTTGCGACCGCGCATCCGGTTGAGCCGGACGAGGACGTCCTGGATCGTTCCGTTCAGGGCGTGGCCCATGTGGAGCGCGCCGGTGACGTTGGGCGGCGGGATCGCGATCGAGAAGTTCTCGTCCGGCGAGCCCTCGGCGGGCGGATGGAACCACCCCCCCTTGATCCAGCGCTCGAAGACGCGCTGCTCGACCGCGCCGGGGTCCCAGCGGGTGGTCGCCTCGAGCGTTTCGCGGCTGGTCGCATCCATCGCCGCGATGTTAGTTGTGGTCACAGAGCAGTCGGGCGCCGGGATCGGCAGACTGCAGCGCCGTGGCTCAAGGACGAGACCGCGACAAGGAACGGCTGAGCAGGCGCCGATTCATCGGTGCCGGGGCAGGCGCGGCAGCAGGTGCCGCGCTCAGCGGCTACCTGCCTCCGGGTGCCCTGGGCGAGCCGGCCGCCGATGAGGCCAAGGCCGGCAAGCCGAAGAACCGGCGTCGCAGGCGGCGGGCCGACGTGATCGTGATCGGCGCGGGACTCGCGGGACTGACCGCGGCCCGCGAGGTGCTGCGCGGAGGCCATTCGGTCCTGATCCTCGAGGCGCGCAACCGGGTCGGCGGGCGAACGCTCAACCACAAGATCGGCAAGGGCAAGATCGCCGAGGTCGGCGGGGAATGGGTGGGGCCGACCCAGGACCATCTGATGGCGCTGGCCGGCGAGCTCGGCATCGGCACCTTCAAGACCTACAACGACGGCAACAACGTCTACTGGGCGAACGGCATCCTCACCCCGTACAAGTCAGGGGGGCCGCTGGGGCCGATCCCGCCGGATCCGACCGCCGTGGGCGAGGTCTTCACCGCAGTCAACAGCCTCAACAAGATGGCGGGCACGGTGCCGGTCGCCACGCCCTGGACGGCCCCCGACGCAGCCACCTGGGACGGCCAGACGCTGGAGACCTGGAAGCAGGCCAACATGCACGTGCCCAACGCCCGCGCGCTGTTCGACACCGGGATCGGCTCGGTCTTCGCCGCAGAGTCGAGCGATCTCTCCCTGCTCTTCACCCTCTTCTACATCGCCTCGGCGACCAACGAGACGACGGCCCCGGACCTGAACCGGCTCTTCAACGTCCCCGACGGCGCCCAGGACAGCCGCTTCATCGGCGGCTCCTGGCAGATCTCGAAGCGGATGGCGAAGAGGATCGGGAAGAAGCGCATCCTGCTGAAGCAGGCGGCCCGCCGTATCGAGCAGCATCGCCATGGCGTCCGCGTCTTCACCAAGCACCTGACCGCTTCCGGCAAGCAGGTGATCGTCACGGGCCCACCGGTGATCACCGCCCAGATCCACTACGACCCGCACCTTCCCGCCGATCGCCGCCAGCTGCTCCAGCGCTTCCCGCAGGGCACCACGATCAAGTGCCAGGCGGTCTACGACAGGCCCTACTGGCGGGACTCGGGCCTGACCGGACAGGCGGTGGCGCTCGACGGCCCCGTCCGGGTGACCTTCGACAACTCTCCCCCCGACGGCAGTCCCGGCGTCCTGCTCGGCTTCATCGAGGGAGCGGCCGCCCGCGACTACCAGCGCCGCTCCGCGGGCGAGCGCAAGGCGGCCGTCCTCAATGCGTTCGCGACCTACTTCGGCGAGGCCGCCCGCCACCCGCGCGAGTACTTCGAGATGAACTGGACCCACGAGGCCTGGACCCGCGGCTGCTACGAGGGCTACCTGGGGCCGGGCGCGCTGACCGCCCACGGCACGGCCCTGCGCGCGCCCTTCAAGCGCATTCACTGGGCGGGCGCCGAGACCTCGGACTACTGGTACGGCTACATGGACGGGGCTGTCCGCTCGGGCCAGCGGGCCGCCGCGGAAGTTCTGGCCGCGCTCTAGCTGGGCTCGTCCAGCGACTCGAGCACGCCGAGGATCTCGCCGACTCGGCAGACCAGCAGCCGCTCCTCGTCGATCTCGACCCAGACGCCCGCCGAGGAGGGAAAGACGACGTGGTCACCGGGCTGGACCGGCATGTCGACGCCGGCGTTCTCCCACCAGTCAAGGCCGGGCCCGATCGCGAGAACGATCCCCTGCTGGGGGGGCGGCTCATCGGTGCCGGCGGGCACCACGAGCCCGGACCGCCGCATCCGGTCCTGGTCGAGCTCCTTCAGGACCACCTGGTCGAACAGGGGTCGGAGCTGGTGCCTGACGATCTCGAGTGGCTCGCGGGACGAGCGCGTGCTCATACCAACAGGATAAGTGTCAGCGACCGGAGACGAGGTGGTCAGGCGCCTGGATTGTCGGGCGGGTGGCGCCGAATTTGACCGTCGACGCGCGCCCTTGCGCGTGTCGATCAAATTCGGCGACAGGACCCGCCCGCCGATACCTAAGCGGTCTGCTCGCCGAGCGCGGGATCGTCAAGAACCATCTCGTGCTCGCCGGTGGCGTCGGTGACCAGCATCGGGCGCTGGCCCTTCTCGATCGTCTCCTTGGTGACGACGCACTTCTGGACGTCGCCGCGGGAGGGCAGCTCGAACTGGACGTCGAGCAGCGTCTCCTCGAGGATCGAGCGGAGGCCGCGGGCGCCCGTCTCGCGCTCCAGTGCCTTGTCTGCGATCGCGCCGAGCGAGTCGGGCGCGAAGACCAGATCGATGTCGTCGAACTGGAAGAAGCGGCGGAACTGGCGGGCGAGCGCGTTGCGCGGCTCGGTCAGGATCGTGATCAGGTCGTCGCGGGTGAGCTGGTGGATCGCGGCGACGACGGGGAGGCGGCCGATGAACTCCGGGATCAGGCCGTACTCCATCAGGTCCTCGGGAAGCACGTGCTCGAAGTCCTCGCCGGCGTCCTTGTGGGCGGCGGAGGTGATCTCGGCGCCGAAGCCGACGCCGTGATTGCCGATCCGCTTCTCGATCACCTTGTCGAGCTCGCCGAAGGAGCCGCCGCAGACGAAGAGGACGTTCGAGGTGTCAATCGTCAGGAACTCCTGGTGTGGGTGCTTGCGGCCGCCCTGCGGCGGCACCGAGGCCGTGGTGCCCTCGAGGATCTTGAGGAGGGCCTGCTGCACGCCCTCGCCGGAGACGTCGCGCGTGATCGACGGGTTGTCGGCCTTGCGGGCGATCTTGTCGATCTCGTCGATGTAGATGATCCCGGTCTCGGCCTTCTTGACGTCGAAGTCGGCGGCCTGGATCAGCTTCAAGAGGATGTTCTCGACGTCCTCGCCGACGTAGCCGGCCTCGGTGAGGGCCGTGGCGTCTGCGATCGCGAACGGGACGTTGAGGATCTTGGCCAGGGTCTGGGCGAGCAGCGTCTTGCCGCATCCCGTCGGGCCAAGCAGCAGGATGTTCGACTTCTGCAGCTCGATTGCGTCGTCGCCCTGCTCGTCGGCGGAGGCCATCTGGACCCGCTTGTAGTGGTTGTAGACGGCAACGGAGAGGGCGCGCTTGGCGCCTTCCTGACCCACCACGTACTCGTTCAGGACCTCCCAGATCTCCTTCGGCTTGGGGAGGTTCTCGAGCTCGAAGGTCGGGGGTGCGGTGAGCTCCTCATCGATGATCTCGTTGCAGAGGTCGATGCACTCGTCGCAGATATATACGCCGGGACCGGCGATCAGCTTCTTGACCTGTCGCTGCGACTTCCCGCAGAAGCTGCAGAGGAGTTGCTCGTTGGATTCGGTGGGACGTGCCAGCGGATTACTCCCTCGGTCTCGCTTCGCCCGGCCGGCTCCTTCCTCGCTGAGAAAGCTTAGACGCCCGCCGACCTCGGCCTGACGAAACCTGGTTACGCCGCTGGCAGCCGGTTTCCTGCCACCTTCACATCGGCGCCCTCAGGTGTGGCTCAAACGGGGCGGGATCCCGGGTGGACGGCAAGCAGCTGCCATTTGCCAGGGATCCCCCTCAGCTCGCGCCTGCCGCGGTCGTGGAACTTGACGCCCGATCCCGTCACCAGGTCGCGAACAGTGCTGGTGACGAGCACCTCGCCGGGGCCGGCGAGGCTGCCTACCCGTGCGCCGATGTGCACGGCGATGCCGGCAAGGTCATCGCCGCGCGCCACGCATTCTCCGGTGTGCAGTCCGGCTCGGATCTCGAGTCCCATCTCTGCGGTCTTGTCTGTGATCGCCTGCGCGCACCGGATCGCCCGAGCCGGTCCGTCGAAGGCCGCGAGGAACCCGTCCCCGATCGCCTTCACCTCGTCGCCATGGAACCGCGCCAGCTCGCCGCGCACTGCCGAGTCGTGCGCTTCGAGGACCTCGTGCCAGCGTCGGTCCCCCATGCTCACCGCCCGTTCGGTCGACCCCACGATGTCAGTGAACAGGATCGTCTTGAGGACCCGGTCGATCTCGCCCTCCTGCCGGGTTCCGGTGAGGAACTCCTCGATCTCGTCGAGGACCTCTTCGTCCCTGCCCAGCGCACTCTCGTGGAAGTCCCCCGGGTACTCGGAGAAGCGGGCTCCGCGGATGTGCTCCGCGAGGTAGCGGCCGTGCGCGACGTTGATCAGCGGGTCGCCACTGCGGTGGATGACCAGTGTCGGCACAGAGATCGCGCTGAGAGCGGGACGTGCGTCGATGTACAGGGAGAACGGTTGGCTGCTGCGGCCATCGCCGGGGTCGCCGAGCTGCGCTCGAAGCGGGCGAATCCGCGCCGCGTGGCCTCGTCATCCGGTGCGTCCTGCATCGCGATCAGCGGCAGGACCCGGCCGTGCCCCCAGCTCGCCTCGATCTGATCGCAGAACGCCTCGGCCTCTTCCAGATCGATTCCGTCCGGGTAATCAGGAGCCCAGGCAAGTCGGGCGAAGGTCGCCCAGAGCACCAGCGCGCTCACCCGCTCGGGATACGTGGCCGCGAACAGCAACGCCATCGGGCCGCCCTCGGACATGCCGACCACGGCGGCTCGCTCGCTATCGGCGGCGTCCATCACCGCCCGTACGTCATCCATCCGCTGCTCGAGGGTGGGCAGCTCCGCGCTGCGATCCGACAGCCCCAGGCCCCGCTTGTCGAAGGTGATCAGGCGTCCGCACCCGGACAGCCTGCGCTGAAGAGGGCCCGTCGGGGGTCCCTCCCAGCCGAGCTCGACATGGGACACCGATCCGGCGACGAACACCACATCGCGCCCGCTCCCGACCACCTGATAAGCGATGCTCAGGTCGCCGCTCTTCGCGTAACGGGTCTCCGCCCCTCCCCGTCTCGCGGACGCCTCTTCCTCGCGCGCCAGATCGTCTCCGACACGTCTTAGCTTGCGTGCCAGCGCTCTCTCGGCGGCGTGGACGTCAACCGCAGCGGCCGCGGGACCTTCCCTCTTGATGGCCATCGCGATTCCCTTCGCGTTGGGCTCGCAACGGCGGCGCCGCGCGAGGCTGCTCCGAGGATCATCTCGCAAACCCTGGCGGAAAGCAATGAGACGCCGCTGCGGATCAGCTGTAGCGATCCCCAGGTCCGGAGGAATGGCTTAGGGTAGATCGGTCGGCCGCGAGCGGCAGTTCTATGAGCCGATAGCACCGCTCTGCATGGAACGCAGGGTCCGGAGCGAGCCCGAGGCCACCTCGGCAAGCTCTTAGTTGAAGGGCACGGTGACGGGACCGGGTTGGCGCCGGTACACCGCGAAGAAGTCACGGTCGTCGGGGCTGAGGTAGCGCCCGTCGGGCTGGTTCGATGGCCCGACCTGAGTCGGGCGGAGGCCATGGTGGTGGGCGTAGGTAATCAGGGTGTGCCAGTCGGCATTGATGTCGAATTGCATCGCCCGAACAGCGCCGGCGCGCTGCAGGATCCGGGCGAGCGTGGTCACGGTCATGTCGTTTGCGGCCGCGAAGATCAGGTTGCCGCGGCGGTCGATGCCGACTCCGGTGCGCCAGACGCGGACGGCGTTGCCGACCGTGAAGCCCCACTGCGTGCTGTCGTTCAAGTTGGGGTTGAGGCGTCCGTGCCAGACGATGGGCGGCAGGCTCTGGCGCGACCAGGCAACGTTCGGACCCGCGTTGGGGCCGCCGTTCCACCTCTCGATCGCGACCCGGCCGTCGCGGTAGCCGAGCAGCGTGGCGTTGCCCTTCGCCAGCGGCTCGTTGACTCGGCCGTTGTCGGTGGATCCGTTGTTCACATCTCGGTAGATGAAACCGGCGTTGAAAGTGGCGAGCAGCCGCCTTCGCTGGCTCTCTGGGACCATCGCCGGCCCGCGCACTGCCGCGCTAGGCGGCTCGTAGCGGCCCGGATAGAAGGCGAGAGCGGTGCGCGAGTGGTCGAACCAGGCCAGGTAGGCGACGTTCCGCGGATAGTCGGTCTCGGGGCGGAAGGTCGTCACCAGCACCGGTGCGCCGCCCTTGACCGGCGGGCCGGTCGGCTTCCAGATTCCCTCGCCCTGCAGCGGGTGCCTGAAGACCGGCTTGATCCGCGGAGGCCAGGCGGCCGTCCCGCCGGGCGCCTTCGCGGCCTGGCCGGCCGGCGGCAGGCTCTTCAGCTGCGGGCCGCCCTTCGATGGCGAGTTCCAGGTGTAGTAGATGTGCTCGATCTCATCAACCACCTGATTGCCAAAGGGGATGTCGGCCCTCACCCACTCGACGCTGCGCGCGAAGAACGGAATGCTCGATGGCCGCAGCATCCAGCGCGCATACGAATAGATCACCGGCGAGAGCAGCAGGATGAGGACAGCCACAGCCAAGATTCGCCGGCGTCGCCGCCTGTGTCTGGCCGCCTCAGCTTCTCGCCACTGCTCTCGGCGCGCCGCAATCCGGGTGAGCGAGCCGGGCGCTGAGTCAGCCGCATCCGGCGGGCCACTCAGGACAGGACCGGCGCCAGACCGCCGTAGACCGTCCATTCGAGTCACCCTAGGCTCGGTCGACCAAGGCAGGCTAAGACGGCGATTAGAAGGCGCTTAGGTTTGCTCGCACTCGCGACGGCGACGCGAGCCCGGCTTGATCTCCCCCTTAGAACCTCCCTCCATCATTGGATAGACGATGGAATCTCTCGAGATCATTCTGGTGCCGGTGGCTCTCATTGGCGCACTTCTCCTTGGCGCCATCTGGACCACCGTGGCGCTCCACTGGCTCAGGAGCACCGAGCCGCTCCAGTAGACCAGCGGACCCAGCCGCGTGAGGCTGGTCGCGGCTTCGGATCAGCCAGGACGTGCCGCACAAGGCCGGGCAAAGGCCATGCCTTCCGGACCCACTCTCATCTGATCTTTCGGAAGCCCTTCTCCGGTCTTTCAGGAACGGGCGGAGGATCGCTCCGACAATCCCCGGCACTGGAGGCATCAGATGAACAGCAAGCGGGCCGACCGAGATGACGACTACCTCGCCGCCCAGATCCGGCTGGACGCACACCGCGCCTGGCGGAGAGCAAGGCCACCCTTGCGGATGAGCGTGGCCAGGGAACAGAGACGCGGCAGGGTCAGGCAAGGCGCAATCCCCCGCCGGCATCTCCCCCGAGGCGCGCTTGCAGCCTGACAGGACGTTGAACCCTTGCCTACGACCTGTTCCCGCGTCCGCCGCCTGGAGCGGCTACTGACCAGCGTCTAGCTGTAGCGGTCCCAGGCCCGCAGGTAGGGCAGCGGGTTGATCGGGCGGCCCTTGACGTGGATCTCGAAGTGCAGGTGGCAGCCGACGGTCCGGGCGTTCCCCGTCTTGCCGACGTGGCCGACGATCTGGCCGACGTGGACCAGGTCGCCTCGATGGAAGCGAGATGGATGGACCATGTGGGCGTACCAGTACTTGCGCGTCTCCCCGAGTCCCCTGATCACGACGAAGTTGCCGTCGAGCCGCGCGTCGTAGGCGCGCTTGACGACGGTCCCGGTCGTGGCGGCCGCCAGTGGCGTGCCACAGCGCGCGGTGACGTCGAAGCCCTTGTGGACGCGGCCGCCGTCCCGCGGAGCCCCGAACTGCCCGACCGCGCCGCGCGACCCGTGGGGGCCGCGCACTGGGAAGAAGTGGCGGTGGAGCTCGACGCTGCCGGCCTCCTTCTCCGTGCCCCCGGCGACGGCGACGATCACACGGTAGGTCCCGTCCGCAACCATGCGCCCGCCGTTGGTCAGGCCGTCCCACTTGACGGTCTTGTCGGTGCCGGGCTGAACCCCGGGCAGCTCGATCCGCCGGACCTCATCGCCCGAGCCGGCGATCTTGATCGTCACGTCGGCGGGCCCGGTGCCGGTGATCCTGAACTCGATGCGAACACCCTCGGCGGAGTCGGTGAAACCGCGATCGGGCGAGATGGACGCCTTCTGAACGACTGCGTCGTCGGCAACCGCCGGGGGAACAAGCAGGGCCGCGGCCAGCGCGACCAGGAGCGGGAGGAAGCGCCTACCGGTGCTCAATGACGCGGTCGACGATGTGGTACTCCTTCGCCTCCTCCGCGCTCATGAAGTAGTCGCGCTCGGTGTCCTTCGCGACCTTCTCCAGATCCTGACCGGTGTGCTTGGCGATGATCTCGTCGAGTCGCTGCCGGACGTCGATGATCTCCTTGGCGTGGATCTCGATGTCGGTCGCCTGCCCCGAGAAGCCACCTGAGACCTGGTGGATCAGGATCTTCGAGTTGGGCAGCGCCATCCGCTTGTCCGGCGCGCCGCCGGCGAGCAGCAGGGCGCCCATGCTCATCGCGACGCCCACACAGATCGTCGACACGTCGGGCTTGATGAACTGCATCGCGTCGTAGATCGCGAGGCCGGCGTAGACGGATCCGCCCGGCGAGTTGATGTAGATCGAGACGTCCTTGTCCGGGTCCTCGGACTCGAGGTGGATGAGCTGGGCGACGATCAGGTTCGCGATGTCCTCGGTCACCGGGGTGCCGAGGAAGATGATCCGCTCGTTGAGCAGGCGCGAGTAGATGTCGAACGCCCGCTCGCCGCGGGACGTCTGCTCGACCACCATTGGGACCAGAGGACTCATGAGGTGCGCCAGCATAGCGACCGGCATCGGCGGGCCGGACCGAGGAGAATCCTCCGGTGGCGTCCGGATCGGAGATCCTGGCGGTCGGTCATTCGAATCACGAGGAACAGGACTTCCTCGAGCTGCTGCGCGGGGCCGGCGTCGAGCTGATCGCGGACGTGCGCGCCAACCCCCGCTCCCGCTACCCGCAGTTCAACCGCTCCGCCCTCGCAGGGACGATGAAGGCCGCGGGGATCGGCTACGCGCCGCTCGGAGCGGACCTCGGCGGCCGCCGCGTCCCGGAGCAGGGCACGACCAACCAGGGTTGGGACGTGGAGGCGTTCCGCGGCTACGCGGACCACATGGCGAGCGAGCAGTTCGCAGCGGGGCTCGGGATGCTCGAGGACCTGGCGCGGGAGCGCCGCACCGCGGTCATGTGCGCCGAGGCCGACTGGACCCGCTGCCACCGCCGCCTGCTCGCCGACGCCCTCACCGTGCGAGGCTGGCGCGTCCTGCACCTGGGCCCGACGGGCTCCTTCACCCCGCATGAGCTGACCGAGTTCGCCGTGGTCGAGAACGGCGTCGTCACCTACCCGGCCCAGCAGACCTCGCTCGGGATCTAGTCCGCGGCCTCGAGCGTCTTCTTCACCACGCCCACCCCGGTCTCCATCGACTGGTCGGTGACCTTCAGGACTTCGTCGTCTGCGAGCAGGTCCGTGATCCAGACGAAGCGGCAGCCGTCGCCTTCGGCGATCACCTGCGCCGCCCCGTTGTGGTGGCGGTAGGGCCCGTCCACGATCGTCCACAGTCGGTGACGAATCCCGGGACGAGGCGCTCGTGCAGCGCTCCGAAGTCCCGCAGGGCGTCCCAGACCTTCTCGGGCGGCACGTCGATCGAAATCTCCTTCCGAATCGACGGCATGAGCGGGAGCTAGTCGGAGCCGGGCGTCCAGAGGGCGCCCTTCTCTTCACGTTCCTTCTCCGGGGTCCAGATCTCCTCGCGAGCCTGGGCCTGCTCCAGCGGTATCGGGTTAGCCTGCTCGGCGATCAGCTCGAGGGCGCGGCGCATCCGCAGGTCATCCTTGAGGAGCTCCTCGCGGCCTGACTCCCGGATGTCCTTGAGGGCGTCGGCCGGCTCGGGATGCCCGTGGTCCTCGTGCCCCGGCGGGATCTGCAGGGCCTCGAGCATGTCCTCCTCGGTGACCTCGATCCCCTCGGCCTTGGCGACCGCCTCGAGGACCGCCTCCCGCTTCAGCGCCTGCTCGGCTTCGGGGCGAGCCTGCTGGATCATCTCCTCGCGAGTCTTTCCCTGGATTTGCAGGTAATTCTCGGGGTCCATGCCCTGCCGCTCCAGCGAGCGCTCAACCCGGCGCCACATCTCGGCGGCCCGCGCCTCGACCACCGGCTCCGGCAGCTCGACCTTGGCGTTGGCGACGGCGGCGTCCAGGGCGGACTCACGGAAGCGCTCGGCGATCTGGCCGTCGAGGATCTCCTTGATCTGGCCCGAGATGTGGTCGTGCAGCTCGGCGAGGGTGTCGAACTCGGAAGCCTCCGCCGCGAAGTCGTCGTCGAGGTCGGGCAGCTCCTTCTCGCGAACCTCCTTGACCTTGACCTCGAACTCGGCGGTCTTCCCGGCGACCTCCTCGGCGGGGTAGTCGTCCGGGAAGGGAACGGTCGCCTGGCGCTCGTCACCGGGCTTCGCGCCCACGAGCGCCTTCTCGAGCTCCGGCAGCACGCGCCCCTCGCCGAGCTCGAGCAGGTAGTCCTTCGCAGAGCCACCCTCGAACGGCTCGCCGTCGATCTTGCCCTCGTAGTCGATCAATACGACGTCGCCCTCCTTCGCCTCCCGCTCCACGGGATTGAGCCTGGCAAAGCCCTCCTGCAGGCGCTTCAGCTCGGTCTCGACGGCGTCCTCGGGCACCTCGGGCTGATCGCGGCCGACCTCGAGGCCCTTGTACTCGCCGAGCTCTGCACCGGGGCGCACGGCCACCTCGATCGAGAACTTCAGCGGCTTCCCCTCGTCGGGGAGGTCGGAGAGGTCGAGCTTCGGGTCGCCGACCGGGTTGACCCCGGACTTGAGCATCGCCCGCTCGTACCAGTCCCCGAGCGAGGACTCGAGGGCCTGGGTGAGGACCGTCTCGCGGCCGAGGCGCTGGACCACCATCTCCGGCGGCACCTTGCCCTTGCGGAATCCGGGCAGCTTCATGTCCTCGCCGAGCTGCCGCGCGGTCCGGTTGATGCTGCCCTCCACGTCCTTCGGGTCGACGTCGACGTCGACGCGGACCCGCGAGTCGGGAAGCTCCTTTACGGTCGTCTCCATCAAGGAGACCTTAGACACCACGCGACGCGAGCGGCTGGGCGCATGGCTCTACACCGGCGCACCCGGGCGCCTCGCCTCCTTCTCGATAGACCTCGGCCTCTCCCTCGCGGCGCTCGGGATCTACGGCGCGAAGCGAGGGTGGGAGAAGGTCAGCCGGATCCCTCGGTCTTGATGCGCTCCTCGAGCCGGGCGCCCTGACCGGCCGCCGCCGCGCGCGCGGCGCGGGCGTCGCTCAGAGGGATGCCCCGCGAGTCCGCCAGATCCAGCAGCCGCTGGCGCTCGGTGTCCTGCTTGGCCCATTCCAGGAAGAGCCAGGCGAGCACTCCCAGGGTCACGAACGTGCTCTCGACCATCATGATCACGCCCGCGACGCTTTGATCGGCGATCGCCGAGATGTGCCACTTCGCCTCCCCGGCGGCGTAGCGCGGATAGAAGACCGTGTTCGACCACATGAAGACGTTGCCGAGCACGATGCCCACGAACCGGACACCGATCAGATAGCCGATCTTTGCCGGGATCTTGAACCAGCTGGGCTGCGGCAGGGGACCGACCAGCGGCATCCACATCAGCACCCCGAAGCCGATGAAGCAGGTGTGCTGGAGGGCATGGATCGAGTTGTGGTCCGTGGCGGCCTGGTAGAGGAACGGCATGTGCCAGAGGTAGAAGTCGACGGCCCAGAGGGGCAGTGCGACCAGGGGATGTGCCAGATGCCGCAGCCAGCCGAGCCAGCGGTTCGCGAGCAGGGGCTGGAGCAGGGGCCCGGTCAGCCCGAGCACCATCAGGAGCGCGCCCAGATCACCCATCAGCAGGTGCTGGATCATGTGGACGAGGAGGAGCTCGTCGTCGATCCGGCCGAGCGGCGAGATGAAGGCGATCGCGATCAGCGCCAGACCCGATGCGAAGCAGGCGACCCTCCAACCCGGAACCGGCCGGCCCTCTCGGGACAGGGTCATAAGCCGGAAGGCGTAGGCGGTCGCGACCAGGGTGAGCAGCGCAACCTGAAGTGGCTCGAACACCGGGCCCCCGACATGCGCGACGGGAATCACGCAGTCATCGTAGGACTGCCGGGGCGCCCGGACCTAAAGCCAGTCGATCCGCCTGAAGAACTGGACCAGCGCCAAGGCGACCAGCGCCATCACGGCTAGACACAGCGGATACCCAAACCGCCAGTGCAACTCGGGCATGTGGTCGAAGTTCATGCCGTAGACCGAGGCGATGAAGGTGGGTACGGCGACGATTCCCGCGATCGCCGAGATCCTCTTCACCACCTCGTTCTGGTTGACGCTGACCAGGGACAGGTTCGCCTGGAGCACGCTGGTCAAGAGCTCGCGCTGGCCGCTGACCTGCTCGTCGACCCGGCGTGCGTGGTCGGCGACGTCGCGGAAGAAGCTGCGGAGCTCCTCCGGGACGCGCTCGAACCCGCCCTGCTCCAGCGTCTCGAGCGGGTTGAGCAAGGGCCACACGGCCCGGTGGAACTCGATCACCTCACGCTTCAGGTGGTAGATGCGTTCGGTGGGCGCCGGGTTGTCGTCGTCGAAGACGTCCTTCTCCACCTCCTCGATGTCGTCCTCGATCGAGTCGACCACGGGGATGTAGTCGTCGACGACCTTGTCCAGGACAGCCCAGACGGCCGACGAGGCTCCGAGCTTGACCAGATCGGGACGCGCCTCGAGCCTCTGCCTGGCCGTGGCGAGCTCGCTGCCCGGCCCGTGCCGAACGGTGATCACGTATCCGGGGCCGGCGAAGAGGTGGATCTCGCCGAAATGGACCTCCTCGCGGTCCTCGTGATAGTGGGCGGTCTTCAGGACCACGAAGACGTGCTCGCCGTAGTCCTCGATCTTCGGTCGCTGGTGGGCCTGCTGCGCGTCCTCGACCGCGAGCTCGTGCAGGCCGAACAGCCTCTGCAGCTGCTCGAGGTCCCCGGGCGCGGGCTCGTGGATGCCGATCCAGACGAACTCCCCGGCGCCGGCGGAGCCCCGCAGCTCGGCGGCCCGCTCGGGGGTCAGCGCCTCCTCGTGCTGGCGCACGCCGTCCTTGTAGTGGGCGCTGTCGACGATCATCGTGCGGCTCCGCGTTCCAGTTCCGGCCCAGGCGGCCGGCTCCTCCCCGTGGGCGCCGACTACCGGCGGTCAGCGGTCGGCCGGAACCCACGCGGCGTCCATGTCGACGCGCGCTCCGCGGAACGGGACGCCCTCGGCCTCGAGCAGGCGGCGCTGCTGCTCTCCCTTCGCCAGGGATCCGTCCGCCCTGACGATCCGCTGCCATGGGACGTCGGGGTCGTGGCACTCGAAGAGCACGAAGCCCGCGAACCGCGGGGCCTCCGGGCACAGGTCTCCGTAGGTCGTGACGAAGCCGGCGGGGACGCTGCGCACGCGATCGAGGACCAGGTTCGCCCGCACCGATCCCGGCACCGCTACACGCGGTCGAACGAGACCGAGAGCTCCGGCGAGCTCGCCAGGGTCTGGAAGACGACGCAGTAGCGCTCGGTCAGGCGCTGCAGCGTCTCGAGCTCCTCGTCGCTCGCCTCGCTGTCCAGCTCGAAGCGCAGGCGGATGTCCTTGAAGCCGACCGGCGCCTCCTTGTCGACCGCGAGGGTCCCCCGCCAGTCGAGGTCGCCCTCGGCGTGGACCGAGCCGCTCACGGTCAACCCCATCGAGGTGGCGACCGATCGCATCGTCACCCCGGCGCAGGCGACCAGCGCCTGCAAGAGCATGTCGCCGGAGCAGGCCAGGCTGCCGTCGCCACCGGTGCCGGGATGGAGCCCCGCCTTGACCAGCGCCCTGCCGGTCTGCACCGAGCAGGCGATGTCCTCGTCCAGCGTCCCGTCAGCCTCCAGCGTGATCTCCGCCGCGCCCGGGTCGCCGCCGTAACGATCCTTGATCGGCCGCTGAAGCTCGCGGAGCTCCTCGCCCGTCATCTGATTGCTCATCACGCGCAGACTAGAGGCACCCGGCGGCCAGCCATACTGAGAGCCCCATGTCAGTCCAGGGAACGACCAGAGGGGGCGGGTCGGCCGAGCTGTCGGGCGGCTCCGAATTCGGCGGATTCCGAATCGAGCGGGCGCTCGGTCACGGCGGCATGGGCATCGTCTACCTGGCGACGGAGATCCGGCTCGACCGGCTGGTCGCGCTCAAGGTGATCCGGCCAGAGCTGGCCGGCGAGGAGAGCTTCCGGGCGCGCTTTCGCTCCGAGACCCTGACCGCGGCCTCGGTCGAGCATCCCCGGGTTGTCACCGTGTTCGGCGCCGGCGAGCGGGACGGTCTCCTCTACGTGGCGATGCGCTACATCCCCGGCCGGGATCTCGGGCGGCTGATCTCAGCCGATGGCCCGCTTCCGCCTGATCAGGCCGCCGGCGTGATCGCCCAGGTCGCCGACGGTCTGGATGCCGTCCACTCCGCGGGGCTCGTCCACCGCGACGTCAAGCCGGCGAACGTGATCGTCGAGGAAGGGAACGCAGGTGCTGCGGCTACTGCGTTTCTCACGGACTTCGGCCTCGCGAAGGCGATGGCCTCGACCGCCGGCCTCACCGCCACGGGCGAGGTGATCGGCAGCGTCGACTACATGGCTCCGGAGCAGATCGAGGGCCGCCGAGTCGATGCGCGCACCGACGTCTACGCCCTCGGCTGCGTCCTGTTCCACGCGGTCACCGGCAAGGTTCCGTTCCCGGAGCGAGAGAGCTCGGCCAAGATGTGGGCCCACCTGAACGAGCCGCCGCCCGCAGCCGCCGAGCGCGTGCTCGATCCAGTCATCCGGCGCGCGATGGCGAAGGATCCGGCCGGGAGGTTCCCGTCGGCCGGTGACCTCGGCCGGGCCGCCGTCGCCGCCGCCCGCGGCGAGGCGGTGACGGAGCCCGAGCACGTGGTGGCGGCCGGAGAGGCCGCGCCGCTGCCGGAGACCGTTCGCCTCTCGCGAGACCCTGCCCTGCCGCCCACCGACCCGCTCCCCCGCCGGCGGAAGCGGCGGCGGCTCGTGCCTTGGCTGGTCACCCTGCTTGCGATCGGCGCGCTGGGCGCTGCGACCCTGATCGCCGTCCCGAAGCTCTCCGACAGCGGCAAGACCCATTCGCCCAGCGGCATCGAGGTGCCCTCGCTGGCCGGTCAGCCTCTCGACGTCGCCGAGCAGCGACTCGACGACCTCGGCCTTCGCTCGAGCGAGGAGGGCGGGGGCCTCTTCGGGGTGATCTTCCCCTCGGACTGGAACGTCTGCGAGACCTCGCCTGCAGCCGGCGCAGAGGTCCGGCGTGGATCAACCGTCAGCCTGCAGATCGACCGCCCCGGCGTCTGCTGACCCGGCGTTCCGTCAGACGGCGCAGATAGCGTCGCCTCAACAGCGGCTGGCGCTGTTGCTCGTCCGAGAGAGGTGATCGGTGAAGCTGGTCATTGCCATCGTCCGGCCTGAGAAGGCCAATGACGTGCTGGAGGCGCTCTATCGCGCGGAGGTCAAGGGCGTCTCGATGAGTCGTGTCCAGGGACATGGCGGCGAGCTCGATCAGGTCGAGACATACCGCGGCACCACGGTGAAGATGGAGCTCGCCGAGAAGGTGCGCTTCGAGGTGGCGGTCACCGACCCCTTCGTGCAGCCGACGATCGACGCCCTCTCCGAGGGCGCGCGCACCGGCGAGGTCGGCGACGGCAAGATCTTCGTCGTCGGCCTGGAGCGGGCGGTCCGCGTCCGGACCGGGGAGACGGACGACGCTGCGGTCACCCCCGTGGGCGGCTGATGCCCGGGCTGATCGGTGCCGCTCAGGTCGATACGGGCGATACCGCCTGGATGCTCGCCGCGACGGCCCTGGTCCTGATGATGACCCCGGCGCTCGGCCTGTTCTATGCCGGGCTGGTCCGGGCGAAGAACACCCTCAACACATTCATGATGTGCATCGCCGCGATCGCAGTCGCGACCGTCACCTGGGCGGTCGTCGGCTACTCACTCGCCTTCGATGGCACGGGCGACCTCATCGGCGGGTTGAACTACATCGGGTTGCACGACGTCACCTTCGCGCCCCGCGCCGGGCTCACGATCCCCCACCTCGTCTTCTTCGCGTTCCAGGCGACCTTCTGCATCATCACGACCGCGCTGGTCTCGGGGGCGGTCGTCGAGCGGATGCGCTTCGGTCCGTTCCTCATCTTTGCGGGGCTCTGGTCGATCCTCGTCTACTCCGTGCTCGCCCACTGGGCCTTCGGTGGCGGCTGGTTGATGGAGCGGGGCACGCTCGACTTCGCGGGAGGGGTTCCGGTGGAGATGGGCTCGGGGTTCTCAGCGCTGGCCGCCGCCCTGGTTGTCGGTGCGCGCAAGGACTACGGACGACAGGCGTTGTTGCCGCATAACGCCGTCTACGTGTTGCTCGGCGCCGGGCTGCTCTGGTTCGGCTGGTTCGGCTTCAACGGCGGCAGCGGCTTCTCCACCGGGCAGAACAGCGTGCTCGCCTTCACCAACACCCTTCTCTGCCCCTCCGCGACGCTGCTCGCCTGGTTCGCGATCGACCTGATCCGCGGGCGCCGGGTCACCGCCATCGGCGCCGCGACGGCGATCATCGTCGGCTGCGTCCTGATCACGCCGGCGGGCGGGTACGTCAGTCCCGGTTGGGCTCTCGCCCTCGGATTCCTCGGTGCGCTGCCCTGTTATTTCGTGATCGTCTACCGGCCGCGGACCAGCGTCGACGAGACCCTCGACGTGCTTGCCGCCCACGGCGTGGCCGGTTTCACCGGCATCCTGGCGATCGGGTTCATCGCCCAAGCATCCTGGAACGGCGTTTCCGACGGACTCCTCTACGGCAACGCGAGCCAGCTCGCCGACCAGTTCTTCGCCGCGCTGGCTGGACCGGCGTACGCGTTCGGGATGACCTACGTCCTCCTGCGCGCGATCGGGTTCGTCACCTCACTGCGAGGTGCGGAGCGCGACGAGGCCATCGGCATGGACCGGATTCACCACGGCGAGGAGGCGTACGCCTCAGGGGAGGGCGCGATCCTGGTCACGCCTGAGGCCGGCGAGGAGATCCCGATGCCCGTCGCCCAGCCCTAGGGACCCTCGGCGCCTGGAGGCGCTTCTTCTAGGGGCTGCCCCCGACCCACTCCAAGAGCTGGTCCGCCGCGTCGCGCTGCCATCTGCGGCCTTGACGCGACCATGCGTAGAGCCACAACGCAGCGCGCTCCTGGTTGTCCAGTCCGGGGATCTGATCGATCCGGTCTTCGATTGCATCGAACGAAGCTCGCGAGCGGACCAGGCCGCTCACGTCAAAGCGTGCTTGCTGAAGGCCCATGGTCTCCCCCCTTTTCTGTTTGGAGATATGTGCCGACAGCAGGCCTAGCACAGACCCGGCCCGAGATCGGCTGGCCCGCCGACTGTCACCGCAATTTGCGCGGGATGACCGCTCAGTTCGCTTCGGGCTCGAGCACAAAGAGCTCCACCGCGAAGTCTGGATCCTGGCGGTTGGCGCTCATGAAGGCCGAGACCTTGCGCCCGCTCAGCCTCTCGATCGTGGTGACGAAGCGCTCCTGCATGCTGTCCTGCCAGATCTGGCGGGCGTTGCGAACCTCATACCACTTGCCCGCCTCGAACAGGGTCTGCTCGGCTGCGGTGTAGCCCTCGCCCAGGATCACCACCACCAGATTGGGTTCCAGATAGGTCTGGCAGCGTGTCGGGCCCTTACCGAAGTGCTCCTTGTATAGGCCGACCAGCGCGGTCGATATGTCCCGACGAAGGGCCCCTTGCCCGTCTCCACGGGGCTCGCGCATGGCCGCAACGTCCTCGGGGTGAAGCTCGTGACCTTCCATCGTGCTCCTCACGCTCGTCGCAGAGATCCGAAAGCAGATCCGAGAAGGAGTCGCCTGACCCGCTCATCCTACGACCAGAACTCGTCCCAGGCGTAAAGATCGTTGAAGTGCTCCCGGCCGTCGACGACCCGGCCGTCCTCGAGCTCGAAGACGATGCAATTGCCGACATCCAGGTGCTTGCCGTCTCGATCCCCGGTACTGCGCTGGAGGCCGACCACGCGGCCGTCATCCGCTGCGAACAAATCCTGCAATTCAGCCTGGAAGGTGCCGCCGGTCCTCTCCCCGATCTGGCCGAAATAGGCGAGAGTTGCGTCGCGGCCCTGGTAGTCATCGGCCATCGAGCTTCGCCCCGGCAGGTGCCACACGATGTTCTCATCGAAGAGCTCGGTCAGGGTGTCGATGTCGGCCTCGTTGAAGGCCTCGTAAGCGCGCCGCATGATCGCGACGTTGTCATCTGGTGCCATTGGCTTCTCCTACCCCCATGGATGCTGCTGCCCCCCGTCGGACTCGATCACCCTACACCCGCTTCCCTCCGGTTTCCACAAGCCGAGTAGGGTCACCCGCAGGGGGTATTTCACCCGAAGGAGAGAAGATGATTCTGCTGACGACTCAAGTTGAGGATTTTGACCGCTTCTCGGAGATCTTCTCGACGAAGGGCGCTGAGAAGCGCAAGCAGCACGGGTCCAAAGGATCGACCGTCTATCGCGATCCCAGTGAGAGCGACCGAGTCTGGGTGATCTTCGACTGGGACATGGAGGGGTTCCAGAGCTTCGCCTCCGACCCTGAGACCCCGGCGATCATGCAAGAGGCGGGACACAAGGGCAAGCCGCAAGCGGCGGAGTTCGGCGGCCAGTACGACGCCTAGCCAAGCCCTGAATCGGACCCCTCGAAGCCTGCAGACTTCGGGGGGTCCTCAGGTGCGCAGCGCTTCAAGGTGAGCGACCGGACTCGAACCGGCGACCACCTGGACCACAACCTGAACGACCGTAGTCGGCTCAGGCTGAATTCGCTGCTTTGACGCACTTTCGGGTCAGATGAGGTGCGCTCACCTTCGCTCACTTTGGCACCTCGCTTGGCACCTCAGAATGCGCTGCTGTCATGGAAGGCGAGGATGGCGCTCTGAGTTCGTGCCGAACGACTCCGGCGCGGACCTCACTCCCGCGGCGAAGACCTCGATCGCATCGACGACTGTCTCGAAGCGTCGGGAGCGGAACAGGTCGAACCCATGCTGGGCGCCAGGCAGCTCCGCGTAGACCACTGGATTGGACGACGCGGCGCGTAGCTGCTCGACGAAGCGGCGTGCGTCGTCGACCACCACGAGGCTGTCCTGATCGCCGTGGACAACGAAGTACGGCGGCGCCTTCGTCGTAACGTAGGCCAGCGGTGAGGACGGCGGGTCACCTGAAGCGACGGGTCCGTAGTAACCGTACAAAGTGATGGCGCCGGCAACCGAGGTATCCGCGCTCTCGAAATCGGGCTGGAAGCGTGGATCGTCGGGAGTCAGAGCGGCCAGTGACGCGAGATGAGCGCCCGCGGAGCTTCCCGCGAGAAACACGGCAGCCGGGTCCGCGCCGTACTCGCCAGCATGTTCGCGTGTCCAGCTGATCATCCTCTTCATGTCGGTCAGCTGATCGGGGAAGTCCGGGCTGTAGTTCGCACTGAGGCACACCCAGCCGGCGCTGGCGAGCCGATAGAGGAGGTGGCGTGCTCCGAGTCGCTTGCTGCCGAAGAGGAAGCCACCACCGTGGATGTAGATGAGCGCTGGGCGGCTCGAACGATCGGAGCGATCGCGATAGACATCGAGCAGGTTTCTCCTGCCCGCAGGGCCGTAGCAGACGTTCCTGATCCGCTCGACACCGTGGCGGCGAGAGGAGATCGGTGCGAACAGGATGCGGGCGAGGGGGGGTCGACGACGGATGCGAGCGGGGAGTTCGGGATCCACTTCGTTGCGCCAGTCAGAGCCGAGGCCCTCGTCCAGGGCGCGCTCCAGCGCCGGCCCGGTTCCCAGCGCGCGCCGGCGGAGAGGCACGAGCCCGGCCGAGGCCAGGGCGGCGAAAGCAAACCCAATCCAGAAGACGAGCGAACCAACGCCGCTCTGGGCGATCGCCCATACCGTTGACGCGAGGAGCGCGAGGAAGGCGATGAATGGCCAGTTGAGCCAGAGGCCGAAGACGTAGCTCAGCCGGAAGGGCTTCGACGAGCGCGGGCGGTGCCGTGAGGCGGCCGCCACGGTGGCTGTCGCCATGAGCGCTGTGGTGATCAGGTAGCCGATCGGCATATCGGCTACGCGGCTCGTGAGAGCGCCGTGCTCCGCGTAACGGCCGCTGCGCTGCGAGCGAGCTCGCCCATCCTCAAGTCGGCCAGCGCCTGGGTCAGTTGAGAGGCGTTCATGGGTGCCAGGGTGGCACCCGGCATTGCGTCCGGAAACCTGGCTAGCTGGCGTTTCCGGGTTCGGTTAACCGACCATGTGCTCGCCGGTCCGCGAGCGGGAGTGGACTTCGATTGAGACGCCGGCCGAGGTGCGGGACCACCCCGGCCGGCCTGAGGCCGGCAGTCTCAATCGACGGCCGGAGCGGGCTCGCCGGGTGCCGGGCGCGCCGCGGGGGACCGCTGCTGATCGCTCAGCCGCAGCAGCCAGCGAAGCCAGTTGGGGAGGTACCAGTTGCGCTCGCCGAGCAGGGTCATCACCGCCGGCAGCAGGACGCCGCGGATCACGGTCGCGTCGATCAGCACCGCCACCGCGAGGCCGACGCCCATCTGCTTGATGTCGATCGTCCGCAGCGAGGCGAAGATCGCGAACACCGCGACCATCACCGCCGCCGCGCTCGTCACCGTCGACGCGGTGCCGTGGATCCCGCGCGCGACTGCCTCGCGAGTCGACATCCCGCCGTCAACGAGCTCCTTGATACGGCTGACGATGAAGACGTGGTAGTCCATCGACAGCGCAAAGAGCACCGTGAACAGGAACAGCGGCAGCCAGGTGACGACCGCTCCGGTGGAACGGAAGTCGAGCGGCCCCTCGAGGTGGCCGTCCTGGAAGATCCAGACCAGCACGCCATAGGCCGCTCCCACCGAGAGCAGATTGAGCACGATCGCGGTGGCCGCAACGACGAGCGAGCGGAACATCACCAGCAGCAGCAGGAACGCCAACCCGAGAACGAACGCGAACACGATTGGGGCCCGCGCCTTGTTCGTCGCGTTGAAGTCGTGCGTGCCGGCGGTCTCGCCGGTGACCGCGGTCTCGACCCGTGGCAGGTTGCCGAGCGAGGCCGGGATCAGCCGCTGCCGGAGCGTCTCGAGCGCGTGCACGGACCTCGCGTTCTCGCCGTTGCCGGCCAGGGGGATCGCCACCCGGGCGACGGTGCGGTCGGGGTTGACCGTGGTCTCGATCGGCCGCTGCATCTCCCCGCTCGCGAGCGCGCGGCGACGCAGCGAGGCGATCCCGGCGCGGACGCGGGGCGAGGTGACGTCGGGGGCGCTCACCACCACCTGGGCCGGGGTCTGGGCGCCCGGGAAGGCGGCCTGGACCCGGTCGTAGGTGCGGACGATCGTGAGGTCCTTCGGCATGTCGCTGATTCCGCTGAGGCGCGTGTGCATGCCGAATGTCGGCAGCGCGAGGACGACCAGGAGCGCCGCCGCACCGAGCCCAGCGAGTGCCGGGAAACGAAGCGCCGGGCGCAGGATGAAGCCCCAGAGCCGCGACTCGCTGCGCTCGCCCTTAGCCCGCTGCAGGAACGTGCGCCGGCCGACGAGCCGGTCGAGCAGCGCCGGTCGCCAACCGAACGGCCGCACCGCCCGCCGCGCCCCGGCGGCGATCACCGCAAGGACGCCACGATCGACGCGGTCGCCGAGCTTCGCCAACAGCGCCGGCAGCACCGTCAGCGAGCCGACCATCGCCAGGAAGACGACGATCATCGCCCCGATCCCGATCGAGGTGAAGATCTTCGAGCCGGCGAAGAGCATCCCGGCCATCGCGATCAGGACCGTGCTGCCCGAGATCAGGACCGCCTGCCCCGAGGTCGCCGCCGCCCGGGCGAGCGCCGCCCGCGGCTCGCGGCCGCGCGCGCGCTCCTCGCGCTCGCGCTTCAGGTAGAAGAGCGAGTAGTCGACGCCGACCGCCATCCCCATCAGCAGGATCACCGACGAGGTCGAGTCGGAGGCGTGGAAGACGTGGCTGAGGATCGCCGACAGGCCGATCGAGCCGAGCACCCCCGAGAACGCCAGCAGCACCGGGACCCCCGCGGCGACGAAGGCGCCGAAGGCGATGAGCAGGATCGCGAAGGTGATCGGCACCGAGAGCTGCTCGGCGCTGGCGAAGTCCTGGTTGACGGTGTCGTTCAGCGCCCGCACCGCGCTCGCGTCGCCGAACTCGGCGATCGTCAACCCCGGGTGGGAGCGCTGGACCCGGGCGACGGCGTCGAGCGCGCCCCCGACGCGATCGGAGGCGGTCGTCGCATCGCCGCGGACGTTGAAGAGGACGAGCGCCGAGTGGCGATCGGCGGAGAGCTGGCCGCGGCTGCCGGCCCCGTAGGGCGGGCGGACGTCAGTCGCCTGGCGCTGGGAATGAAGCGAGCGGACGACATCGGTCACCGCACGCCGAAACCGTGGATCTCCCGCCGTCAGCGAGCGCGATTGGACGAGCACGCTCTCGCCGGCCGGCGTGTTGAAGCCGGCGTCGGCGAGGATCTGCTGGCCGCGCGCGGTCTCGCCGGTTCCCTGCTCGGAGTCGGTGAGCTTGACGGTGCCGACGATTCCACCGATCAGAGCGGCAACCACGGCGACGGCGATCCAGGCGCCGGTCGCCGTCTTCCAGCGATCGGTGCTCCAGCGCGCGGCGCGCGCGGCGAGGTTGGGCGTGGTCGGTGCGTTCGATGTCATCGCTGGTCTCCCTTGTCGTCTCGCCTGGTCAGCCGGCATTGGCTCCGTCGAGCTCGGCCCGCAGCGTCGCCATCTCCGTCACCGCAGTGGTGACGAAGTGGTGGCGCCAGATCTCGATCTCGGCGTCGAGTTCGTGCCGGTAAGCGTCGATGCCGATCAAGTTGTTGGCGACCGCAGCGGCGCGCTCGGCCTCGAGCTCGCCGAGGTACTCGCGAACCTCGACCGCCGTCATCGCCACCACCTCGAGCTCGTCGCCTTTCATGACCGCCAGCGTGCCACCGGGGCACGGCGACGAAAATGGGGCTGGCAGGCGTCTCAGGGTTCGGCTAACCCGACCGCAGGTAGGTGAGGACGGCAAGCACGCGCCGTTGATCCGAGGCCGCCGGGAGGAGCTCTAGCTTCGAGAAGATGCTGCCCTAGGTGCGCCGGTCGTGAGCGCTGGGCACCGGGGCAAACGGGATCTCGGCCACCAGGCTCGTGCCCCGCGCCGGCGGGCTGACGATCTCGAGCCGCCCTCCAAGCGCCTCGACGCGGTCGGCGAGGCCGCTGAGCCCACCGCCCGACGGCCTGCTGGCGCCGCCGACGCCGTCGTCGCGGATCTCGATCCGCGCCCGCCTCTCATCGCGGCCGACGCGGACGGTGACGACGGACGCTCGGGCGTGCTTGGCCGCATTGGCGACCCCCTCGGCGACGAGGTAGTAGGTCGCCGCCTCGATCGCCGGCGGCAGCGTCGGCGCCGGCGCGTCCTCGAACTCGACAGGCAGCGCGGCGGCCGTCGCCAACGACTCTAGCGCCGCCGCCAACCCGCGGTCCGTGAGTATCGCCGGGTGGATCCCGCGCGCGAGCTCGCGCAGCTCCTCGAGCGCCTGCCCGAGCTGGGCTTCGGCGTCCTCAATCCGCCGCCGCGCCGCCTCGGGGTCACGACCGACGTCCGCGCGCGCCAGCCGGAGAGCGAGCGCGAGCGAGACGAGGCGCTGTTGGGCCCCGTCGTGAAGGTTTCGCTCGAGTCGCCGGCGCTCGGAGTCGCCCGCCTCGACGATCCGGGCCCGGGAGGCAGCGAGCTCCTGGCGAGCATCGACGTTGGCGAGCGCGTGCGCGACGAGCTCGGCGAAGCTCGCGACCCGTTGCTCGGTGTACGCAGGGAAGGCGCGCGGCCGACCGGTGGTCGCAACGATCGCCCCCCAGAGCTCGCCGGCGACGGTGATGGGCGCCGCCACCGAGGACGCGATGCCGACCGCCCGGATCCTCTCGGCGAGCTCGCCCTCCACCTCGGCGTAGTCGTCGACTCGCTCCGGTCGACCGCTGCGGCTCACCTTCGGAACCGCCGCGTCCCCGGTCAGCGGGACACCGCCGCCGACCGGAAAGACCGGGACCCCGGGCGCGCTCCAACCGGCGAGAACCGTCTGGGTCCCGTCGTCCTCGAACCGAGTCAGGTTCGTGCCGTCGATGCCGAGCACGGTTCCGACCTCCTCGCAGACCCGCTCGAACACCTCCGACGGCTCAGGCTCGCGGGCGACGAGCGTGGCGACGCGCCGCAGCGCCGCCTGCTCGTCGTGAAGCTTGCGCAATCGCTCGCGTGCGTCGGTGTTGGCGAGCGCAAGGGCGACGAGCTCGGCGAAGCTCGCCAGCCGTTCCTCGGCGCGGGGCGGAAATCCGTGGGGTGAGCCGCTGACGGCCCCGAGGGCTCCCCAAAGCCGATCGGCGACGGTGACCGGCGCCGTCACCGCCGAGGCGATTCCGGCCGCCCGGATCATCTCGGCACGGATGCCGCTGAAGTCGGCGTAGTCGTCGATCCGCTGGGCTTCACCGCTCCGCATCATCCGCGGCAGAGCGGTGTCGCCTTCCAGCGGAAATTCCATGCCCACCGGGAGGGCGATGGTCACGCCGGGAGGGTTCCATGCGGCCACAAACGCCTGCGTACCGTGGGGCTCGATGCGCATCAGGTTCGTGGCCTCGCCCCCGAGCACCATCCCCAACTCCTCGCAAACGCACTCGAACACCTCGGTCGGCTCCGGATCACGCGCGACCAGGGTCGCGACGCGTCGCAGCGCCGCCTGCTCGTCGAGGAGCCGCTGCAGCTGCTGGCGGGCATCGGCGTTGGCGAGCGCGTCGGCGACGAGCTCGGCGAAGCTCGCCAGCCGGTTCTCGGCGCCCGGCGCGAACGCGTTCGGGCGGCCGCTGGAGGCGACGAGCCCACCCCAGAGCCTGCCGGCGACGGTGATCGGCGCGGCAACCGACGATGCGATCCCGGCCGCGCGAATCCGTTCGACAAACGGCCCGGAGGCGGTGGTGTATTCGTCGATGCGCTCGGGTCGCCCGCTGCGGCTGACCTTGACCGTCGAGGTCTCGCCCTCGAGCGTCACCTCCTCGCCCGTCGTGAGCATGGGGGCGCCCCAGAGTGGCCAGTGGCCGGCGACGGTGGCCGTGCCGTCACCCTCGAAGCGGAATAGGTTCGTGCTCTCGACCTCGAACAGCGATCCGACCTCAGCGCACACGCGCTCGAACACGGCCGCCGGTTCGGAGCCGGCGGCGACGAACGCGGCGACGCGGCGCAGCGCCGCCTGCTCGTCGAGCAGCTTCTGAAGCTGTGCCTCGGTCGTATCGGGCCCTGCGGTCACGCCCACCCCCTTGCTCGGGGAATTATTGCGCCACCGTCGTGATGGGGCGGGTTGAGGCGCAAGAAAGAGCCAATTTTGTGGCGTCTCGGGGTTCCGGCTAACCCGACCGCAGGTAGGTGAGGACGGCGAGCACGCGCCGATGATCCGAGGCGGCCGGAAGGAGGTCGAGCTTCGAGAAGATGCTGGTGACGTGCTTTTCGACGGCGCGCTCGGTGACCACGAGCTCGTCGGCGATCGCCTGGTTCGAGCGCCCCTCCGCCATCAGCGCCAGCACCTCGCGCTCGCGGGGCGTGAGTACGGCGAGGGGGTCATCGCGGCGCTGGCGGCCGAGGAGCAGCGAGACGACCTCGGGGTCGAGGGCCGACCCGCCGTCGGCGACCCGGCGAACCGAGTCCGTGAAGCGCTCGACGTCGGCCACGCGATCCTTCAAGAGGTAGCCGACTCCCTCGGCCGTCGAGGCAACGAGTTCGAGCGCGTAGCCCTCCTCGGCGTACTGGCTCAGCACCAAGACACCGGTCCCCGGCAGCTCCTGACGGATCTCCAGGGCCGCGCGAATGCCGTCGTCGGCATTGCCCGGCGGCATGCGGATGTCGACGACCGCGGCATCGGGGTTGTGCGCGCGGACCTTTCGCAGGAGGTCATCGGCGTCCGCGGCCTGGCCGACGACCTCCCAGCCGGCGTCCTCGAGCAGGCGTGCGATTCCCTCCCTGAAGAGCGTCGAGTCGTCCGCGACGACTACCCGCATGGAACCTCGGTTCGCGCGCCGCGTGCGGGTCTCATGAGACGAGTGCCCGGACGGCGGCGCCGCTCAGCTCCGACTTCGGGATGAAGCCGCAGACTGGCGAGTCGCCAAGGACCCCCGCCAGGTAGGAGACGTCGCGGCTCGAGGTGAGGACGATCGCCGGCCTGCCGGCCCGGCGGTCGATCTGCTTCGCTGCCTCGACGCCGTTGGTGTCAGGGAGCTGGATGTCGAGGAGGATGACGTCCGGGGCGAGCTCGCGCGCGGCCGCGATCGCCGAGGCGGCGTCGCCGGCCTCGCCGACCACCTCGAAGCCCTCGGCCTCAAGGAACTCGCGTGCGCTTGCGCGAAAGCCCGGATGATCATCGACGATCAGGATTGTCTCGCCCATTGCCCAGGCGATTCTCGCGGTCGCCGACGCCATTCGCAATACGGCTACCCGCACCGTGGCCTCGTCACTCGCGGGCCATCAGACCCGGGCACCGGTGCGGCTGCCCGAACGCCGGCCGGCGCCGAACCGAACGCCATGACACCTGGTGGCCGGCTGTTCCCGGGCGTCCAGCGCCGGCACCCTTCCGAGCGTCAGGCATCTCCGAACACGCGAGGACGAGCCATGAAGCCCCACATGAACTACATCCTTGCCAGGCAACGGGTCACCGACCTCCAGCGCGCCGCCGCGCACGGGCGACCCGCGGGTCAAGCCCGGGCGGCACGGCGCAACTCGCGCACGAAGAAGGAGCAGTCCGTTCCCCGAGCAAAGGAGTCCAGGTGAAGACCACGCCCGATGTCTCGATTTCCAACCTCCGCGCCGAGTTGAACGGCAAGGTGATCACCCCTGATCACCATGGATACGACGATGCGCGTCGTGTCTTCTTCACCGCGTTCGACCGCCGGCCCGCCGCGATCGTCCGCGCCTCCGAGGCATCCGATGTGTCCCGCGTGGTCAACCTGGCGCGGGAGACAGGCGCCGAGCTTGCGGTGCGGAGCGGCGGCCACGGCCGCGCCGGCCACGGGACCTCGGAGGGCGGAGTCGTCCTCGACCTCTCAGGGATGAACTCGATCGAGATCGATCCCGAGGGCCGCACCGCCTGGGCGCAGGCCGGCGCCAAGGCCGGGGACTACACCAATGCAACCGGTAATTACGGCCTCGCCACCGGGCTCGGCGACGCGGCCACGGTGGGAATGGGCGGGATCACCTTGAGCGGCGGAATCGGCTTCCTGGTCCGGAAGAACGGCCTCACGATCGACGACGTGCTCAGCGCCGAGGTCGTGACCGCCGACGGCGAGCTCCTAGAGGTCGACGAGGAGAACCATGCCGATCTGTTCTGGGCGCTCCGCGGCGGCGGCGGGAACGTCGGGGTCGCGACGCGGCTGCGATTCCGGCTCCACGAGATCGACGAGGTGGTTGGCGGAATGCTGATGCTGCCGGCGAGCGCCGATGTGATCACCGGCTTGATCGCCGCAGCGGAGGCGGCGCCCGAGGAGCTGTCGATCATCGCGAACATCGTGAAGGCCCCCCCGATGCCGGCCGTCCCCCCCGAGCGCCACGGCAAGCCCATCGTGATGGCCCTGATGGTCTACGCCGGCGAGGTCGAAGCGGGCCAGCGGGCGATCGCGCCAATCCGCGCGCTCGCGGCACCACTCGCCGACATGGTCCGCCCGATGCGCTATCCGGAGATCTACGACGGGCCGGAGGGACCGGGTCCGGCGGCCTCCGCCGGAACGAACGTGTTCGTCGATGGCTTGGCCTCCGCGGGGGCGGAGGCGATCCTCGAGCACCTCGAGACCTCGACCGCCCCCATGCCCGCCGCGCAGCTCCGCGTGCTCGGCGGTGCGATGGCGCGCGTCCCCGACGACGCGACCGCGTTCGGGCATCGTGGCGCGAAAATGCTGGTGAACATCGCGGCGATGTACTCGAACCCGGAGGACGGCCCTGAGCACGAAGCGTGGGCTCGTAGCTTGGCGACGGCGCTAACCGATGAAACCGCCGGCGCCTACGTCGGCTTCCTCGGCGACGACGGGGACCAGGGCGTCCGACGCGCTTACCCACCCGCAACCCTAGAGCGGCTCGTCGAGGTGAAGCGTCAGTACGACCCAGACAATCTCTTCCGCCTGAACGTGAACGTGCCGCCGGTGTTGCGGTCAGGCGATCGGTAGCTGGGCCCTCAACACGGTTCCCGCGCCGAGCCGACTGTCGCAATCCAGCGTCCCGTTCAACGCCTCGATACGGTCGCGCACGCCTTCCAGTCCGGAGCCGGGTCGCACGTCTGCCCCACCGGCGCCGTCGTCACCGATCTCGACGCTCAGGTGGCGGTCGTTTCGGTGGACGTCCACCCATGCATGTGTCGCGCGCGCGTGCTTCGCGACGTTGGTCAACCCCTCGGATACCGTGAAGTAGGCCGCCGCTTCGACTTGGTCGCCGAGGCGCTCAGAGGGGAGCGCGATGCGGAGGTCGACCGGCACGCTCGCGTGATGCCAGCTGCGTCAGGGCGTGCTCGAGTCCGCGGTCGGTCAAGACGGCCGGGTGCAGGCCGTGCGCGAGGTCGCGCAGCTCGGCCAGGCCTGCCCCCAGCTCGTTCAGGACCTCCTCGACTTGCGAGCGCGCCTCAGCGGAGAGCTCGGGATGTGCCGACAGCCAGAGCCGGAGCTGCAGCGTCAGCGAGACGAACCGCTGCTGCGCGCCGTCGTGCAGGTTGCGCTCGATCTCCCGCCGCGCGCGGTCTGCCGCATCAAGGATCCGCGTCCGCGACGCGCCGACCTCGGCGAGCTGGGCGTCGAGCACCTCGCGCTCCCGCAGCGCCTGCTCGGCCGCCTTGCGGACCGTGATGTCGAAGATCGCGCCGTCGAGCCAGCGTCTGCCGTCACCGGCCTCCTGCCCCTGACCGCGCTCGAGCACCCAGCGCACGTCGCCGTCGGCTCGCTGAACCCGGTACTCCAAAGTGAATGGCCGTCCCGCGTTCACGCCCTGCATCACCAGGCGCTCGACCTCCTCGCGGTCGTCCGGGTGGATGACGCTCGCGAACGTACGGGTCGAGTTGTCTATGAAGTCGCTGGCGGGATAGCCGGAGATGCGCTCGATCTCGGGGCTCAGCCACTCCATCGTCCAGTCGGAGTCACAAGCGCCGCGCCGGGAATGTTGGTCACAAGCGACTGTAGGAGCGCCTCGTTGGCGCGCAGGCGGGCGGCGCGCAGCCCAGCGACCACCCGCGCGGCCACCACCGCGGGCTCGAACGGCACGCGCATGACGTCGTCCGCTCCGGCGGCGAGCGCTTCGCGCACCTCGCTCGGGGAGTCCAGCGCGGCGCCCACGACGATATGGGCCGAGGCCAGGTTGCTGCGACCGCGAATCGCCGCCGTGACCGATCGGGCCCAGCGTGAATCCGCGATCACCACCGGGGCGGCGTGGTCGGTCAGCGCCCGCAGCGCGCCGTCCAGGTCCGCGACGCGCTCAAGACGCACCCCCGCGTCGACGAGGACCGCCCATTGATCGTCGTGCACGTCCTCCAAGCCGAGCAGCAGGACGGTGGCGCCCTCCGGTGCCACGCCCTCGAGGGCCCGCGCATGGTGCCGGCCTGCGGCGCGGCTGTCATCGGTCCCGTTCGCGACGACCATCCCTACCAGATTCTGACGCAGTCTCAGACAATCATCGATGCGGCACACGCGTGCCCCGCATGTCAGGAGGCCCGGTGGCCGGCTGTTCCTGGGCGTCCGGCGTGGGCATCCTTCGGACCGTCGGCTCGACGAGTGACCGCCGAGCGCTCGGCGGGGCCGGCCGCGGCGTCGCCGTCGGGCATGACGGTCGGGATCTCGGCCTCGAGCAGGGTGCCGTGACCGGGCGGGCTCACCACATGGAGGCGCCCGCGGAGCGCCTCGACGCGGTCGGCGATCCCGCGAAGGCCCGACCCCCCATCGGGGTCCGCGCCACCCCTGCCATCGTCTTCGACCTCGACCCGTGCCTGGTCCGATGAGGCCTCCACACGCACCACGACGCGCGACGCATCGGCGTATTTCGCGCAGTTCGTGATCGCCTCGGCGATGACGTAGTAGGCCGCGGCCTCGACCGCCGCCGGAAGCCGGGCTATGGGCATGGCGTCGATCTCCACTGGGACCGGCGACCGATCCACAAGGGCGCTGACGGCCGCGGCGAGCCCCTGATCGGTGAGGATCGCCGGGTGGATCCCGCGTGCCAGCTCGCGGAGCTCGTCGAGCGCGGCGGCGAGCTCGCCCGAGGCACCCGCGAGCTCGCTCCGCGCGCGCGACGGATCGGCTTCGATCCAAGCGTCCATCAGCCGCAGGCGCAGGGCGAGCGACACCAGCCGCTGTTGGGCTCCATCGTGAAGGTTGCGCTCCAGGCGCCACCTCTCGACGTCGCCCGCCTCGACCATCCGCGCTCGCGAGGCGGCGAGACGCTCGTAGACGTCGGCGTTGGCCAGCGCCTGGGCGATCAGATCGGCGAAGTCGCAGAGCTTCCGCTCGGCACCGCGAACGAGGGCCTCGGGCGCGTAGGCCGAGGCCACCAAGGCACCCCAGAGTTGGCCGGACACGCGCACCGGAGCCGCGACCGAGGCCCGAAGGCCGCGAGCCCGCCGATGCTCGGCGATCACCCCGCTCGAGGGCGGGTATTCGTCGACTCGCTGGACCTCGCCGCTGCGACTGACCTTGGCCACGACCGTCTCGTCGTCAAGCGGGAGGCGCGTTCCGATCGCCAGGCCGTCGCTGCGTGACGTCCAGCTGCCGACAAGAACCGCGCGGACGTCGCTCTCATAGCGGACGACGTTTGCGCTCGGGACCTCCAGCAGCTCCGCCACCTCCTGGGTCACACGGTCGAAGACCGCTGCCGGTCCCGGGTCGGCGGCGACCAGCGTCGCCACCCGGCGGAGCGCCGCCTGCTCGGTCGCCAGCCGGCGGTTTGCCCGCTCGCTCTCGACCAATCGCTGCTCCGCCTCACGGCTCTGGGTGATATCGCTGATGGTCGAGACGACCGCCTCCGGGCGGTCGTCCTCGCCCAGCACCGGGCTCGAGCTCACCGAAACCCATGCCTCGCGGTCGGCGCGAGTCAGCCGTGCGATCAGCGCCGGCTCGGGCTCGCCTCCGCGCAAGACGATCTCCCCGAGGAGGCGGTCGCCCGCGAGCTCATCCCCGTGCAGGTCGACCGCGGGCGGCATCACCTCCGCCGGAGGATGCCCGCAGAGCCGATCGCGGGCGATCCCCGTGATCCGCTCGGCGGCCTCGTTGCAATCGGTGATGATGCCGCTGCGGTCGCGCACGATCAGGCCCTCGGCCATCGAGCCGACCACCGAGCGCAGGCGCTCCTCGTTCGCGCGCAGCGCCGCAGCCGCCCCACGTCGCTCCGCGGTCATCGCCGCGAGGACGAGCGAGGTCAGGGCCGCGACCGCGAGGAAGAGCTGGGTCGCTAGGAGGCTGTCGGTAATCGAGTCGCGGACGAACGGTCCAGCGTTGTGTGCCGTGTTCCACACGGTGAGCGATGCGATGACCAGCAGCGCGCTCGACGCGCCGATCGGCCCGAACCGCAGCGCGGCCCAGATCATGACCGGGAAGACGACGTAGGGCACCTCGGTCTGCGAGGGCACCTCGGCGAGTAGGACGAGGGCTACCGCGATCATGAGCGCCTCGGCGGCATCGCGGCGTCCGAACCGCGCCGGCCGCGCCACGACCCAGGTCAGCAGGACCGGGGCCACGATCAACGCTCCCGAAAGGTCCGAGAGCCACCAGGTCCGCCAGACGTCGACCACCTGACCCGGCTCGATGACGTTGCCCAAGCGCAACGACGCGGCACCGAAACAAGCGCTCACGAGGGTCCCGACAGCGGCGCAGACGACGAGGCCAAGCACCTCGGCGACGCGGGTCAGGCCGACCCGGCTGCCGAATAGCCGGCGCAGGAGGACGGCGGCGAGCACGACCTCGAGGGTGTTCCCGACGGTCTGACCGAGGACGGTGCCTAACGGCGTCGAGTAGTCGCCCACCAGCAGATCCGCGATGACGATGCCGGGCCAAAGGCGAGGCCCCCACAACACCAGTGCCGCGATGCCGACCCCGACCGGCGGCCATAGTGCCGTCACGGCCCCGTTCAGGTAGGCGAGGTGCAGACCGAGCTTTGCGGCCACGTAGTAGCCCGCGGCGACGAGCAGGACCCTGACCACGTACTCACCGGTCGCATGACCGCGCACACGGCGAAGCGCGGTCGCGCGGTCGCCAATCCTCCGCGCCGTGGTCGCCGCTGCATTCGCCATCGACAAGGGCAGACATGAGGAGTAGCAGATGAGCGGACGCCACGGTGGACGGTTAACCGCCCTCCGAGGTACGGCTGACCGTATTGCCCGCGCCTCCGGATCAGCGGATCCTCTTGGCAACGATGCTGAGCGCAAACGAGGCCGCGGAGCTTCACCGAGAGACGATGGCGGCCAGCGGGCCCGGGATCAGCCTGCGGGGCCTCGTCAAGACCTTCCACGCTCCGCGGGGACCAGTTCGTGCGGTCCGCGGCATCGACGTCGAGATCGGGGTCGGCGAGACCCTGGCGCTGCTGGGACCGAACGGGGCCGGCAAGTCGACCACCATCGACATGCTGCTCGGCCTGCAGCGACCCGACCGCGGGGAGGTGGCGCTCTTCGGCGCTTCACCCGAGGCGGTGATCGCGGCCGGCCGCGTCGGCGCGATGCTCCAGGTCGGCGAGCTCCTGCGCGATATCTCGGTCCGCGAGCTCGTCGAGATGATGGCGTCGGTCTATCCCAACCCGCTCGGTATCGACGAGGTCCTCGCGCTCACCGGGATCGAGGCGATCGCCGACCAACGCACCCAAAAGCTCTCGGGCGGCGAGAGCCAGCGGGTGCGCTTCGCGCTGGCGCTCGTCTCGGATCCCGAGCTACTCGTGCTCGACGAGCCGACGGTGGGAATGGACGTCGAGGGCCGCCGCGCCTTCTGGCAGACGATGCGGGGCTTCGCTGCCCGCGGTAAGACGGTGATCTTCGCCACCCATTACCTCGAGGAGGCCGACGCCTACGCCGACCGGGCGGTATTGATCGCCCACGGCGAGGTCGTCGCCGACGGCCCGACGACCGAGATCAAGGGAATGGTCGGCGCGCGGACGATTCGTGCGACGCAACCGAACGCGGGCCTCGACGAGCTTGGCCGGCTGCCCGGGGTGATCGCCAGCGACCGCCACGGAAAGGCGGTCATCCTCACCTGCTCGGATTCCGACGCGGCGATCCGGGCGCTCCTTGACCGCTACCCGGAGGCTCGCGACATCGAGATCGCGGGTGCCGGCCTCGAGCAGGCGTTCCTGGCGCTGACCGGAGACGGCGGCGCCGGCGAGGGCCCGGATCGGGGCGGTCGATGAGCTTCGCCACCTACACCCGCATGGAGCTGCGGCGAACCTTCCGCAACCGCCGTTTCTTCATCATGTCCCTGGCCTTCCCGATCGTCCTCTACTTCGCGATTGCCGGGCCCAACCGGGGCGTGGGAGACCTCGGCGGCACCGGCATCTCGGCACCCGTCTACTTCATGGTCGGCATGATCGGCTTCGGCTCGATGAGCGCGATGCTTTCGACCGGCGCCCGGATCGCCACCGAGCGGGCGGCGGGCTGGAACCGCCAGCTGCGCCTCAGCCCGCTGCCGCCCAGCGCCTACTTCCGCGCGAAACTACTCAACGCTTACGTCGTCACCGCGATCACGATCGCGATGCTCTACCTCGCCGGGGCGATCCTCGGCGTCCGCCTGCCGGCCGGTCGCTGGCTCGAGATGACCGGCCTCATCCTCGTCGCACTCGTGCCCTTCGCCGCCCTCGGGATCGCGATCGGCCACCTGCTCACCCCCGACTCGGTCGGGCCGGCGATCGGCGGCGGGCTTGGCCTCCTCGCGTTCCTTGGCGGCACCTGGTTTCCGATCACGAGCGGCGTGATGCACGACATCGCCGAGGGCCTGCCCTCCTACTGGCTCGTGCAGGCGAGCCACGTCGCCCTCGGCGGCGGCGGTTGGAGCATCACCGGCTGGATCGTCGTCGCGGCCTGGACAGTGGCGCTGTCGGCGCTTGCGGTCCGCTTCTACCAGCGCGACACGCAGCGGGTCTAGCCATCCAGCAGCGCCGGAGCCGTCGATTCCGGCGGGCGCCAGCGGCGGTAAACCGAACCCGAGGACGCCTGGTAGCGCTCTGTTCGCGGCGCGACGTGGCTGGGATCCTCGATTCATGTCAACCGAGATCGCAACCAGCGACGGTGCCCAGCGAGGGAACCCGGGCGATCGCGCCCGTTGGATCGCGCTCGTCGTCCTCTGCGCCGGGATGCTGATGATCGTCCTCGACCAGACGATCGTCAACGTCGCCCTGCCGTCGATCCAGTCGGACCTCGGCTTCAGCCAGTCGAACCTCGCCTGGGTCGTCAACGCCTACCTGATCGCATTCGGGGGGCTGCTCCTGCTCGCCGGACGCCTCGGCGACCTCCTCGGACAGCGGCGGATCTTCATGGTCGGGTTGACGGTCTTCGTTGCCGCCTCGGCCGCCTGCGGCTTCGCCGATAGCCAGGCCGTGCTGGTCGCGGCGCGGTTCATCCAGGGCGCCGGCGGCGCGATGACCTCGGCGGTGATCCTCGGAATGATCGTGACGATGTTCCCGGAGCCACAGGAGCGGGCGAAGGCGATCGGCGTCTACAGCTTCGTCGCCGCCGCCGGGGGCTCGATCGGGTTGCTGCTCGGGGGGGCGATCACCCAGGCGGTCGATTGGCACTGGATCTTCTTCGTCAACCTGCCGATCGGGGTCGCGACCGGATTCCTGGCTTTGCGGCTGGTGGCCCGCGACCGCCCGATCGGCGTCGGACGCGGCGCCGATATCCCAGGGGCGGTCCTACTCGTCAGCGCCCTGATGCTCGGCGTCTACACGATCGTCGAGGCGTCGCGCTACGCCTGGGGCTCGGCCCACACGCTCGGCCTTGGCGCCGCTGCGCTCGCCCTGCTTGGGGCCTTCGTCCTCCGCGAGGCGCGAGCAGAGAACCCGCTGGTACCGCTCCGCGTGTTCCGGGTCCGCAACTCGGCCGGCGCCAACCTGATCGTGTCCCTGATGGTCGCCGGCCTCTTCGGGATGTTCTTCCTTGGTGCGATCTATATGCAGAAGGTCCTCGGCTATGACGCCCTCGGGGTCGGCCTCGCGTTCCTGCCGGTCGCGGTTCTGATTGGCGCGCTCTCACTCGGCCTCTCGGCCCGGCTGAACACCAAATACGGCGCGCGGGCGACCCTGCTGCCTGGGCTGGGCCTCGTCGTCGCGGGGCTACTCTGGTTCGCTCGGTCCCCCACCGACGCGACCTACGTGACCGATCTGCTGCCGGTGATGATCGTGTTCGGCGTCGGAGCGGGCCTTTGCTTCCCGTCGCTGATGACGCTCGCGATGTCGAGCGCCACCCCAAGCGAGTCCGGCCTCGCCTCCGGGCTTGTCAACACGACGACCCAGGTCGGCGGCGCGGTCGGGCTCGCGGTCGTGGCGACGCTGTCGTCGACGCGGACGAAGGATCTCCTCGCCGCCGGGGACCCGACTTCGTCGGCCCTGACAAGCGGCTTCCATCTCGCCTTCCTCGTCGGCGCGGGCCTTGTCGTCGCCGCGATGGCGGTCGCTGCGATCGTGCTCGAGCCTGTCCGGGCGCCGAGTCAGGCCGCACGCGATCAGGCGCCCCGCCACCCCCAACCCGAGCCCGTGTCGGAGACGGCATGACCGGGGCCACCTTCAACTGTCGGCGACCGTCCGTAGGTGGGTCATGGCTTCTGGAAACGCGATCCAAGTCGAGGGGCCTCACAAGCGCATCGGTGACGTGCGGGCGCTCGGTGGGCTCGATCTGATTGGAGCCGAGGGCGAGGTCATGGGGTTGCTAGACCCGAACGGTGCCGGCAAGACAACGCTGGAGCTTGAGCGGGCATACGACGAGTTGCGCCCACTCGCGTTCTCGATCGCCTATCGCCTGCTGGGCAGCTTCGCCGAGGCTGAGGATGTCGCCCAGGAGGCCTTCATCCGCTACCAGGGAGCCCTCACCGACAATGCGGGACAAATCGAATCTCCGAAGGCCTACCTCTCAACCATCGCCAAGCGCCTTGCGCTCGACCAGTTGAGATCCGCTCGGAATCGATATGAGACTTGCGTCGGTGACTGGCTCCCGGAATCGGTGGCGACCGCCGACATCGAGCTAGAGGGCGCGCGTTATGTCGAGAACAGCGAATCGCTGTCGATCGCGTTTCGGCGCGTCCTCGAGCAGCTCTCGCCGGTGGAGCGGGCGGCCCTACTGCTCCACGACGTTTTCGACTACGCCCACAGCGAGATCGCGCGAATCATTGGCAAGTCGGAGGCCAACTGCCGCCAGCTGGCAGCGCGGGCCCGCCGGCGGGTACGCGAGGAACCGGTGCGGTTCGACGCCGCGAAGGCGCCGCGCGAGAGGCTCGCGGAGCGCTTCTTCGACGTGGTCGCCGGTGACGGTCCCATCGAGGATCTGGTCGAGATGCTTGCGGCCGACGCAGTGGTCTGACGCGGGGCGCAGACCGCTGTACGACGCCAGATTCGCCCAAACAGGCCGCCGCGTACGCAACTTGATTCTCGAGACTTTGGCACCTCGGCTGGCAGATGGCCTGGGGGCACCGCGAACCAAATTTGCCGAGACGCAGGTCCTTTAGGGGTGAGCGACCGGACTCGAACCGGCGACCACCTGGACCACAATTCCAGCCCAGGAGGCGAATCGAGGTCAGCTGAGGTTGGCTCAGTTCAGCTGAGTCTCGCTCAGTTCGCTCAGTTTCGCTCCGTTTAGTACCCCAGGTAGTACCCCGGCCGCAGCGCCGCGGGCCCCTGGAAGGCCGGGCATCGCTGCTTTGCATGGAAAGCAGCGGTTTCGCTTGGACGCTCGCTTCTCGCGCAAGGCAGGCGCCTCGAGCGAAGCCCGTCCGGCTTCTCCTTCTCGTCCCAAGGAGGCATCTCAGACTCGGCGGCATAGCGACGGGCTCATCTTCCGGCAGGCCCAAGGGGCGTATGATCGCGTCCAGGGATGAAGGGGAGAAGGACTGGAGTAGCCGGGGTAGGGGCCGCTCTTGCGGTGACAGCTCTGCTGCTCGGCCCGGGCTCGGCGGAAGCGGCGGATTTCAACGTCAACTCCCTGAACGACGCGCCGGACGACGGATGCACGACCGCCGCGGATGGCTGCACGCTGCGCGACGCGATCACCGATGCGGAAGGCAACGGCCAACCCGACCAGATCACGTTCTCGGTCACAGGGTCGATCCTGCTCAACAGCTCCTTGCCGATCATCACGAAGGCGACGACCATCACCGGGCCGGCCCCCGATGCGAGCGCATTGGCGATTCGCGGTAACGCGATGGGCAGCTCGGCCACGATTCTTCCGGTGATCGCCGACGATGGGGTGACGGTGCGAATCGAGCGAATCGAGATCGCCGATGCCCGGGCGACCGGCTTCGCCGGGGGCGGGATCTCCAAGAGCGGCGCCGGGTCACTGGTGCTCGACTCGGTCGTCTTGTTCGACAGCGACAGCGCCGAAGGAGGAGCCGTCTACAACGGAGAGGGGGACGTCTCGATCCGGAACAGCCTGCTGCAGAGCAATCGCTCCGGGGACTTCGGCGGCGCGATAGTGAGCGCCGCCGCAACCACCGAGGTGATCAACTCCACCCTCACCGGCAACTCGGCGAAGCAGTTCGGTGGAGCGATCGCGGCCGTCACCGGCAGCGGTCTCGCCGTACGCTCGAGCACGATCACAGGCAACACCGCGAATTCCGACGACAACACGTCCGGCGACGGCGGCGGCATCTACGTAAACGCCGCACTCGTCGCCGTGGAAAACACGATCCTCGCTGGCAACATGGTCGGCGCGGGGGCGCTCGCGAACAACGGGCAGTGCAGCGGCAACTTCCTCACCTCGCCGTACAACCTGCGCAGCGCTGAAGACGCCGGCTGCAACGGATTCACCGGTGCCGGCAACCTCGTCGACCCTGATCCCGGGCTCGGCACCCTCTCCTCGAACGGAGGCCCGACCCAGACCATCGCGCTGCTGGCGAGCAGTCCCGCGATCGACGCCGGCAATCCCGATCCCCTCGCCGCCGAGCGTTGCCCCACCACCGACCAGCGCGGGCTGCCGCGCTTCGGCGGCGCCGGCCGCTGCGACATCGGCGCCTTCGAGGTGCAGCCGTCACCGCCCAGCCCGTCGACGGGCTCGACGGCGCCTCATCCCCAGCCGTCAAACACCTTCACCCTCGGCAAGCTGAAGCGGAACAAGAAGAAGGGGATCGCCTTCCTGTTCGTCAACCTGCCCGGGCCGGGCGTGGTGAGCCTGAGCGGCCAGGGCCTGAAGGCGATCGACCCGCCGGTCTCCGGCGGGACGGTGAAGCTCAAGATCGCCCCGGCGAAGAGGGGCAAGGCGGCCCGGAAGATCCGCCGCGCCCTGCACCTTAGGGGCAAGGCGAAGGCGAAGGCGCTGGTCACCTACCTGCCAACGGGCGGGACCGCCAACACCCAGGGAAGGAAGGTGAAGCTGGTCCGGAAGTGAGGCGGCGACGCGAAACGGCGCCCGTTGTGCGACAGACCACGTGATGAGCGAGCGTTTCCAGTTGGGTGTCTGAGATGTCTCCTTGGGACCACGAGCGGTAGCGATGGGCCGTGCTGTGGAGACGCCCCCTCCCGCGTGGCGCCGGCACTGACCGAGGGTTTCGAGCCACCGCTGCTCACGCCCCTTCTTCGCGCATTGGAGGAGTGGCTCGGCCGGCGCCGCGCGGCTACTCCTCCTCGCCCGAAGCGGCTACCCCCCGCAGCCCGGCGGCTTCGAGGGCTTCCTCGACTGTCCGGTAGACCTCGGCCCGGATTACCTTGCCGTCGCGGAGCGCCCACAGGTGGACAAGGTGCGCCTCTTGTGTCGCTCCGCTTGTCCTTCCTCGGCCGGAGATCCGAGCAGGCACGACGACAACATCGTCGGCGTCGATGAAGTCCTCGGGCTCGGTGCGGAAGTCCTCGAATGCTTCCCGCGCATCCTCGATGACCCGAACAAACCCTTCGGGCCCCCGGCGGGTGCCTGGAGCGAGCTCGGAGGTTCCGAGGCCAGCGGTATCCGCCACTTCGGCGTCGGCAGAGAACAGCGCAGCCACGCCCTCGAGGTCGCCCGCCGCATAGAGCTCATAGCCGCGGCGGATGATCTCCACGTTCTCCTGCGACATCGATTACTCCGAAAGGCCGGCGGCTTCTAGGGCCTCCGCGGGACGGTCGTAGTTGTCGAACTCCACGATCTTTCCGTCCAGGAGGGTGGCGATCTGCGCCATCTCCAGCTCCATGGGGACCCCGCTCTGCTTCCCGGTGCCCTCGTGCCGGAACAGGGTCACAACCCGACCGTCCGGGGCCCCGATCATCTCGTGGAGGCTGACCTTGTAGTCGCCCCAGACGTCCAGCCATTCCGAGAGAAACTGACGGATGCCGTCGTGGCCTCGGTAGCCGCTTTCCGGCCAGTCGTGGAAGTGCTCGGTCTTCCAGATGACGTCGGGGTGCCAAACCGCAGCCATCGCGTCCAAGTCGCCTCGTTGCCAAGCGTCCCACGCGCGCCGCACGATCTCGACGTTCTTCTGCGACATCGCCTACTCCTCAAGCCCAGCGGCCTCGAGGGCCGCGTCCTCGCGGGTGAACACGTCGATCCGAATGATCTGCCTTCCACGAAACGTCACAACGTGGAATGCCTCATCCTCCACCGGGACGCCGCTTTGCTTTCCGAGACCGGAGCGATGTACATCGACAACCACGCTCCCGTCGCACTCGCGAAATCGCTTCGCCTCGAAGCGCGCGCTCTCGACGGTTCCCAGGAACTCGCGCATGTATTGCCTCACGGCTTCGAGTCCGTACTGCGGTTTGGGTTCAGGGTCGGGGTACACGCCGACCATGTAAGGGTCAAACAAGGATCCCTCTGCGAGGAAGTCTCCCTGCGCCCAGCCCTCATAGACCCGCCTTAGCGCCTTCACGTTCTCCTCCGACATCACCTACTCCGACAGCCCGGCGGCTTCGATCGCGGCGGTGCGCTCCGCGAACCACTCGGCGCGAAGGACCTTCCCGTGCCGGACGGTGAAAACGCCCCAGTTGTCGAACTCGACCTCTGCGCCGCTCCCCGCTCCGCTCAATTCAAGTCGGTAATGCAGCAGGACCTTGTCGCCACCCGCGTCCAGGACCTCGGGGTCGTCTATCGGGAACGACTCGAAGGCGTCGAGATCTCGAGGTAGTAGTTCCAGGCGGCCTCGGCACCGCGCACGCCGGTTTCCGGCCAATCGGGGAGAGGTACGACTTCGAAGTCCGCATCGTTAACCGCGAGCCAGGTGGTTCGGTCGCGCGACCTAAGGGCTTCCGCCCCTCGCCGCACGAGCTCGACGTTCTCCTGCGACAACGCCTACTCCCGCAGCCCAGCGGCTTCGAGGGCTTCCTGGGCATCGAGGTAGTCCCGCATCCGGAACACCTTGCCGTTCCTGAACTCGATCACGAAGCCGATGGGCGAATCGATTTCAGCGCCGCTCACCCTTCCACGACCTCGAACGTAGCCGGTTGCGACGATTCGCTCGCCGAGGTCGCGAACCTCCGAGATCTCCACTCGCCGGACGGAGAAACCTTCGTCCAGGTCCTGGAGGTACTCACGGACGCCTTCATGCCCTCTGCAAGTGATCGCCTGTCCGCCGAACTTCACCTGGAACACAGCCCGCCACTCGATCCCGGGGTCGACTTCTTCCAGGAGCGCGTCGTAGTCGCCGCGGTTGTTCGCCTCTACGGGGCGTCGGAAGGCTTCCACGTTTTCCTGGGACATCGCTCGCGCAGTATCTCGCGGCATCGGGCCTGTAGCTGAGCCGACCGCCCCTGCTTTCGCGTGGCGCCGGCGTTGACCGAAGCTCTCGAGCAGCTGGCGCTTACGCCCCTTCCTCGCGCGAAGGAGGGAGCGCGGTGCTCTACTCCGATATCCCCACGGCTTCGAGGGCTTGTTCGTGGCCGGAGTAGCCGTCCATCCTCACAACCAATCCGTCCCGCAACGTCCACAAGTGGGCGAAGGGCAACCGGACGTCGATTCCGTCGCGTCCTGTCCCGTGAAAGTGGCTGAGGACGAGCACCTGGTCGCCCAGATCGATGAATCTGTCGGGTTCCAAGGTGAACCGTTCCCACGGCTCGTTGAGCTGTGTCACCGAGCTTGCGGACCCCTTCGTGTCCTCGATACACCGCCTCGAGGTCGGGAAAGGCACGGGACATGTGGAACTCGACATCGGGTGCCAGGAATTCGACCGCGGCGTCCAGGCGTCCACTCCTGCTGAGCTTCTCGTACGCCGCCCGAGCGATCTCCAGGTTCTCCCGCTCCATCGCCGCCCATTATCCCCGCTGGCGTATGGCGTAAGAAGGGACAAGCGGATCAGCTCTTCCCCTTTCGCGTGTAGCCGGCGCTGACCGAGGCTTTCAAGGGACCACTGCTGACGCCCCTCCTCGCGCGTGGCGGGAGCACTGAGCGAGGTCAGCCCCGCTTCGCCGCCCTGTCCAAAGCGATATCGAGCCGCTACTCCCGCCCGGCGGCTTCGCGTGCTTGCTCGGGGCTCATGAAGGCGCGCCACCGGCTCACCTTGCCGTTCACGATCCGCATCAGCAATCCCATCGGCTGCTCGACCGGAACGCCGCTGCTGCCGCCGCTGCCATGCACCTGAAAGACCAGCAGCACCTCATCGTCGCTGAAAGAGGACGCCTCCATCACCTCGAGCCTGTGCGGGAGGATGCTGCGCAGCTCCTCGAGTCTTGTGGCGACCGCGTCGGTTCCGCGATGCACATCGCCGTCTGGGAACCCGGGCGGGTCGTGGAACTCGACGTCGTCGGTCCAGCCCACACGCCTCGAGCCCTCGACTCCGGATTCGTTCCAGGCTGCGAACGAACGGCGTGCAAGCTTCACGTTTTCCTCCGACATCGCCTGCGCAGTATCCCGCCGATCGGGCTGCACGCTGCCGCATTACATGCGGAGGAGGCGCGAGCACTGCGCAACCGCTTGTGACTCCCTTCGCGTGAAAGCGGTAGTGCGGCTGCCAATACGGGGACTTCCGAAAATAGCCGCTTTGGACGAGAAGCGGCTATCTGCTTTGCATGGAAAGCAGTACTCCGCCGCGAGATACTCCGTAGGCGATGTCGGAGGAGAACGTGGAGATCGCGCGCAAGCATCTCGACGCCCTCAACGCATTCATGCGAGGGAAAATCTCCAGCGAAGCCTGGTTGGCCCTCTGGGACGAGGAGGCGGAGTTCTATCCCTTGCGGGCTCAGTTGGAGGGCGAGTCCTATTTGGGCCATGACGGGTTGATGCGATTTGTGGCCGAGCTGACGGAGGACTTTGAAGAGGTGCGCTTCGAGATCGAGGAGACGCGAGATGCCGGAGAGCAGGTGGTCGGCATTGGCCGGTTCCGGGCTCGCGGGCGAGCGAGCGGCGTCGACATCAACGTCCCGGTTGGCGCTGTTCAGAGGGTGAGGCGGGGCAAGATCGTCTACACGCGCTTGTTCTCGGAGCCAGCCGAGGCCCTCGAAGCCGCCGGTCTTACGGAGTAGGTGATGTCGGAGGAGAACGTGGAGATGGTGCGCAGTTCGATCCTCGGCTGGAACGACCGGGGTGTGGACGCGGTCGTAGAGAACGTCGCTCCCGATGCGGAGTTCCACCCGCCCAAGGAATCGTTGAACCCCGGCATCTACCGGGGACCGGACGGGGTGCGCACCTACTGGGACCGCACCGGCGAAACGTTCAAAGAACGGCGCGTCGAGTCGGTGGACATGATCGACGTAGACGACACCCGCGTCATCGCGGTCGTCAAGGCCTTCGCCACCACCCCGCACTTCGCGACAGAGGTAGAAATGAACTGGGCCTGGCTTTTCACCATCGAGAACGGATTGGTGACGCGGACGGAGATATTCACCGATAGGCAGCAGGCGCTCGAAGCCGCCGGGCTGTCGGAGTAGGCGATGTCGGAGGAGAACGTGGAGATCGTGCATCGACTCACCGCATCCGTTCAGCAGGGTGTGGAGCACGATGATCCGGGGGGCCATCTTTTTGATACTGGCTTGCTCGCCGACGATGCGGAGTGGGTCCTGCAGACCCCGTTTGAGGGGAAGTCGGTTTGGAGGGGTCGCCAGGAGTGGGTCGAGTTCTTCCGGGCCTGGACGGGCGAGTTCGAGGAGTACTCGATTCAGTTCGAGCCCGTGATCGACGCGGGCGATGACCGAGTCGTCGCCATTTATCGCCAGCGTGCGACCGGCAAGGGGAGCGGGGTCCCCGTCGAATGGCACGGGGGCATGGTCATCGAGCTGCGCGATGGCCGCGCGATTAGAACGACGAACTACCCCGAGCCTGCCGAAGCCCTCGAAGCCGCCGGGCTGTCGGAATAGCCGCTTTGGACGAAAAGCACTAGTTGTTTAGGGTTCGTGCTGGACTCACGCTCCGCCTGACCGGCGCGCGCCGGTTAGGGTGCGAACGTGAAACGCCTCCTCGTGATCGCCGTGGCAGTCGCGCCCCCATTCCCTGACAGCGGCAGCGACCGCCGGATTCAAGCCAGGGGTCAGCGACCGCCGCCGCGCGGCTCGAGCACGACCAGCGGAATCTGGCGGTCGGTCCGCTCCTGGTAGTCCCGGTAGCCCGAGTAGAGCCTCACGACCTCGGGCCAGAGCCGCTCAGGCTCGTTGGCGGTCGCAAGGCGGGCGTGCACCGCACGTCGCTCCGAGCCGACCTGGATCGTCGTGTCCGGGTTGGCCATCAGGTTGTGGAACCAGGCCGGGTTGCGCGGATGGCCGCCCTTCGAAGCAACGAGCACCACGTCCTCGCCGTCGGCGAGATAGGCGAGGGGCGTGGTGCGCACCTTCCCGGACCTCGCCCCGATGTGGTCGAGAAGCAGCATCGGCGGCGCACCCGGCACGTGATGGCCGATCAGGCCGCGGCTCGCCCGGTAGACGGCGGTGTGGCCCCCGACCAGGTGGCGTAGAACCGGCCAGCTCCGATCGACCAGTGGGTTCGGCATGCCGGAAGCTTATGACGCGATCCTCGCCCGCTGCTGACCGGCGCGCGCCGTTGTTCTGAGCTGTCGGAATAGCCGCTTTGGACGAAAAGCAGCACTTCCGCTTTGCATGGAAAGCAGTACTCCGCCGAGAGATACTGCGTGGGCGATGGCGGAGGAGAACGTGGAGATCGCGCGACGCTACGGACAATCGGGCGCTTCAAGGCCTGGATCAGGACAGGGGCCCGGCGGATCGCCACAAGGGCGGCACTCGTCATCGGCGCCCTGCTCCTGCTGCGAGGAGTAATCGAGTTGATCAGTTGAGGCCTGGGAGCTGCTGAGTGGAGTGGTCACTGGCGATCATTGCGCTCGCGGTCCTGGCTGTGGCCTCGGTATCGGGGCGGATCGTCGGTACGCCCCTGACCCCGGCGATCCTCTTCGTCGCCATCGGCCTGCTGGTCGGGCCGAGAGTTCTCGGCGAGGTCGACCTCTCGAGTTCCGGCTCGACTGTGAGAACCCTCGCCGAGGCCACCCTGGCACTGGTGCTCTTCTCCGATGCCTCGCGGATCAACCTGGGAGAGCTGCGCCGCGGCACAAACGTGCCGGTGCGGCTGCTCGGCATCGGGCTCCCGCTGACGATCGTCCTCGGTGCTCTCGCCGCAGCGGCGATCTTCGGGCGGCTCAGCATCGAGGAGGCGGTGATCATCGGGGTGGTCTTGGCGCCGACCGATGCCGCCCTCGGCCAGGCAGTTGTCACCAACAAGCTTGTGCCGGCGCGCATCCGTCAGGGACTGAACGTGGAGAGCGGACTCAACGACGGGATCTGCGTCCCACTGCTCTTCATCGCAGTTGCAGCTGCGGACGTCCACTCCGAGCTGGCCGGCGGCCGATCGGCCGGAACACTCGTACTCGAGGAGATCGGCTATGGGATCGTCGGCGGTGTAGCCGCCGGACTGTTGATCGCCGCGATCATCCGCTACGCCGGGCCGCGCAAGCTGATCTCCGGGGCATGGCTGCAGGTGATCCCGGCCGCGGGGGCGGCGCTGGCCTACGGGATCGCCGTCGGGCTGGACGGATCGGGCTTCATCGCGGCCTTCGTCGCTGGAGGAGTCTTCGGCGGTGTTCTCGATCGTGATCCCGCAGATGTGAATCGCCTCGTTGACGAGGTCGGTGGTCTGTTCAACGGTGTCACCTTCCTGCTCTTCGGGGCCATCCTGCTGGGGCCCGCGCTCGGACAGTTGAGCTGGGACCTAGCCATCTACGCGGTCCTCAGCCTGACGGTCGTACGGATGCTCCCTGTGGCGATCTCGATGCTCGGCACCCGAGCGCGCCCGGCGACCCTCGCCTTCATGGGCTGGTTCGGACCTCGGGGGCTCGCCTCGATCGTCTTCGCCGTGATCGTGGTCGAGGAATCGCAGCTTCCACACCAGCAGACGATCCTGCTGGCGATCTATCTGACCGTTGGCCTCTCGATCCTCCTGCACGGCATCAGCGCCGCGCCCTTGGCTAACCGCTACGGGCGCTGGTTTGAGGCGCGCCCTCGCGGGACGCCGCCCTCAATGGAGGACACTCCCGCGACGGTGACCCGGCCGCGGTGAGAGTTAGGGCGGCCTCAGCCAGAAGGCCTTGCGCGGGAGCCTTTAACGGAAATCCTCGCCAGCCGGCTCTGCTTCCTAGGTCACGGCAGCTGGCGCACACGTGAATCCCTAAGAAGATGGTGCAGCTAGCCGGATACCCCCATTTCCATGCAAAGCGCTAGCGCGAGAGCTCCTTAGGCTTCACCAACGACACCAGTTCCGCGCTTCTGGGCGCCAGCTCGCGCAAGCTCCCGTTGAGCTCCAGCGTTGCCAGCGCCGCAGTCGGAAATTTGCGCCTTAACCCCGGGATCTCAGAGCCGGCGCTGGCGAGGCTCAGGGCGAGGTCCTGGATCCCGGGGTTGTGGCCGATCAGCATCACGGACTCGACCTCGTCCGGCACCTTGCGCAGCACCTCGAGGAGGTCGCGTGCTGGGGCCGCGTAGAGCTCGGGCTCGATCCGCACGTCGGCGTTCTTCCTCAGCCTCTGCGCGAGCCGTTTCAGCGTCTGGCGGGTGCGCGTCGATGGCGAGCACAGCACCAACTCGGGGGAGATCCCCTTCCGCCCCAGGTGCTTCGCCATGACATTGGCGGCGCGGCGACCGCGAGGCGCCTGTGGCCGGTCGTGGTCGGCAAGCGTCGGATCGTCCCAGCTCGACTTCGCGTGGCGCAGGAGATAGAGGCGCTTCATTTCCTACCTGGAGAATGCCGGGAGCGGGCAGCCGGAGGCAAGACGGAAGCGGAAACGGAAGGTGCGCTGCCGGTTATCGCGCAAAGGGGCGGGGACCGAGCAGGTCCAGGGGTGCTGCTTTGCATGGAAAGCAGCACTCCGTCGCGGGATACTGCGTGGGCGATGTCGGAGGAGAACGTCGAAACGTTGCGGGCGGCCTTCGCGGCGTTCAATCGCGGCGACTTCGACGTGGTCATAAAGCTTGCTCATCCCGACTTTGAGTTAGTCCGCGGCGGGGGCCAATCGGTAGTGAAGGGCGTCGCCGCCTTTCGTACATGGATGGAACCGGATGCCTTCGAGGAGCAGCGATACGAGCCGCTCGATATCACCGCCAGTGGCAACAGGGTGTTTGTGCGCCTACGATTCACCGGCCGTGGGGCCGGAAGTGGAATGGACTTGGACTTCACCACGTTCAGCGTCTTTACCTTTGACGACGCTGGCCTCCTCACACGACTCGAAGGGTTCCTTCCCCACGAGGAGGCCGAAGCACTCGAAGCCGCCGGGCTGTCGGAGTAGCTGCGCGGTCACGCCGCGACCTCGATCACCGGCAGAGCGAGTCCCTCCCGTTTATCTGTGAATGGGTGAAGCCGTGGCGCTGCTGCCGCAGGCATGGCGCGATACTGCGTAGGCAATGTCGGAGGAGAACGTGGAGGTTGTGCGCCGTGGCTTCGAAGCCTTCCAGCAAGGCGGGCCCGAGGCGATGCTCGAACTGTTCAGCGACGACGTCATCACCTACCGGCCTGAGCCGGACGGAGCCACCCTCCACGGCAAGGCGGGATTCCGCGACGCCGTCGCCGACTGGACGGAGGATTTCAGCGAGTGGCAGATACTTCCCCAGGAGTTCACCGATCTCGGCGAGCAGGTCCTGGCTCGGGTCCTCCAGATGGCACAAGGGAGAACCAGCGGCGTCCGTGTGGAGGAGGACTGGTGGTTCCTCTTCGAGCTGACCGGTAGCAAAGTGTCGAAGCTCAGCTTCTATTCCAACCCCGCCGCCGCCCTCGAAGCCGCCGGGCTAGCCGAGTAGGGCGGGATCAGTTCCGCTTCGCGCGACAAGCAAGCGCCAGGCCGAAGAGCACTCCTTTCCATGCAAAGCGGCACTTGCCCCGAATCGGACCGGGAGATGGGGCAGTCTGATCGGATACCCCCGTTGTTGGAACGCGACTAGTTGCCGCGATTGTTGAAGCTCGTTTTTTTATCGGTCGATTTGCAGGGGTTTACGGACGCTTTTCGGCCTATTTCAGGCTTCCGGTGTGATTCCCTTGCCGGACGACCCTCAGGCGTGCAAAGAGAAAGGAGCACCTTCTGAATACGAGCCCGCTCTTCGCGCGATGCAGTAACGAGCGGCGGGGTTGTGCGCCGCCCCTTCGTGCGGGAATCTCAGCACGTAGCGTGGAAGTCGTCGATGTCAGAACGCTGACATCGACGAGAATTGAGGATTGACAGGCTCTCAAGAGTCCAAGAAAGTTTCGCGGTTGGAACTTGGAGATGCCCACTCAGTGGCTGGGAAAGTCAGGGTCGATGGCAATTCAACACGGCAACACGGCCGAAGATGGCGCGCGATCCGCTAGGAAGCGGGCACGGACGGATGTCTCGCAGGGCGGGGTTCTGGCTGGCTCTCTGTATGGCACTCGTCATAGGCGGCGCCCGCGCGACGCCCGTAGGGGCGGCCACCTACGTCACCTCCTACGGAGGCATTTCGTCTAGCCTGTTCGACCTCCCTGAGAGCCTGGCTACGGACCCGCAGGGCAACCTCTTCGTCGCCAGTCCCTTCGGCGCCGGCTTTAACAAACTCCGCCCGAGCGGCAACCAGATCTTCCTCCACAGCAGCTTGGGCAACGGGCCGGGCCAGTTCGTAAACGGGCCCAACGGCACCGCGACCGACGCCGCCGGCCACGCCTATTTCAGCGACGAGTGCACCGCGAGCAGCAGCCTCTGCTGCCCGTCGTCTCCCTGCGACACGGTCGATCGGGTCGAGGTGTTCGACGGCGACGGCAACTTCTTGCGCGATTTCGGTACCCCAGGCACGGGCAATGGTCAGTTCGAAGGACCGCGGGGCCTTGCCACCGACAGCGCCGGGAACCTCTACGTGGCTGACAGTGGAAATGACCGGATCGAGAAGTTCACCTCGTCGGGGGGCTACCTCGGTCAATGGAACGGCGGGCTGTTCGAACCGGAGGGAGTCGCGATCAACTCGGCCGACCACGTGTTCACGACCGATTTCGACCACGTCCGAGTGTTCACCTCGTCGGGTAGCCCCATCACTTCCTGGGACGGAAGCAGCTCGGGCAGTGGCCCCTTCAACCAGCCGAGGGGAATCGCGGTGGATCGCAACGGCCACGTCTACGTCGCCGACTCGTTCAATAGCAGGGTGGAGGTGTTCGACTCCTCGGGCAACTTCCTTTCTTCCTTTGGCAGCGGACCGGGGGGCGGACCGGGCGAGTTCGGTTCCGGGCCGGAGGGCATCGCGCTCGACTGCTCCGGCCATATCTACGTCTCCGACCCCGCCAACAACCGCGTCCAGGTCTGGAGCGAATCCGGGGCCAGCGCCATCCGTTGCGCCTCCGCTCCCTCGGCCTCCGCTCCCTCGGCCTCCGCTCCCTCGGCCTCCGCTCCCTCGTCGAGCCCAACTCCCAACAAGAAGCACTGCAAGCACAAGAAGAAGCACAAGAAGAAGCACAAGCGCTCCGCCTCGTCCGCCAAGAAGAAGAAGTGCAAAAAGAAGAAGAAGAAGAAGCACCACCACTAGCGCCGCTTTGGACGAAAAGCAGACATCCTGAGGGGTTCTCTTGGGAGTCACCGCGGACTGACGCTGGAGGCGTAGCGCCGACCTCAGTCCTGCGTGGCGCGGCGGGCCGCAACGCCCAGAACCTCACCGCCGATGAAGCGCTGGCCCTGATCCAAACCGTGCGTCGAACTGTGCGTCCAACTCCCGACTTCGAGCCCAACTGAGGTGACCTCAGCCTGCTCGGTAACGCTTTGGACAGGGCGGAGAAGCGGGACTGACCTCGCTCGATGCTCTCGCGACGCGCGAGGAAGGGCGTAAGCGCCAGCTGCTCGAGAGCTTCGGTCAGTGTCGGCGCCACGCCAAAGTGGGCGGTCGGCTCAGCTACAGGCCCGATGCCGCGAGATACTGCGCGGGCGATGTCCCAGGAAAACGTGGAAGCCTTCCGGCGCGCCGTAGCGGCGAACAACCGCGGCGACTACGACGCGGTCCTGGAGGAGGTCGACCCCGGCATCGAGTGGCGGGCTGTGTTCCAGGTGAAGTTCGGCGGACAGGCGACGACTTGTAGGGGGCGTGAAGCCGTCCGTGCGTACCTCGAAGACCTGGATGAGGGTTTCTCCGTCCGGCGCGTGGAGATCTCGGAGGTTCACGACCTCGGCGAGCGGATCGTGGCGACCGGCCACGTTCGAGGCCGCGGAAGGGTGAGCGGCGCTGAGATCGATTCGCCCATCGGCTTCGTGATCGAGTTCAGGAACGGCAAGGTGTTCCGGATGCGTGACTACCTCGATTCCCAGGAAGCCCTCGAAGCCGCCGGGCTGTCGGAGTAGGCGATGTCGGAGGAGAACGTGGAGGTCGTGAGGCAGCACGTTCAAGCCTCCAACCAACGGGACCTGGAGGCCTTGATCCGGAGCTTCGATCCCGAGGTGGAATGGATACCCGGCGGTCCCGCCGCCGTGGAGCGCGGCGTCTATCAGGGTCGGGACGAGGTCTCGGACGGGTTCGCTGCGATCTGGGAGACCTGGGAAGTGTTTCACCTGGAGGAGAGCGAGATTCGCGACCTGGGGGACTCGGTCGTGTGGCAGGGGCGGGCCCGATTGAGGGGAGGCGATGCAAGCCACGTTGAGGTCGACCAGGAGTTCGCCATTCATTTCCTGTTGCACGGCGGCAAGATCGTCCGGTTACGGGGTTTCCGGGAGTGGCAGGCAGCCCTCGAAGCCGCCGGGCTGTCGGAGTAGGGCGCTCACGGCCGCTGGAAGTGCGGGTCGCCGCAGCCGCAGCGGCCGCGCTCCAGGTCGACGCGGGTGGCGAGCGGCTCAGTCATTGTCTGCCTCTTCGAAGTCGTTCATCTCTGTTTCTCCATTACACGCTTTCCCTCTTGTGGCCTAGTAGGGCTTCGTCCCTGGACCTCGATGGCTCCAGATCGCATATCTGCCTCGTCGTTTCCAACATCCGCCAGCGCCTCTATCGCATACGGCTCAACGGGCCCTGTCCGTATCTCCTGTCCTGGCCGCCGGCGAGCGGCCTGGCAGCGGGACTCCGGTGTGCTCACGGGTGGAATCGGGCCGGGTCTGCTGGTGGGGCTGGGGCGCCGGGTCGCTCAGCTCGAGCCGCGCAATGCCATCCCATCTCAGTCCCTTCGCCCTCGGGACCCCGAGCTCTAGCAGTCAAACGCCACGTAGATTCTCGGGCCCTCCTCACTTCGCCTTAGCGGGAGTGGATCTCTCGGCGAGGTTGTCATCGGCGCATCGGCCGGTCGCGGATCTAGCCGATCGCGCCCCCTACACAGAAGGGAATGGACCCCAATTGGACCCCCGTCGAGGGGTCATTGGGAAGCGGGTGAAGGGAAGGACCGCCTCTATGCAGGCGGTTTAGAGGGGTGAGCGACCGGACTCGAACCGGCGACCACCTGGACCACAACCAGGAGCTCTACCAACTGAGCTACGCCCACCGCGTGCCTTCAATCTACCGTGACCCGGGGCCGCGGATGCGGCCCCGGGTGCACGGCTCAGCCTCCGGGCAGGTGCGCCTGGAAGAAGGCGAGCGCGTCGGCCTCGCCCGCCGTGACCACGCCGGAATGGGTGATGCCGGGGTACTTGGCGTACGTGACCTGATCGCCGAGGCCCACCAGCTCGCCGTTGAGCTGGTCGGTGAGGAACGGGAACACGGTCGTGTCGGCCGTCCCCTGCTCGAGCAGGATCGGTGGCGCCGTCCGGATCGCCGGGTTCATCGCCGCCAGCACCGGGTTGAGCGCGCTCAGGTCGGCGCCGGAGCGCTCGAGCTGGGCCGGCGGGATGCCGCCGAGCTCATTGGAGGCGCCGAGCTGGGCCAGGCACTGGCTCTCGAGAAGCGGATAGAACTGGAGCACCTGGTCCGAGAGGATGGCGTTGACGTTGATCGAGCTCGACTGGGTCGAGGCTCCGCTGATGATCAGCGTGGCCAGCGCCGTCAGCGAGCTCGGGCTCTTCAGTGACGGCAGCAGGGCCGACTGATCGAGGATGTGCGACGCCGGCGCAAACGCCACGGTGCCGCGGAGCTTCAGCTTCGGGGTCCAGCTCGCGGCCTCGCTGGCGGCGAACAGAGCCGACTGGCCGCCCTGCGAGTGACCGGCGATCAGGAACCGCTTGCTGATCTTCGGGTCGAGCTGACGCGCGGCGCTGACGATGTCGAGGACGCTGCGGCCCTCGGCCTCGCCCACCAGATAGGCGTGCTTGCCCGGCGTGCCGAGGCCCTGGTAGTCGGTCTGCAGCACGGCATAGCCCGCCTGGAGCCAGGCGTTCAGGTCGGGATAGATGTAGGAGATGTAGGGCTGCGCGGGCGAGGTGACGCTGTTGCGGGAAGGTGCGCAGACGTCCGCGACGCCGGTCGTCCCGTGCGCCCAGGTGATCACGGGCCAACCTTTCTTCGGCGGCTTGCCCCTCGGGATGCTGACCGACCCGGAGACGGCGGTCTTGGCCCCCTGGGGCGTCCGCGACGAATAGAGGACCAGCTTCGTGTACCTGGCGTTGGCCAGCGGGACGAGGCCGGTCGCCTTGCGGGCCCAGATCAGGGCCCCGTGCTGCTTCGGCAGTTTCTTCTTCTTGGGGGGCTTGTAGAACTTCAGGCCCTTCGGACCCTTGACAACCTTGGTGGCCTTGGCGTGGCCCTTCCCCTTAGCCTTGGCGTCGGCCTGCTGCGCCAGGGCGGCAGACAACACCAGTCCCACCACGGCGACGGCGACGATGGCGAAGTTCTTCCGGACACGAACCGAAACGGCGTGGGCGGGCAACTTGTTCTCCTCTCTCGACCCGAGGTCCCTCCTCGGGATTCTGTCCCCATGAAGCTCCGGCAATCTAACCCACGCCGCGGGCCAGAGTTTCGGAGAGACGACCTCAGGCCCTGAATACCCCCGGCAGGACTCGAACCTGCGACATCCGGCTTAGAAGGCCGGCGCTCTATCCAGCTGAGCTACGGGGGCCGGCACGAGGAGCGTACCGCCGCCCCTCGCGCCCGATTGAGCGCATCCGGGCTCCCCAGAATTGGACGGTTGGCCTAATCAATTTCATGCAGCGCAAAATTAGGTATGATGCCCGCCGGTCTTCGAGTCTTACCCAGGGGTACAACGCGGGTAAAGGACAGGATCGGCGCGCGGAGCCACGGGAGAGGCTCCTCGGGTCGGTCCCCCTCCCGCTGCCCTCAGGCCCGCACTATGGCTTGGGCGGCGTCTGGAACCAGTTGCAGGTGCTCGTGTCCGCGGTGATGTCCGCGAAGCAGTTGAGCAGCTCGGCTTCCTGCGCGGATCCGCCCGTGCCGGTGCTGCTCGAGCACTTCTCCGGCAGGAAGCCTGGCAGGGACTGCCCGGCGAGCGGGGCCTGCGGCGGCGTGCTGGTCAGGCTGGCCCGATCGCCGTTCACCCCCGTGTTGTCGTGCCAGCAGTTGCCGGTGTTGCCGGCAAAGTCGTCCCACCAGAAATCCGTGCCGTTGGGCTGCTTGGAGCCGTCGGGTGCGACCCCCATGACGTTCCCGTAGAACTGATTGTTGTACGAGGTCGACGGCGGGACCTTGGTCGGGTCACAGCCCGCGAGCTGGCTCGCGTCGACGCTGCCGCTGGGACCACAGACAAGCTGATCAGGGACGCCGAAGAGCATGACGCCGCGCCGCCAGTTGTCCCAGAAGTGGTTGTTGCGGAGGATGTTGTGGTTGCCGCCGGCGATCCAGAGCCCGGTGCCGATCGGAACCGGCACGCTAGGGCTGAAGTCCGAGCAGCCCTGATTGGGGCCCATCGGCCCCGGCGCCTGCCCGGCCGTGCAGCGAGGCAGGTAGTCGTTGAAGTTGTTCGAGTAGAAGTCGTTGCTCTCGATCAGGTCCGAGTCCTGCGGGAAGCCGGGGTGCCCCGGCGCAGTGAAGACATCGGTCGAGAAGCCCTGGGTGTTGCCGTAGAACTCGTTGTCGTGGATCCAGACGGCGTT
>CAVUGA010000008.1:0-35000 GCA_963740685.1 uncultured Solirubrobacterales bacterium
TTGATCGACACGCGCAAGGGCGCGTGTCGAAAGTCGATTTCAGCGCCACCCGCCCGAGACACGGTTAGGCTGGCGACCGGTGAGCTGGAAGGTCACCGTCAGACATGGGAGCGATGTGGGGCGCGAGAAGTTCGGGACTCTCGATGAGGCCATCGCCGAGGCTCGGCGGCTCGTTGAGCAGGTCCAGCGGGAGGATCGGTTGCCTCCGGTGCGCTCGATTCGGGACTTCAGCCCCGGGCAGCGGGTGCAGGCTCGGATCGAGATCTCCGGACCTGGCCTGATCCGCTCTCCGGAGGGCGGGATCGACGTGATGGGGGATGGGACCGCGATCGCCTATACGGGCGCGATCCGCAAGGAGACGATCGCGGCGGACTCCCTTGGACAGGCGTTCGAGAGCCTGCGGGCGATGCTGCAGGGGTAGCCCCGATACCAGCTACGGTCGGTTGCAATGAACCTCCGGGGAGTGGCAGGGATCGCCGCTCTGGTAGCGATCCTCGTGCCGGTGCTGCTTGGTGCAGCGTCGGCGGAAGGCAAGAAGAAGCACAAGAAGCCGAAGTCGCCGCCGGTGACGACCGTCAGCGCGACGCAAACGACCTCGGCGGACAACCAGCAGCTGACTGTGACAGCGACCTGTCCCTCCGGCCTGATCGCGGTCGGCGGAGGATTTCTGTCGCCGGCGGTCCTGCCCGGCGGAAGCCCAACCGACCTGAACCTCGTCTACGAGTCCCGCCGAGCCGGAGACAGCGCCTGGCAGGTGTCCGCGGTACGCGAGGACACGGACACCACCGGCCCGGACGTTCCCCTGACCGCGATCGTCGACTGCCGCAGCACCAAGCTTGCCGCCAAGAAACACGTCGGCAAGAAGGCCGCGGCCGCGAAGAAGAAGAAGAAGAAGCTGAGGATCACAGAGACGAGCGCATCCGCTGTGGCGGCCTCCGTCGACGCCGCGCAGGCGAGCGCCACCGCCACCTGCCCCCCCAAGACGAAGGCCCTCGGCGGCGGGTTCTCCTCCTCGCCGACGCCGGTCGCCAAGGAACCGGAGGCCTTCCCCTACATCTGGTCGAATCACCGAACGAGTCCGACCACCTGGTTCGCCGCTTTCAGCAACGTCGGGAAGGTGGCGCGCACCGTGACCAGCTACGCCTACTGCGCCGCCGGCCTGAAGATCGCGGAGACCACCGCCGGCATCAGCCTCCCCGCATCGGGGACGACCGTCACCGGCGCGACCGCGACGGCGCCGGTCTGCCCTGGGGGCAAGGCCCTGCTGGGAGGCGGCTTCGACAACACGCCGGCGACCCAGTCCGGGGCGCTGGCGCTGTTGACCGGATCGAGCCCCGTGGACGGCAGCTGGCAACTCGTGACGCTCAACTTCAACGTGGTCCCCGGAGCGATCAGCTCCTACGCTTACTGCGCCTAGCGCCGGGTTCGCCCGCGGCTCGCCCGGGGATAATCTGCTCGCCGATGAGCGAGAGCTACGAAGCGGGGCGGCGGATTCGGCTCCCGGGCGGGGCCGAGCGGCCGATCCAGGTGTTCATCAACGGCACGGTGCAGTCCGAGGGCGCCGACTACTCGATCCATGGCCGCGAGATCGTCTTCTCGCGGCCGCTGGTGAAGGAGAAGGTGAGCCGCAGCCGCTGGCTGGCGATGAGCCTGGGGCTGTTCGGGAGCTACGGCAAGAACGAGACGGTCGACGTCCACTTCCGCCGCGCCGGGAAGATCCAGGTGATCACCGACGCGGAGATCGTGGGCGACTGATGCGCATCTGCCTGATGATCGAGGGACAGGAGTCCGTCTCCTGGGAGGAGTGGGTCGCGCTGGCGAAGGCCTGCGAGGAGAGCCCGATCGAGGCGCTCTTCCGCTCGGATCACTATCAGTCTGTGATGGGAGCGACCGAGCGCAGCTCGCTCGATGCCTGGAGCACGATCAACGCCCTCGCGGCGATCACCTCGACGCTGCGGCTCGGGACCATGGTCTCGCCGGTGACCTTCCGCCACCCGTCGGTCCTCGCCAAGAGCGTGGTCACGGCCGATCACATCGCCGGGGGCGGCCGAATCGAGCTCGGGATGGGCTCCGGCTGGCTGGAGGCCGAGCACGAGGCCTACGGCTTTCCGTTTCCGAGCACCGGGGAGCGCGTCGGGATGTTCGAGGAGCAGATCGAGATCGTCAGTCGCCAGTGGCAGAAGGGAACGCTCGACTTCGAGGGCGAGCACTACCGGATCAAGGGGCTTGACGCCCAGCCGAAGCCGATCTCGCCTCCCAACCTGATCGTCGGCGGCAGCGCCAGGCCGCGCACTCTCGCGGCCGCAGCCCGCTGGGCCGACGAATACAACCTGGTGATGATGAGCGCCGAGCGGTGCAGGGAGCTCGTCCCCATCATCAGGAAGGCGTGGGAGGACGCCGGGCGGCCGGCGCCTGTGATCTCGGTGATGACCCACGGGATCATCGGCTCAGACAAGGTCGACCTGCTGGAGCGAGCCCACGCGGTTGCGGAGATCCGGGGGGAGGACGCTTCGGACCCCGAGGCCTACATCGAGGGCCTCTCCGACAACACGCTGGTCGGCACCGTCGCGGAGATCCGCGAGCAACTGGCGGAGCTCGAGGACGCCGGCATCGAGCGCGTGATGTTCCAGCACTTGACGCACAACGACCTGGACGGCGTGGACCTGATCGGCGAGCTGAGCTAGGCGACCGCGGGCTCGCCGGCGCCGAGGCCGGAGAGATCGGCGACACGCTCGCGATGGTCGCGGGGGGTGCCGAGCATGCGGCCCGCGACCCGGCCGCGCTTGAGCCAGAACTGCAGGTCGTGCTCCCAGGTGAAGCCGATGCCGCCGAAGACCTGCAGGGCGGAGGCCGGCACCTGCCAGCCTGCGTCGGCCGCGCGCGCGCCAGCCATCGCAGCCGCCATCGGCAGCGACTCCGGCTCGGCGTCGGCGGTCCAGGCGGCGTAGTAGGTCAGCGAGCGCGACTCCTCTGTGGCGAGGAGCATGGCGGCGCAGCGGTGTCCCACGCCCTGATAGGCGCCGATCGGGCGCCCGAACTGCTGCCGCTCGCGCGCGTACTCGACTGCCATCTCCATGGTCCGCTGCGCGATGCCGGTGAGCTCTGCGGCGATCGCGACCGCGAGCCGGTCGCGTCCCGCATCGACGTCGCCCGGCAGCGGATCTCCGGCCGGCTCGGAGATCAGCCCGTACGAGCGGGTCGCATCGATCGCCTCGAAGGTCTCGAAGTTCACGTCGGCGGCGGGCGCGAGGAAGGCACCGCCCGCATGGAAGATCACCGCAACGTCCGCGGTGGGCAGATCGCAGAACAGGGTGCTCTCCGCATCGCCGTTCGCCCCATGATCGAAGCCGCCAAACGCTCCGGTCGCCTCGCCTGAGGCGAGCTTGGGCAGCCACTCGGCGCGCTGCTCGTCGGTGCCGGCGGCCGAGATCACCAGGGCGGCGCCGGCAGTGCCGAGCAGGGGGCTGGGCGCGCAGGCGTAGCCGGACTCCTCGAGTAGGACGGCGAGCTCGACCATGCCCAGGCCCTGGCCGCCATCGTCCTCGGAGATTGCGATGCCGGGCCAGCCGAGCTCGGAGATCTGCTTCCAGAGCGCGTCGTCGTACGAGCGCGCCTCCGCCAGCTCCCTGACCTTCGCCGGCGCAAAGCGGGAGGCGAGAAACTCGTTCGCGGTCCGCTTGATCTCCTGCTGCTCGTCGTCCAGGTCGAAGTTCATGGCTACCTCAGTCGTGGGAGGCCGAGCACCCAACACCACCTACCGCGCGTGCTCGGAGTTACGTTCATGTTCATCTCAGTCGTGGGAGGCCGAGCACGCGCTCGGCGATGATGTTCTTGAGGACCTCGGTGGTGCCGCCCTCGATCGAGTTCGCCCGGGAGCGCAGGAAGCGATAGCTCCAGTCGGTCCCGAGGCGCATCCCCTCAGGGCCGAGGACCTCGTTGCCCAGCTCGGTCAGGGCCTGGTTGTAGTCGGCCCACTGCCACTTGCTGAGCGAGCCCTCGGGGCCCGGGATCCCGGTCTTCATGGTCTGGGTGAGGGCACGCAGAGCGCCCAGGCGCATCGCCTCGATCCCGATCTGGAGCTCGGCGATCCGCTGCCGGATCACCGGGTCCTCGTCGAGCCCGCGCTCGCGGATCACCGCCAGCAGGTCCTCCATCGAGCGCTTCAGGCCCATCACCGCGGCGGCGCCCAGGCCGGCTCGCTCGAACATCAGCGTGGTGATCGCGACTCCCCAGCCTCCGCCGGCCGTCCCGATGACGTTCTCGTCGGGAACCTCGGCCTCCTCGAGGAAGATCTCGTTGAACTCGGCCTCGCCGGTGATCTGGCGAAGCGGCCGGACGTCGACTCCGGGCTGGTCCATGTCGAGGATGAAGTAGGTGATGCCCTTGTGCTTCGGGGCGTCCTGGTCGGTGCGGGCGAGGAGCATGCAGTACTTCGCCTCGTGCGCGTAGGTGGTCCAGACCTTCTGCCCGGTCACCTTCCAGCTGCCGTTCGCCTTCACCGCACGGGTCTTGAGCGAGGCGAGATCCGATCCCGACTCAGGCTCGGAGAAGCCCTGGCACCAGATCTCCTCGCCCGAGAGGATCGGCTCGAGATAGCGCTCCTTCTGGTCCTCGTTGCCGTGGGCGATCACCACCGGTCCACCCATCACCAGACCCAGCACGTTCGCCGGCAGCGGCACCCGCTGCCGGGCCAGCTCCTCGTTGAAGATCGACTGCTCGATCAGCGTGGCGCCCTTGCCCCCGTACTCCTCGGGCCAGGACAGACCCGCCCATCCGGCGTCGTGCATCCTCTTCTGCCAGGCGCGGCGGAACTCGAACTCGGCCTGGTCGTCGCCCTCGGGCGAGGGCCCGGGATGGTTCTCCTCGAGCCAGCCCCGGACCTCGTCGCGGAAAGCCGCCTCCGAGTCGGTCAGGGTCAGGTCCACGCGCGGCACACTACCGAACTGGCCGACTGGCCAGTCAGTCTGCGCGCGGAGCTCAGCGCTTCTTGACCTTCAGGTTCCCGATCACTCCGATGCGAAAGCCCAGCCACGGATAGGTCAGCTCGTAGAACTTGTTGTCCTGCGGCTGGAGTCCGACCGCGGAGATCCAGAGCTGATAGGCGGGGGCGTTGGAGATGCCGCCGTGCAGCCGGCGCCAGACCCGGCCCTTCTTCTTCTTGCCCGCCGGCGGTGGAGTGATCGTGTCGGTCCATTCGACCGCGTTGCCGCCCTGGTCGAGCGTGCCCCACGGCGAGAGGGTCTTTGCCTGCCCCACCGTGCCGAGGCTGCCGGCGTAGGCCGTGGCGTATGCCGATGCGCTCAGGTGGAGGGGATTGACGCTCGAGCAGGTGTTGGCTGATACCTGCGGCGGACACCAGCTGGGCGCCGGGTCGGAGCCGTGGAAGATCGACAGGGGCTGGGTGGTCGCGTTGGTGACGTCCCCGTTCGACGGGTTGAGCGTCGCCTGCGCCGGGGCATCCGTCTCCCCGGCGCCGACGGTCCCGGGGTTGGTCGGGTACTTCCAGTAGGAGAAGGTGCCGCCGCCCGACGGATCGAAGTAGGCCGCCTTGATCCACTCGTTCTGGCTCGGGACCACGAATCCCGAGCGGCTCTTGCGGGTCGTCTTGGGATTGCGCATGTCGTACATGCCTCGCTCGGTGTTCCGGGAGAGGCGCACCTTGTAGACCACGTAACGGAAGGCGCCGGAGCTCCGGGTCCGCTTCGAGAGCAGCCGCCCGTTGAAGAGGGAGTTCGCGAACCGAGCCGAGCGCAGGAAGTTGGCGAAGCCGTAGGGCTTGTCGGCCCACTGGCGATAGGCGAGCGAGTAGTGACGGCCGCTGGGCGCGCGAGCCCTCATGTTGATCTGGCCGTACTTGGGCCATTCGGTGCTGCTCTCATCGGAGCTGAAGAGATGGCGCCGGTTGCGGCCCTCCGGGTCGACGGTGTTGAGGAATGCCACGTACTGCTTGGCGGTGACCTCGAGCTGGCCGATCCCGTAGGGGTAGGAGACGCCGCCCACCGTCAGACAGGGCGGCGACGGGTTCGGATCGCTGGCGCAGGACTGGTAGATCCCGTCGAAAAACGGAGTGATGCCCACCGAGGGATTGCCCGGTGACCCGACCTGGGCCATGGACAGCGTCACGACCGCCGGCTTGGCGGCGAAAGACATCGCCGGCGCCGCCAGAGCGGCGAAGGCGGCGAAGGCAGCGGAGAGCGAGAGGGCCCGGATGAGGCGGAACATACTCAGTACGTCGGCAGGAGCCGCGGATCGCTTGAGCCGCGCGTCGCTTCGCCCCTGGCCGGTTGGACAACGCGGCTCTAGTGGTAAATAGCGAGCAGGATGCCGACGCTGGCGACCCAGGTGACCGCCGCGCCGATCATGCCGTAGTCCTCGAGCAGGATCGCATCGGTTGAGCGGGTGTCCTTGCGGTCGTAGATCAGGTAGAGGTAGCGGAAGATCCCGTAGAGCACGGGCGGCAGCGTGGCGAGCATCTTCGAGCCGATCAGCGGCGAGTTGACCGCGTAGATCGCGTAGCTCATCACCGTGGAGGCAGTGACCATCGCGACCATCTGGTCGAGGAACGGGATCGAGTAGTGCTCGAGGACAGGCCTCGACTGTGTGCCCGAGTGGAGCTCGGAGGTCGCCTCCTGGCGGCGCTTGGTGAAGCCGAGGAAGAGGGCGACCATCCCGGTGCAGAGGAGCAGGAAGGCCGAGGCGTCAGCGCTGACGGCGACGGCACCTGCGAGAACGCGCAGGACGAAGAGGCCCGCGATCGTCATCACGTCGAGGATCACCTCGTGCTTGAGCACGTAGGAGTAGAGGGTCGTGCCCACCCCGTAGGCGAGCACCAGACCGCCCACCTCGAGGCCCTCGAGCAGCGCGGAGCCCGCCAGCGCGACGACGGCCAGGATCACCGCCAGCGTGATCGCGGTCGGGATGCTGAGCTCCCCCGCCGCGATCGGGCGGAAGCGCTTCGTCGGATGCAGCCGATCCTCCGCGACGTCGTGCGCGTCGTTGACCAGGTATCCCGCCGAGGCGACCGCGCAGAACGCGGCGAAGGTGACCGTCGCGTCGACGATGGCGTCGAACTCCTTGAACTTGGCGGAGAAGAGCAGGCCCGCGAAGACGAGCAGGTTCTTGACCCACTCCTGCGGGCGGAGGGCCTTGATCACCGCGCGGATGGGCCCGCGGCGTGGCTTCGGGGACTCGCCGTCGGGGGCCTGCTGGGCCACCTCCGGCTCGGCCCGCTCCTGCGTCAGGGGGCCTTCCATGAACCGGGAAGGGTAAAGGGACTCAGGGGTCGATCAGCACGCCGGGGTTCAGCACCGATTTCGGGTCGAGCTCGCGTTTGGCTGCACTCAGCGCATCCGCGAAGGGGCCCGGGCGCTGCCGGTCGTACCAGGGCCGGTGGTCGCGGCCGACCGCGTGATGGTGGGTGATCGTGCCGCCGGCGCCGATCACCGTCTCCGAGACCGCCGCCTTGATCGCGTCCCATTGCGCCACCTCGTCCCCTCGCCTCGCCGGTGCCAGCACCGTGTAGTACGGCGCAGGCCCATCGGGGTAGACGTGCGTGAAGCGGCAGCTGATCCGGGGAGACCCGCGGCCATCGGCCACACCACCGCTCGCCTCGGCAACCGCGCGCCCGGCCGTCTCCATCAGCTCCGCGTGGAAGTCGGGGAAGCGATCCCAGGTGATCGCCGTCTCGAAGGTGTCCGAGAGGATTCCGCAGGCGACGAGGGAATCGCGCAGATAGGGAGCCTGGAGGAATGCGCTGCGCCAGGCGTTGACCGCATCGTCGCCGCGCTCCTTAGTCTCGCCCGGATTCCCGCTGTGGTTGCGGCAGATGTCGAGGGCCTGGGACATCGGCTCGTCGACGCGATGGTGGGCCGACTCGAAGCCGAGGACCAGCAGGGCCTTGCCGGGTGGCCCGGCTGAGGTGGTATCGGACTCCACCGCGTCGAGCAGGCGGCAATTCGACGGGTTGAGACCCGACTGTGAGATCTCCCGCACCGCCTCTGCGCCGGCCATGAAGTCGTCATACGCGATCCCGCAGGAGATCTTCTCGGTCGGGCGCTCGCGCACCCGGACCCACGCGTCGACGATCACGGCGAGGATCCCCTCCGAGCCGATCAGCATCCGGTCCGGGCTTGGCCCCGCGCCCGAGCCCGGCAGCCGGCGGCTCTGCCAGTCGCCGTCGAGCGTCACGGCCCGGACGGACTCGACCAGGTCGTCGATGTGGGTATAGAGAGTCGCGAAGTGCCCGCCGGCACGGGTGGCGATCCAGCCGCCCAGGGTCGAGTACTCGAACGACTGCGGGAAGTGGCGCAGGGTGAGGCCGTGCTCGCGGAGCTGCTCCTCCAGCCCGGGCCCGGTGGCGCCGGCCTGGATCCGCGCAGCCTTGGAGACCGGATCGACGTCGAGCACCCGGTCCATCGTCTTCAGATCGATCGTCACCACGCCCGGGTACTCCTCTCGCATCCGCGGCTCGACCCCGCCGACGACGCTGGTGCCGCCGCCGTAGGGAATCGCCGCCGCGCCCTCGTCCGAGCACCAGTTGAGCACCGCATCGACGTCCTCGGGGGACTCGGGGTAGGCGACCAGGTCGGGCGGATTCGGGAACTCGCCGCGGAAGCCGCGGACCACGTCGCGATAGGCCTTGCCCATCGCGTGAGCGACGCGGTCGTAGCGCTCGCCCGAGAACATCTCGGCGAGCTCCTTCGGGGGCTTCAGGCGCGGCTCGGGCAGCTCGACCGCGTCGAGCGGAACCGGCTCCTCGATCTCATCGACCTCGAAGCCGAGCCGCTCGGTCACCGCCCCGGCGATCCCCTCGAGCTGGTCGCGCGGAGGCTGCTGGTCCTCGTAACCCCATCCCCAGTGCTTGAGACGGCGGGTCGCTGTTGCCACTACCAGTGAACGCCGCGCATCAGGTAGGCGAAGGCGACTCCCTCGGTCGATAGCTCCTGCTCCTTCTCGGCCGGCTTGCCGTCGTCCTTGCCCTTGCCCTTGGCGGCGCTCGACTCCGGGAAGAGCTTGTACGCGGTGTTGAGGATCGCGTCCGAGGCCTTCGGCGCGACGTTGTAGAGCAGCTCACCGAAGTTGCCCAGGCGGGTCGCGACCTTCTTCGGCTTGGTGATCATCGCGTTGGTGATCATCTCCGCAGCCTCTTCCGGGGTGATCGTGGGGAAGGCGTCGTACATCTTGGTCGGAGCGATCATCGGCGTCCTCACCAGCGGCATGTGGATGGTGGTGATGTGGACTCCGTCGTCGACGACCTCGGAGGCGACGCAGCGCGACCATGCGTCGAGGGCCGCCTTGGAGGCGACGTAGGCCGAGAACCGGGGCGTGTTGGTCTGCACGCCGATCGAGCTGACGTTGATGATGTGCCCACCCTTGCGACCCTTGCTGCGCTTGCGCATGCTGGGCAGAATGCTGAGGATCAGCCGTAGCGCGCCGAAGTAGTTGAGCTGCATGGTCCGCTCGAAGTCGTGGAAGCGGTCGTAGGAGTTCTCGATCGAGCGCCGGATCGAGCGGCCGGCGTTGTTGACGAGGATGTCGACCCGCTCATGCTGGTCGAGCACCTCATTCGCCATGCGCTCCACGTCGTCCAGGTCCGACAGGTCGCACTGGTGGATATGGGCATTGCCGCCCGCCTCCTCGATCTCCGCCCTGGTCTCCTCGAGCTTCTCCGGGGTACGGGCAACGAGCAGCACCTCCGCGCCGGCGGCGCCGCACTTGACCGCTGCCGCCTTGCCGATCCCGGAGGAGGCTCCGGTGATCAGGACGACCTTGCCGCCGATCGCACCGGACAGCGAGCGGTCCTTGAACAGGTCCGGGTCCAGGTTGCGCTCCCAGTAGTCCCAGAGCCGCTCGGCGTAGCTCGCGAGCGGGGGAACCGCTATGCCCGTCCCTTCGAGGGCCAGTTGTGCATTTGTGGAGTCGAAGTCGGTCGGATAGTTGATGTAGACGAGTACCGAGCGCGGGATGCCCAGGTCGCCAAGCACCTGGTCGGTGATGCGCTTGACCGGCGGCAGCATGGTGAGCCCGCCCCGGACCTGCTTGGGGATGAAGTCGAACATCCGCGAGTCGATGCGCATCACCGCCTCGGGCGCGTGGGCCGCCTTGGCGAAGACGTTGATCACCTGCCCGGCGCTCAGCGGATTCGGGTCGGTGAGGTGGAAGGCCTGTCCGTCGAGCCCCTCGATGTGGGCGATGTGGTCCATCGCCTTCGCGACGAAGTCGACCGGCACGATGTTGATCTTGCGCCCCTCGATGCCGACGCCAGGGAACCACTGAGGCACGGCGTTGCGGGCTCGCTGCAGCAGCTTGAAGAAGTAGTAGGGCCCGTCGACCTTGTCCATCTCGCCGGTCTCGGAGTGCCCGACGACGATCCCCGGCCGGTAGACCCGCCAGGGCGCCTCGCATTCCTCGCGGACCACCGCCTCTGACTCGTGCTTGGTCTGGAAGTAGGGGTGGTTGTCGACCTTCTCGGCCTCGTCGAACATGTCCTCGGTGAAGGTGCCCTTGTAGAGGCCCGCCGCCGCGATCGAGCTGACCATGTGGAAGTGCTTCGCGTCGAGCTCCTTGGCTAGCTTGACCGCCTCCCGCGTGCCCTCGACATTGGCGATGCGCTGGCTCTCCGCGTCGGCGGTCATGTCGTAGATAGCCGCGAGGTGGAAGAAGTGGTCGACCTTCCCCCGGAGCTCGGAGATCTGATCGCCGCAGCCCAGGCGCTCCTGGGAGAGATCGCCGATCACCGGCACGATCCGGTCCTCGCCTTCGCCCCAGCGGCTCCGGAGCTCCTCCAGGCGACCGCGGGACCCCTCGCGGACGAGGACGTAGATGGTCCCCTCGCGCTCCAGCAGCTGCTCGACCAGGTTGCGGCCGATGAAGCCGGTGGCGCCGGTGACGAAATAGCTCATCTCACCCCTCCTCCTTCACAACTGCAGGGAACTTACACGGACCACGCCCAAGGCCGCTTGGCTGATGGCGCGGCAGCGCAATAATCAAGTCGTGGGGATGTTCGATCCATCTGCGAGCCGGGATCCCGAGCGTGAGGAGGTGCTGCGCGCTGCGGCGGCTCGGGTTGAGCTGCGGCCGGCCGAGCGGGCGGCCTGGCTGGGGATGCGATCGCTCGCCTGCCCGGAGTGCGGCGTGCCGATCGCGATCTCCGAGCCGGTGGGCCTCTCGGACGTGATCGCCTGCGCCTTCTGCGAGACGGCGGCCCCGACGCGCGAGTTCATCCGGGAGCAGGGCTGGCCTGCGGTGGACCTGATCGCGCGGATCGGGTAGTGCAAAGCAGCTTTAGGGAACCTCATACAGTTAGTAAGGGGAATGGCAACTAAGCAGAAGGTCCAGCTCTTGATGCCCGAGATGGGCGAGTCGGTGACCGAGGGCACCGTGCTCGAGTGGCATGTCTCGGAGGGGGACGCGGTGGAGGAGGGCCAGACGATGGTCGAGGTCTCGACCGACAAGGTCGACGCCGAGGTCCCCGCCCCTGCCTCCGGAACCGTGACCAAGCTGATGGTCGACGTCGACGAGACGATCGACGTCGGCAAGCCGCTGGCGGAGATCGACCCGAACGGCGGTGCGCCCCCGGCTGAGCAGGCGGACGAGGGGGATGAGCCGGAGACACAGTCCGCGACCGACGGTTCGAACGGGGCGGGTGCGGCGACCGCGGAGGAGCCGCCGGAAACGGCGACGACGGACGACGCCTCGGTGTCCGCCGGCAGGTCGCTCGAGGGCGGCGGCCTCGAGATCGTGATGCCCGAGATGGGCGAGTCGGTCACGGAGGGGACGATCCTCGAGTGGCACGTCGCCGAGGGCGACTCGGTCGCGGAGGGTGACACCGTCGTCGAGGTCTCCACCGACAAGGTCGACGCGGAAGTCCCCGCGCCCGCCTCGGGGACGATCACCAAGATCCTGGTCGGCCCCGACGAGACGATCGAGGTCGGCAAGCCGATGGCTGAGATGACCAAGGGCGACGCGCCGAGCGGGGACGGCGCCGCTGCGACGGCCCCCGCGAGTGAATCCGAGGAGCCCGCTCAGGCCCCCACGACGGCCGAAGTCGACGACGGAACACGCGCCACCCCGGTCGCCCGCCGGGCGGCACAGGCAAACGGTGTCGACCTCGCCGGCGTCAAGGGAAGCGGGCCCGGCGGCAAGATCACCAAGTCGGACGTCCTCTCCGGCGAGAGCGACGGAGCCGCACCCGCAACCGCGGCGGCAGGCGAGGCAAGGCCCCTCCGCGGACCGGCGGCGATGCTCGCCAAGGCGATGAACGAGAGCCGGTCGGTCCCGACGGCCACCTCCTTCCGTGAGCTCGCGGTCGACACCCTCGACGCCAAGCGCAAGGCGCTCAACGAGGTGCTCAAGGAGCGCGGCATGAAGGTCAGCTTCACGCACCTGATCGCGTGGGCGATCGTCAAGGCCGCCCAGGAGTGGCCGGTGATGGGGCGCTCCTTCGAGGAGCGGGACGGCAAGCCCACCGTGATAGAGCCGGGCGGCGTCAACCTCGGCATCGCCGTCGACGTCGAGCGCAAGGGCCAGCGCTCCCTGCTGGTGCCATGCATCAAGGGCGCCGACGGGCTCGACTTCGCGGGCTTCCACTCCTACTACGAGGAGCTGATCACCAAGACGCGGGAGAACAGCCTCACCGCCGACGACTTCCAGGGGACCAACATCAGCCTCACCAACCCGGGAGGCCTCGGGACCGTCGCCTCCGTCCCCCGCCTGATGTCTGGACAGGGCACGATCGTCGCCTGCGGATCGCTCGCCTATCCGGTCGAGTGGAGGCACGCTCCGCCCGAGAAGATCAGGGCGCTCGGCGTCTCGAAGGTGATGACCATGACCTCGACCTACGACCACCGCGTCATCCAGGGCGCGGAGTCCGGATCCTTCCTGCGCCGGATCGAGGAGCTGCTGCAGGGGGAGGACTCCTTCTACGAGTCAGTGGCCACGGATCTCGGGGTCGACCCGTCGGGCGTCACCAGCGCTCATGCCGCATCCGCCTCCGCGCCGCCGCTGCCGGCGACCGGTGCGCCCGGCGAGCCGGCGCCGTCCGTCGCGGGCAGGCCCAGCATGGAGCTGCTCCAGGCCGTGCAGGCCGCGACCTCGCTGCTCAAGGCCTACCGGACCCACGGCCATCTCGCCGCCAGGCTCGACCCCCTGGGCTCCGAGCCCAAGGGCGACCCGGCGATCCAGCCCGAGAACCTCAACCTCACCCCCGAGCTGATGGCCCAGATCCCGGCGGAGATCCTCCGCATCGGCGTGGAGGGCGAGACCCTGCTCGAGGTACTGCCGCGTATGCGAGAGGCCTACTGCGGCACGATCGCCTACCAGTTCGAGCACCTCTCCTCGCACCAGCAGCGAATGTGGTTGCGGGACATGATCGAGACCGGCTGGCACCGCAAGCCCCTGGATCCGGAAGAGAAGCGGATGCTGCTCGACCGCCTGATTCAGGTCTTCGGCTTCGAGCGCTATCTGGAGAAGGCCTATCTCGGCCAGAAGATGTTCTCGGTCGAGGGCCTCGACACCGTCGTGCCGATGCTCGACGAGGTGTTCGAGATGGCGCACACCGAGGGCGCGCACGACGTGGTGATCGGAATGGCCCACCGCGGGCGGCTCAGCGTCCTGGCGCACAACATCGCCCGGCCCGTGGAGGCGATCCTGGCCGAGTTCGAGGGCGCCAAGGCGATCGAGGCGGTCAAGTCGCTGGCGGCGATCCCCACCGGCGGCACCGGCGACGTCAAGTACCACTACGGCCACGGCGGCGTCTACAAGACACGGGACGACTCCGAGATCGGCGTTCGGCTCTACCCGAACCCGAGCCACCTCGAATACGTCGATCCGGTCGTGACCGGCGCCGCCCGCGCCTCCCAGACCAACCGGCAGAACGGCCGCCTCGAGCACGATCCGATGGCCGCCGTCCCCGTCCTCCTCCATGGCGACGCCGCGTTCCCGGCGCAGGGCGTGGTCGCCGAGACGCTCAACCTCCAGTCGCTGAAGGGCTACGCGACGGGCGGCACCATCCACATCATCCAGGACAACCAGATCGGGTTCACGACGGATCCGGAGGAGGGTCGCTCCACCCCTTACGCGGCCGACATGGCGAAGGGCTTCAACGTCCCGATCATCCACGTGAACGCCGACGACCCGGAGGCCTGCCTCGGCGCCGTCCGGCTGGCGATGGCCTATCGCGAGCGGTGGGGACGCGACGTGGTCATCGACCTGATCGGCTACCGCCGCTTCGGACACAACGAGACCGACGAGCCCGCGTACACCCAGCCACTGATGACGGCCCAGATCAAGGAGCACCCGCCGGTCAGCCAGCTCTACGCCCGAGAGCTGGTCAAGGAGGGAATCGTCACTCCCGACGAGGTCGAGGAGCGCAACAACGAGCGTCAGCGCTCCCTCAAGGCCGCCCACGACGAGCTTCGCCAGAAGATCGAGTCCGGCGAGTACGCCGACCCCACGGCCACCGGCACCGGGGAGCTCGACCGGACGCGAAGCCCGAGCGTGGAGACCGCCGTTCCCGAGGAGAAGCTTCGCAAGCTGAACGAGGAGCTCCTACACGTCCCGGACAGCTTCACGATCCACCGCAAGCTGCGCAAGCCTCTCTCGAAGCGGCTCGACGCGATGGATCAGGGGGGGATCGAGTTCGGCCACGCCGAGGCGCTCGCGCTGGCCTCGATGCTGACGGAGGAGGTCCACGTGCGGTTCACGGGACAGGACACCGAGCGAGGGACGTTCTCCAACCGGCACCTGGTCCTTCACGACGAGAAGACGGGCCTCCGCTACGCGCCGATCCAGAATCTGCCTGAGGCAAACGCTCCCCTCGAGCTGCACAACAGCCCGCTGTCCGAGTCCGCCTGCCTCGGGTTCGAGTACGGCTACTCGGCGGCATCGCCGGACAGCCTCGTCCTCTGGGAGGCGCAGTTCGGCGACTTCGGCAACGCGGCGCAGGTGATCATCGACAGCTTCATCGCCTCGGCCGAGGCGAAGTGGGGCCAGACCTCCCGCCTGACGCTGCTGCTCCCCCACGGATACGAGGGCGCCGGCCCCGAGCACTCGAGCGCGCGGATCGAGCGGTTCATCCAGCTCGCCGCGGAGGGCAACATCCGCATTGCGAACCCGTCGACGGCCGCGCAGTACTTCCACCTGCTGCGGCGCCAGGCCCACATCCAGAAGGCCCGGCCGATGATCGTCTTCACACCCAAGGGACTGCTGCGCCTGCCGCGCGCGACCTCCACGCTGGAGGACCTCACCTCAGGCTCGTTCGAGTTCGTGCTCGACGACCCACGTGCCCAGGACCGCAAGGAGAAGGTCGAGCGGCTCGCGCTCTGCAGCGGCAAGATCTACTACGACATCGACGCTGCCCCCAAGCGCGAGGAGGTCGAGAAGGTCGCGATCGGCCGCGCCGAGCTCCTCTATCCGTTCGCGAAGGAGCAGCTCACCGAGCTGATCGCCGGCTATCCGAACCTGAAGGAGATCGTCTGGGTCCAGGAGGAGCCGCGGAACATGGGGGCCTGGTCAGTCATGCAGCGCCGCATGCCCGAGCTGCTCCCCGAGGGCGTGGAGCTCGGCTACGTCGGCCGGCCGCCACGCGCAAGCCCCGGCGAGGGCTACGCGGTGGCCCACACCAAGGAGCAGGAGCGGATCGTCCTCACGGCCCTGATGGGCCGCGCGGACCCGGCCTAGGCTGCCCGAGCGGGCCATCGCCCCCGCTCGGACAGCCGCTGGCGGTCAGGCCGGCCCCGTGAGCGCTGCACGCCTGATCACGGCCACCGAGAGGGAGCGGCCGCAATCGGGGCATGAGCTGAGTCGTGCCCAGGAGTGGTGTTCCGCGGCGCAGCCCGCGCACCGATACGAGCGCTGCAGCCGCACGAGCCTCCTCATGCTCACGTTGGAACCCTGATCTCCGTGGAATCGCTCCATGGCGGCATCTTGGCGATCAGAGGTCAAGAAGACTATGGACCGCCGGTATGAAAATCGGCCCATGACACTCCGACCAGGTGTCGAAGGCCCCCAGCCGCTAGCTTCAACCGATGGACACGCCTGAGCACGCCGATCCCCTGCCCAGGCCCGTGCCCGGCCGCCTTTTCCGCTGGGTGAAGATCGCCTCATGGTTCGAGCTCGGCCTGTTCACGACGCTCCTGGTCTTCTGGATCGCGCCGGGATACCCGTCGGAGACCGCGCTCTTCGGATTGCTGCATGGGCTCGGGTATCTGGGGTTGTGCGCGCTGATCCTCTGGGCGATCGTGCGCCGGGAGGCGCCCTGGCCGCTGCTCGCGGCGACCCTCACGCCGTTCGGCCCGCTGGGCGCAGTGATCGGAATCGAGCTGATCGAGCGCCGCGGCTGGGGAATCGCGCCGCGGGAGTTGACACCGCACGACCAAACGGGGAATAATCAGATGAGGCGGGAGGACGTACTAACTTGACAAGACTCGTTCCCGGGCCAGTCCCGCCTCCGGGAACGATCGCGTCGGAAATCCCTCCCTGGCTACCGACGCGCAGGCGTGGCGCGGGCCGTGTGGACCCCCTGCCTCCCGCGGCCCCGCCACGCCGCTTCTTCACGTGCGACAGATCAAATAGGGGAAACGGGGGCCGGCCATCCGGGTCCCTCGCTGCGTATTCGCGAGTAGGCTGAGTGCGCATCTGCGCATGGCGGTCGACCTGGTCATCGACATCGAGAACACCCCTGGCGCGCTGGCTCAGGTGGCGACCTCGATCAGCGACGCAGGCGTGAACATCGCGGCCGCCACGTGTGTCGGCGCCGGCGAGCGCGCCGAGCTGCACATCCTGGTCCCGCACGCGGAGGCCGTGAAGCACGCGCTGGCGATTTCCCATGTTGCGGTAACCCGGGAGCGGGAGGTCGTCGTGGTGGCCGTCGAAGACCGACCAGGGGTGTTGGCGGACCTAGCTCGCAAGGTCGCCCGGGCTGGAGTCAACCTCGACCTCGTCTATATCGCCACGCAGAACCGGGTTGTCTTCGGGGCCGAGGACGCCGCGGCCCTGCGGGCCGCGCTCGACGACGCGAACTGATCGATCGTCGTCCCTTGCGTGGTTCGTCGGCGGCAGCGCTAGCCGCGTGAGCGCAGGTCGCGCAGGACCCGGTGCAGGATGCCGCCGTTCTGGAAGTAGCTGACCTCGTTCGGCGTGTCGATCCGGACGGTCGCCTCGAAGGTGACGTCGTCTCCGCCGTCGCGGTGGGCCGTGACCTCGACCGTCTTCGCCTCGCCGTTCTGGAGGTCGCCGACGTCGAAGGTCTCCTCGCCGGTCAGTCCCAGCGAGTCGGTCGACTCACCGTCCGGGAACTGGAGGGGGAGCACGCCCATCCCGATCAGGTTGGAGCGATGGATGCGCTCGAAGCTCTCCGCGATCACGGCCCGGACGCCGAGCAGGTTGGTGCCCTTCGCGGCCCAGTCGCGCGACGAGCCCGACCCGTACTCCTTGCCGGCCAACACGACCAGCGGCACACCGTCGTCCGCGTACTTCATCGCCGCTTCGTAGATCGTCGTCTCCTCACCATCCGGGAAGTGACGGGTGAAACCGCCCTCCCTCTCGACGAGCGCGTTGCGAAGGCGGACGTTGGCGAAGGTGCCCCGGATCATCACCTCGTGGTTGCCGCGCCTGGACCCATAGGAGTTGAAGTCGCGGACCTCCACCCCCTGGTCGATCAGCCATTGGCCGGCCGGGCTGGCCTTCTTGATCGCGCCGGCCGGCGAGATGTGGTCGGTCGTGACGGAGTCCCCGAGGACCGCCAGCACGCGGGCGCCCTGGATCGGCTCGACCGGGTTTGGCTCCGCCGGCATGCCCTCGAAGAAGCTGGGCTTCCGGACATAGGTGGAATCGGGCCAGGTGTAGCGATCGCCCTCGGGGACCTGGATCCCGCGCCAGCGCTTGTCGCCCGTGAAGACGTCGGCATAGCTCTTGGTGAACATGTCGGCCCGGACGGCCTCGCCGACGACATCCTTGATCTCCTCGGTGCTCGGCCAGACCTCCGAGAGATAGACCGGCTCGCCGTCCGAGTCCCGGCCAAGCGGCTCACTGGTCAGGTCGATGTCCATCCGGCCTGTGAGCGCGTAGGCGACGACCAGCGGGGGCGAGGCCAGGTAATTGGCCCTCGTGTCCGGGTTGATCCGGCCCTCGAAGTTTCGGTTGCCGGAGAGGACCGAGCAGACGACCAGGTCCTTCTCGTTGACCGCCTCCGAGATCGCCTCCGGCAGCGGCCCGGAGTTCCCGATGCAGGTCGTGCAGCCGTACCCGACCAGGTTGAACTGGAGCTTGTCGAGGAACTTGTCGAGTCCGGACTTCTCCAGGTACTCGGTCACGACAGTGGAGCCGGGGGCGAGGGAGGTCTTGACCCAAGGCTTGCGGGCCAGCCCGCGCTCCACGGCCTTCTTCGCGAGGAGGCCGGCGCCCAGCATCACCGACGGGTTCGAGGTGTTGGTGCAGCTCGTGATCGCGGCGATCACCACCATGCCGTGGTCGAGCTGGACCGTCTGGCCGTCCTCGAGCTGGACCGAGACGGCGTCGCTGGTCTTGTGCTCCTCCGCGACGGCCGTCAGACCCGCGCGCCGCGGCTTGCCGCCATCGCCGTCGTGGTCCTCGGCGGGCGGATCGGAGGCGGGAAAGGACTCGTCGCTCGCGACGTCGACGCCGTTGCCGAGCTCGGCGCCGGCCTCGGGGTCCCACTCCTGCATCGTCTCGAGGAAGGCGGGCTTGGCGTTGGTCAGCGCGATGCGGTCCTGCGGGCGCTTCGGCCCGGCGATGCTCGGCTCGACGTCGCCGAGGTCGAGCTCGAGGGTGTCGCTGTATGTCGGCTCCTCGGCATCGGGCTCGTGGAAGAGGCCCTGCTCGCGCGTGTAGGCGTCGACGAGCTCGATCTGTTCCGTCGGGCGACCCGTGAACTCGAGGTAGCGAAGGGTCTCGGCGTCGATCGGGAAGATCGCGCAGGTCGAGCCGAACTCGGGAGACATGTTGCCGATCGTCGCGCGGTCGGCCAGGCCGAGCCCGGCGATGCCGGGACCGAAGAACTCGACGAACCTGGAGACGACGCCCATCTCCCTGAGCATCTCGGTGACGGTCAGGACGAGATCGGTCGCCGTGGCGCCCTCGCGGAGGTCGCCCGTCAGCCTGAAGCCGATCACCTGCGGGAGCAGCATCGAGATCGGCTGCCCCAGCATTGCCGCCTCGGCCTCGATCCCGCCGACGCCCCAGCCGAGCACGCCGAGGCCGTTGATCATCGTCGTGTGGGAGTCGGTGCCGACGAGGGTGTCGGGATACGCCTGCGTCGTCCCATCGACCTCGCGCGAGTAGACGCACTGCCCCAGGTACTCGAGGTTGACCTGGTGGCAGATGCCGGTGGCGGGCGGCACCACCCTGAAGTTGTCGAAGGCCGTCTGACCCCAGCGCAGAAAGGCATAGCGCTCGCCGTTTCGCTCGTAGTCGCGCTCCTCGTTGATCTCGAATGCCTTCTGGTTGCCGAACGCGTCCACCTGGACCGAGTGGTCGATGATCAGGTCGACGTCGACCTGCGGGTTGATCGCGCTCGGGTCGCCGCCGAGGTCCTCCATCGCATCGCGCATGGCGGCCAGATCGACCACCGCGGGGACGCCCGTGAAGTCCTGCATCAAGACCCGCGCGGGCTGGAACGGGATCTCCACCGAGGGCTCGGCCTTGGCGTCCCAGGTCGCGATCGCCTCGACGTCGCCGGAGGTGACCGAGGTGCCGTCCTCCAGGCGAAGCGCGTTCTCGAGCAGGACCTTGAGCGAGTAGGGCAGCCTCGCCGTGTCGAAGCGCTGCTGCAGAGCGTCGAGGCGGTGGATCTCGAACCGGCGGCCAGAGACCTCGAGCTCGGCACGGGCTTCGAAGCTGTCGCTGCTCACATTCTCAGTATGACCAGTGAGGCCCGGCGGCTAACGAGGGCCGAGCGAGAGCGCCGGCCTATTTGTGCTTCTTGTGCTTGCCGTGCTTCTTCTTCTTCTTGAAGTGGACCTTGGCGGTCTGGACGGTGTTGCCGGTCGCGTCGACCGTGGTCACCTGGACCCTGATCCCACGGCCTCGCCTGACCGCGGCACGGCCATGCTTGCTGAGCTTGAGCCTGACGGTCGCGCTCTGGCCGCCGGGAATCGTCGCGCTGCCCTTACCCAGGAGGTTCTTCTTCTTCTTGTGCTTCTTCTTGGCCGCGCGGCCCTTCTTCTTCTTCTTGTTCTTCTTGCCCTTGCCTGAGCCGAGCAGCCTCACCTGGACGAAGCAGGCGTTCGGACCGGGGGCGGAGTCCACCGGGACCTTTCCCTTTCGGCCCTTGAACCTGAGCGTCCCCTCGCCGAGCGAGGCGCGCAGGTAGAGGCTGGACGAGAACTGGGGCGCAATCGCCATGCCGCAGGGAAGCGGCAGCTCGGAGGCCGGCTTGACCTGGCCCGCGGCGGCCCCAGGGCCGTCGAGGGTGGGCAGCCGCAGCGAGAGGCCGGAGACGGTCACCTGCCCCTGTCCGTTGGCGGCCCGCCCGTAGCCGCCGACGGGCAGGCTTCCGTGCGAGTCGCTCGGGAGAAGCTCCAGCTTGGGGACGTGGCCCGGGGCGAACAGGTGGCCGGTCGGGTGGAGCTGGAAAACCTGCCTGGCGGTGCCGATGGCAGGCCTCAGGAGCTGGCGGTCGACCAGGGTCTCGGTGCCGGCCGGGTCCACGTCGAGCAGCCTGGCTGCGACCTCGGAGTTCGGCGTCGGCGAGCTGATCGTCGCGACCACCGTGGGCGAGCCCATCAGCGTGAACCCGCTGCCGGAGGCGGCGGGCAGCCTGTAGGTCGCGACGCCGGGAAGGTCGGCCGCCGGCGCTGTGTGGCATGGATTCTGGCCGGAGCTGACCGGGTCGAAGGCCGTGTCGACGGCGCTGGATCCGCCGTCGGGCGCAATCGCCTGGGAAGGGGCAGAGTCGAGCCGGACCTCTCCCTTCTCCAGGCCGGCCCAGCTGCCCGCCTGTGTGGGCCCGCCGGACGGGGCGGTGGTCGGGCAGGTCATCGTGTAGGCGGTCACACCCTGGGACGGGGTTGAGCCCTCGCCCTTGACGTAGAAGTCGAACCAGGCGCTGACGTCAGAGGTGAGCGCCGAGTTCTCGGCATGCTTGTCCGGGGCGGCGCGCGGGTGGCCGAAATCACCGAAGAACATCGAGATCGGTGCGCCCGGGTACAGCGACCTGATCTTGTTGTAGAAGCGGATTGCCTCGTCCGCGGGGAAGAGGTCATCCGTGAAGCCATTGGCGATCAGCAGGGGCGCCGGCTGCTCGGAGTGATCGATGTAGTACGAGGAATGGTGCGCCGAGATCTCGTTGAAGATCGCGCTGACCTGGGGATCGCCGTCGTAGGGCTCACCGGCGTCAAGTCGCGCATTCCAGGCCGTCACATCCGAGTCGAAATCCGTGCACGGCGGGTAGGGCGATGCCCCGCAGTACTTCCCCGCGGTGCTCCCGGTGAAGTAGAGCCCGCCGACGAGCGACTCCTTCTCGATTCCGATCCTGCCCGCATACGGCGAATCCGCGACGTAGTCGAGGGTGCCGCCGTTGGGGTCCAGGGAGTAGGAGAGATCGCTCCACGGCACGATCGGGGTGGCCGCGGCAATCCGCATCGGGATCCCGTTCGTGGGACTCGTCCAGGGGACCAGCTGCCCGTTCGGCATCATCACCCGGTCCTTGAGAGAGGCGAGCGCCATGGACAGGCCTCCTCCGTAGGAGGCGCCGGTGGCCCCGATCTTCTGGCCGTCGATCAGGCCCTGGTCGGCCAGCTTGCCCATCAGGAACTGAGCGTCGCGGACCTCGAAGCGGTCGTCCATCAGATGAATCCAGCCGGCCGCGTTGCAGGCGCCGGCCGCCGCGGTGATGGCGGCGTCGGTTCCGCAGGACTCGTGGAAGCCGCGGTCGGTCATGCTGAAGACGGCGTATCCCCGGCTCGTGAACTGCCGCATGTCGCTCGTCGAGTTGGGCGCGCCGAACGGGATCTTCGTGCCGCCGTATCCATGACCGATGATGACCAGTGGATAGTGGCCATCGGGTCCGCTCGCCGGTGCGGGCGGGAAGGCGACGTTGACGTCGATCGGCGTCCCGTCGAAGCTGGCCGCCGTGCTGCGCGGCGCGGTGCTGCCGCATTCGCGAACACCGTCGGTGGGGTTCGGGGTGCAGGTGATCCCCAGGGCGCTCGGGATCGCCGCCTGCGCGCTCGAAGAAGCGAGCAGCGAGCCGAAGATGACCGACACCAGCACGAGCTTCCGCATACCTCTCCTGTCCTCTCTCATTAATCAGGCACGTCCCTCGGCGCGCCGCGCGTCTCTCCATGACGCGTGGCGGGAGCATACTGCGGCTTCGCCCTCCGCTCCGAAGTTGAGCGGCCTGGTGGCCGCTAGCGCTTGCCGGCGTGACCGGCGACCAGGTCGTCGGCGATCTTCGCCGCGCCCCCGCGACGCCCGACCCTGGCCGCCAGCTCGGGATGCCGGTAGGCGATCGCGCTCACCAGCCGGAGGCGCAGGGTCGCGGGCTCGACCTCGTTGCGGTCCCGGGTGATCGCCGTGACCACCGCGTTGGCGACCTTCCCGGGTGATGTGGTGCCCAGTCCCGGTGGGGACTTGACCCCGGAGTCGTGGAACATGCCGGCCTCCCGGATGAACCCGGGCAGCACGGTCGAGACGCCGATTCCCCTTGGGTGCAGGTCCTCGCGCAGCGCCAGGGCGAAGCCGCGCATGCCGAACTTGGTCGCGCAGTAGATCGCGGTTCGCGGCGTTCCGACCTTCCCGTTGAGGGAGGAGATGAAGACGATGTGACCCTCGCCCTTCCGGGTCAGCGCCGGGACCAGCTCTTGCGCCATCAGCATCGGCGCTTCGAGGTTGACGCGAAGTGTCGTGGTGAGCTCCTCCGCTCCGACCTTCTCGATCGACCCCACACCGGGGAGGGCCGCGTTGGCAATCAGCCCATCGAGGTCGCCCGCGTCCCGGACGACCTGCTGGGCCGCTCCCTTCTCGGCCAGGTCGGAGACGAGAACGCGGTGTCGCTCCAACCCGCCCGGCAGCGTGTGGGCCAGCTCCTCGAGCTCCGCCGGCTTCCGAGAGCTCAGCACCAGGCTGGTGCCGTGGCGGGCGAGCTGATCGGCGATCGCTCGGCCGAGTCCCCCGGTGGCGCCGCTGAGCAGCAGCCGCTTCCCCTCGAGTTCCACGGCGGCAAACCTAGCGAGCCGGAGCGCTCAGGCGCAGGACGCCGATCATTTGTGAGCGCGCGCTCACAGACGGGCCCGGCTTTGCTACGGTCGTTTGCAGGAGAAACGGGTTCCGGCCAGAGGAGGGACGGAACCGGAGGAGGGAAAGTCGCTTGCTGTCTCGCTCGGCCCGCCGACGGCGGAGGCTTGGATTGGCAGGACTGGTGCTCGCCGCCGCGCTCGCGGCCGCGGCGCCCGCCGCTGCCCAGACCGACGGCAGCACCACGACGACGACCACCACGACCACCGCCGCCGTGCCCGGGGCCCCAATCGGCTCTACGGGCCCCGTGACGGCCGCGACCATCCTTCCGAGCGGGAAGGCCAGTCGGCCCGTTGGCGCGCCGTATGCGGTCATCCGCGCGATCAAGGCTGCAAATCGAATCCACAAGAGAACCTACATCTGGGGGGGCGGTCACCGGCGCTTCAAGGCGAAGGGCTACGACTGCTCCGGGGCAGTCAGCTACGTGCTGCACGCCGCCGGGGTCCTCAGCGCCCCGCTGGTTTCGGGCCAGCTGGCCCTGTGGGGGAGTCCGGGTCCGGGCACCTGGATCACTGTCTACGCGAACAAGACCCACACCTACATGGTGATCGCCGGCCTGCGCTACGACACCTCCCCGCTCGGCGAGTCGGTCAACCAGGGGCGCGGGCCTCGCTGGCGCTACACCCTGCGGACCGGGACCGGCTTCGCGGTTCGCCATTACACGGGCCTTTGATCCGGCCGCGGTCGTTGTGGCGGCCGCTTGGGGTGTCAGATCTCTGTGAGGACCCACTCACATAACCGCCTGCCCTGCTAGGCTGCCCGCGGACCAAACGCCGAATCTTGTCCCCGCCAGGGCGGGACGAGAGCGGGGGAACCAAGCAGTTGGGGCGAATCCACCTCGGTGGAAGCGCGAGCTCCTTTAGCGCCAGCCCGTCAGCTAACCCCGTAGGCCGACGAAGGAGAGCGGTTTTGCGGTCGAACACACTTAGTGGAAGTAGAAAGCTGGCTTTGGCGGGGCTGCTGCTGGTGGCATCACTCGCCGCCGCCGTCCCTGCGATGGGTCAGACCGGCGGTGCTGTTGTGCCCGGCGACACCGGCACCACGACGACCCCCACGGCGCCGAGCGGGACGGCGCAGCTCCAGCCCAATGGGAAGGCTCTTCCCCCGGCCAACGCGCCGAGGCAGATCCGGAAGGCGATCAAGGCCGCCAACAGGATCCACAAGCGCCCCTACATCTGGGGCGGCGGCCACCGCAGATTCAAGTCCAAGGGCTACGACTGCTCGGGCGCCGTCAGCTACGTCCTGCACGCGGCCGGACTTCTGCGGAGCCCGGAGGCCTCGGGGCCGCTGATGGCCTGGGGCGTGCCGGGCATCGGCTCATGGATCACGGTTTACGCGAACAAGACCCACGCCTGGATGACCGTTGCGGGGCTGCGGTTCGACACCTCGTCGGCCGGTGAGTCCTTCAATCAGGGCTCCGGGCCCCGCTGGCGCGCGAGCATGCGGGCCGGAACCGGTTACGCCGAACGCTTCTCCCCCGGTCTCTAGCCGCCATTTGCGGCCTGCAAGAGGCCACCTCTCCTCCCGCGGGTGCGCCGCGTCGCCGATCCAGGCGGCGCGGCGCGGCCCTTCCCGTCTTCGCCCGATCGGGCAGGAGCCGCGCTCCTGGCCGTCGAATCCATAGATCGTGCCTGAAGTCACGAGGAAACCGTTGTCGTTTGCAAAGGATCGTTCACGTTTGGTAAGGTCCCGCGCCAGTTACGCCGAGTCTCATCCCCAAGAGGGGTGGGAGCGGGGGAACCAAGAGTTGGGGCTAACCCACCGCAGTCGAAGGGTGGGGGCGCAGGCTCCTCAAGCGCCAGCCCGTCAGCTAACCCCGCAGGCCTGCAAAGGAGAACTGCTTGATGCGAGACACACTTAGCCCTAAGCGTCGCCTCGCAGTGGCGGGGATTACGACCATCTGCATACTCGCCGTGGCAGCGCCTGCGGCCGCCCAGACGGGCGGGTCAGGCCCGCCAGGCGGAACGACGACCACGCCCACCACCGATCCCTCGGTGCCGATCGGCCCCCCGGGCCACGGGAAGATCCGCAAGGACGGCACCGCGGTGGCGCCCGCCGACGCGCCCGCCAACATCCAGGCGGCGATCGCGGCGGGCAACGCGATCCACACCTTCCCCTATCACTGGGGTGGTGGCCACCGGTCCTTCGCGGATACCGGCTACGACTGCTCCGGTGCCGTGAGCTACGTGCTGCACGCCGCCGGCCTCCTGGCGAGCCCGATGCCGTCGGGCCCGATGGCCAGCAGCTGGGGCGTACCGGGCAAGGGTCGCTGGATCACGGTCTACGCCAACGCGAGCCACGCCTACATGATCGTGGCGGGACTGCGATTCGACACCTCCTCCGGTGGCGATCGCTGGAACCAGGGAAGCGGCCCGCGCTGGCGCAAGAAGAAGCGCAAGCCGCGGGGCTTCACCGCCAAGTACGCGCCAGGTTTCTAGCCTCCACACGCCGCCGGTAGGCCCACTCCCGAACGTCGAAGTCGGGATGTCCAAGGCATGCCGCAAAGATTGTCCACCCCGTCCTCGCGACGCAGGGTGAGGCTCGGATATACCTATGGCCCCACTGGGCCGCGTTGTACGGTGCGCACAGCCGGCCCGGTTTTGGAAGCCACCCAAGGAGACGGCTGTAGCCTCGACCCAGGCAAGCACGAGTGACGACGAAGCCGGCGTGCGGACCAGCGCCGATGACGTCGACGTCCGCCTGGTCGGGGTGAGCAAGCACTACGGGGAGGTCGCGGCGGTGGAGTCGCTCGACCTCGAGGTGAAGCGCGGCGAGTTCTTCACGCTGCTGGGGCCCTCGGGCTCCGGGAAGACCACGACCCTGCGGATGATCGCCGGCTTCGAGGAGCCGGACACGGGCCGCGTCGAGCTGGGCGGGAAGGACGTCACCGGCCTGCCCCCCTATGACCGCTCGGTCAACACCGTCTTCCAGGACTACGCGCTGTTCCCCCACATGTCCGTGGGGGACAACGTCGCCTACGGGCTGCGCGTCAAAGGTGTCGACAAGGAGGAACGCCGCCGCCGCGCATCCGAGGCGCTCGCGACCGTTCGGCTCGCCGGATACGAGGCGCGCAGGCCGAACCAGCTCTCAGGCGGCCAGCAGCAGCGCGTGGCGCTTGCCCGGGCGATCGTCAATGAGCCCAGGGTGCTGCTGCTCGACGAGCCACTTGGCGCACTCGACCTGAAGCTGCGAGAGCAGATGCAGGTGGAGCTGAAGGGAATTCAGGGCCAGGTCGGGATCACGTTCATCTACGTGACGCACGACCAGGAGGAGGCGCTGACCATGTCGGACCGGATCGCCGTCTTCAACGAGGGCCGCGTCCAGCAGATCGGGCCGCCGACCGAGATCTACGAGCGCCCGGACAACGCATTCGTCGCCGGCTTCGTCGGCGTCTCGAACCTGCTCGAGCGCGACGGCCGGCGCTTCACGGTGCGTCCCGAGAAGATCTCGTTCATCGAGAACGGCAGTGCACCGAATGGACTTCACGTCGAGGAGGGGAGGATCAAGGACGTCTCCTACGCCGGGATGATCACGCGGTATCTCGTCGACCTCGAAGCGGGGGGACAGCTCCAAATCGTCCGCCAGAACCTGGAGACGACCTCCGCGGAGGTCCAGGAAGAACGCGGCCGCAAAGTGAAAATTGGATGGCGAGCGGATCAGACCGTCGCCGTAAAGGGAGAGGAGGAAGGAAAGTGAGCAGACTCAAAGCTCGCTCCGCCTGGCTGCCCGCCGCGATCGTCGGAGGGCTCGCCGCCACCATGCTGGTGATAGCCGGCTGCGGTGGATCAAGCGGTAGTAGCGACAACGGCAGTGCCCAGAAGTCCGTCGGGGCAGGTGAGGGGCAGTTGAACCTCGTCGCCTGGCCCGGATACGTCGCCGACCCATGGAAGTCCGATTTCGAGAAGTCGACGGGCTGCCAGATCAAGCTGAAGGAGGCCGGCACTTCGGACGAGATGGTCGACCTGATGCGCACCGGCCAGTGGGATGGCGTCTCGGCGTCGGGCAACGCGACCGCGAAGCTCGTCTCCGGCGGCGACGTCGCGCCGGTGAACACCGACCTGGTGCCGAACTACGCGACGATCTTCGACGACCTCAAGAACCAGCCCTACAACACGTTCGACGGGAAGCCCTACGGGATCCCGCACGGGCGTGGAGCGAACCTCTTGATGTCGAACTCGAACGACGTCAAACCCAACCCCACCTCGTGGTCGGTGATGCTCGATCCCACTCAGGCGGCCAAGTACAAGGGCAAGATCAGCGTGTACGACGACCCGATCTACATCGCGGACGCCGCCGTGTACCTGAAGGCCCACCAGCCCGACCTGGGGATCACCGATCCCTACGAGCTCGACGACAAGCAGTTCAACGCCGCCGTCGACCTGCTAAAGCAGCAGCACGCGAACGTCGGCGAGTACTGGTCAGACGCCGCGAAGCAGATCAACTCGTTCTCGAACGGGGACGTGGTGGTCGGCACGACCTGGCAGTACCAGTACTTCGCGCTGCTGGCAGACAAGCAGCCGATGCAGGCGCCGGGTCCCGACACCGGGTTCCAGCCGACCGAGGGTGCGACGGGCTGGTCCGACACCTGGATGATCGCGAAGAACGCGGCTCATCCGAACTGCATGTACAAGTGGATGAATTTCATCGTCTCGCCCACTGCGAATGCCGAGGTCGCTCAGTACTTCGGTGAAGCGCCCGCACAGAGCAAGTCGTGCGATCCATCCACGTTGACCGCTGCCGCGAAGGCAGACGACTTGCCGGCGGATCCGAAGTTCTGCGACGAGTACCACGCAGCGGATCCGAACTTCTGGAAGAACACGTACTACTGGAAGGTTCCGGTTGCGGACTGCGGCGATAGCCGCGGCGACACATGCAAGGACTACAACGACTGGTCCGCTGCATGGACCCAGATCAAGGGTTGATCAGCGAGTCATGGAAGCGGCCGGCGTAACAACCGGCCGCGGAAGGAGGTCGGCGAGCCGGAGGCTCGCCGACCTCTTCCATGGCCGTTCCCGGCTGCAGGTGGGCGCGCTGCTGTCCGGCCCGCTCGCCTGGCTGGGCATCCTCTACCTGGGCTCCCTGGCGGTCCTCCTGATCGCCTCGTTCTGGAGCGTGGACGCTCTCAGCGGCGAGCTGATCAAGGGCTTCACCTTCGACAACTACAAGGAGCTCTGGAACACCGACGTCTACCGCACGGTGGCGTTCCGCACGATCGGCATCGCGTCCGCCGTGACCGTGACCGACGCCCTGCTCGCCTTCCCCATCGCCTTCTACATGGCGAAGATCGCCTCGCCCAGGGCCAAGGGCTTCCTCGTCGTGGCCGTGCTGATGCCGCTCTGGTCCTTCTACCTGGTCAAGGTCTACGCCTGGCAGACGATGCTCGGCGCCAACGGGCTGATCAACTGGGCCCTCGACCCGATCGGGCTCAAGGGCCCGGGCTTCGGCGCCACCGCGGTCTGGATCGTGATGAGCTACCTCTGGCTGCCGTACATGATCCTGCCGATCTACGCGGGCCTCGAGCGCATTCCCGACTCGCTGCTCTCGGCCTCCGAGGATCTCGGTGCGAAGCCATTCCTGACCTTCCGGCGGGTGATCCTGCCGCTCGCGTTCCCAGCCGTCGTCGCCGGCTCGATCTTCACCTTCTCCTTGACCATGGGCGACTACATCACGCCCTCTCTGGTCTCCCCCGACACCCAGTTCATCGGGAACGTCGTCTTCACCAGCCACACCAACAACCTGCCCCTGGCCTCCGCGTTCGCCACCGTGCCGATCGTGGTGATGGTCGTCTACCTGCTGATCGCCCGCCGCCTCGGGGCCTTCGAGCACCTCTGAGCCGATGACCCTCTCTCCGAAATACAGAAACCTGTTGCGCGTCGGCGTCGGGATCACGCTCGCCTTCATCTACATCCCGCTGCTGGTGATCGCGATCTACGCGTTCAACGGCGGGACGACCTTGAAATGGCCGCTGGACAGCGTCACGACTCACTGGTTCGGAGACGCGATCCGCGACCACGCCGCGCGCACGGCCTTCCTCACCTCGATCAAGGTCGGCGTCGCGGCCACGGCGATCGCCCTGGTCCTCGGCACGCTCGCCTCCTTCGCGGTCGCGCGCCACCGCTTCTTCGGGCGGGAGACCGTCTCATTCCTCGTTGTGATCCCGATCGCGCTGCCGGGCATCGTCACCGGCCTCGCCCTGAGCGACACCTTCACCCAGGTCCTCGGCGTGACGCTCGGCCTCTTCACGGTGATCGTCGCGCACGCCACCTTCTGCATCGTCGTCATCTACAACAACGTCATCGCCCGACTGAGACGGGTGTCGGCCAATCTGGAGGAGGCTTCGGCCGACCTCGGCGCCCACACCTGGCAGACCTTCCGGCACATCACGCTGCCCAACATGCAGACTGCGCTCGTCGCCGGCGCACTGCTCGCCTTCGCACTCTCGTTCGACGAGATCATCGTCACCACGTTCACCCTCGGCGGGGGCCAGCAGACCTTGCCCGTCTGGATCCTCGACAACCTGTTCCGGGGCCAGCAGCTGCCGATCACGAACGTGGTCGCGGTGATCGTCGTCCTGCTCTCGATCATCCCGGTCTACCTCGCGCACAGGCTGACGCGCGAGGAGAGCATCAGCACGCGCGGTGGCGGCGGCGCTGCAGCCGCAGCCGAGAGCGCCGTTGTTCCGAACTGAGGTCCCCTCGGACTAGAATCGCGCCCAATGGTCGGCGTTCGCCAGGGAGCCGTCGCGGTCATTGCACTCTGCCTTTCGGTTGGGCTCGCGGCTGCCGCTCACGGGGCCGGAGAGCCCGTCTACGGCTGCAAGAAGATCCATCGCGGCTGGGCGCAGGTGGACCCGAATCCACGCGGCAGGGCGCCGCTCACGATCGGGGACTCGACGATGATCCTGCCGATCCCGAACCTGAACGCGGTCGGCTTCTCCGTCAACGCCCGCGGCTGTCGCGGCTTCAAGGAGTCAATCAACATCGCCGCCAGGCAGAAGCGCAAGCATCAGCTCCCCCACCTGGTCCTGATCAACGCCTACGGCAACGGAGGGGTGAACCCCGGCCTGATCTCGAGGGCGCTCGACGTGCTCGGCCGCAAGCGGGTCCTCGGGCTGGTGACGGCCTACAACGCCGACACCGGCCACCCGCCGGCCCCCGACACGGACATTCTCTTCAAGGCCGCCCGGCAGTATCCGCACCGGATCTTCGTCCTCGATTGGGTCAAGTACAGCCGCCCGCACCACAAGGCCGAGCCCAAGCTCGGCGCCTGGTTCCTGCCGGACCTCTTCCATCCCGACTACACCGGGGCCGCCGCCTACGCCCAGTTCCTCGCTCGGGCGCTGCCGCTGGCCAAGGGCGGGCGCTTCCCACCCTTGTAATCCGGCCGCGGTCTTTGTGGCGGCCGCTTATGGCGAAGCCGTCAAGCCAGCGGGATCAGCTTCTTCAGCAGCCGCGCGAAGGCCTTCGCGCCGCCGAAGGTGAGGTGCAGGCCGTCGGGCTGGAACCAGCTCGAGTGCCCGGCGCTGTAGTGGACCCAGTCGAGCACCTTGACGCGCTCGGGGTCGCGCTGTCCGGCGTTCCGGATCACCTTCGCGTCGTTGGACTCCCCGCCGCCCAGCTCGCGCGGCGTGACCAGGCCGAGCTTTCGCTTCGGGCCGAGGATCTTCTTCGCCTGCTGGATCTGGCCGCCGGTGATCGAGGCGTCTGCCCCGAGGGCCAGCACGACCAGGTGAGGGAGCTGGTGACGCCGGCGGGCGTCCCTGAGCACGCGCAGGCCCTCTGAGAACTGGCGGCAACCCCTCGCGTTCACCTTGTAGCCGACGCGAGCCAGGGCCGGGAGGGCGAGCAGCATCGAGGAGTCGCCGACGGCGAGCGGTGGACGGGGCGCAACCTTGTGCTTGGGGCTGGCCGTCTCGACGCCGCCGCAGCCGGCCCGCGCCAACGGCGCCGAGAGCGCCGGCAAGACGACGGCGAGGGCGACGCCGAGCCCGATCCGTACTCTGACGCCCGTGCTTTTCCCCACCGTCGAATTCGCGATCTTCTTCCCGATCGTCCTCGCCCTCTCCTGGGCGCTCATGCCCCGCCAGCAGGTCTGGAAGCCGTTCATCGTGGTTGCAAGCTATGTCTTCTACGCGGCGGCCGATCCGCGCTTCTGCCTGTTGCTCGCGTCGATCACCCTGGTCAGCCAGCTCGCGGTGGTGGCGATCCACCGCACCGACGACGAGCGGCTTCGCAAGTGGTTCACCGCCGGCGGGGTTGTCTTCGACCTCGGGATCCTGGCCGTGTTCAAGTACTACGGCTTCTTCGTCACCGACGTCTCGGACGTCCTCGACTCGATCGGGCTCGGGATGCCGCTGCCCCTGGTCACGATCGCCCTCCCCGTCGGGGTCAGCTTCTTCAGCTTCCAGGCCGTCACCTACGTGGTCGACGTCAAGCGCCGCCAGGCCGAGCCCGCCTCGCTGCTCGACGCCGCGATCTACCTGAGCTTCTTCCCCCACCTCGTGGCCGGGCCGATCGTCCGCGCCAGCGAGTTCCTGCCGCAGCTGCGCGAGCCCCGGGACCCGGATCGCGTAGCCGTCGGGGCGGGACTGACCCTGATCGCGATGGGCCTGATCAAGAAGGTGATGATCGCCGACTACCTGGCGCGCGAGGTGGTCGACAAGGTCTTCGCCGTCCCGCAGGCCTACAGCGCGCCGGACGCGATCCTCGGCGCGTATGCCTACGCCGCCCAGATCTTCTGCGACTTCTCCGGCTACACGGACATGGCGATCGGCCTCGCGCTGCTGATGGGCTTCGTTTTCCCGCAGAACTTCAACAGCCCCTACCGAGCGACCGGCTTCCGCGACTTCTGGCGTCGCTGGCACATGACCCTGTCCCGCTTTCTTCGCGACTACCTCTACATACCGCTCGGCGGGAACCGCAAGGGCCGTGTGCGCACCTACATCAACCTGATGCTCACCATGGCCCTCGGCGGGCTCTGGCACGGCGCCGCGTGGAACTTCGTCGCCTGGGGCACCTACCAGGGGACCGGCCTGTCGGCCGAGCACGCCATCAACGGCCGGTTGGGACGGATCTTCCCCGGCTGGCTACGCTGGTTCGTCACCTTCAACCTGATCGTCCTCGGCTGGATCCTCTTCCGCTCCACCGACCTCACGGTGTTCGGCGACTACATGTCCGCGCTGGTCCGATCGGGTCCGGCAACCCTCTATTCCGTGCCGGTGGTGGGCGCGATCGCCCTGGTGGTCGGCCTGCAGCTCCTGCCCGAGCGCCCGATGGAGGGAATCGAGCTGCGCATCGGGCGCCTGCAGCCGCTGCTCCTCGGCGCCGCGCTCGCCGTCGTGGTGTTGATCGTCGGGGCGACCGTGCCGAGCCAGGGCGTGCCCCCCTTCATCTACTTCCGCTTCTGATGGCCGACACAACGACAAACCGGTCAGCCGGCGATCCGGAGCGATTCGAGACGATCGCCGAGATGGAGGCCGAGGCCCGCGCCGGCCGAGAGGGCGCGCCGCACGGTGACGACAGCCTGATGGGCCGCTTCGACAGCTGGGGCCTGCGGCGGTTCAGCGGCTGGGACGCGGTCAAGGCGGTGGCGCTGACGACATTCCTGCTGCTGATCTTCGCCGGCGGATCAGTGCGGAAGGCGGCCGACGAGCTCAAGCCCGGCCTGGGCCGGGACATCGTCAAGGCCATTGCGGGCCCAGCGGGCTGGATCTCCGACCAGCTGCCTCTCGCCGACACCCGCCGCGACCTGACCTCCTGGCTCTCGCCCGACCAGCAGCTCTCGGGGCAGGGCTTCCGGGCGGGGCCGGGCGGAGCAGGGCGGCCCGTCGCCCCGGTCCCCACATCGCCCCAGCCGCTGCACAAGCTGCTCGTCACGGGTGACTCGCTCTCGACGCCGCTCGACATCGAGATCGCCCGCAAGCTCGCCGACCAGGGCGCCGGGGTTCAGGTCACTCGCGACCCGCACCTTGCGACGGGTATCTCCAACACCGGCCTGGTCGACTGGGGCCAGCTCTCCTCCAGCCAAGCGGCCAATGACGACCCCGACGCGGTGGTGCTCTTCATCGGAGCGAACGAGGGCTATCCGATGCCAGGACCAAACGGGCAGCAGGTGAGCTGCTGCGGCCCAGCCTGGGAGGGGATCTTCCAATCGAGGGTCGGGCAGATGATGGACAACTACCTCCAGGGCGGCGTCCAGCGGATCTACTGGCTGACGGTTCCGACGCAGCGCGATCCGGCGCGGAAGCCGATCGCGGACGACGTCAATGAGGCTGTTCGCCAGGCCGCAGCCGAGCGGGGAACCGCGGTCCGGGTGGTCGACCTGATTCCGAGGTTCACTCCAGGGGACCGCTACCGCGACTCGATCGACATCGACGGCACGCAGACCATCGTCAGGGAGTCCGACGGCATCCATCTGAACGAGGACGGCTCATCCGTGGCCGCCGACATGGTGCTCCAGGCGGTCGACCGGGACTTCGACTACTGACCGACCTAGGTGTTCTGCGTATAGCGGCTCTTGACGCGCTTGGAGGCGTTCGAGACCTTGTGGCACTTGGCAGTCGCGTTGTACTGGACGTTCGGGACGCCGGTGCGCTTGCCGTCCTTGCACTTGAAGCCGAGCAGCGTGGCGGTGCAGCTCCCAGCCGGGCCGCCAGACTGGTGGCGGCACCGGTGGTAGGCCTTGATCACCTTCTCGCCCTTCGCGCAGCTGACGCCCTGGACCTTCAGCGAGGTCACGTAAGAGGCTCCGAGCTTCTGCTGCTTGCTGCTGATGTCGCACGGCGAGAAGGCGGCGGTGTGCGCCACCGGGGAGGCTTCGCCCGCCTGCGCGAGACCTGCCGCGATCAGGCCTGCTGCCAGAAGAACCCCTGCGATGGACTTGCTCGGAAAGATCGCGGCGATCCTACCGCGAGCATCAGCGCCGTAAACGCAAATAGACTGGCGCGACCTTGAAGCGAGCTTCCATCCTGATCGTGCTCGGCGCCGCACTGGTCGCCGGCTGTGGCGGCGGTGGATCGTCGGGCAGCACGAGCACCGCCGCCCTGAGCTCCTGCGACATCGATGGCAAGCAGCAGGACCTCGGCGCCTCCTACGTGACTTCCATCGATGTGGCCGGAGTGAGCTGCGGCCAGGCCGAGAAGGTCGTCGCGACCTACCACCACTGCCGGATCGCGGCCGGCGGCGCGGGTGGCACCTGCAAGACGCCCGCGGAGGGCTTCACCTGCACCGAGGGAGCGCGCCAGTCCGTGCCGGGCGTCCAGTACAACGCCACCGCCGACTGTCGCAAGGGCGACGCCGAGATCAAGAGCACCTACACGCAGAACTTCTAGCGGTGGCAAGGCTGCACCATCTCGGAGCGAAGGGCGAAGCCCGAAGCGACTTGTGTGGGGCAGCCGCTGCCACCGCGATCTAATGGCGAAGCCGGTACTCGCAATGCTGGCTCTCGCGCTGCTCGGGCTCTGGCAGGCGAGCGGGGCGCTGGCGGTCGGCGAGCCGGAGTTCGGCTGCGGACACGTGCACACGGCGAAGGCCGTGCGGAATCCGTACAAGACCGGCCCCCCGCCGGTCGCGATCGGCGACTCGACGATGCTGTTGCCGATCCCGGATCTGACGCGCGATGGGTTCGACGTCAACGCCAAGGGCTGTCGCGGCTTCAAGCAGAGCGTCTGGGTCGCGCGTGACCTGCGCAACCGAGGGGTACTGCCGAAGCTCGTCCTGATCAACGCGTACGGCAACGGGGGGGTCAAC